>JBJENX010000172.1:0-36187 GCA_051880415.1 Lachnospiraceae bacterium | reverse complement strand
CCAATGCAATGCAGGAGGAGGTTTGCCCTTATTGTGGAACCTTGTTGAAAATAAGTGATGCTAATACAAAATTTGTAAGAAGGAAAAAGCAGATATAAAAATACGAAGGAGCGTATAGATAATGTTTATCGAAGATAAGGAATTGCATGATATTAAAAGTCTGTTAAAAGGTAAAAAAAAGCCTGATGCAATTTTGCTGGGATTAAAAAAGTATTTTGCTGAACAGTTTGACTGTGAAATATATGCATATATCTGTGACAAGGTTACGGATGGGCGATTACGACTACGATTTATTGTTTGGGATAATGCAACGAGGCAAAAGTTCTTTAAGTCAACGGAGAAATTTTTTGGAGTAGATGATAAGAAGATAAATGCCATAAAAGCCGAGTTTTCGACCTTATGCATAGTAAATAATTGTTATAAGGATTACTGGGAGCCGAAGAGATATTTTGCTGTGCCTTCTGAGATAGAAAGTGATTTGCTTGAGGAAGTCCAAAATATAGTTCACCCTCAAATATCAAATTATTTGAATGGAATAAAATCGGTAAAAGAAATAGCGTTTTGGTTTGGTACAGTACATATTTTTTATGAAACCGATGCTGATATTGAATTAAATAGAAACAATGGTCTGTCAGATAAAATTAGAAACGATATTTTTCAGATAAAAAAAGCAGCAGATGAATTTGGAGTGTGTGAAAATGGTGGGGTAGTATTTTCCAGTATCCAGACGTTGAACGAGAAATTTGGTGGTAGTATGCAACATTATTTCCATTAAAACTTAGCCAATATAGGTAATATAATATGCATTCAAGAGGAACTGATTTTGAATCGTTAGGGAGGAAACAAAATATGTGGCCATATGAACAGATTTCAAGAGAAGAATTTGAAAAGGTTAAGGACAAAGTTGAACAATTTATGCTTTCTTTTGGAGCTGAAAAACTGGATTTAGACATTCCGTATAATCAGACAACAACCTCGTATTGTGCTGATAATGTAATTAAGAGTACAATCGGAAGCCTGGTATTTAAATATATGGATAATTATTTTAGAGTCGATGAGGTGTGTTTTGCAGTAAAGCCATTTATTGTATTTGAGTTTGGAACATATGATGATGTTATGAGAAATACAATGGATGATTTGTCGCCTTTTCCATATGATTTATCCGATGAAGAAATAATAAATGAAGTTAAAGTTGCATTAATGATCGAATAGCGAATGGATGCAGAGGCTAAAACTAAGGCAAAAGAGTTTGGATTAACTATCGGTGAATGCTAAAAATATTGTCATAAAAATAGTATAATGATAAAATCAATATGAAGAATATTTATCAAAATGAGATGATTTGGAGTTCTTACTTTTTATAATTTGCTAATTAATATCTTGAAATGAGTGAAATAGTGAACAGAGTAGCGCTTAATCCTAATATAGTAAATGAAGCATTATTTATCGGACGAATTTGTGGAAGAATAATACAGTTCACGTAATATAGGTATCCAAGAAAAATAAAAAGACATTGCATTAGAGGAGGACGTTGAAATGGGAAGACATGGTGGCGGCTCAAGAAGTGGTGGAAGTCATAGAAGCAGTAGTTCAGGAAGAAGTTCCGGCGGTTCACGTGGCTCTGGAACACGAACGTCAAGTACACCATTTACAGGATGCTATAATCGTTCATATTATGACAGATCCGGCAGATTACATAGTTGTTATACAAGTAATAAAGGTTTTGGAACAAAAAGTGGTTGGAGTTTTGGAATCATATTTGCATTGATTTTTGTAACATGTCATATGTTAATCATGGTTGGCGCTTTTGGTTTTGGGATGATTGATTTTGGAAGTAAAGTTTCAGGTGATCCTGCCCGTATTTTTATTGAAGACAATGCTAATGTGATGACTGATAATGAAGAACAAGAGGTTTTAGCACTTTTACAAGATGTATATGATGCATCCGGTATGCCGGTGACGGTTTATACTGATGATTTTTCCTGGAAAGATCATTATAATAGTTTAGAGGTTTATTCAGAAGAGCTTTATTATAAAATCGGATTTGATGAGGATGCCATGATTATATTATTTACAGTGGATAATAAGGATGGTTTCTATGATTGGGAATATGATATGTATTGTGGTGATGATACAATAAAATGTTTATCTAATAATACATTCGATAAGCTTTTGAATAATTTTCAAAAGGGCATGGCAAAACAGAATTTGGCCCAAGGGTTAGATTATGCATGGAATTCTGTAATGGGTGATTTGGCTAAGACGACAGTTAATTGGTCAATGATTCCTGTAATAGTATTTCTTATTATATTTTATGGTATATTCTATATGGCAATATTAGGTTCCACCGTGAAACAAAATGCCGCTTATCGATATTTTAAAGAAAATCCGGAAAAATTATCAAATAACCCTATGGTTTTGTATAGTGAGTGTCCAAGCTGTGGTGCATCCAATGCAATGCAGGAGGAGGTTTGCCCTTATTGTGGAACCTTGTTGAAAATAAGTGATGCTAATACAAAATTTGTAAGAAGGAAAAAGCAGATATAATTCGATGAAGCGGGAGAGGGTATATGCAATAGGGGGATACGGTTATGAAAAAAAACCAAGTGAATAAAAATCCATTTGAGGAAAGTATTAAAATATTAAAAGTATTTTTGGGTATTGCAACCCTTGCAATTTTATTTTATATGGTTGTAACCCAGCTTGTTATGCCTGATGAAAGGGATGATAATCCGACTAAGTGTAGATTTTTTGAGACTCAATGGCAACGGGTTTTGGAAAATGGGGAGAAAATTCCGGTGGAAATTCCTTCCAAATTAGATGCCCAGTGGGGAGAGGTAGTAACTATTACTACTACTTTACCTGATAACCTGGTGAATGGTGAATACTTATGTTTTTTTGCCGTTTGGCAGGATGTTCGAATTTATATAGATGGAGAGTTACGTCTGGATTATAATACCTCTGAAACAAGACTATTTGGAAAAAATAGTGCCACACGTTATATTTTTGTGGAAATTGGTGAGGAGGATTGTGGAAAACAACTGCTTGTTGAGATTTCCAGTGAGTCAAAATATGCGGGAAATGTGAATGAATGGTATATTGGTGACAGAACTGCTATTTGGTCTTATTTTTTAGAATTATCAGGAATGAGAACGATAATAGCGATTTTACTAATACTGGTTAGTTCATTTTGTATTGGCGTATGTTTTGTTCTTCGATATGTATATAAAAAGGAAATGGAATTAATATATCTGGCCTGGACCTTGTTTTTTTGTGCGTTATGGATGTTATCAGAAAGTGTATTCCGTCAGCTCTTTATACCCAATATATCTTCTTTTGAGTATCTTGCTTATTGGTGTTTAATGATAATTCCTTTGTCTCTTTTGATTTATATTAATGCTATTCAGAAAAGTTGTTATGCTAAATGGTATTTAGTGCTTATGATTTATTGTGTTGGTATCTTTGTGATATCGACCATATTGCAGTTAACGGAACTGGTACAGTTTGTGTCCTTGGTAAGCTTTATTCATCTGGGGCTTATTGTAGTAATTGTCAGTATAATCGCAACAATCATTATAGATGTGGTGAAAAAGCGTATTTCAGAATACTTGTTTGTAGGAATAGGTGTCTGCGGCATGCTGCTTACAACGGTTATGGAGATGATACTATATTATCAGGGAGTTAGTATGTCTATGGGTACAGTTCTTGGCATCGGGTTGTTGTTTTTATTAGCAATGGCGGTTATTAAAACGGGTCAGGATCTATTCCAGTCTGAAAAGAAAAAACAGCAGGCTATTGCAAGTCGAGAGGCTCAGGCTCTATTTCTTGCCAATATGTCCCATGAAATTCGAACACCAATTAATATTATTATTGGTATGAATGAGATGATTTTACGGGAGAATGATAATCCGGCTATTAGTAGTTATGCTCACAATATAGAAAATGCCAGTAATATGCTTCTTGGATTAGTCAATGATGTACTTGATTTTACAAAAATTGAATCGGGACAAATGGAAATTGTGACTGAAACTTATAGTTTGGCAGAATTGTTACAGGATGGTGTATTAATTATTAATGCAAGAGTAGAAGGAAAGCCAATCTCTGTCCAAATAGACATTGATGAAAAGTTACCTGTAAAGCTTTATGGTGATTCTATTCGTATTCGTCAGATTATGACCAATTTATTGTCCAATGCTGCAAAATATACTTCAGAAGGATGTATTACCTTAAAGGCTTATAGTGAGGCTATAGACGAAGAATCTATTTTATTTTGCTTTACTGTTATTGATACAGGAATGGGTATTAAAAAAGAAGATTTACCTACAATTTTTGATAGCTTTAAGCGAATGGATTTAAGGAAAAATCGAAATATTCAGGGAACCGGTTTGGGTCTTAATATCGTAAAACAATTAGTGGAACAGATGAACGGCTGTATTGAGGTAGAAAGCGAGTACGAAAAAGGCTCTGTTTTTACAGTTAAGATTCCTCAAAAAGTAATTGATAAAGCACCTATTGGAAATCTGGAAACTGCAAATCGAGAGAAACGGGTACGGGAAGAAACCGAACAAAAAATATTTACGGCACCGGAAGCCAATGTGTTGGTGGTAGATGATAATCAAATGAATCTTACCATCATGCGTAGTCTGTTGAAACGTACCAAAATGAAAGTAGATTTTGCGACCAGCGGAAAACAATGTCTGCATATCACTAGGAAAAAGAAGTATGATATCATTCTTATGGATCACATGATGCCGGATTTAGATGGTGTGGAAACCTTACAGATAATTCGAAATGAAGAAGAAAATCTCAACAAAGACGGAATAATCATTGTTCTTACTGCTAATGCCATTGCAGGATGCAGGGAAATGTATTTAGATTATGGCTTTAATGATTATATTGCAAAACCTATAGAGCCCAAAAAATTGGAAGAATTACTTCGTGATTATTTGCCAAAGGAATTAATTATTATGGAATGATGCTAGTGTCATTGGGGATGGGGCATCCCTGCAAGAATGCTTTTTTGCTTACACCGCTTATTGAGTTCTTTGTGTATAGACGGAAAATATGAAGGAGCGTATAGATAATGTTTATCGAAGATAATGAATTGCATCATATTAAAAATCTGTTAAAAGGTAAAAAAAGCCTGATGCAATTTTGTTGGGATTAAAAAAGTATTTTGCTGAGCAATTTGACTGTGAAATATATGCATATATCTGTGACAAGGTTACGGATGGGAGATTACGACTACGATTTATTGTTTGGGATAATGCAACGAGGCAAGAGTTCTTTAAGTCAACTGAGAAATTTTTTGGAGTAGATGATAAGAAGATAAATGCCATAAAAACCGAGTTTTCGACCTTATGCATAGTAAATAATCGGCATAAGGATTATTGGGTGCCGAAAACTGGATTGAGACATTCCGTATAATCAAACAACAAAGTGGCTCCCGTAGGAGCCACTAATGTTAAAGCTTCTCAAGTTTCCGTAATTCATTCACTACGGAAAACTATCTAATATTTCTTTTTATTACTTTTCAGTAATATATATAAGCCTGCAAACGAAAGAAGCATAATAGGCAATATATAATATAATGGTACCGAATCGCCGGTGTTGGGAGATCCAGATTTATCTTCTTTTATTGAGGTTTCTGCTGTCTGTTCTTTTGTTGACTGTTTCTCTGTTGTTTGTTCTTCTGTCGTCTTTTCTTCTGCTATGGGACTATCCAATTTATCTAAGACTCTGGTCTCTTTCATCCCGCAATTTGCACAGATTCTTTCCTCTCTGCCTTCTTCATCTACCGTTGCTGACTTTACTATAGTCCAGGTTCCATATGTATGACCGGTGGCAGCTATTACCTCCCGCTCAAGCACTTGCTGGCATGCACTACACGATTTCTCTTTGCTTCCGGCTTCTAGACAGGATGGGCTCGTCACCTCTGTCCATTCTCCCGGTGTATGGCCTGTAGGAGATATATTCTCACGTCTTACAATCACAGAACAGTTATCACATACAATAGCCTTTCTTCCTGACTGCTCACAACCGGGTCTAACCTCCACACTTTCATGTTTATTTCCGTGTGCACATGAAAAATCTATTCCTTCTGATTCGATAGTCACATGACCAACATCCTGCGAATATAATACCTGAGCAAAATTAAGATGCGTTGTTGAATTTACTTTCTTAACCTTAAAAGAGAGTTTCACTATTTCTCCACTCGCATTTATTCCGTTATCGGTAGAGATGTTCGAATTCCATGAAATCAAGCCAAATGTTGAATCTTCCGGAGAAGAAGACACTGTGCCGATAGTATAAGGACTGCAAGCCGTATATCCCAAATATTCAAATTCCTCCAATTTGTAACGAATCTTAAAGTCTAAGGAATCATAGGTTACCCCTGACGTCATGTTAAGATTGACCGTAACAGTAATCTCATCATTTGCATCCACTGCAGTTTTTGTGCTCGTCATAGTGAGATGTGACACTTCTCCCTGCGCATGTGATACAGTATTTATTGAGACTGTATTGATTATCACAAGTGCAAGCACAACCATCAGACTTTTAAGTCTGCTTATGAAGCTCATTTTTGCCTTCTTTTTTGTTTTTTGCATAAGATAGAAATCCTCCTCTTGTTTTTTTATTGCAAACGATTGGTTTGCATAGTAATACTCATTGTAAACATATAAAAGCAAAAAACAATATACCGAGGGTTGCACTTTGTCAACTTCCGGTTGAAGCACAAATTATTTCTGGGAAATAATTATTTATGGGATTTCTATCTTCATAAATTTTATAAAATTGTTAATATCCAACACATCTTCGCTGGCATCTGATTTCGCAGATATTCTATATACTATTCCATTTCCGATGTCCGTAGATGCTTCGAAATGATAGATTTTATGTGTTGTGTCCATTACCTCATAATCTTCGGAATAACTATAATAATAAAATGTTTTCTCATTTATCTCTTTACTGTTTACTTTCGCAAGGGAATCCGTCCAAATTTTACTTCCTTCTTCCATCATTGCCTGTATGTCCGTTTCGTCCGGGGCATAAGCAGTAGCCGTGACTGTAACTTGAATATCCCGATTTAAATCACTGTATATCTTCATACTGTAGTTACCGGGTCTTATGCTATCTGCAATTCTGTAAAAACCTTCTTCAATCTGATAAGAAACAATTTGCCGCTCATCTTCATTGAGCAATGTATCCTTTGGCTCAAAATTTTTCGGAAGAACCACCTGCATATCCGAATACATCTCATCTGCAACATATACGGTTCCGGACGGGGTATCGTCCTCATCCGACGGTTCTGTCGCGCATAACAGAGAATCAGCAATCAAAATATACGACTCGTATGCTCTCTTCAATTCTGCGTCGGATTGGAAGTGCATATTGTCTATGGCAAGACAACGCACCATTATCTCAAAAACATGTTCTTCATCAGCTCTATGATAGGCCAATAAGATTGTATCTCCCTCATCCTCGTATGTGCAATAGATATAGGATCTCCTATCTATTGCAAACTCATCGAACGGTTTTAATACCCGAAAACACTCGCCTATATCTGCATTTAGCGATTCAAGATTTTGAAGTGTCAATTCATAGCTTCCATCCACTACCATAATTGACATTTCAAAGGTTTCCTTGTCACAATATGACAACCCGACCTCCTTATCAACTGCGGCCATATATCTGTTTGGGATTGGAATTTTATATCCATCCAAAACAACTGTTCCCATATAATCTGTACCACGAAAATTTGTTTCCTCGGTTATTGCATGCTTTTGAAATATAAAATAGACAATAAGCGTAGCAAATACGCCAATCAAAAATGCTAAAACGATTATAAATGTTATCTTTTTTCTACTCATTTTATTCGAATCTCCACAAGTAGTAATACCCATATACAAAAAAGAATGAGGCCGGTTGACAGTACAATCACAAACGTACTGAATTGATAGTTAACTGATATTGTATTTTTATGTTCGTATGTATAACAATTCACATAATCGCCTTCCCTTACACCATTAATATCAAGTAAAACGGTTTTTGTTTCAGGCGAGTTTCCCTGACTGTAATCACATACATCTGCCAAAGAATACTGTGCATAAATCTGATCCACTCTTACCGGCTTTTTTTCGCTCCCGGATTTACTCCATACCTGACTCTTTAGAAAAAACACAAGCAAAAATATAGCGCCAAGCATAATTATGCTGATCAGGATTATGCTAACGTACAACCCCGTGTGACGGTGTCGTTTTTCTTTTATATCTGTCGTTCTATCCTCCTGCACCTCCTCCTGATCCTGTAGAGAGAATACTGCATTCTTGCCTTTGTTTTTCTTATCTTCCGTATCATCCACCAAAAGCACTTTTGTTCCTTTCAGCAAATAGTCTATGCTTACCTGATATAATTCTGATATTTTCATAAGCTTATTTACATCCGGCAAAGTTTTATCCAACTCCCATTTTGACACTGCCTGTCGACTTACATCCAGACAATCCGCCAATTCCTCCTGAGTCATATTGTGATTCACTCTTAATTCTGCTAAGCGTACTCCTATTGTTTCCATCCTGTCGGTTTCCTCACTGTTTTATTTTATATTATTAAATATTCTACCTGTTATGGTGATTTCTGTCTATAACCTTGAGGTTTCTCTCCTGCAACTTAAAGTTGCTTTGGCAAATATTGGTCTCTGATACCATGAATCTTAAGGGAAGAAAATGGAATTTCTGTCCGGGCACTTAGCAGATATCTGGGAATGACAAATACAAATAGTATTTATCGCTGGTTTCGAGGAGAAACATTACCATCCCTGGATAATTTGTATGCGATTTCCGTATTGTTAAACGTAAGTATGAATGAAATTATTGTGGAGGCAGCTTGATATTAGGCATTAAACTAAAGTGTTTCTTTTTTTCGATATTGTGATGGAGAACACCCCTTCTGTTTTCGAAATAATCTGCTGAAGTATAGCTGATTATCATAACCAACGATGGATGAAATTTCATTAATAGAGTATTCCGTGGTTTCAAGCAGAATTTGTGCATTATTAATTCGAAGCGAAACAATGAACTGCATTGGTGTCTGCCCGGTATATTTTTTGAAATTTCGTATGAACCAGCTTACGCTCATTCCTCTTGAACTTGCATATTCGTCAATATTGATATCGTGATTGTAATTTTCATTAAAATAGCTTGTTGCGATATCCATTTCTTTATCCAGGTATTCATTTTTTAGTATATGCTCACGCTTAAGTTCCCGTTCAAATATGATAAATAAATGACGGAGTAGCAGTGTGAGCATTTCTTCGTAATTCATCTGGCACCTTTGCAGTTCTAATATAATTCGTTTAAAGACACGTTCGTATTCCAATGAGGAACCTACTTGAAAAATGTGTTTATTATCTTGAAATCCATATTTTCTTAGGATGTTTTTTACATCACTTCCTGTAAAATGAATCCAATAGACTTCTGTTTTATCTTCCCCGTAGTATTCATATTTTTGAAATTCTTTCGGACGATATAGTACAATATTTCCGGCTGGAACTATGGTTTCGTTATCAGGAGAATCAAAATGAAAATACCCTTTTCCGGATGCTATATATATGATCTGAAAATCTAATCTTCCTCTTGGACGATATGTTGGTAACTTAGGATGCGTCGTCAGACGATAGGTGCCACAGCTTCCAATAATTAATGGTCGACTCTTATCTTTAAAATCCATATGTGAATTATTTAAGTAACCGGTATTAATATACATGTGTCCCTCCTTAATACAATCTGGTAATTCGAATTTCCTGTATTGTATCATTTTGTGCATATTCTGTCTATTCTTGTTCATAGATATTTTTTGCGTGACAGGGTATTATATTATCAGAAAGTAAGGAAAGAGCATAATGACAAAGCAACGAGTGGGAACGTTTTGTCAAAAATAATACATATTTTAAGGAGGGTTACAATATGATTGTTCCACGTTATTATGAAAATTTAGAAATATTACATGAAAACACAATGTCACCAAGAGCATATTATATACCTGCATCAGTAAGAAAGGATGACTTGATTGAAAACAGAGAAAACTCTGACAGATTTCAATTATTAAATGGGGAATGGAATTTTAAGTATTTTGACAGTATTTATGAAGTAACAGATGCATTTTTTGAGGAAGGATATAATATTTCTAAATTTGACAAGATTGCAGTTCCGGGAGTGTGGCAGATGGCAGGATACGACAGTCATCAGTATACCAATATCAGATATCCGTTTCCCTTTGATCCACCATATATTCCACAGGATATTCCGTGTGGAGCGTATGTGCATACTTTCACATATCAGAAAGAAGAAAAAGCTCCTAAGGCGTTTTTGAATTTTGAAGGAGTGGATAGTTGCTTTTTTGTTTGGATGAATGGAACATATGTAGGATATAGTCAAGTGTCACATGCAACAAGCGAGTTTGATGTTACATCTGTATTAAAGGATGGAGATAACACAATTGCAGTTTTGGTACTCAAGTGGTGCGATGGTTCTTATTTAGAGGATCAGGATAAGTTCCGTATGAGTGGAATTTTTCGAGATGTTTATTTGTTAAAGAGACCAGAAAAAGCAATTAGAGATTATCATATCACAACCAAGATTAAGAATGATAGTGCAACCGTAATAATGGATATCCACTTTACGAACCCGGTTGAAACAAAAATTCAGATAGAAGATAAGTATGGAGCAATAGTGGCTAATGGAGAAACTGTAAAGGATGGAGTAGTAGAATTTACGATTGTAAATCCAATATTGTGGAATACAGAAAATCCATATCTTTATAAGGTGATTTTTACAACACCAGATGAGGTTATTGTGGATCGAATTGGATTCAGGACAATTACGATAAAGGACGCAGTAATTTATATCAATGGAGAAAAGATAAAGTTTCGTGGTGTAAACAGACATGATTCGGATCCTAAAACAGGTTTTGTTACCAGTGTTAATCAGATTAAGACAGATCTTACTTTAATGAAACAACATAATTTTAATGCAATCCGTTCCAGCCATTATCCAAATGCACCATATTTTTATCAGATGTGTGATGAGTATGGATTTATGGTCATTGATGAAGCTGATATTGAAGCACATGGACCATTTATGCTTTATCGCAAAGAAGATACTGATCAGAATCGTTTCCATCGCTGGAATGAGAAAATAGCAGATAATCCAGTTTGGGAAGGTGCCATTGTAGATCGTGTACAACTGATGGTAGAAAGAGACAAAAATCGTCCATGTATAGTAATGTGGTCGATGGGGAATGAAAGCGCTTATGGTTGTAATTTTGAGAATGCCTTGAAGTGGACAAAGTCGTTTGATCCGGAGCGTATTACGCAGTACGAGAGTGCAAGATATCGTAATTATGATATCACGTATAATTATGATGATTTAGATTTATACAGTCGTATGTATCCGGCATTGTCAGAGATAGAAGAGTATTTAGAAAAAGACGGAAGTAAGCCATTTTTACTAGTGGAATACTGTCATAGTATGGGAAATGGACCTGGAGATTTTGAGGATTATTTCCAGACGATTCATAAGGATGACAGAATGTGTGGAGGATTTGTCTGGGAGTGGTGCGATCATGCCATTGCACATGGTGAGGCAGATAACGGAAAGACGATTTATCATTATGGTGGGGATCATGGTGAAATAGTTCACGATAGCAATTTCTGTATGGACGGACTGGTATATCCGGATCGCAGACCTCATACCGGATTATTGGAATACAAAAATGTATATCGTCCTGTAAGAGTTGTTTCCTATGATCAAGAAAGTGGAGAGCTTGTTCTTCATAATTACATGGATTTTGATAATTTGAAGGATTATGTAGAGATTTTTTATGAAATGACTAATGATGGTTTGACGGTAGGCAAAGGCAAACTTTCCAATGTATTTGTAAATCCTCATGAAGATGGAAAGGTAGAACTTAAGTTACAGATTCCATCACAGGGAAAAGCATATTTGAAGCTTATTTATCGTTTAAAAAAGGAAATTCCTCTTTTAGAAAAAGGGCACGTATTAGGATTTGATGAAATAAAGTTGTTCAATGAAGATGGTAGAAATCGTAAGGCTTTAGAGTGGTTAGAAAGAGAAGAAGCTATTGGTGATAATATCGCAGTGAAGGAAAATGACACTGAAATTATTATACAGGCAAAGAAATTTTCATACACTCTGGATAAGAGAACAGGATTGTTTAGCAGTATTCAGTTTGCAGGTAGAAATTATCTGAATCACCCAATGGAATTAAATATATGGAGAGCTCCTACAGATAACGATATGTATATTAAGCTGGACTGGAAAAAAGCTTATTATGATGCAGCATATACAAGAGCATATACAACAGAGGTTCTTCAAAACCAGCAGGGTGTCTTTATTATGGAACATTTAGCAGTGGTTGCTGATACGGTTCAGAAGATATTGGATATTGAATTAACATGGAAGATTACAGAATGTGGTAAGATTGCCGCGTCCATTGAGGTAAAGAAGGATGATGAATTTCCGGATCTTCCAAGGTTTGGAGTAAGATTGTTCCTTGATAAGAAATTAGATGAGGTACGTTATTTTGGAATGGGACCGCAGGAGAGCTACCGTGACAAGCATCGGTCCGCTAGTCATGGATTATATCGTTCGAAGGTCTCTGATATGCATGAGGACTATATTAAGCCGCAGGAAAATGGAAGTCATTTTGATTGCGATTATGTTGAACTTGCGAATAGCCAGTTTGGTCTTACAGTAGTAGCCGAAAAAGCATTCTCATTCAATGCTTCTGGATATACGCAGGAAGAACTTGAAAAAGCAGCACATAATTATGAACTGACAGAATCAGACAGCACAGTTCTTTGTATTGATTATGCGATGAATGGAATTGGTTCTAATAGTTGCGGACCGGTTGTGTTGGATGAATACCGATTTAGTGAAGAATTATTCCGGTTCCAGTTTGAAATGGTCCCGTTTGTGAAGGGGTAATAAAAGTCAGTCGACAATCTAAGCAACTATCTAGAGGATAATACGAAAAGTCCGGACACGTATGATTTTTCTAGACAAAACAACAAATAAGAATAGGCAAAAACACTTATAGTTTTATATGATTAACAAAGGAGAGATTCTTATGGAAGAAAAGAAATATTTAAAGTGGTATAACAAAGTGGGGTATGGTTCCGGTGATATTGCAGGAAATGTAGTATATGCATTTTTGACATCGTTTATCATGGTATATTTGACTGATACAGTTGGACTGGCATCCGGAATCGTGGGAACATTGATAGCATTTTCCAAGTTGTTTGATGGATTTACAGACATCTTTTTCGGCTCCATGATTGATAAGACACACAGCAAACTTGGAAAAGCAAGACCTTGGATGTTATATGGATACGTTGGATGTGCAATTACGCTGATAGCCTGTTTCGCAATTCCAACCAGTCTTGGAAAAACAGCACAGTATGCATGGTTCTTTATTGCATACACACTTTTAAATGGTGTATTTTATACAGCAAATAATATTGCATATTCTGCACTTACATCACTAATTACAAAGAACAGCAAGGAACGTGTGCAGATGGGTTCCTACCGTTTTATCTTTGCATTTTCAACAAGCCTTTTGATTCAGGCGATTACAGTTGGATTTGTAGATTTCTGTGGTGGTGATGCAGCTGCATGGAGACTTGTAGCAATTATTTATGCAGTGATTGGTTTGATTTCAAACACAATTTCTACATTGTCTGTTAAGGAGCTTCCTGAGGAAGAGTTAAATGAAGGAAAGTCAACCGGTGAGGAAGAAAAGTATGGACTTGTGCAGGCATTTAAGTTACTTGTTAAGAACAAATTCTACTTAATGATTTGTGGCACATACATTTTGCAGCAGTTATATAGTGCGATGATTGGTGCAGGTATTTACTATATGACATGGGTATTAAAGAATAAAAATCTGTTTGGACAGTTTGCATGGGCAGTAAACATCCCCCTTATTATTGCACTAATTTTCACCCCAACATTAGTGGGTAAGTGGAAAGGTATGTACAAGCTTAACAAGAGAGGTTATTTACTTGCAGTAATTGGAAGAGCATTAGTTGTAGTAGCAGGATATATGGGAAGTATTCCTTTAATGATGGCATTTACAGCTGTTGCAGCATTAGGTCAAGGACCATGGCAGGGCGATATGAATGCGGTAATCGCATCATGTTCTGAATATACGTATCTTACACAGGGCAAGCGTGTAGATGGTACAATGTATTCTTGCACTTCTCTTGGAATTAAGCTTGGCGGTGGTATCGGAACTGCTGTTGTAGGATGGATGTTAGAGCTTAGCGGCTATGTAGGAACAAATGCAGTTCAGCCTCAGTCAGCACTTAATATGATGCAATTCATGTATTTGTGGTTACCACTCATATTCGATGTATTGATTTGGTTTATACTTTCTAAAATGAATGTTGAAGGAGCAAATGAAAAAATCAAAAAAGAAAAAGGAATAACAACACAAACTGCACAGTAAAAGGGCAGTGACTTACAGCAAAGGGCATTGTCATAATTGAATGGACAATGCTCTTTGTAAATACAGGAGGAAGGTGAATTATATGATTATAGATGAATTAATGTGTCAATTTAGTTCCGGAACATATGATGAAAGACTTATGGACATATATGTGGATGATAATAAGCTTAATTATCAGAAACAACGATATATCAGTGCATTGAGAAATTATATGGAAGAGTTTGGCTCTGAAGATGTTGAAATCTACAGTGCACCGGGAAGGAGTGAGGTAGGTGGAAATCATACCGATCATCAGCATGGAGAAATCCTTGCGGCGTCAATTAATTTGGATGCCATCGGTATTGTAAAAAAGACAACAGATAATAAAGTAACTATCCTTTCCGAGGGATATACACTGATTACTATTTCACTAGATAACCTTGAGATGCAGGAGGAAGAAAAAGAGACAACAATCGCACTAATAAAGGGAGTGCTTGTAGGATTTGTAAATCATGGATATAAAATCGGAGGATTTAAGGCATATATCACAAGTGATGTACTGATTGGAGCCGGTCTTTCTTCCTCAGCAGCGTATGAGACTCTTATTGGAAATATTTTGTCCGGCTTATATAACGATATGAGTGTTTCGGCAGAAGAAATTGCAATCATTGGTCAGTTTGCAGAAAATGTTTATTTTGGAAAGCCATGTGGATTGATGGATCAAATGGCTTGTTCTGTCGGAAATTTAGTTCATGTTGATTTTGCAAATCCGAGAGAACCAAAGGTTGAAAAAGTAGTTTTTGACCTTAATAAATATGGATACAGTTTGTGTATTACGGATACAAAAGGATCTCATGCGGATTTGACAGCAGACTATGCATCGATTCCGGAAGAGATGAAGAAGGTTGCTGCTTTCTTTGGAAAGGAAGTACTTCTTGGTCTTTCGATAGATGATATCCTTGATAATATTTCAAAATTAAGAGAACTGGTTGGAGACAGAGGCGTTCTCAGGGCAATTCATTTTATAAGAGAAAATGAGAGAGTACAGAAGGAAGTTGCAGCGCTTTCTAATGAAGATATTGAGGTCTTTTTGAAAAACGTAAAAGCATCCGGTAATTCTTCTTATAAATATCTGCAGAATGTATATTCCAATGCAGATGTGAAGCATCAAAACGTTTCACTTGCCCTTGCAATCAGTGAAGATTTCTTAGGTGATAATGGTGTTTGCAGAGTACATGGCGGAGGGTTTGCAGGAACAATTCAGGCATTTGTGAAAAATGAAGCAGTGACAGAGTACCAGAAGAAAATGGATAAAGTATTTGGTCAGGGTGCATGTAGTGTGTTGAAAATCAGAAAATATGGTGGAATGAAGGTTTTGTAAGGGAGAGATGAAAAATGAGTAGTATATTAGTATTAGGCGGTGCAGGATATATCGGTTCACATACCGTATATGAATTAATTGATGCAGGAGAAAATGTGGTTGTTGTTGACAACCTTTTAACTGGTTTCAAAGAAGCGGTTCATCCGAAGGCAAAATTTTATGAAGGAGATATCAGGGACAGAGCATTTATGGATTCTGTATTCGAAAAGGAAGATATTGATGGAGTAATTCATTTTGCTGCAAGCTCTCAGGTTGGTGAGAGTATGAAGAATCCGCTTAAGTATTACAGTAATAATCTTTGTGGTACAGAGGTTCTTTTGGAAAGCATGGTTGCACATGGTATTGATAAGATTGTGTTCTCATCCACGGCTGCAACCTATGGAGAACCGGAAAGTATTCCTATTCTTGAGACAGACAGGACACTTCCAACAAACTGTTACGGAGAGACAAAGCTTTCTATGGAGAAGATGTTTAAGTGGACATCAAAAGCACATAATCTTCGATTCGTATCGCTTCGATATTTTAATGCATGTGGTGCTCATCCAAATGGAAAGATTGGGGAAGCGCATAACCCGGAAACTCATTTAATCCCCCTTATTTTGCAGGTCCCAAATAATCAGAGAGAATATATCTCTGTTTTTGGCAAAGATTATGATACAAAGGATGGCACATGTGTCAGAGACTATATCCATGTAAATGATTTGGCACAGGCACATATTTTAGCAATGAAGTATTTAAGGAATGACGGAGAAAGTGACATTTTTAATCTTGGTAATGGTGTCGGATTTACAGTTAAGGAAGTCATTGAGACTGCAAGAAGGGTAACAGGACATACAATTCCGGCAAAGGAAGAAGCAAGAAGAGTAGGTGATCCATCAACTTTGATTGCTTCAAGTGAAAAAGCAAAGAGTATTCTTGGCTGGAATCCAAAGTATGCAGATTTAGAGACGATTATTGATACTGCCTGGAGATGGCATAAGGGACATCCGAACGGATATCAGACTGTATAAGGAGTGTGATTTCTTATGATTAACAGACTAATAAATGAGCTTGTACAGTATGGCATCAGTAAGCACCTGGTTGAGGAAGATGACCGTGTATATGTGACAAACCGCCTTCTTGAATCATTTGGACAGATGGAATTTTCAGAAGAAACCACAGAGGAAAGACCGCTTGCTGAGATTTTGAAGGATATATGTACTTATGCATATGAAAATGGAATGATAGAAGATGATTCTGTAACAGTAACAGACTTATTTGATACAAAAATTATGGGACTTCTTGCTCCGGCTCCTTCTGTAGTACGAAAGACCTTTTATGAACTTTATAAGACAAATAGTAAATTGGCGACAGATTACTATTATGAGTTTAGTAAAAGAACAAATTATATTCGTATAGATCGTATTGCAAAGGATGAAAAATGGGTAACGGAAACACCATATGGTCCGATTGATATTACAATCAATCTCTCAAAGCCGGAAAAGGATCCGCGGGATATTGCAAAAGCTGGGCAGGCAAAGAAGTCGGGATATCCAAGCTGTCTGCTTTGTATGGAAAACGAAGGTTATGCAGGTCATATTTCCCATCCTGCAAGACAGAATCACAGAATTATTCCGATAAAGCTGGATGGACAGGATTATTTTTTACAGTATTCTCCTTATGTGTATTACAATGAGCACTGCATTATATTCAATAAAGAGCATACACCGATGAAGATTGACAAAGCAGTATTTAAGAAGATTTTGGAATTTGTGAAGCTGTTTCCACATTATACAGCCGGTTCTAATGCAGATTTACCGATTGTAGGTGGGTCTATTTTAAGTCATGATCATTTTCAGGGTGGCGGATATGTATTTGCCATGGCGAAAGCTCCGTATGACAGAACTTTTACTTTGACGGGATATGAAGATCTGACAGCAGGCATTGTAAAATGGCCGATGTCAGTGATTCGCCTTCAGGGAAAAGATATTGACAGAATGACGCAGGCTGCAGATCATATTTTGTCTATATGGAGATCTTACACAGACGAGGCAGCTTTTGTTTTCAGCGAGACAGATGGAACACCTCATAACACGATTACACCGATTGCAAGAATGCATGGTGGTTTATTTGAGCTGGATTTAGTGCTTAGAAATAATATCACAACAGATGAGTGCCCGTGGGGAGTTTATCATCCGTCAGCAGACTTGCATCATATCAAGAAAGAGAATATTGGTCTGATTGAGGTTATGGGGCTTGCGGTATTACCTGCAAGACTAAAGAAAGAAATGTCACTTCTTGAAGAATACATCCTTGCAAAGAAGGATATCAGAAGCAATGAAGAAATTGAAAAACACGCAGACTGGGTGGATGAATGGATTAATAATTATGAAATCTGTAGGGATAATATCCATTCCATTTTACAGGATGAAATCAGTAAGGTATTTGTGAAGGTGTTAGAATGTGCTGGTGTCTATAAGAGGACGGAAGAGGGACGGAAAGCATTTGATAGATTTGTTGATGCTCTTTAATTCAATATAACACAAAAAAGGACCATTTCACATTTGTGAAGTGGTCTGCTTTTTGAATATTCAGTTTTCACAAATAGTCCCTTTTAGCAGATTATGCATGGTATACATGATTGAAATATCCTTCATAGAAAGCTAAAAGGTTGTTCATATAGTTTTTGAAATTCTTCATTTGTTGTTCCTCCTTTCTTTTGTTTGTAGCTTCATTATAGGATATGTTTTGGTTGAATGCGTGCCAAATTATAACAAGATATAGACAAATATTGCAGCATTTTTGTAAGGAGATAAGGAAGACAAAGAAAAGGAGTGGCGGGATGCATTTGACAGTAAAAAAAACCAGGGATGATATTTATAGGGTGTCAAAAACTGCAAAACATGTGTCACCTCATTTGCACAATGCATTAGAGATTGTGCATGTAAGGGAGGGAACACTGGAATTAGGGATTGGACAAGAACTGTACCATATGGAAAAAGACGATTTGGGATTTGTTTTTTCAGATATTATTCACCATTATCAGGTGCTTGGTGATGGAAATAATGAGGTGGATTATATATTGGTTCCCCCATCGTATGCAGCCTTGTTTGCAGAGGAAATACAAAAGTATGCTCCTGAATATCCGATTATAAAAGCAGAAAACATAGAATCGGAAGTGTATCATGCTATTAATTCCATTATGGAAATGAATGAAGCAGAATCAATGGTCGTGCAGGCATATGTTCAGATTATATTGGCTAGATGCATAAAAAAGATGAACCTGATAGATAAAAGCAGCGTAGGTAGTGATGACTTAATTTATCGTACGGTGGCATTTGTTTCTGCAAATTTTAGAAAACCGTTTTCACTTGAAGATACGGCAAGAGAGCTTGGTGTGAGTAAGTATGTGGTTTCGAGAATATTTTCAAAAACATTCCATTGTAATTTTAACCAGTATCTAAATGACATAAGAATTGGATATGCAATTGGACGTTTGGAAAATACAAATGACACCATGACGGATATTTGTTTAGATAGTGGTTTTAAGAGCCAAAGGACATTTAATAGAGTATTCAAAGAAAGATATAAAATTTCACCTAGTGAATATAGGCAAAGGAAAAGGAGTGAGAGTTAGAAAGTTAACACGCATTGCGAATATAGGCGCTTTGTGTTATTATGACAAAAAACGCAATGCGAGGTGACACTATGGATATAGCAAAAACGATAAAAGAACTAAGAGAAAGTATAGGGATGACACGTAAAGAATTTTCTGAACATACAGGCATCCCTGTTCGTACATTGGAAGATTGGGAAGCAGCAAGGAGAACTCCTCCGGAATATATACCACGGCTTTTGTTCTATCAGTTAAGATATGAAAATTTGATAAAGGTTAACGAGGGAGTAAATAATAAAGTTAATATTATTACAGATCTTGATGGATCAAAGGTAGCACTGATTAATGACATTAGATTTAAATCAAGAAGAGGAATTGATTGGGACGAAATAGAATCAATGTTAAAAGAGTATATTGGTGAATATTACGAGATACTTGAGACATCAGAAGTTGTATATATTGGAACGGATTTTCCGGATGAATTTAGTCATTCGGTTGATACCAAAAATACAAAAGGTGCTAATGAAAAGGCGAAAGCAAATGCCATATCCGCTATTGGAGAATTAATAAAAATTGCAACCAATAAAGCAGAATATCCGGATTTTGATAACAAGCATGGAAATAAAGCTAAATATGGCTGGTATCGCTATGATTCAAGATTTGGAATTCCTGTATACAATGAAAATGGTGAATTGGAAAGATATAATATATTTGGTGCGAGAATACTGGTAAGGCGGGATGAAGACAGTAACTTATATCTCTATGACATTGTACGCATAAAAAAAGAAACGAGCAAGCCGCTTTAGTAATCACTGTACGGTTGTAAACTTCGTTTCTTTAAATTAGACTACAAAAAAAAATAAAAATTGTCAAGAGAAAAAATGGTGGAGGAATCGGATATTCTTATCAGATGTCGGATCAAGATTATCAGGATTTTTTGAATTATATTATGGAATTGGAACAGGGTTGATGAAATATAAATTTCATCAACTTTTTTTGTTGACATATGTATCGCAGTGTGATATATAATATATAACGAAGTGCGATATATATTACTACGATATATTAAAACAGAAGGGAGTATCGACAGATGGATGCACATATTAAGAAAGTATATGTTCCCATGACAGAGACAGGTTTTTATATTTTGTTATGTTTAAAAGAGCCGAATCACGGATACGGTATCGTCCAGAAGGTAAAGGAGCTCACGAACGGGGATATTGTTCTTGCCCCGGGAACCATGTATGGTAGTTTATCCAAGATGGAAAAGGACGGATTAATCAGCTTCCAGAGGGAGGAAGAAAAGCGAAAAATATACGTTATGACTGATTTGGGCCGTGAAGTGTTAGAAATTGAAATGAAGAGAATTGAAAGATTGTATCAGAATATGAAGGAGATGAGATAATGGGAAAAACAAAGACAGAATTTAAATGGTTTACCATTCCGGAGTATAGGAAAGAAGAGGAATATCTTAGTGAGATGCATAGAAAAGGCTGGAAATTTACGAAAGTGACATTTCCCGGATTCTATCATTTTGAGCAATGCGAACCTGAGAATGTAACATATAGATTGGATTACAATCAGGAGGGAGTTGCCAATAAAGAGGAATATGTTCAGATGTTTGCTGATTGTGGCTGGGAGTATCTGTTTGATTTTGTAGGATACAGTTATTTCCGTAAAGTATCAGATGAAAATGAATTGAATGAAGAAATTTTTTGTGATGATGATTCCAGACTGGATATGATGAAACGTGTTTACAAAGGCAGGGTAATCCCCCTGATTATTATTTTCTTTTGTATCATTCTTCCCCAATTGATAATGAATACAACAGGATCTGATGCAGGAAGCCCGATGAGAGAGGGATTGTCTGCAATGTTTTTAATCATGGGAATTCTTTATATTATTACATTTGTTTCCTTTTCTATTCAGTTTTATCAGTATGAGAAAATGATCCATCCGGAGGATAAAAATATAAAAATAAAGTATTGTGGAATTTTTGTAGCCCTCATTTTTGCTACCTGTGTAATGGGTGCTATGGCGTATTTTAGATTTTCATCCAATTATACCATTAGTGAATATGAAAATGGATTCATGGTAGAGGCTGAACGATTAAATAAAAGTGTGGTAAAAGAGTATGATTTAAAAGCCGGAGACGTGATTGTGGTCTCCCATGAGGGGGAAGGCGGAGAACTTTATATCAGTATAAAAAAAGAAAATGAGGAGCCTGTATTTTATGGAAATACCTTTGAAGAATTTGAAGATTTTTCCGTGGAAATACAGGAGGATGGCCGTTATCAAATAATCTGTTCCGGAAAAAGGGCAAAAGGTACAATACAAATCACTAAAAAATAGATATACTGTCAAATAAAGCAGCATTCGATTATCCGTATATAATTGACGATAGTATAGCTAACACCATACTGATGCCCATAAAGAATGCCATGATTCCCAAAATTAAGGTGGTTGTAGCCATGACACGATTTCTCTTTGGTGTTGATATGGATATAAGGGCTAATATTGCAGCAATAGGACCTAACAGCCACCCAAGAAACGGACCAAAAGGGATGATTGCAAGGATACTTAAAATAAACGTAACTTTTTCGAAGGTAGTCGTTTCATATTCTGTATATTCCTTATATTTTTCCTGATTAATACCCTTTGTATGCCACACAAAGGAAGGTGATTTAAGATGATACTGTGCCTTGGCATTTTCCACGGAGATTCGTGTATTAAGCTTAGAAATACCCGGATTGGTGCTTGCATAAATGACAACACATTCCTTGCCAAAAAATGTTTCCTGTATCATTCTTGAATTTCTTGGTGCGATATGGGCTCTTCTGTATTGAACTCCATCTACTTCATATTCATATACAAGAAATGGAGATTTTCCTGAGTGTAAGTAATTATATTCATTCTTTTCAAAGGCAAGATACTGATCACAGTCTATACCTTTATTCATCTCTTCGTTGAATCGTCTTCCATCTTTTACAAGTACATTGGCAAATCTTCCGATGCATATTTTGTCGTACTGGATTGTATTATTTTCCTCCATAGTCTTCCCTCCGGATAAAATAGTTCTTTTAAAATTCTGATTTGGTAAATTCGTCCAATAATATGATAGCGATATATTACCATAGAAAGGTTGTTTATGAAATATTTTTTTTCAACTGCTTTGATAGGAACATACAAATTAACATTGCATTGCAAATTTTATGTATATATAATATATATTGGAATTGATGAAATACAGGGAGAAGAAAATGAAACTGAAAAATGTGCTGATTGTAGTAAAAGATATGGAAAAGTCTATTTCCTTTTATAAGGAGTTATTTGGACTGGAAGTTGTTTTAAATAATGAAGGAAATGTTATTATGACGGAAGGTCTTGTTCTTCAGGATATCAAGTATTGGAAACAGTTTCTAAAACAGGATTGTATTCCAAGAAACAATATGAGTGAATTGTATTTTGAAGAGCGGGACATAGAAGCATTTAAAGAGAAGCTTGATAATTATCCCCAGCCAATCGAATATGTGAATCCGTTAATGACACATAGCTGGGGACAGAAGGTGATTCGTTTTTATGATCCGGACGGAAACCTCATAGAGGTTGGTACACCCGCATAGACAGCCGGAATCCGGCGGGGATTATTGTAATCGTATATAGTAAGTGGACTTCCCTGTTCCTTCCCGCTTTATTTCTCCGGAGCTTACCAGTTTTCTTAAGGAGCCTTCTATGGAGCTGATGCTTAAAGAAGGGCATAATTCCCGGATATCCTGTTTGGTAAATTTTCCAATCTTATTCATAGTAGCTTTCCGCACCATATCCACGGCAGGAAGCTTATCTTCCACAATTTCAAATCGGTCTTCAAAATCTTTATATGCGGCAAGGATGGTACTGAGGATATATTTAATAAATGGAGTGACGTCTTCTTTTCCTTCGTGCCAGCCATATTGGGCCTGATTCAGAGTATCATAATAAAGATCCTTGTCTTTTGCTATTTTCGCTTCCAATGATATATATTTTCCTACATAAAATCCGTTGCGATACAAAAGAAGAGTAGTCAGTAAACGGCTCATTCTTCCATTTCCATCATTGAAGGGGTGGATACACAAAAAATCATGAACAAATACCGGTATGGCAATTAATGGTTCTAACTCAAAATTGCCAATGACTTTGTTATATTCTTCACAAATCCGGTCTAGGGCTTCCGGTGTCTCATAAGGTGCTAAAGGGGTAAATAAAATCTCAGTATGACCATCGGAAGCGCTTGCACTAATATAGTTTTGTACGTTTTTTGTCTGACCTGCCATTGGATTATTCATATGGCTGTACATGATTTTATGAAGCTGGAGAATATAGTTTCTTGAAATGGGTATGGCATCAAAGCTTTCATGAATGATATTCAGCACATCTCGATATCCTGCAATTTCCTGTTCATCCCGATTTTTCGGTGTTGTTTTTTCTTCTACAAGCTGTCTGATACGGGTACTGGTTGTAATGATGCCTTCAATAGCATTGGATGCTTCCGTACTTTGAATCTTCGCAATCTCTACAAGCTTCTCCAGTTCCTCAGGTCTTTGTTTCAGGTATTGTTCCTGTCGGCCTGCTTCTTTGTAGATAGCAGCCACATATCCTAAAATATCTGAGTCCCATCGTTCATTTCTGATTGCAGAGTAATTAAATTCTCTCATTCCCTTAATCACTACTCCTTTCCCTTAAAATATATCAAAAAATAAGGGTAAAATCAAGGTGATTAAATAATTCCCTTATAATATGGCTGAAATTAAGGTAAAATATGCTAGATAAATAGTATACCACATGTATTGCAGATTCATTCTCAGGAAAATATTTAAAAGCTTTGATGTTGTGAATAACGTCAAAGCTTTTTTTACATAAATATTACATTGTTATCCCGCAGAATTGACATTGTACCATTATTATTTTCTATAGTTTTTATGAGGGCTGATTGATTGCCTAAATAGTAGAAAAATATTTAAGAAAGGATTATTACAAATGAAAAATTCAGAGAGGAAAGGAATGTATATTATGAATAAACGATTTATAAAAATTGTATTCCTCATGGTAAGTACATTATTTCTTCTAACCGGTTGTAATCAGACAAAAGGAGCCGGAGGGGAAGAAAAACAAAATGTGGAAGGATTAAAGGAGTTAGGTATGATTCGGGTGGTGTCCAGAGAAGAGGGCTCAGGAACTAGAAGTACCTTTGCCAATCTGGCAGGCTTTGAGGCAGATAATGAAGGGGCTGATACGCAGTTGGATTTGACCAGGGACGATGCGGTCATTGCAAATGATTCATCTCAGGTTATAGATGAGATTATTGCTAATCAATCAGCAATTGGATATGTATCCGGGGGAGCATTATCCGGTAATGAAAATGTAAAGATTCTCAATATAGAAGGAAAAACACCGGAAAATAATGATGCATACCCTTTAAGTCGTGATTTTTATCTGGCCTATTCCGGAAAGCTTAGCGATCTGGAACAGGATTTTTTAACCTACATACATGGAGCCGGACAGGAGATTGTAGGAAAAGATTATGAAACGGTTGCAAAAAGCAGTTCTTTTTTATCCAATCAGGCAGAAGGGGAAATAAAAATAGAAGGCTCCACCTCTGTAGCACCCCTTATGGAAGAACTGGCACAGGCCTATGAAAAAATCAATACCCACGCAACGGTGATTGTTCTGGCAACGGATTCTACAAAGGGTCTGACACAGGTCATGGCAGGAAAGTGTAGCTTTGGTATGTCTTCCAGAAGCCTGAAGGATTATGAGAAAGAATTGTTGGATTATGAAACAATTGCCAGAGACAACATTGTTGTCATTGTAGAAAAGGATAATCCTTTAGATGATATAACCTTAAATCAATTAAAGGATATCTATACCGGTGATATAAAAAATTGGGATGAATTAAATGAACAATAATATGGGTTACACATTAGGAGGAAAATTATGAATAGTACATTAGAGATTATTTTTGGTTTGCTTGGCGGATTGGCAGTATTTATCTTTGGTATGAATATGATGAGTGACTGCCTGCAAAAAGCAGCCGGAGAAAGAATGAAAAGTATATTGGCATTATTAACAAAAAATCCGGTTTTGGGAGTGCTTGCGGGAGCCTTAACCACTGCGGTTTTACAAAGCAGTAGTGCCACTACGGTTATGGCTATTGGATTTGTCAGTGCAGGACTGATGAGTCTGCCCCAGGCTGTCAGTATTATATTAGGTGCAAACATTGGTACTACCATGACAGCACAGATTATTGCATTTAAATTAAGTGACTATATTTATATTATCATATTCCTTGGCTTCATTATCAGCTTTATCATGAAATCGGAAAAAGCAAAGAATATTGGTCAGACAATTTTCGCCTTTGGTCTTTTGTTCCTTGGTATTGAGACTATGGGTTCCGTCATGAAGCCTTTAGCTTCCAGTCCTATATTTACGGATATGATTGCAAAGGTTGCAGACATTCCGATTCTTGGGGTAGCAGTTGGTACCTTGATGACTCTTGTTGTACAAAGCAGTAGTGCAACCATTGCGGTATTACAGAATTTTGCATCACAGCCGGGTCCGGACGGTGTTCACAGTATGTTGGGATTAGCCGGTGCAATACCAATTCTTCTTGGTGATAATATCGGTACAACAATTACAGCTATATTGGCAAGCATTGGACAACCAAAAGATGCAAAAAGAACCGCTGTTGCCCATTGTATTTTCAATATATCAGGATGCTTATTATTTATTTGGTTTGTTAAGCCCTATGCTGCATTGGTACAGTATATATCACCGGATGGGCCTGAGCTGGAAGTTATATCCAGACAGATTGCAAATGCTCATACAATTTTTAATGCTACCATGACTGTTATATGGATTCCGTTAATCTGGCTGATGGTAAAGATTGTAATGAAAATTGTTCCGGAGGGAAGAAAGACCATATATGCCAATTCGGAACCTATGTATCTGGATTCGAAGCTTATTAATCAGCCAACGGCAGCACTGCAGCTGGTTGCTAAAGAAATTGTAAGATGTACGGAATTTGTGGAAACAAATCTAAAAGAGCTGATTTCTATATTGGAAAATGGAAATGGCGGAAAAATAAACGAGATAATAAAAAATGCAGATGATACAAGAAGTCTTTACGACAAAATCACAGAGTATCTTGCGGAATTGTTTGCATCCGGCGGTCTTACGGAGGAACAGGCAACACAAACGGCGGGTATTATGTATGTGCTAAGTGATGTGGATCGTATGGGAGCGTTATGTAAAGAAGTCGGAATATCCTTAAAGGATAAGGAAGAGAAAAAATATAAATATTCAGGAAAAGCCATGGAGGATTTAAAGACAAGCCTTCAATTGATTGAAAAAATGTTCCTGCAGGCAGCGGATATGATGATTTCCGGAAATGTGGAAAGCAGTAAAAAGATTATGAAACAAAAAGAGCAGATAATGGATTTGGGTATTAAAATGCGTAAATCCCATGTACAGCGTGTGGGAAAAGGCAAATGTGTTGCTAAATTAACAGAACCTTTTAATAAGATTATACATTCCGTTGACAGAATGGGAAACTGCTGTATTAACATTGTAGATGCAGTACAGGGAGAGATTGGATTACGGTATTTTCTGGAATATACCGGCAATGATGAAAAGGAATCAGAAAACGTATAAATGTTTTCTATTCTCAATAAATGAAAAAAGGCCTAAATCGTTGTCAGATATTCCAGTGTACCGGCAGGAAGTTCGGTTCCTTTTTCCAAAAGAGCAATCAATCCCGTTAATGTCTGCTCGATATCCTCGGATGTAGAAGGTACGATGGAATTGTCCAGTTTCACAGCCAGTACAATCAGGGCTATCTCGGCAAGTGCTTCCGGATAATCAAAATGTATTTCGTGACAGGCAATTCCCTGAGAGATAATTTCGGTTAATGCAGGTTTCAATTCTGAAATTAAGTAATTTAAATGTTTCTGATGCAAAAGTGCAAGATTTTGTACATTTGCATCAGGTAAACGGTTATTATTCAAAAATATGGTAGAAGAACTGCGGCATGCCTGAAACAGCATAGCCATTCTGGTGTAGGAAGACACCGTTGTTTTTTCAGCAAGATTTTTTGCTGTCTGAAGGGGCAGCTCGTAGTTACGTCGAATTAATGCATCGAAAATGGCGTCCTTAGAGGGATAGTAGTAATATATGCTTCCCTTTCCAATGCCGGCTTTACTTGCAATTTCACTGACTGAGATATGCTGGATATCTTTTTCTTCCAGCAGCTGTTGCAAGGCATCAAGTATTATTTTGGATTTGTTTGGTTCTGTCATGCCGGACCGCCACCTTTCTGTAAATCGTTGTTCTTATACATTTCCAAACATGCATCTTATATTTTATCATATCGTTTTGCGACGAACAATAGAGAAAACTGACAGAAAGTATCAAATAAAATAATAATATGATACTTTCTTTTTCGTATGCATGGATTGACCGACGGTCGAAATATATGGTATAATCACAGAAAAACAGTCGACCGATGGTCGAAAAAGTGGAGGAAAATATGACATACGCAGAATTTTTTTATGAGATTAAGAACAAATTTATGGGAACGGATGTAAGTGACATCCATGAGCATCTTGCATTTCAGTTTGATGTTGAGGACCCGGAATGTGGCGGTATCTTCTATGTGGAAGTAAAGGAAGGACAGCTTTATGTGGAGCCTTATGAGTATTATGACAGAGATGCAAAGTTTATTGCGGATGCGGATACATTTATGAAGCTTGCGGAAGGCAAGATCGATCCGATTGCGGCATTTACCATTCAGAAATTGAAGGTGGATGGAAATATCGACAAGGCACTCCGCTTAAAGGAGATTATAGATTTAAAGAAAAAGCAGGAAAAGAAAGAGAAGAAGACGAAAAAAACAACGAAAAAAACGGAAACCGACAATCAGTAATATAGCTACGGCGTTGGAGGAATTATGGGAATTTTAAAAACAGGACTTGCCTGTGCCGGAGGACTTGCAATTGCAGGCGCAACCGGAATTGCCTATTTCTATGGAAGAACCATGAAGAGGCAGAGGGCAAAGATGGAACGCACAATAAAAATGGCGGGAACAGATTGGTCACAGTATTCGGATATGCTGGCAAAAAGGAAGGAATTCATGCTGGCACAGCCCCATGAGGATGTGTATATTACCACTTTTGATTCTTTAAAATTGCATGGAGTATACTTCCCGGCTATCAATAATGCCTGTGATAAAAAAAGAGTTGTAATCTGTATGCATGGTTATACAAGCCGGAGTTTACAGGATTTTACCGGTTTGACGGATTATTATTTTAAACGGGGATATGCCATGCTGCAGCCGGATGCCAGGGCACATGGAGAAAGTGAAGGAGAGTATATTGGTTTTGGATGTCTGGACAGAAAAGACCTTGTTAAGTGGATTGACTGGGTGTTTGAAAAATGTGGTGAAGATGTAGAGATTATTCTTCATGGTATTTCCATGGGTGGTGCAACAGCTTTGATGGCAAGTGGATTGGAACTGCCAAAGCAGGTAAAGGGCATTGTATCCGATTGTGCATTTACATCTCCAAAGGAGGTTTTTACCCATGTTTTAAAAACAATGTACCATCTGCCCTCGTTTCCAATTATTCCGGGAGCGGATTTTGTGAACCGGAGATTAGCCGGTTACGGTATGGATGAGTGTAATGCAAAGCGGGAAGTAGGAAAAACCAGTATACCGATT
This sequence comes from Lachnospiraceae bacterium, assembly GCA_051880415.1. Taxonomy (GTDB): domain Bacteria; phylum Bacillota; class Clostridia; order Lachnospirales; family Lachnospiraceae; genus CAG-590. The sequence goes on along the minus strand of JBJENX010000172.1, from coordinate 6,958 downwards.
TTATTTATACATGGAGAAAAGGATACCTTTGTTCCTGCCGGAATGTGTAAGGAGCTATATGACAGTTGTGCATCTCAAAAAAAGATGCTGATTGTTAGCGGAGCGGCACATGGGGAGAGCTATTATAAGGATACAGAGGCATACGAAGCAGCACTGGATGAATTTTTAGGAAGTATATAGATATTGTTAGGAGGCGGTTGTATGAAAACACATAAGGGTTATAAGACATACCCTCTTACGGCAGCTCAGAAATTTCATTTTTATTATCTGGAGCGTTGTCCGAAAAAAGAGGTTGTAAATGTGGGCACAAGTCTGACGATTGAATATGAACTGGATTTGGACGTGCTGAGGCAGTCTGTTTATAAGGCGATTGAACGGTGTGAGTCAATGCGTCTGCGGTTTGCCTATGATAAAAAAGAAAAGCAGTGGTATCAGTATGTAGTGGAAAAGGATGACCGTGATATTGAATATGTTGATTTTTCCGGAAAGACAATGGAGGAAGCGGAAGGGATTATGACTGAATGGACAAGGGTTCCATTTGAACGGCAGGATTCTCCAATGTTTAAAATTGTACTGATTAAAACACCGGACGGCAATCAGGGCATGTATCTTCTGGTGGACCATTTTATACTGGATGCACAGTCGTTAATCTGTTTTATGAAGGATATCATTGAACTGTATTGTAATACTATGTTTGAGGGAGTGGACTATCCGAAGGAAATGAGGTCTTATATAAAGCAGCTTGAAAAGGATCTTGAGTATGAAGCGGGAAGTAAGGCTCAGCAAAAAGACCGGGAATTCTTCCAGAATCTGATTGAACAGTCAGAGCCTATATATAATGGTATTGACGGACCGAAAGCACTTTTGGAAGAACGGAAGACGAATCCTAAGGCAAGGGCAGCTTTGTTTATTACCCCTCATGTGGAATCGGCTCTTGATATTTTCCACCTGGAAGGAGAACCTACAGCAAGACTGATGAAGTTTTGTGAGGAACAGCATGTTTCACTTCAGTGCCTGCTGATTATGGGAATTCGTACATATCTGCAGAAGATGAATGGTAATGATGATGTGTCAATCAATGTTGCGTATGCAAGAAGGGCAACTCTTTCTGAGAAAAAGGCCGGTGGAACCCGAATTCATTCTTTCCCATTCCGGACAATTATATCGGAGGATATGACATTTTTGGAAGGAATCCATGCGATTCGTGACGGGCAAAATGAGATATTCCGGCATACAAACTATGACCCTGTTGAATATTTTGCATACAGGGCTAAGACTTATCCTGTTGCTCCGGGAAGAACCTATGAGCCTATGTCCCTCACTTACCAGCCTTTGACTTTAAAGGACAAGGGCTTAAGTAAGCTTGGTGATATTAAATATAAAACAAAATGGTATCCAAATGGAGCAACAACTCAGGCTATGTATTTAACTGTAATGCACAGACCGGAGGATAATGGACTTGATTTTAATTTTGAACATCAGATTGCGGCCATTTCAAAGGAAACATTAGAGTATTTCTATTATTATATGTGCAAGATTATGTTTAAGGGAATTGAAAAGCCTTATATGAAGATAGGGGATATCCTAAAACTGATATAAGAAAGAAAGGAAGGGTGAATGATATGTTTGATAAATTGGCAGATGTTATTATGGATTATGTAGAAGTGGATAGAGGAGATATTAAGCCGGAATCCAGATTTATGGAAGATTTGGGATTTACCTCCTTTGATTTTATGAGTATGTTAGGGGAGATTGAGGAACAATTTGATGTAGAGATTGTACAGGAGGAGGCAGTAGATATTCGTACTGTACAGGAGGCAGTGGATTATCTGGAAAAACTCGTCAAATAGATAATATGGCAGGAGGAGTACATATGGATGTTTTAAGTAGTACAATACGGGAATTGCTTGTAAAAGCAGAGGCAGCATATGGGTCATGGGATGCATTTCGCTATAAGGTAAAAGAGGGGGATGCAGGAGCAAAAAAGATAAAAGTAGCACATAAAACCTATACCGAGTTAAAGCAGGATACCGAAAAGTTGTCTGCTGCATTGGAGTCAATTGGTGAACAAAAGACGAAGATTGGAATTCTTGGTGCAACGTCATATGAATGGGTCGTTACTTATTTGGGAGTGGTAAATGGAGGAAATGTTGCGGTTCCTTTGGATGCACAGTTACCGGCAGAGGATATATGTGATTTACTTATACGGGCTGAGGTGACAACCCTTGTATATGATGACAGCAAAGCACAGGTGGCAGAAGAAGCTTCCAAAAAATGTCCGGGCTTACGGCATATGATTGCCATGAATCAGACAGAGCCGCAGGGGGAAGTGTTGTCATTCTGGGGACTTTTAAATGAACAGAAACCGGGATATGCCTATGAACCAAAGCCTGATGATCTTGCTACCATAATGTTTACATCCGGTACAACCGGTAAGAGTAAAGGTGTTATGCTTTCACACCGTAATCTTGCAGAAAATGCAACCTGTCTGGATATGAAGATTGAAGCGGGAACTGTAATTATGTCAGTGCTTCCCATTCATCATGCATATTGTCTCAGTATGGATATACTAAAGGGTATTTCCATTGGATGTGTTATCTGTATTAATGATTCCCTGATGCGGGTAGCAAAAAATATCAAGTTATTTGAACCGAATATGATACTTATGGTTCCTCTTATGATTGAGACACTTGCAAAAAAATTGGAGGATGCGTCATTATTGCCTGCAGGGATTGTAAAAGCCCAGGTATTTGGAAAACAGTTCCACACAATATGCAGTGGTGGAGCCTACATGAAACCGGCTTACATAGATATATTTAAAAAGTATGGTATTACGATTTTACAGGGTTACGGTATGACAGAATGTTCCCCTGTTATCAGTACAAATCTGCCATGGGACAGCAAGGTAGGATCTGTTGGTAAGCTTATGCCAAATTGTGAGGCAAAGACTGTAGATGATGAGCTATGGGTAAAGGGTTCAAGTGTCATGCAGGGATACTACCATATGCCGGAGGAGACGGCAGAAACCCTGGAAGACGGGTGGCTCAAAACCGGTGATCTCGGTTATGTGGATGAGGATGGTTTTGTATTCTTAACGGGAAGAAAGAAAAATCTGATTATTACGCCAAATGGGGAAAATGTATCCCCGGAGGAAATTGAAAATAAACTTTCTGAAAATCGTATTGTACAGGAGGTATTGGTACGTGACAGCGATGGCGTAATCGAAGCAGAGATTTTCCCTGACTACGAATATGCATCAAAGAAAAAGGTTAAGGATATGCAAAGTACACTCTGGGAAATCATAGATGCATATAATAAAAATGCACCTTTGTACAAAAGGATTGTTAAGCTGAATATCCGTGAGGTAGAGTTCGAGAAAAATACAACGAAAAAAATCAAGCGTCAATATAACGGATAGGAGTTATGCTACGCTTGAAAAAAGATATATATTTGTTAAATGTTCTAATTTCTAATAACCCTGAAAATCCTGTTCGTCTATGAATGAATATCAAATAAGCAAGCTTTGATAGTGAGTTCATAGACGTGCAGTTTTTTTGGTTGCTGGAAATATCCTCCCATGAAGCTTCCAAAACCATATTTTTCCATAAAGCTATTAACTCTCTTAGTAAAATTGCTTCGTATTTATCACATAATTCTTGACTTACGGCGTTATCTTTCTCGAAATTTTCAAATAAATCTTCTGTCATATTCTCTGCCATCCTTTCTCTTGATATTTAATCAATTACTACATCTTCTTGTGTCATATTTTCGTACTTATCAATTTCAGCTTGCCACATCTGTCTCAAAGCATCTGTGATAATAGAGCCCCGTCCTCTTGCAATTAATGCATCCTCTCTCTCTTTTATCGAGAGTCTTGAAGCCTCACTAATTTTCTCGCTTTTACAATACTTGAAAAATTCATTTAAATTTTCTGCAATATATTCCGCTTTGTTTCCTGCTTCGTGGTTGCAGAAGAATATTTTCCCATTATTATCATTTCCCAATCCAATTACTAGATAATTTCCAAATGAATCGGTGGCTATGGGTAAAAAACTTTTGTCAATCCATTCACGTAATTCTATAGTATCAAAACTTAATTTTACATTTCCTACACCATAAAAGCCTCGAATATCTGAAGAAATTATCCCGACTTTAAATTTAGTTTTTGGAGTATAACCTCCATTATATCTATATAAAAAATCCTTATACTGATTTGGCAATGAAATGTTGTACTGCTTTTCCATCTCTTCAACTTTGTCATTGACATTTTCACCTGCAAATTTTGATATTAACATGCTTTTGACTCCTCCTTATTTATATATACTATATCCACCAATATGAGTAAACTGGGCATGGACGTTTTCATCAACTAACTGCAATATCCCATTCCCAATATCGTGATGAACAACATATCCCTCTGGAATTTCTGTAATTCCATAATCATTTTCTAGTATTTCCATCATTTTATCAATATCTTTACTTCTATCGCCGGTAAATTCACCAATATCGATTGATTTAATCGTTGGATTCAATTGCATTGTCTGTCCATTCCGGTGGGCTTGTGCTTACTTCTTTCACTATGATGGCTACATCTGCTCTTAATCCATAATACATAAGAATTATCGGTTCGGCAAGTCCAGTGGATCGGAACACAGGATTCTTGTAATTCCACTCCATTCCGGATTTTTCTTACTATTGAAACACCGGATATAGTTCTCAAATACATTCCCTATTGTTCATAAATGGAATAAAATATATATCAGATAACAGTCTGTATACCCCTGTCCTATGTAGTCCATCACACCAAAAGGACCTCTGTCCTCCAGTACATTCCAGATTTCATTGGGTACCTCCTTTTTATCTTCTGCATATTCCCTTACCTTTTTCATAGATTCTTTGGCACACACTTCTTCCGGCAGTATTTTTTATTTTATCTATCATACTGGTCATTTCTTTATAGATTTTTTAACATCAAAAAAGCCAGTATTTTTATATTTACCAGCTCTAAAACATTACATCTCCATTATATATTTACTCGGTATTTCGTCAGCTAACCAAACTTTTTCATTACCATAATAAAAGCTTATACCATCCTTCCACGCCTGTTTAGCATCAATTTTCAAGATACAAGGTTTCATATCATGTCTCATACCGATACTACGGGCAGTTTCAACATCCTGTGACAAATGTACATATTGCCTTCCTTTAGATAATAACCCCTTTTCTCTAATAGAATTTAAAAATCTTCTAGCTGTTCCATGATACAATACCTCTGGTGGTATTTTTCCTCTTTTGCTATTTTCATTGGAATAGAATGTCCATAATGAGCTTTTATTTTTCCATTGAAAATCTCATGTCTTTTCTTTTCTGATTTTTCAATCATAATAACTAAATCGTTTTCAGAGACATTTCTCCACCTCGAATGATTGTGCAATGAATTGATACATTCCAAATCCATCTAAATACAAAACATAATGTTTTGGTTTCCAAAAAGAAAAATCTTCTAAATTAATCTTTTTTAATTCTTCCAACCACTCAGAATCAATCACCTCAACAACTTTATCGTATGCACCATATAATTGAGGAGTAAATCTTGGTGAAGTTTGCTTAAAACCAATTACAGAAATAAATTTAATTCCTGTTTCACGTATAACATCATTTTCGTCATAACCTTTAATCACAATTTTTACATTCATATTTTTAAACTCAATTTGAGGCTCATTTTCCAAATTTGATGAAAACATTGGCAACTCATATTTTATTTCACTCTTCATTATTTTTCCCTCCACTCGGTCTAACTGTTGATATTCCTTCTGAAGTAAGCTTATTTCTTGAAAGTTGTCCGTCTAGCAATTCTCCAAAGAGTTGATTACCTGTTCTATCTATTGATGCCCATTGACTCCTAGGTATTCCTGCTTGAGTTAATGCCTGAGATGTTCTTGTATTTAATATCGATGTATTTCCATCTCTAACAATATACTCTATAGGCAAATCCTCCACTTTAATTTTTCCAGTGTTAATTGCATTCAGTAAATCATCAATAGTATTTATAGGTTCTCCTGCTAAACTAGAATATTTTTTTATCCCTTCTGGTAGGTGCCGCTGTAATATGGGCATTTGGGGAACGTCAAGAGAACTGTTATATTTTGTTGCGCTGACTAAACAAATATGGGTTGAACCCAAACGGCTTTTAATTCGCTTGTATTATCTACAACTGCAATCATATTATTGATAATTTTCACCGCTATATCATCATCCTCTAACATTAAATTCCCAATACAATACCAACCGGATTCTTTATCAAAATATGATTCCCACATTTTGTTTTTATCAATTCTCCAAGTTAAACCCGCTTCATATTCTCCAACTAATCTCAATTCTCCCTCTTTCGCAGATGGAACAGACAGATTAACTTCTTTCCAACTTTCTCTAGGACTAAATCCCCAAAGACATTTGACACACATATTTTCAGAATCAACACCTAAATTCAAGTATGCCATAGCCACATTTATATCCACATTTACAGCCGGCTTACAATCAAAAGACCTATCATTAATAAGGTATCGTTCCTCTGTATTTTCAATCTTACTACCTATAACTATTTCAAATTTCATCCCTTTTCCCTCTACTATTGTGCAACAAAATTAAAGTGAACTACCGTATTTGTACTCGTGTCTAAATTAATCTTCACAACTAACCTTACTTCGTGTGAGGTGTTTCGATTAATTTAAAGACCATGAATATTTTTAGGTGGTCTATAAATTATCTTTTAGGTATAATCATTTGTAAATGCTTTCTCAATACTTGAATGAAGGGGTTACACTAAAATCAATGTCTAATTCTTGCAATTTAGTAATTGAAGACTTAATTTTAGGTGCCTTTGCTTTTAATATACAAGCTTCTTTTTTTTCAAGCATTTGCTTTGCAATAACAAAATTAACATTGGCTGTTTTTGCTA
>JBJENX010000171.1:0-1560 GCA_051880415.1 Lachnospiraceae bacterium | reverse complement strand
CACGGTTGACACCGCAGTCTTCTGTAATATCACTAATTGTAATTTTGGTAACCGGCTTTTTCAGTAACATCTTTTTGAGAGATGCCTCTAATGCTCTTTTTGTAATATCCGACACTTATCAATCCCTCCTGTTCTGTATATCATTCCATTCGTTTGAAAATTATTATACCAAACTCACATATTTCCCACAATGAACAAAAAATAAAGCACTGAAACTTCCTAAAACCAAAAAAATTCAGTACTTTATTGTAGATAAATCAAATTACAAATGACAAATCAGCCAATGCCTGATATCGTCATAAACGTCTTCTTTGTCTGTCTCATTGATCAATTCATGTCTGTCATTTTTATAAAGTTTTATCGAAATATCCTTAATTCCTGCTTTTTTGTAGATTTCATAAACATGTTTAACTGCTTTTCCATAATTACCAACAGGGTCTTCTTCTCCTGCAATCAAAAACACAGGAAGGTCCTTCGGGATTTTTGCAATATTATCTGAATTCTGTATGAATGACAGCACGTCCAATAAAGTACGGTATCCATTTACCGTAAAAGAATATGTACAATACTTATCCGTATTATATTTATCAACAATAGTTTCATCCTTTGTAAGCCAATCATTTGATGTCCTGACGTTTGGAATATGATCATTAAATTTGCTGAAAAACATATTTTTCAGCATCTTGGATCTATAGCGGTCTCCCTTAAAGAATTTAGTCAGCGATACCATTATTTTACCAGCTTTCAGTACACTTCCAGACTGGTTGCCTGTTCCGGAAATAATCACTCCATCCAACTCATTTCCATATGTCATTATATAGCGCCTTGCCATAAATGACCCCATACTGTGTCCAAACAAGAAGTAAGGAACATTAGAGTAATTTTTCTTTGCAAAACGGGTTACTTCATATAAATCTGCAACGACAGTTTCACTCATGTTGCTTGGACAAAAATACCCCAAATTGTCATCTGTTTTTGCCGTTTCTCCATGACCAAGATGGTCATTCCCAATTACAAGAATACCCTGTCTGTTTAGGTATCTGGCGAATTGATCATATCGTTTAATATATTCAATCATTCCATGTGAAATCTGGACAATTCCAATTACTGGCATATTTGGCTCCCAAATAACAACGTGCAGATGATTTTTTCCATCCGTGGATGGCAAATAAAATTCCTTCATTATACTACCTCCTAGTATTCTTATCTCCAGAAATATACTTTTAAATTTCCTATGCATTATTTCAAGTATCCTCTATTACAGCATATCAGATATCCTCCCAACGACAATAGGCAAACACCTTTGCTGTGTTAAAAAAATGGACATTCATACAAGGTATGTCTAATAGTTTTAAATCATTGTTTCATGAAACTTTGCCATAACAAATAAACTACAATAATTTCCTTAAAACAAGGAGAAACATTCATCATTTGAACATTTCTCCCCCTGCAGTATTTTTCTTCTGCAATATAACTTATAGAACTCTTCTTGCTCTTCAGTACTTATGCAAGCTCAACCCCTTTCTCTTTGCTATCTTTTCCCTGCTGTTTCGCAATAAT
>JBJENX010000170.1:0-201092 GCA_051880415.1 Lachnospiraceae bacterium | reverse complement strand
GGGTGGAAATGTGACCATGCCGGATAAGGTGGAAGCTGCAAAATATATGGATGAGTTATCTGAGGCTGCAAAGATTATTGGGGCAATTAATACGATTGTAAATGATAATGGAAAGCTTACGGGACATATTACAGACGGAGAGGGCTTTGTAAATAATCTAAAGGATCATGGAATTGATATTAGAGATAAGAAAATTACAGTTGCAGGTGGTGGCGGTGCCGCTACAGCTATTCAGGTGCAGTGTGCCTTAGATGGGGCAAGAGAAATTACCATTTTTAATAAAAAGGATGCATTTTTTGAAAGAACCTTACAGACTGCGGAAAAGATAAAAAATGCGGTGCCCGGAATTGTAGTGAATGTATATGACATTGATGATGTTGGAAAAATGACTGAGGAAATACAAAACAGTGATATTTTTGCAAATGCTACTATAGTGGGTATGAAACCCATGGATGACCAGAGTGTGGTGAAGGATTTGACTGCATTTCATGAAGGTCTGGTGGTAGCGGATGCGGTTTATAACCCTGTAGAGACAAAGCTTCTTAAGGAGGCAAAGGAAGCCGGCTGTATAACGGTAGGTGGTAAGGGTATGTTATTATGGCAGGGTGTATCTGCATTTAAATTATTTACGGGACAGGATATGCCTGTTGAGGAAGTAAAAGAAAAATTCTTTTCATGAGAGTTGTGTAATTTTATATTAAATATTTTAGATAAACTTTGTGAGGAATATTTATTTATGTAAGTTTATCAATAAAGTAAATTATGAAAGCGGAGATTAGAATGACAGAAAATATCTTTTTAATTGGATTTATGGGTGCCGGAAAAAGTACCATTGCCAAAGAATTACAAGAAATGTTACATATGAATCTGGTGGAAATGGATGCCCGCATTGTTGAAGAACAGGGAATGAGTATTAATGATATATTTGACCGTTTTGGGGAAAGTCATTTTCGGGATTTGGAAAGCCAACTGGTTCTTACCATTGGAAAAGAAGGAAATACTATTGTTTCCTGTGGTGGCGGTGTAGTTGTACGACCGGAAAATGTTACCAATATGAAGAAAAACGGAAAAATTATTTTTCTTGCTGCCACACCTGAAACCATATATGAAAGAGTAAAGGATAGTAAGGAACGACCAATTTTAAATGGCCATATGAATGTAGAATATATCAGTGAGTTGATGGAAAAGCGTCGTGCTTTATATGAAGCAGCAGCAGATGTCCGTATTGATGTGGATGGTAAGAGTGTTTCTGGTGTGTGCGATGAAATAAAAAAAATATTGGTTGACATTTAACTCTTTAATGAGGTAAATATTAAGAATATATATTGCGAAGCAGATAAATATGTGGTATATATGGATAGTATATTATGAAGAAAACATTGAGATAGGAGAAGATACATGAGCGATAAGTTAAAAGTTGGTATCCTTGGTGGTACCGGTATGGTAGGACAGAGATTTATTTCATTATTGGAGAATCATCCATGGTTTGAGGTTGTTACAATTGCAGCATCTCCAAGAAGTGCAGGAAAAACATATGAAGAGGCTGTTGGAGACAGATGGAAAATGGATACTCCAATGCCGGAGGCTGTAAAGAATATTATTGTACATAACGTAAATGAAGTGGAAGAAGTTGCTTCTACCGTGGATTTTGTGTTTAGTGCTGTTGATATGTCTAAGGACGAGATTAAGGCTATTGAGGAGGCTTATGCAAAAACAGAGACTCCTGTAGTTTCCAATAACTCAGCTCACAGATGGACACCGGATGTACCTATGATGGTTCCGGAGATTAACCCGGAGCATGCTGAGGTAATTGAATTTCAGAAGAAGCGTCTTGGCACAACAAGAGGATTTGTGGCAGTTAAGCCAAACTGTTCCATCCAAAGTTATGCACCTGTATTAAATGCGTGGAAAGAATTTGAACCAACTGAGGTTGTTGTATCAACATATCAGGCAATTTCCGGTGCAGGTAAGACATTTAAGGATTGGCCGGAAATGGTTGGTAATGTAATTCCATTTATTGGTGGTGAAGAGGAAAAGTCTGAGAAAGAGCCACTTCGTATCTGGGGACATGTTGATAAGGAGCAGGGTGTAATTGTTCCTGCAGATGATGTGAAGATTACATCCCAGTGTATTCGTGTTCCTGTATTAAACGGACATACAGCAACTGTATTTGTTAATTTCAAGGGTAATCCTACAAAGGAACAGTTAATTGAAAAGATTGAGTCATATAAGGGTGTGCCACAGGAGTTAAATCTTCCAAGTGCACCAAAACAGTTTATTCAGTATATGACAGATGATAATCGTCCACAGGTTACATTAGATGTGGATTTTGAAAATGGTATGGGAATTTCTGTGGGACGTATTCGTGAGGATAGTTTGTTCGACTGGAAGTTTGTAGGTCTTTCCCACAATACTGTTCGAGGTGCAGCAGGCGGAGCAGTTCTTTGTGCTGAGCTTTTGAAAGCAAAGGGATATATTACAAAGAAATAATGATAAATGAACGGGAAATCGGGTATGCAATGCATACTCGATTTTTTTATAATAAAGTGGTATAATTGCCTTTAGGCAGTTTATTAACAATATCAGAAAAGGGGATTGGTAATATGGCAGAAAACGAAGATAAAAAAGAACTGGCGATTCCAAGAACAGGATTTACCATAAAAGGGGAGTTAACTGTGAAAGGGGAATTGGCTGTGAAGGGAGAACTGGCGGCACTTAATGAACTGGCAACAAGAGGAGAATTAAGTGTGAAAGGGGAGCTTACAGAAAATGGAGACAGCGACCGGATTATTATTGTAGAAAGTATTAAAGCTGCTGTTGAATATTTAAAGGAAACAGAAGGTAACATTTTGACAACAACCGGTTCTATGGAATTATATGAATATACGAAGATTACTGATTATAAAGAAAGGGTATATTGCCGTGTGTTGTCTCATAGTGGCGTAATGCAGGTAGGAGAGAAGCTTGGAATAGAAGGAAGACATTTAATTGGTATGACAGGACCATTTTCAAAGACAATGAATCAGGCAATGCTTAAGGAGTTTGATATTCGTTATCTCGTCACAAAGGATTCCGGTATATCAAGTGGTTTCCTGGAGAAAATGGAGGCTGCATTAGAACTTGGGGTAACATTAATTGTTGTTGCATCTCCTTATGAAGAAAAAAAGGATAAAGAAGAAACATTGCGAAGATTAGAAGAATACATTATGGAATAATCTTTAGATTATCAATTCCAAAAAAGAAGGGAAAGACCATTCGGTAACTTATTGATGGGATAATATATTTATGAGTATAAAACAAAAAATATTATGTGTATTATTATGGATATTGGGGATTTTTTGTACCGGATATTTTATTATGTTAATGGTGGCACTGGGTCCATCTTTTCGTTTTAATTATGTCTGGCTGATATTGGGGTTGTTTTTTCTTGGACTGGCATTGACCTTTACTTATTCCAAAAAAGGATTTTACTGGATGCCAAAATCAATGATAATATGTATTGAGATAGTTGTTTTTGTTGGTTTGCTGTTATTTATATTAATTGAGACAATGATTATAAGGCAGGCAACAAAACAACCGGAATTTGAGGCGGATTACTTAATTGTATTGGGTGCGAAGGTAAATGGTACAACACCTTCCCATATATTGCAAAAGAGAATTGATAAAGCATATGAGTATTTAACGAAACATCCGGATTGTAAAGTGATTGTTAGTGGCGGAAAAGGTTATGACGAGGGTATTTCAGAAGCAGAAGCTATGAGTAATGGATTGCTGCGTCTTGGAATAGAGGAGTCAAGAATAATAAAAGAAGACCGGTCTACGAGTACAAAAGAGAATCTTGAATTTTCCAAGGAAATACTGAAGGATTTGGGTGCAGACGTGGAAGATACAAATATACTGGTTGTTACTACGGATTTTCATGTGTTTAGAGCGGTTGGAATTGCGAAAAAGGCAGGCTATGAAAATGTAGAGGGTCTGGCGAGTAAACAGATATGGTATTTGATACCAACAAATTATGTAAGAGAATTTTTAGCTGTAATAAAGGATGTAATAATTGGAAATATGTAATGAATATGCCGAAAAAATGGTTGATATATTCATTCATTTATTGTATAATTTTGGCTATATGAGTGCCTATGAGAGTATAATTTTTAAGTCATAGGTTGATTTATTGTTGAAGGAGGAGCTTAAGATGGCAGATGTAGTAAGAGTTGGTGACATCAAGAAAGGTGATACAGTAGTAGTGAATGGTGGTGTTTATCGTGTAATGGACTTCCAGCATGTAAAGCCTGGTAAAGGTAGTCCCTTTGTTCGTACAACACTTAAAAATATTATGACCGGTGGTGTGGTTGAAGATGCATATAAGCCGGATGATAAGTTTGAGAAGGCATACATTGAACGTAAGAAGATGATGTATTTGTATAACGATGGTGATTTATATTACTTTATGGATGAGGAAACAGGTGATCAGCCTGCAGCACCTATGAAGGATCTTGAGGATAGCATGAAGTTTGTTATGGATGGAACTTATGTATCTGTTTCATTATATCAGGGTAATATTTTTGATGTTACACCTGAAAAGACTGTTACATTAGAGGTTGTTGAGTGTGAGCCGGGTGTTGCTGGTAATACTGCTACAAATGCAACCAAGCCATGTATTGTAAGTACAGGTGCTAAGGTTAATGTTCCATTGTTTGTAAATCAGGGTGATTTCATTGTTGTGGATACAGAGACCGGAGATTATTCAAAGCGTGCATAACATATAATATACTACAAAGACTGGGATTTTTTCCCAGTCTTTTTTTTGTTCCGGTAATATTTGGAAATCTGATTCATATATTAAATGTAGATGATATTTTTATGAGAAAGGATATTCTTAATATTAATTTGGATAAATGGTGTATTATATGGAGAAAAAACAGGAGATTCTTAAAATCGTATCATTAAAGCTTAAGAAAATACTGGAACAGTCAGAGATTGAATTTGACAGGTTACAGGAACTTCGTCTTAGAATGAATGAACCTTTTATTATCATATATCAGGGAAAAGAATATTTTGTGTCTCAAAGTGGAGAAATATTAAGTGATTCCCAAAATGCGTATTATATTACAGGGACAGACATTAAGGAAACTTTGGAATATATCAGTAATTTTTCCTTATATGCTTATGAGGATGAGATTAGACAGGGATTTATAACGGTACAGGGTGGACACAGAATTGGACTGGCGGGAAAAGTAATTATGGAACAGGGACAGGTTAAATCAGTCAAACATATTTCTTTTATTAATATCAGAATGTCTCATGAGAAAAAAGGTTGTAGTGAACATATATTACCTTACATATATGATGGAAATCAGGTTTGCCATACATTGATCATTTCGCCTCCCGGAGGCGGAAAGACCACTTTATTAAGGGATATTGTGAGAATGATTTCTGATGGGAGTGAGAAGCATCCCGGGGTAAGTGTGGGAATTGTTGATGAGCGTTCGGAAATTGGAGCTTGTTACCATGGAGTTCCTCAAAATGATGTTGGTATGAGAACGGATGTTATGGACTGTTGTCCAAAGGCAGAGGGGATGCTTATGATGATCCGGAGTATGTCACCGTCTGTTATTGCTGTGGATGAAATCGGTAAAAGGGAGGATATAGAAGCCCTTTCTTATGTAATGAATTGTGGTTGCCATATTCTTGCAACTGTACATGGAACGTCAATTGATGATGTGAAAAATAAACCGATTTTAAGGAGACTGGTGGAGGAAAAATTATTTAAACGGTTTATAATTCTTTCGGGAGGTGGAAAACCGGGCACAGTTTTAATGATTTTTGATGAACGGGGAAGTGTTTTATATGATAAAAATTGTGAGTAAGGGGGGGATGATTCTTGGTAGTAGGAATAAAACTCTTAGGGGCGGCTTTTGTAGTTGGAGCAGCTGCATATTATGGAATTATTTTAAGCCAGACTTATGATAACAGATACTGGCAGCTTAGGCATTTATACAGTATTTTTTTACAGATGAAAAGTGAAATGCATTATATGAATACCCCCCTTCCTGAATGCTTTAGAATATTAGGCGATAATGCAAAGGAACCTGTTAAAGCATGGCTTTTAGGTATCTCTGACAGATTAGAAAATAAAGAGGAAGTAAGTTTTTCCATTATCTGGAGTGAGGAACTTGATAATCTGTACAATAATTCAGCACTTACAAAGGAGGATATTTGTTTATTACAGGAATTAGCGGACAAGTTGGGAACTGCAGATGGAAGTACACAGGAAAAAGCCATAGACTATACACTTTTGCAATTAGAACATAATCGGAAGGACTTAGAAAGTGAAATGAAGGAAAAGAAGAAAGTGGTAACTACAATTTCCATGTTTGTTGGACTTGTTGTATTAATTATATTGTTATAAGGAGTTAACAGATTGTCAATTGGTATCATAATTAAAATAGCGGCATTAGGAGTTGTAATTGCATTATTAAATCAGATTTTGAAGCATGCGGGAAGAGATGACCAGGCCTTTTTTGTTACTTTGGCCGGGATTGTGGTTGTATTGACCTGGTTGTTGCCGTATTTTACGGAAATATTTTCCTCCATGCAGGATTTGTTCAGTTTATAATGGATTTTTATATGTAAGGGCAGGGTGCTTTTTGTGGATATTTTCAAAATTATTTGTGGAATTATTATTGGAATATTACTTACCATGAAGTTAAAAAGTCTCAATAGTCCCATATGGATATATTTATCCATTGCATTAAGTCTGTTTGTTTTATTTTATATTGTGAACCGATTGGGCTTGGTTTTTGATTTTTTTGATGGAGTAATGGATGATATAGGGATTGAAAAAGGATATTTCCAAATATTAATCAAAATAATAGGCATATCATATTTATGTGAATTTACCTCTAACATATGTAAAGAATCCGGTTTCGTAGCAGTGGCGGGGCAGATTGAAATAGGAGGAAAATTAACAATGATGATAATGAGTATGCCTATTTTAATGGCAATTGTAGAAACCATTACATCTATTTTATGATGTAAAGAGAGCAAAAACATCCGTTAAATCATGAATCCTTTGTATGTCTTGAAGAAGGGAGTTTTCTATGGGACCGGCAAAAAAAGTAATATTGCTTGTGATGTATATGGGACTTCTTTTTATGGCAAAAACCCCCTGCTTTGCTTTAGAGGAGGAAAATGAAGTACAGTCTAAGCAGGATATAACAGATGAATATTACAGTAATTTTTTGGGACAGGAAGAGATTGTTGATATTGATGAAGATTTGCAGGAGATACGACGAAAATATAATTTGTCCGGCAGCATTTCTTTTAAAGATATTATGGACAATCTATTGTGTGGACAGATAGATCAGGCGATTCATCTTGCTTTTACTGATTTTTATAATGAACTTATGGAAGAAGTTTTATTAAATCGGGAATTACTGGTACGAATTATTCTGCTTGTTATAATAGCGGCAGTTTTTAATAACTATTCCTCCATATTGAAAATGAGTTATGTAGGGGAACAGGGATTTTATATCACCTATCTTATGATTGCAGTCTTACTGATTCAGTCTTTTACTCTTGTTTATGAAATTGCTGAGGAAACCATATATTACATAAGAGATTTAATGCAATGTATGTTACCGGCATTTTATTTATCCATTGTTTTGTGCTCAGGTCTTACTACATCTCAAATGGTAAATTCCATGTTTGTGGGTATGCTTTCTTTTGTAGAGAATATTTTGCTTGTGGTTTTTTTGCCTGCAATTAGAATATATTTCTTAATTGTTCTTTTAAATCAGTTGAATAAAAAAGACCGGTTTTCAAAATTATCAGGACTTATAAAACAGGGAATACAATTTGGATTAAAAGCAATTACAACCGGGATTATTGGTTTAAATGTAGTAAAAAGTATGCTGGTACCGGTATATGAAAATGCCAGATATAACGCACTTCAAAAAGGCTTATCCATGATACCGGGGGGAACAGCTTTGTCAGGACTTACTTCCATTATGGTAGGTGCAGGAATTCTGATTAAAAATAGTGTAGGTGTTACGGTGGTTATTATCATGCTGGTATTGGCCGGAATTCCTATTGTGAAAATGTTTGCCTTTTATGTCATTTATAAAATTTTGGTTGCGTTCATACAACCGATTAGTGATAACCGTATTCTGGCAGGTATTCAGGGAATATGCGACAGCACAGGGATATTACTTCGGGCAACGGCTACATCCGTGGTGTTATCTGTACTGTCTGTTGCGATTGTAATATTAACAACCAATGTGAGAATGTGAGGATTGTTATGGAAGGGATTATTTCTTGGGTAAAAAGCGGACTGTTATTTGGTGTTTTGGGTTCCGTTATTATCATGCTAAGTCCAAATAAAACTTATGAAAAGCATATAAGCTTTGTTGTTGGACTTTTATTTGTTCTGGTGATGATACATCCGGTAATGGAATTCTTTCATGTTGATGGAACTGCTTATTTACATTCAATAGAGAATTATCTGGCACTTGATACCGGAATGGAAGGCATTTCTGAAAATGATAAACAACTGTATTGTCAGGCACTGGAATTACAGCTAAAGGGTGTTATTACGGAAGGTGGATATCCTATAGATTATGTAAAGGTGAAACTGGGACATGAACAGGAAGTATCAGAAGTGACACTGTGTTTTTTGGGTGAGGTTGAGAATTTATCCGGGTTAGAGGAGTATTTGTATGGTTTATTTGGAGAGGAGGTTGTTATTTCGTATGAAGTTAAGTGAACTATTTGAAAAGATGAAAATATCAAAAGAAAAACAGGAAAAAGCAGTCATAGGATTCTTATTGGGAATCTTTTTTTTGTTAGTTGCAACACCTGTTTCCACTTTTTCAAAAAGCAGTAAAAACCATGAAACTACGGAAAATGAAGGGATGACTGCATTAGATAATAATTCGAATTTTGGAAATAATACGGAAACCAATGCATATATTACAGAGTTAGAGAATAAATTAGAAAAGACCATAAAAGGTATGGAGGGTGCTGGTAAAGTTGAAGTCATGATCACATTAAAAAATAATGGGGAAAAAGTATTAGAAAAAAATCTCGCATATGAAAGTGAAACGGAAACTTTAACAGAAGAAGGGAAGCGTACAGAAAAAAATATGATAAAAAATAGTCCGGAAACGGTTTTAGTAGAAGAAAGTGGAGACACTTCCCCCATTGTTGTCATGCAAACTTATCCGGAAATAGAAGGTGTTGTTGTTGTTTGTGAGGGTGGTGACGACACAGAGGTTGCCCTACATATTAAAGAGGCAGTGCAGGCATTATTTTCCATCGATGCTCATAAAATTGTTGTATGTAAATCCACCATCAAATAAGTGGAATTGAAAGAGAGGATGTTTATGAAAAAGTTATTTAAACGTAACCAGGTGATTATTACAGCCTTAGCCATTATGATTGCAGTAGCAGGTTATCTTAACTTTACCAGCGATAAACAGGTGCTTGATACCGGAGTTGAAAATCTTGAAAGTGAAGGTGCCGGTGGAAATGAAGATGATGAAATTATAAGTGCAAGTGTAGAGGATACGGTGGATGAGGAGGATGTAGCTGTTAAGGATGATGCTGTTGACGAGGATGCCTTAGCAGAAGGTGATGACGTGGCAGAGGCAAGTCTGGATGTAAACGGAGAGCCCATTGACGGGGAAAGTGTTGGTGAAACAGTTTTAACAAATGCTTCCGTATCTTTATCCCAGGCAAAATTAAACAGGGAACAGACCAGATCAAAGGCAAAGGACATATTATTAGAGATTATAAATAACGAAACCTTAGAAGAAGCATCAAAACAGGATGCAATTAATGAAATGGTTAATATGACAAAAAGAATGGAGCTGGAAACGGCAGCGGAAACCCAGTTAAGTGCAAAAGGCTTTTCAGATTCCATTGTTACGATTTCTGATAATAGTGTGGATGTTACATTAAATGTAGAAAGTCTCACAGATGTAGAGAGAACACAGATTGAGGATATTATTACAAGAAAAACCGGTTGTGAATTAAATCAGATTGTAATTACAACCACGAATCAATAAATACTGAAATGATATTTTTAAACATTTTGCAAAAACGTTGCAAAAGATAGTGCAGATTTGGTATACTATATACTATATGAGTAGAGATTCTGTCACACAGGTGACGAAGGAGGAATGAATATGGCAGCAGATACACAGAATAATTGTATATACAATGTTAAGGAAACAGGAGCACTTGGAGATATTCAAATTGCGGATGATGTAATTGCCATCATTGCAGGATTAGCAGCAACAGAGGTTGACGGTGTTGCAAAAATGTATGGGAATATTACCAATGAATTAGTAAGCAAGTTAGGTATGAAGAATCTTTCTAAAGGTGTTAAGGTGCTTGTAGAATCAAACCTGGTTGAGGTTGATTTGTCCTTAGAACTTAAATACGGCTATAGTGTTATGGAAGTATCAAAAGTGGTTCAGGAGAAAGTGAAACAGGCAATTGAAACTATGACAGGCCTTGAAGTATCACAGGTACGGGTTCGTATTGCAGGCATTGCCATTGAAAAAGATGAAAAACCGGTAAAGGCATAATATATCAGGCTGCCGCGCCATAATATATTTCGCGGCAGCTTTTTGTGCAATAAGCCGTCATGCAGAAATTGTGCTTGCACATCGGGTAGGAGTCAGCCTGTTCGATTGGATTAGCGGATAATGGTTAGGAGTATATATATGTTACGTACTAAGGTAAGAGAAGAGATTTTTAAGATTGTATTTGGTATATCCTTTAATGATAAGGATGATATGTCGGAGCAGCTTGGCTTTGCCATGGAAGAATTAGAGGCAAAAAGCGAAGAAAACAGATCATATATAAGTAATAAGGTTATGGGTATTTTGGACGAGCTTGATACCATTGATCAATATATTTCTGAAAATTGTGAGGGATGGAATATTGAACGAATTGGAAAGGCTGAGCTTGCAATTATGAGAATTGCTACTTATGAAATGCTATATGAAGATGATATTCCTCATAAAATAGCCATTAATGAAGCAGTAGAATTAAGTAAAACATATTGTGATGACTCTGCACCCGGCTTTGTAAATGCTGTTTTAGGTAAAATTGAAAGAAATATCCAATAAAAATATGGAATTTATATCATAACAGGTTATATATCATGGCGAAAGTGTATACGGTTTTACAGATAAACAATTATATAAAGAATATGTTTGAAAATGACTATCTTCTGAAAGATGTTCAGATAAAAGGAGAGCTTTCCAATGTGAAATATCATTCTTCCGGACATATTTATTTCTCCCTAAAAGAAGAGGGAAGTGTGATTTCCGGTGTTATGTTTCGTTCAGCAAGGGTTCAGGGATTGGATTTTTTGTTAGAGAATGGACAAAATGTAATTATATCCGGTAATGTAGCAGTTTATGAGAGGGATGGACGATATCAAATCTATGCGAAGAAGATAACATTAGATGGATTAGGCAATCTTTATGAAGCGTATGAGAGATTGAAACAGAGGCTTTATGAGGAAGGCCTTTTTGAATTTGAAAAGAAAAAAGCAATTCCCAAATATCCCAAAAAGGTAGGTATTGTAACAGCCTCTACGGGAGCCGCTATCAGAGATATTCAAAATATTGCAAAAAGAAGAAATCCTTTTGTACAATTATATTTATATCCGGCAAAGGTACAGGGAGAAGGTGCTGCCGAAACCATTGTAAAGGGGATTCAGACTTTGGATAAAATGGGAATGGATACCATTATCATAGGAAGAGGTGGTGGTTCCATTGAAGATTTATGGCCCTTTAATGAAGAAATTGTTGCAAGAGCAGTCTTTGCAGCAAAAACGCCAATTATATCCGGAACAGGTCATGAAATAGATAATACAATTGCAGATTATGTGGCAGATTTAAGAGCACCGACCCCAAGTGCAGCCTGTGAACTGGCAATTCCTGATGTAATGTCTTTACTGAATCAGACGGAAGGATATGGGCTGCAGATGCAGGGAACGATGGAACGCAAATTAAATGATTATAAACATAAATTATCCATGCTGCAAACGGGCTTACAAGGGCTTTCTCCCATTAGAAAATATGAGAATCAAAAAATATATATTGATACCTTAACAGACAGACTGCAGCAGACGGTAAATAATAAATATCAAAAAGCATTTCACCGTTATGAAGTAATATTAGCAAAGCTTAACGGATTAAGTCCCACGGCAAAGCTTACGGGAGGATATGGTTATATTGAAAAAAATGACGGGAATGCCCTGCAAAATACAAAAGATGTGGCAGTTGGTCAGGACATTACCGTTACCTTGTGGGATGGAAGTATAAATGCAAGGGTGAATCATATAACGGTTAATGACAGCTTATAAGCATAAGAGTAATATTTGGAAGGAAAATGGTATGATAGAAGAAAATAATTCATTTCAGTTAGAAGAGGCATTTAAGGAAATAGAGAATATCATAAATCAGTTGGAATCAGACACCATATCTTTAAAGGCGTCTATTTCATTATATGGAAAAGGTGCACAGTTAGTTGCAGAATGTAAAAAGGAATTAACGGGAATTGAGAAGGAAATGATTGTAATTAATGAGGGTATTACAGAAAATCTCATGGAGGATGAGGAATAGTTATGTTTGATGAAGAATTAAAGGTACAGGTAGAAGCTGTAGAAAAGATTATTATGGAATATATGCCAAAGGAACATTCTTTTCAAAAGACGGTGATTGATGCTATGAATTACACCATGTCTGCAGGGGGAAAGAGAATCAGACCCCTGTTAATGGAAAAGACCTATGAGTTTTTTGGGGGAAATTGTGATTATATTAAACCTTTTATGGCAGCTATTGAAATGATTCACACATATTCACTGATTCATGATGATTTACCGGCACTGGATAATGATGAATACAGAAGAGGCAGGAAAACGGCTCATGTGGTATATGGTGAAGCAATGGCAATTCTTGCCGGGGACAGTTTATTAAATTATGCATTTGAAACGGCAGCTAAGGCATTTGATATGATAGAGTCTTCCAATGAACAAGACCTTGAGGAAGTATTACAGGAACTTAATACAAGAAAACAAATGGAAATGGCATTATCTGTTCTTACAAAAAATCCGGGAATATATGGTATGATTGGTGGACAGGTTGCGGATGTGGAGCTTACGGGCACCAAGCTTTCGGCAGAACAGCTTGAATATATATATGTAAATAAAACAGGTGCATTAATTGAAGCATCTCTTCTGATTGGGGCATTATTGGCAGGAGTTTCCGACGGTCGAATTGAAAAGATAAAAAAAGTGGCGTATAATGTTGGAATGGCTTTTCAGATTCAGGATGACATACTTGATGAAACCTCAACTTTTGAAGAACTGGGGAAACCGATTCATAGTGATGAAAGAAACGAGAAGGTAACTTATGTGACCCTTCATGGACTTACCGATGCAAAAAAGAAAGTGGAAGAATTATCGGAAGAGGCAATCAGTATTTTATCATCCCTTGAGGGGGATGGGGAATTTCTGATTTCCCTAATCAGATATTTGATTCATAGAAACAACTAACAGGGGACAGAGTATTATATGGAACTGATTAATAGGATAAAGGAACCAAATGACATAAAGCAATTTGATGTGGAGGAATGGATGCCTCTTGCAGATGAGATTAGAAGCTTTTTACTTGAACATATATCAAGAACCGGAGGACATTTAGCATCCAATCTTGGCTGTGTTGAACTGACAATGGCACTTCATTTGGTTTTGGACTTACCAAAAGACAAAATAATATGGGATGTTGGTCATCAAAGCTATACGCATAAGATTCTAACCGGCAGACAGGATGAATTTGATACATTAAGACAGTTAGGCGGCATGAGTGGATTCCCAAAACGTAAAGAAAGCGAAACCGATGTTTTTGAGACAGGACACAGTTCTACATCCATATCGGCAGCCATTGGTATGGCAAAGGCAAATGAACTAAAAGGAAAAGACGGAACCATTGTTGCAGTGATTGGAGATGGCTCTTTTACCGGGGGATTGGCCTATGAAGCATTAAATAATCTTGCAAGATTAAAAAGCAGCTGTATGATTGTGTTAAATGATAATGAGATGTCCATAGACGAAAACGTAGGTGGTATGTCCACATATCTTAATAAGATCCGTGTGGGTCAGGCCTATAATGATGTGAAATCAGGAGTTGAAAAAGGACTTCTTAATATTCCGGGAATTGGTGAAGGACTTGCCAAGGTTGTAAAACGGGGTAAGGACAGTATTAAGGAATTACTGGTTCCGGGTATGTTTTTTGAGGATTTAGGTATTACTTATATTGGTCCTATTGATGGACATAATATATCAGAGATGATGGATACATTTGAATCGGCCATTAAATTAAAAAGACCGGTGGTTGTTCATGTTAAGACTGTAAAAGGAAAGGGATACCGGTATGCCCAGAGATATCCAAAATATTTTCATGGTGTTACCCCTTTTGATTTACAGACCGGAAAACCGTTAAAGAAAAAGGAAAAGATGACCAATACAGATGTATTTGGCAGAAAAATGCTTGCACTTGGAGAAGAATATCCAAGTCTTGTGGCAATTACGGCTGCCATGGCATCAGGAACCGGTTTAGAGAAATTTGCAAATGTATATCCGAAACGTTTTTTTGATGTGGGAATAGCAGAGCAGCACGCAGTTACTTTTGCTGCGGGATTGGCAACAGAGGGAATGTTACCTGTAGTAGCTGTTTATTCCTCCTTTTTACAAAGAGCATATGATCAGATATTGCATGATGTCTGTTTACAAAATCTTCATGTTATTTTTGCTGTGGACAGATCCGGCCTTGTAGGACAGGATGGAGAAACCCATCAGGGTATATTTGATATTTCCTATTTGATCCACGTACCTAATATGACGGTGATTGTACCAAAAAACAGATATGAACTGACAAAATCTATGGAATTTGCTGTTGATTATTCCGGCCCCGTTGCCATATTATACAGCAGGGGAGATGCTTATTATGGATTGAAGGATTATCAGACACCAATCATTCATGGTAAAAGTGAAGTGATTTTTGAGGGCCATAAGATTGCTGTTATTGCCGTTGGTAATATGGTGGAAGAGGCTTTTTCGGCATACGACAGACTAAAAGAAGAGGGCATAGATATAACACTTGTAAATTCCCGATTTGTAAAACCCATTGACTATGAAATGTTAGATAGTTTAGAAGAACATCATGATATAGTGATTACAGTTGAAGAACATATATATCAGGGTGGATATGGACAGGCAGTTGCAGCTTATTATATGACAAAAGAAGAGTCTCATATTCGTGTTCATAACCTGTCAATTTTTGATAGATTTGTAGAACATGGTAAAGTGGAAGAATTACGTCATATATTGGGATTAGATGCAGATGGTATTTATCGTGCAGTAAAAAAATACTACGAGTAGTTATTTTGGAGATAATATGAAAGAACGTTTAGATGTAATGTTAGTTAACCGAGGGCTTGCATCTTCCAGGGAAAAAGCAAAAGCAATTATTATGTCTGGTATTGTTTTTGTGGATGGACAAAGGGAGGATAAGGCAGGTTCTACATTTGATGAAAAAGTACAGATTGATATAAAAGGCACCACATTAAAATATGTAAGTCGCGGTGGTTTGAAATTGGAGAAAGCCATGAGCCATTTTGACGTTACCTTAAAGGATAAGGTGTGTATGGATGTAGGGTCTTCTACAGGAGGCTTTACTGACTGTATGTTGCAAAATGGAGCTATTAAGGTATACGCAGTGGATGTAGGCCATGGGCAGCTGGATTGGAAATTAAGAAATGATTCCCGGGTTGTTTGTATGGAAAAAACCAATATAAGGTATGTTACACCGGATCAGATTGAGGAACCGCCGGCGTTTGTTTCCATTGATGTGTCATTTATTTCCTTAACCAAGGTACTTGCTCCTGTAAAAGAGCTTATGACTGATGAAGGGGAAATTGTATGTTTGATTAAACCACAATTTGAGGCCGGCAGAGAAAAGGTTGGAAAAAAGGGTGTAGTCAGGGATAAGAATGTCCATAAAGAAGTCATCTATATGGTAATGGAGTATGCAAAAAGTATTGGTTTTGTATTATGTAATTTGGAATTTTCCCCTATTAAGGGACCTGAAGGTAATATTGAATATTTGTTACACTTAAGCAAGGATTCAGAAAGAAAAGCAGGTGAAATAGATGTTGAGAAAGTTGTGGAGGCTTCTCATGGAACACTTGATAAATGAGGATGAAATATGAAGCATTTTTTGATTGCAACCAATTATACGAAGGATGAAAATTTCATACTGACATCTAAGATTGAAGAATATATATCCATTCATGGAGGTACCGTTACAAGAATAGTGGGAGATACCCAAACCGGTTTAAACTATGAATTAGACAGCAATGTGCCTGTTGATGGAATTATTGCACTTGGTGGTGACGGAACAATTCTTAAGGTAAGCAGAGATTTAAGAGATTTAAATCTTCCAATTGTTGGCGTTAATCTGGGCACACTGGGTTTTTTGACAGAGGTGGAGCCGGACCAGATTTTTCCGGCCATTGACCGCCTGATGTGTGACGATTATGAAATTGAATCCCGGATGAATCTTTGTGGGTCAATATATAAAGCAGGAAAAGAAGAGGCGGTTCTTAAAGATGTTGCATTAAATGACATTGTAGTTTCAAGAGCAGGTTTTTCCCGAATTATCGGACTTAAGGTGTATGTAAATGGTAAGGTCATGGACATATATGAAGCAGACGGTATTATTGTAAGTACGCCTACGGGTTCTACAGGATATAATCTATCTGCAGGTGGACCAATTGTTTCTCCCAAAACGGATTTGATTATTGTAACCCCTATTTCGCCCCATTCCCTTACGGCAAAGAGTATGGTTTTTTCCAGCGAGGATGAAGTGGTAATAGAGGTTTTAAAAATGAGAAAAGCACAGAAGGAGGAAGCAATTGTAAGCTTTGACGGACAACAGGGTACGAAGCTTTCTGCCGGGGACAGAATTGTTATTAAGAAGTCTGATTCTGTTACAAATTTGGTTACCCTCTTTGATGTGAATTTTATAGAGGTTTTAAGAGAAAAAATGCTGAATCATATGTAGATTGCGGGGTTGTTTATGAAAGAAAAAAGACAGAATAAAATTAGAGAAATTATAGAAAATAATGATATAGAAACTCAGGATGAATTGCTTGCAAGGCTTGAACAAGCGGGGTTTCAAACAACACAGGCTACAATTTCCCGGGATATCAGAGAGCTTAAGCTGACAAAAATTCCGGGAGAAAATGGGAAACAAAAATATGCGGTCTTACAAAATGCAGATACCGATGTGCTGATAAAATATCATCAGGTATTAAATGCCGGCATTTTGAGTATAGATTATGCAGAAAATATGATTGTGATACGTACTGTTTCGGGTATGGCAATGGCTGTGGCGGCAGCACTTGACAATATGCATTTGCAAGGTGTTATGGGCTGCATAGCCGGTGATGATACTATTTTTTGTGCTGTACGTGGCAATAAATTCTGTAAAAGTGTAATTGCTGAGATAAGAAAAGTAGCATCTAACGAATAGTTGGAGGTAATATATGCTATTAAATATACATATAAAAAATATGGCGTTGATTGATGAAATCGACATTAATTTTTCAGATAATTTGAATATACTTACCGGTGAAACCGGTGCAGGTAAATCTATTGTTATAGATTCCATTATGCTGGCATTGGGAGGAAAGACACCAAAGGATTTTGTCAGAAGTGATGCTGAATATGGATTGGTAGAGTTACTTTTTGTGGTGGATGAAGGCGTAAAACAAAAGCTGCAGGAACTGGATGTTCCTGATATTGAAGACGGAGAATTGATTCTGTCACGAAAGATTATGGGACAAAGAAGTGTAAGCAAGATAAACGGAGAAACCGTAACCCTTACCAAAATAAGGGAAATAGCCGGAATGCTGCTTGATTTACATGCACAGCATGAGCACCAGTCCCTGTTAATTCCGGGAAATCATATAAAGCTCCTTGACCGTTATGGACAGGAAACCATATATCCCTTAAGGGATAAGGTAGATGCGCTGTTTTATGACTATAAACAGTTAAAAAAAGAAATAGAAGAAAATTCCATAAATGATGATGAAAGAGCCAGACAGCTTGATTTGATTGAATTTGAAAAAAATGAAATTGAAAGTGCGGCTTTAAAAATCGGTGAGGATGAAGTCCTTTATGAACAGTATAAAAAAGTTTCAAATGGAAAAAATATTACCGAAGGTCTATCCAAGGCATATCAATATGTACAACAGACGGGATATGATTCTATTGACCGGGCATTACGGGAACTAATTGGTATTTCTGAGTATGACAGTGAGCTGGAATCCATGTCTGAGACTTTGGAAACGGTATCTGATATGATAACGGATTTTATACGAAGTGCAAGAGGGTATTTGGAAGAAAATATGTTTTCTGAAGAAGAATTCCGTCAGCTTGAAGACCGTCTTAATACGATTAATCACTTAAAGGCAAAGTATGGAAGAACAATTGAGGATGTAATTCAGTATAATAAGGATCTGGAAGATAAATATGAAAAACTCATGAACCAGGACTTATATTTGTCTGATTTAAAAACAAAATTATGTGAAATAGAGCAAAAGCTTAAGGATGCGTGTGAGACTCTTAGCAAAGAAAGAAAAAAAGTGGCAAAAAATCTTTCAAAGGGGATTAAGAATGCATTGGTTGATTTGAATTTCTTAGATGTCCGTTTCGATATGGTCTTTGAATTAAGTAAGGAGTATTCTCCTTCTGGATACGATATTGCTTATTTTGTTATTTCAACAAATGTTGGAGAAGAGATGAAGCCTTTGTGGCAGGTTGCATCCGGTGGAGAGCTTTCAAGAATCATGCTGGCAATGAAGTCCCAGCTTGCAGATGCTGATAACATTGAAACATTGATTTTTGATGAAATAGACGTGGGAATCAGTGGACGAACAGCACAGATGGTAGCGGAAAAAATTCATGGTATTGGTAAGAATCATCAGGTAATATGTATTACCCATTTGCCGCAAATTGCAGCAATGGCAAACCATCATTATTTAATTGAAAAAAGTGTTGATAAGGGCAAGACAGTTACCAAAATAAAAAAATTAAATAAAGATCAGGAAATACAGGAGCTTGCCAGATTGATTGGCGGTGTGGAGATTACGGAAACTGTTTTATCCAGTGCAAAAGAAATGAAAGAATTGGCAAGTAAGGCAAAGGTTAACTGATTGAGATTAAAAAAATAACTCATACTAATTGTAAATTAAAACAATTGGTGTGAGTTGTTTTTTTAGGAAGGATCAGGTTATGCAGCGATATAAATTATTTTTAAAGGGATTATTATCCATTAATATTTTATTTATTATTTTTGCGGCAGCTATAGGATATAACATGAATAGAAACCGGGGAGAAGTAGTTGATTTTAATGAAGTTAAAACTAACTGCGGTGCTTCTGTTTATAGCAGTAAAGATAAAAAAGTAATTCCTGTAGGTCAGACAGTAGGTATTTATATTAATACGGAAGGTATTTTAGTAATTGACACGTGCAAAATAATTGACACAAGGGGACAAAAAAATTGTCCCTCCTATAATAAGCTTTTATCCGGGGATTATATTCTATCATTAAATAATGTTAAGATTACTTCAAAGAAACAATTGGTTGATTTGATAACAAATTGCGGAGGAGAAGAATTGATTTTTGAGGTTTTGCGTAATGGTGAAAAAATCCGGGTAAAAGTTATACCTGTAGAAACAGAAGCGGATAAATATAAAATCGGAATTTGGGTTAGGGATGACCTGCAGGGATTGGGAACCATAACTTATGTTGATGAAGATAAATTTGGGGCACTGGGGCATAGTATTAATGATTCTGATACGGGAAGTAAGTTAAATGTATCCGGTGGAGCGATTTATCAGGCTGATATTTTTGGTATTGAAAAAGGGACAGAAGGAAGCCCCGGAGAAATAGAGGGAATGATTGCATATCAGACAGAGAATATAGTTGGAGAAATCAGCAATAATGAAATATATGGTATATATGGAACCATAACCAGGGAGTATAAAGATAAGCTGAAAGAAAATGATGCCATATATATTGGTTCCATAGATGAAGTATATAAAGGAAAAGCGTATATCCAGTCATATGTAAGCGGAGAAAAGGAGTTATATGAAATAGAGATTAAAGATATTCATAAAAATAAAAATGGTGACTCTGAGATGGAAATTGTTGTGACAGATGACAATTTAATAGAGTTAACCGGTGGAATCGTACAGGGGATGAGTGGTTCACCTATTATTCAGGATGGAAAATTGATAGGAGCAGTAACCCATGTGTTTGTAGATGACCCAAAGAAGGGATATGGTATTTTTATAGAAAATATGGTGGAATGACATAGTTTTTTGTCTTGAATTAAGGTATGAATAAAAAAATATAATTTGTTAAGGACTTAAAATGTTGAAAAAAGTTATAATTCAATTGACATGATAATATCGTTATAAATATTAGATTTTTATAATATAAGATATGATATATTGTTATACATCACAAAAAAATCCTCCTGAAATTTTTTATGCTTGCTATGAGACAACTTAAAAGAGGTTGTCTCATTTGTTATATTTTAACCAAGCTGGCATCATTTGATGAGAGGTCTAAATAAAAATATGGAGGTAAGCATATGCTCAAAGTGATGATAGGAAATCATGATGAAACAATGCGAAAGAAAACTGAAGACATTGTACGAAGGCAGACCCAATGTCATTTATTAGGCACATATGAAGTTGGTGACGAGTTGTTGTTACATATTAAAGATGAAGGACCGGATATTGTTATCCTTAATCCGGTTTTACCCCATTTAGATGGAATTGGGGTCATTGAAAATGTAAGGAAAGATGCAGCTTATGACAGGATACGTTTTATTTTGGTTGCAGGAGAGAATCAGATAAAAGTATTAAATGTGTTGCAAAATCGTAAAAATGTGTGTTTCCTTCCATGGGAAAACAGTGAAAATTCCCTGGAAAAATGTATTTTGGAAGCACCTAATAAAAATGCTTTAAATAATAAGACCCTTCCTGTAGAGGATCTGGTTGTTAAACAGGGAAATCAGGAAAAAGACTTAAATATGCTGGTGACGAAGATGCTTCATGAGATAGGTGTTCCTGCACATATAAAAGGATATTTATATTTAAGAACGGCAATATTAATGGCTGTGGAAGACATTGATGTATTAAATGCCGTTACAAAACAATTATATCCGGATATAGCAAAAGAATACGATACCACAGATACCAGAGTGGAACGTGCCATAAGACATGCCATTGAAGTTGCGTGGGAAAGGGGCAATATTGATATGATAAATGAATTGTTTGGATATACCATTCAGGCAGATAAAGGGAAACCTACGAATTCTGAATTTATTGCATTAATGGCAGACAGAATCAGGCTTAATCAGCCAAAATCTTTAAAGGGATTATAAAATATAAATGAGTGAAGGGGAATATGATTATGATAGAGAGAATGAAAATATTGGTTGCTCAAAACAATAAAAACGACTATGTTACAGAAATATTTGGTTACATGAAACAATTTAATTATGTAGTGGAAGCATATGATGATACATATGACAATATATTAAAACAAATTAAAAACAGTGAGCCGGACCTGGTAATATCAGATATATGTCTAAAGGAAGGGGATGGAATCACTCTGCTGCAGGAGTGCAAAAAGATATCAGAGAAAGATATTCAGTTTGTATTTCTTACAGATGTTACATCACAGATGATAATTGATCTGGCTTATACTGCAGGGGCAGATTATTATTTTATGTATAATCAGGAAGCAAGATTTATTGCCCGTATTTTAGAACGTATTTTAGAAAGATATTACAAAGCACAACAGGTAAAGCTTAAGAGAGCAGGAATGACAGAAGAACAAAAGCAGTTTCTATTTGATTCCGAACTGGAAAAAGACATAACAAACTTAATTCGGGAGATTGGTATCCCTGCCCATATTAAGGGATATCAGTATATTAGGGAAGGAATTATTATGTCAGTGAAGGATCCGGAAATGCTTAACTATATCACTAAATTTTTATATCCTACAATTGCATCAAAATATAAAACCACAACAAGCTCTGTAGAGAGGGCTATCAGACATGCAATTGAAGTGGCATGGAATCGTGGGAAGCTGGATTCTATGGAGGAGTTGTTCGGGTATAATGTGAATTCAGGAAAAGGAAAACCTACCAATTCAGAGTTTATTGCACTTTTGGCAGATAAATTCCGTTTGGAATATCGTATGAAGGGATATGAATTTTCACAATTTTCTGCTTAAAATCTTCGATTTTAGCTTTTGTTTTGTGCTTGTGTATGGTAAAATATTGCAAAATGCGTTTAAGTACAAAGGAGAGGTTACATGAAAAAGATTGCATATGTTGCATCTGAGTGTGTTCCATTTATTAAAACCGGTGGATTGGCAGATGTAGTAGGGGCGCTTCCAAAGATTTTTGATAAATCCCAATATGATGTGAGAATTATAATTCCCAATTATATGTGTATTCCTTCAAAATATAGGGACAAGTTAAAATATATTACCAGCTTCCAGATGGATATAGGCCCTCGTTCGGAGTATGTGGGTGTTATGTATATGGAATATGAAGGGGTTCCTGTATATTTTATTGATAATGAATATTATTTTAATGGGTTTTCGCCATACAGCGAGGACAGATGGGATATTGAGAAGTTTAGCTATTTCTCAAAGGCAGCACTATCTATATTACCGGTAGTAGGATTTCGTCCTGACATTATTCATTGTCATGACTGGCAGGCAGGTTTGGTTCCTGTATATCTAAAAACCTTATTTGCAGGAAATCCCTTTTTTAGCGGAATCCGTTCCATTATGACCATTCATAACCTGAAATTTCAGGGAAAATGGAGTATTGACCATATAAAATACTGTTCAGGCTTGCCGGATTATCTGTATACTCCCGATAAGCTGGAAATGCATAGGGATGCGTCTATGCTAAAGGGTGGTCTGGTGTATGCGGATGTTATTACTACAGTTAGTAAAACCTATGCCTATGAGATTCAGACCCCAATGTATGGAGAAGGATTAGATGGTCTGCTACAGTCAAGAAGCCGCTCCTTAGTGGGTATTGTAAATGGTATTGATTATGAAGTGTATAATCCGGAGAAGGATAGATTCTTGGCAAAACCATACAATGTCAAGAATTTTAAGAAAAATAAGGTGATGAATAAGACTGCGTTACAAAAGGAGTTAGGACTTCCGGTAGATAAGAACCAGTTTGTAATCGGTATTATTTCCAGATTAACCGACCAAAAGGGTCTTGATTTGGTGGATATGGTTATGAATGATATTTGCCAGGATGGTGTTCAGTTTGTGGTACTTGGAACCGGGGATTCCAGATATGAGGATATGTTCCGGTATTATCAGGGAATTCATCCGGCAAAAGTGAGTGCCAACATATATTTTTCTGAGGCATTATCCCACAAAATGTATGGTGGATGCGATGCTATTTTAGTACCGTCAAGATTTGAACCATGCGGGTTGACACAGCTTATGGCATTACGTTATGGTGCGTTGCCGATTGTACGTGAGACTGGAGGACTTAAGGATACGGTAGTTCCATATAATGAATATGAACAGACAGGTACAGGATTTTCCTTTGCGAATTATAATCCTTTGGAATTGCTTTCAACCATTAACTATGCAAAAGATGTTTTTTATAATCATAAAAAAGAATGGGAAGCAATGCAGGTTAGAGCCATGGAACAGGATTATTCATGGAGTGCATCGGCAAAAGGATATGAGGAGTTATATCAATAAATTAAAATCAATAAGACGCGTCGCTTATGGCTGACGCGTCTTAATTGTGATTGGAGTGGATAGACCATGGCATTTGATGGAATTGTGATATCTAATATTGTAAGAGATATGAGAAACCGCCTTATTGGTGGACGAATATATAAAATATATCAGCCGGAAAATGATGAAATTAATCTGGTTATTAAAAATCAAAAAAGTACATACCGTATCATGTTAAATGCAAGTGCAACTTTGCCCTTGGTTTATTTTTTATCTGAAAATAAACAAAATCCTGCAGTTGCACCTAATTTTTGTATGCTGCTCCGTAAATACATTGGAAATGGACGGATTGTGGATGTGTATCAGCCGGATTTTGAGCGTATTATTGTTATTTTGATAGAGCATTTAGATGAAATGGGTGATTTGTGTACAAAAAAGCTGATTATAGAATTAATGGGAAAATACAGTAATATAATTTTTACGGATGATATGAACCGTATCGTGGATTCCATTAAGCATATTGGTGCACAGCTTAGTTCTGTAAGAGAGGTGTTGCCGGGACGTGATTATGTAATGCCCCCAAATGAAAAGCTGAATCCGTTAGAAATAACGGAAAAACAGTTTTTAAATGATGTGCTTGGTAAACCAATGAGTATTGAAAAGGCTATATATACCTCGATAACCGGATTCTCAAAGGTAGTGGCAACGGAACTATGCTTTGAAGCAGGAATTGATGGTAATTTCAGTACCGACAGTCTGGCAGATTCCAATAAGGATAGTTTGTGGAGATGTTTATCGTCTATGGTCGAAGGGATTCGTCATGGAGATTATGCCCCTAATATTGTTTATAATGGTGAAGAACCGGTAGCATTTTCTGCCATGCCTCTTCGTATGTATGAGGATATGGAGATTGAAGCATTCGAGGATATATCAGATATGCTTTCGGTGTTTTATTCCCAAAAAGATACTTATTCCCGTATGCATCAAAAATCTACGGATTTACGGAAGGTATTAGCAACTGCAATTGAACGGACATCGAAAAAATATGATTTGTTGTGCAAACAATTAAAAGATACGGAAAAAAGAGATATCTACAGAATATATGGTGAATTGCTGCAATCCTACGGGCATGAAATAAATCCCGGAGATAAAAGTATTACGGTTTTAAATTATTATACAAATGAGGAAATAACAATTCCACTGGATAGTGAACTGACGGCTATGGAAAATGCCAATAAATACTTTGCAAAGTATAATAAATTAAAAAGAACTTATGAGGCGTCTGTGGGCCTGGTCGAGGAAAATAAAGTAAATCTTTTACAACTGTTATCCTTACAAAACAGTATGGAGATTGCCACTTCGGAAGCAGATTTAAATGAGATTAAAGAGGAAATGGTATTATCAGGACTTGTGAAGGCAAAGCAGGATAAGAAAAATGGAGTAAAAGCTCAAAAAAGTAAACCGTTACATTATATTTCCGGTGACGGATTTCATATGTTTGTGGGAAAAAACAATCTGCAAAACGACCGACTGAGTTTTAAGGTTGCCAATACAAAAGATCTTTGGTTTCATGCAAAGGAAATGCCCGGTTCCCATGTAATTGTTAAATTAGAAGGTGCCGAAGATGTGCCTGATACAACTTATGAGGAGGCGGCACGTCTGGCAGCATTTTATTCATCGGGAAGAACAACTCCTAAGGTGGAGATTGACTATACAAGGAGAGGGAACTTAAAAAAACCACCGAAAAGTGCTCCGGGATATGTTATATACCATACGAATTATTCCATGGTTGCAGTTCCAAATATTGACGGTATTCGTGAAATAAAGGATTAGGAAGTGGAAAGCTGTGCTCCTCCCTTGCTTTTTCATGTCCTTTCGGTTATAATTTATAAGTTAGGAAAACTATTAGGTGGAGTGGTAATTCCGGAACAATAGTTTTATATATTATTTAGAAATGCAGGTATTACATATGATTAAAAGTATGACAGGTTTCGGTCGTGCAGAGAGTGTGACGAAAGAACGAAAAATTGTGATTGAAATGAAATCCGTCAATCACAGATATTGTGATATGAATATTAAGATGCCCAAAAAACTTAACTTTTTTGAAACGGCAATTCGTAATCACTTAAAAAAATACATTGGAAGAGGCAAGGTTGATATTTTCATTACTTATGAGGATTATACGGAAAATAATGTGTGTGTAAAGTATAATTCGGAAATTGCTGCAGAGTATGTAAAATATATCAAACAAATGGCTGAGGATTTTGATTTAAGAAGTGATTTGTCTGCAGGTGCATTGTCAAGGTATCCTGAGGTATTAACTTTGGAGGAACAGTCTGAAAATGAAGAGGAATTGTGGAAAGAAATTGAGGCAATTCTTGATGAAGCAGCGACAAAATTTGTGGAATCCCGTACAAAAGAAGGAGAAGCATTAAAAACTGACTTGATAAACAAATTAAACGGTATGCTTTCTATGGTGGATTATATTGAGAATATGGCACCATCTTTAATTGATTCTTACCGGTCAAGATTGGAAGCCAAGGTAACTGAATTATTGGGAAATACTACTATTGATGAGAGTCGTATTGCCACAGAAGTTGTTATCTATGCAGATAAGATATGTGTTGATGAAGAGACAGTGAGACTTCGCAGCCACATTGAAAATACCAAATCAATTTTGGAGGAAGGTGGCAATATTGGCCGTAAGCTTGATTTTATTGCCCAGGAGATGAACAGGGAGGCAAATACCATATTGTCAAAGGCAAATTCTCTTGACATTTCCAATAAAGCCATTGATTTAAAAACAGAGATTGAGAAGGTAAGAGAGCAGATTCAGAATATTGAGTAAAGGGTGAGACATATGAAGAAAAAAGGTGTATTAATTGTCATTTCCGGTTTCTCAGGTGTAGGTAAAGGAACAGTCGTTAAAAAACTTGTTGAAAAATATGGATACAGTTTATCTGTTTCGGCAACAACAAGAGCTCCAAGACCCGGAGAAATAGATGGAAAGGACTATTTCTTTAAGTCAGTTGAAGAATTTCAAAATTTAATTGATTATAACGGTTTTATTGAGTGGGCTCAATATGTTGAGAATTATTACGGCACGCCAAGAAAGTTTGTGGAAGATGAACTGGAGACGGGACATAATGTAATCTTGGAGATTGAAGTACAGGGTGCAATGAGAATTAAAGAAGAATATCCTGATGCGGTACTGATTTTTTTAACAGCACCGGATGCATTAAGCTTAACACAACGTCTTGAGGGAAGAGGAACAGAAGAACCTAAGGTGATTGCCAAGAGACTGAAAAGAGCTTACGAAGAAACAGAGGATATGGTATTTTATGATTACTTAGTTGTAAATGATGATTTAGAGACTTGCGTTGATAACGTAAATGCAGTAATATTAGCAGAAGGATTTAAAACATCTGGCAACAAAGAATATATTACAAAAACAAAGAATGAATTATTTGAGATTCGAAAGGAGATTTTATCATGATCCATCCATCTTATACAGATTTAATGGAAGTTGTTAACAGTGATGTTGAACCGGGAGAACAGCCGGTAGTACAGAGTCGTTATTCTATCGTGCTTGCAACTGCAAAACGTGCAAGACAGATTATTGCCGGTGAGGAGCCTCTTGTGGATGCAAATGGTGAGAAGCCATTGTCAACTGCTGTACAGGAGCTTTATGAAGGTAAGGTTAAGATTGTAGGCGACGACGAAGACGAGTAGAAATGAACACCCCTGAGATATATTCTTGGGGGTGTTTTCATGAATGGAGGAATTCTTATGTTATTAGATGAGCTTGTTAAGAATATGGAATATGAATTAGTGCAGGGAAGTCTTAATACAGAGGTTTTAGATGTACAAAATGATTCCCGTAGGATTTTTAAGGGTTCGTTGTTTTTCTGTATTACAGGTGCTGTGTCTGATGGTCATACTTATATTGAGGAGGTAGTAAAAAAGGGTGCCTCTGTCCTGGTTGTTGAAAAAGATGTTGATATTGCAGATAAGAATGTAACCATTGTAAAGGTAAAAAGTACCCGTTATGCAATGGGTATAATGAGTTCGGCTTTCTACGATTATCCTTCTGATAAACTAACGGTGATAGGTATTACAGGAACGAAGGGAAAAACAACTACAACATACATGATTAAATCAATGCTGGAGAAGGCAGGACATCGATGTGGTTTAATTGGAACTATTGAAATAATTGTAGGTGACAATGTAACACCGGCTAACAATACTACGCCTGAATCTATTGTACTTCAAAAAACACTGAGTGATATGGTGGATGGCGGAATGGATACGGTAGTTATGGAGGTTTCATCCCAGGGATTAATGCTTGACAGAGTAGCAGGTGTTTCATTTGATTATGGTATTTTTACCAATTTATCAGAAGATCATATTGGTCCTAACGAGCATAAGACCTTTGATGAATATTTAGGCTGGAAAGCAAAATTATTTACCATGTGCAAAACGGGTATTTTTAATCAGGATGATGAATATTGTGAACGGATACTAGAGGGACATACCTGTGAGGTGGTTACCTATGGTATGGAATCTCTATGTGATTATCAGGCAAAGAATCTTTCTTTGTTTAAGAAGGACGGATGCCTTGGGATTACTTATGATTTGACGGGAAAATATAATGAGAAGGTAGAGGTAAGTCTTCCCGGTGAGTTTTCTGTTCATAATTCCCTGGCGTCTATTGCTTTGGCAAAAGAAATGGATGTTCCAATGGAGACTATTTTAGAAATATTAACAGATATTCATGTAAAAGGAAGGGTTGAACTGATTCCGATTTCGGATGCATTTACAATATTAATTGACTATGCCCATAATGCCATGAGTTTGGAAAGCATTTTAACTACCCTTAGAGCTTACAATCCGAATCGTCTGGTTTCCTTATTTGGTTGTGGGGGTAACCGTTCAAAGGTAAGAAGATATGAAATGGGTGAAGTGTCCGGTAATATGGCAGATTTAACAATTATTACATCAGATAACCCACGGGACGAGGAACCTCAGGCAATTATTGATGATATTAAAATCGGTATGGCAAAAACAAATGGAGAATATGTAGAGATTATTGACCGGAAAGAAGCAATTCGTTATGCCATTATGAATGCAAAAGAGGGAGATGTAATTGTTCTTGCCGGTAAGGGACATGAGGATTATCAGGAAATCAAAGGAAAGAAATATCATATGGATGAACGTGATTTGATAAGGGAAATACTGGAGGAAGAAGATGTCACAAAGATTTGCGGATATAATAATCGATATTTCGCATGAAGCAATTGATAAAACATTTCAATATGCAATTCCAAATGAATTACAGCAGGATATCAGGATAGGCACCCAGGTGTCTATCCCTTTTGGACGTGGAAATCATTTACGGAAAGGTTACGTAGTTGGAATAACAGATGTTCCGGAATATGACATGAATAAAATGAAAGAGATCAATTCTGTGACAGAGGGTGGCGTTGCTATTGAAAGTTCCTTGATTGAGCTGGCTGCATTTATAAAGGAACGGTATGGTTCCACCATGATAAATGCATTAAAAACCGTAATGCCCATTAAAGAGAAGGTAAAGGGACTTACTAAAAAAGAGGTTCGTTTACTGCCGGAAGAGCATGAGATAGATAAATATATGGAGATTTATAAAAAAAAGAGAGCCAAAGGTAAAATCCGCCTGTTGACGGAGCTTAAAGAGGATAAAATAATTCCCTATTCCTTAGTGACCGGAAAACTTAATATTGCATCCTCTACATTAAAAGCTATGGAAACAGAAGGGGTCATCTCTATTGAGGAGGAAGGTTATTACAGGGATGTATTAGGCAAAACATTACCTTTACCGGAAAATGATGCTTCTAAAAAAGAAATTCCAAATGAGGAACAACAGTATGCCATTCATAAGGTTATGAATGATTATAAAGAGGGAAATACAGGTACTTATTTATTAAAAGGTGTTACAGGAAGCGGAAAAACTCTGGTATACATTGAAATTATAGATGAAATGATTAAACTGGGAAAACAGGCCATTGTTTTGATTCCGGAGATATCCCTTACATATCAGACGGTTAAACGGTTTCGTAAACGGTTTGGGGACAAAGTTACGATTATGAACTCGAAACTTAGTAAAGGGGAAAGATATGATCAGTTTGAACGGGCGAAAAAGGGAGAAGTATCTGTCATAATTGGCCCACGGTCCGCTTTGTTTGCACCTTTTCATAATATTGGTGTCATTATTATTGATGAAGAACATGAGTCCACTTACAAAAGTGAGAATCCTCCCAAGTATCATGCCAGAGAGGTGGCAATATACAGGGCAAAGCAGGCAGGTGCATCTGTTGTTTTAGGGTCTGCCACCCCATCTATAGAGTCCTACTATAATAGTTTGCAGGGGAACTATACGTTATTAAATCTTACAAACAGGGCAAATAAGGATTCTGCCTTGGCAGATGTCACCATAGTGGATTTGCGGGAAGAATTAAAAAGCGGTAATCGAAGTATATTTAGCAATACTTTAAAGGATATGATGAAAGACAGGCTTAAAAAGAAGCAGCAAATTATGTTATTTCTAAACCGAAGGGGACATACAGGATTTATATCCTGCAGAAGCTGTGGATATGTATTTAAATGTCCTCATTGTGACGTTTCTTTGACGGAGCATTTTTCAAAGACACCAAAAGAAAAACTTGTTTGTCATTATTGTGGATATGAACAAAAGAAGCCTGATGTGTGTCCGGAATGTAAATCCCAATTTATAGCAGGATTTGGAATCGGTACCCAGAAGGTAGAGGAACAGGTTAAGGTTTTGTTTCCTGAGGCAAAGGTGTTACGAATGGATATGGATACCACAAAGGAAAAAAATGCCCACGAAAAGATACTTGGTCAGTTTGAAAATGGTGAAGCAGACATATTGGTTGGCACCCAAATGATTGTAAAAGGTCATGATTTTGCCAATGTTACCCTGGTAGGAGTGATTGCGGCAGATTTAACCTTGTTTGATAACGATTATAAGGCTCCTGAGCGAACCTTTGACCTGCTGACACAGGCGGCAGGACGGGCAGGAAGAGGTGCATTAAAGGGCGATGTTGTAATTCAGACATATAAACCGGATCATTATTGTATTGAGACTGCGGCCAGACAGGATTATGAGGCCTTTTATCAGGAGGAACGGGCTTACAGAAGTGTACTTATGTATCCTCCCTTTACCCATGTGTTAGCTGTATTTATGGAATCTTTAAGCTATGACAGGGTAATGGAAGTATCAGATACATTAAAACATCAGATTGATGATATGATTAAGAGTACAGATGATTGTGAAACAAGAGTGATTGGTCCCTGTGATGCTACAATATCGAAAGTAAATGACAGATACCGAAGAGTAATATATATAAAGAACAAGGATTATGATTCTTTGGTGGTTTTCAAAAATAATATAGAAGCCTATATGGATATGATTAAGGATTGGAATCATTGCTATATTACCTTTGATTTTGATCCAATGCATGGATATTAGACAAGATAAACTATTTATGATAGAATGTCTTTGTTTGTTTCATGGAGATTTTATAAAGTTTTTCATAAAGATAAAAAGTTTCCGGATAATAAGATAAAGGAGAATTGGAATGGCAATAAGACAGGTTCGTTATGACGGTGATGATATTTTAAGAAAAAAATGTAAAGAAGTTAAGGAAATGAACGAGAGAACATTAACCCTTATTGAAGATATGTTTGAAACTATGTATGAAACCGGAGGTGTTGGACTTGCCGCACCACAGGTTGGAATACTTAAAAGAATTGTTGTGATTGATGTTGAAGATGATAACCAGTATGTTTTGATTAATCCTGAGATTATAGAAAAGGACGGAGAACAAACCGGTGATGAAGGCTGTTTGAGTCTTCCGGGAAAAGTGGCAACGGTTACCAGACCCAATCATATTGTTTGCAGATGTCTCAATGAAAATATGGAGGAAATTGAGATAGAAGGAGAAGGTTTGCTGGCAAGAGCCATATGTCATGAGGTGGATCATTTAGATGGCATTTTATACAAGGATGTGGCAGACGGTCCTTTGCGAGACGTTGTGATAGAGGAAGATGATGAATAGTTGACGGATGATAGATGATACTGCGTAATACATATGTATTCACAGTATCATTTCCTGTGTAAAATGAGTTTTGCGGTTGACTAAGAAAGGGAGGTTGATTTCATGAAGATTGTATATATGGGTACTCCGGATTTTGCAGTAAATACATTAGAGGCTATTGTTGAGGCCGGATATGAAGTAAGACTGGTTGTTACACAGCCGGATAAAGCAAAGGGCAGAGGAAAGAAAGTGATGTATACTCCTGTAAAGGAAAAGGCATTGGAACATGGTCTTCCCATTGCCCAGCCGGAAAAGGTAAAAGAGGATGCTTTTATTTCCCAATTGGAAGAGATTGCACCGGATGTGATTGTTGTAGTTGCTTTTGGACAACTATTGCCGGAACGTATTCTTAATATACCAAAATATGGCTGTATTAATGTTCATGCCTCTTTGTTACCGGCATACAGAGGTGCTGCACCGATTCAGTGGGCAGTAATTGATGGTTTGGAGGAAACAGGTGTTACAACCATGTATATGGAAAAAGGGTTAGATACCGGTGATATTATCTGCCAAAGTATGGTAAAGCTTGCAAAGGATGAAACGGGAGGTTCTTTGTTTGAACGTTTGGCAGCAGAAGGAGCAAAATTACTGGTTACGACTCTTATGCAGATAGAAAATGGTACTGCTACAAGAACAAAGCAGGATGATACTAAATCAAGTTATGCCAAAATGCTTTCAAAGGATATGGGTAATCTTGATTTTTCAAAGGATGCAGTTACATTGGAACGGCTTATAAGAGGGCTTAATCCGTGGCCTTCTGCCTACACACATTTACAGGGTAAGATATTAAAGATATATTGGGCAGATGTGATTTCAGAAAAGGATATAATCGCTATGGGATTACAGGATAAGCCATGTGGAACTGTAATATCCGTAGATAAAAAAAGCTTTACTGTACGTTGCGGCAATGGAGGTCTTCGAATTAAGAATCTTCAGTTGGAAGGTAAAAAAAGAATGGATACATCTGCATTTTTGTTAGGATATAAGATAGAAACAGGAATGGAATTGGGATAAATTATATGGAGCAGATAGAAAATGTACGTCTGTTGGCATTAGAGACGCTGTTAGAATGTGAAAAAAAGAATATTTATGTGAAGGATTCTCTTGGTAAAACTTTATTTCAACATCAGTTTATGAGTAAGCAAAACCGTGGGTTTTTATCACGGCTTGTAGAAGGTGTTACAGAGTATCAGGTAAAACTTGACTACATTATTAATAAGTTTAGCAATATAAAGGTTAATAAATGTAAGCCGGCTATACGGGTAATTCTCAGAATAGGTGTTTACCAGATGATGTTTATGGATAGTGTACCTAATGAGGTGGCTTGCGATGAGAGTGTTAAGCTTGCTAAGAAAAAGGGATTTCGCAATCTTTCAGGATATGTGAATGGAGTATTACGGGCTGTATCAAATAATCTTGATACCATAACATATCCTAAGAGAGAGGATGATTTAGCTTTGTTCTTAAGTGTTGAATATTCTATGCCGAAATGGTTAGTGGAAAAGATTATTGGCTGGTACGGAGAAGAGCTTACGGAAAATATTTTAGAAGGCTCTTTGGATACACAGGATTTAACAGTAAGAATAAATACCTCCGTAACATCAAAGGAAGCCTTTATTTCGGAACTTCGTGAGAAAAATATAGAAGTGAAGGAGGGGAATTATATTCCCTATGCCCTTCATTTAAATCATATAAACTACGTGCAAAGAATTCCCGGATATAAACAGGGTAAGTTTTTTGTTCAGGATGAAAGCTCCATGTTGTTATATCATTTGTTATCAGAAAAACTTGAAGAGATGATATGTGGACCGGATAAGGAAAATAAGCTTCATATGCTGGATTTATGTGCAGCACCCGGAGGAAAGTCCACCCATTTTGCACAAATGCTTGGGGACAGGGTAATGGTTGAAGCCAGGGATATTACGGAAAGTAAGGTTAATCTCATAAAGGAAAACACAGAACGGTTACAGCTTACGAATATTGAGGCTAAGGTATCAGATGCCCTATTTTTAGATAAGGACATGATTTCCCGGGCAGATGTTGTAATTGCGGATTTACCATGTTCCGGACTTGGTATTATGGGAAAGAAAAATGATATTAAGTATCATATAAAAGAAGAACAGTTAGAGGAATTGTCTCTTTTGCAGCAGCATATATTGGAAAATGCCGTAAAATATGTAAAACCGGAAGGATTATTACTTTTTAGTACATGTACCATTAACCCAGAAGAGAATATGAAAAATGCGGAATGGATTATGAATACAGGGGATTTTGAAGCATTTGACCTAAAAGCTTCCATACCAGAGGCTTTGGAAAAGGGGCTGATTGAAAATAACATGTTGCAGCTATTACAGGGAAGAGATTTGTGTGACGGATTTTTTATTGCTGCATTTAAACGGCTATAAACATATTGAATGGATAGAAAGATAACAAAATGGATATTAAATCATTAAATCTAGATGAATTAACTAAATATCTGGTTTCAAAAGGATATCCCGGTTTTCGGGGAAAACAAATATACGACTGGTGCCATGTAAAACTGGTGAGAAGTGTGGATGAAATGAATAATGTTCCTAAAAATATAAGAGAGGACATTCGGGATGATTTTGTCAGTTTAGAGGTGGTAAAACGGTATATATCTAAAGTGGATGGTACCAACAAATTTGTTTTCCGTCTTTTTGACGGTAATGTAATAGAAAGTGTATTTATGCCATATAAACATGGTAATTCTGTATGTATTTCCTCACAGGCAGGCTGCAGAATGGGTTGTAAATTCTGTGCATCTACCTTGATGGGATTAAGCCGTAATTTGATGCCATCGGAGATGTTAGACCAGATATATGCCATTTCCCATATTACAGGAGAACGGGTATCCAATGTTGTGGTAATGGGAACAGGAGAACCATTGGATAACTTTGATAATTTGTGTAAGTTTATTGAAATGATATCCAATAAAGATGGTCTTAATATCAG
This sequence comes from Lachnospiraceae bacterium, assembly GCA_051880415.1. GTDB lineage: Bacteria > Bacillota > Clostridia > Lachnospirales > Lachnospiraceae > CAG-590. Next base: position 166,075 of record JBJENX010000170.1, on the reverse strand, counting down.
TCAGCGGAACATTACAGTAAGCAGCTGTGGAATTGTACCAAAGATATATGAATTAGCAGATAAGGAGTATACCATTACATTTGCCTTGTCTCTTCATGCTCCCAATGATGAAAAAAGAAAGGAACTTATGCCCATTGCAAATGCATATAGCATTGCAGAGGTTCTTAAGGCATGCAGATATTATTTTGATAAAACAGGCAGAAGAATCACCTTTGAATATTCTCTTGTTGCCGGAGAAAATGATAGGAAAGAGGATGCAGGTCAGTTAATTAAGCTGTTGAAAGGATTTCCCTGCCATCTGAATCTGATTCCTGTGAATCCCATTAAGGAGAGAGATTACAAAAGGACGGATGATTCCTCAGTAGAGAAATTCAAATTTTTCCTTGAAAAAAATGGAATTAATGTTACTATAAGAAGAGGTATGGGCAAAGATATAGATGCAGCCTGCGGGCAGCTTAGAAAAGCCTATATAGAGACTGAAGGATAAGGAGGGTGCTAATGATATCCTATGGAAAAACAGATATTGGAATGGTTAGAAGTATGAATCAGGATAGCATCTTCTTTTCAGATAAACCGATTGGTAACCTTCCCAATATATATATTGTTGCAGATGGAATGGGTGGACACCAGGCAGGTGATTATGCATCGGCACATGCTGTTTCCTGGTTTGTGGATTATATAAAAACCTGTGAATATGTGAATCCCATTACAATTTTAAAGACAGGAATCGCCAAAGTAAATGATATGCTGTTAGAACAGTCAAATACAAATGCACATCTTAAGGGAATGGGGACAACATTTGTTACAGCAGTTATTACAGACACAACCATGTATGTTGCCAATATTGGTGACAGCAGATTGTATGTTATGGGAGAGGAGCCAAAACAGATTACCCTGGATCATTCTTTAGTGGAAGAATTGATTCGTACAGGACAGCTAGACCGGAGAAGGGTTCGTTTTCATCCTGAAAAAAATATTATTACGAGAGCACTTGGAACCGGTAATGAGGCTGTTCCCGATTTTTTCGAGATAACGCTACAGCCTGATGAAAAGGTTTTGTTATGTACAGATGGTTTGACAAATATGATTGAGGATGATGAGATTCGTGATATTGTAATGCAAAAGATATTTTTAGATAAAATATGTGACCAGCTGATTGAACGGGCGAATTATTATGGTGGTAAAGATAACATAGGTGTTGTTGTGATAGAACAGACGTTAAATGAGGTGTGAAGGATATGTTTGAACAGGGAATGATTATACAAAACAGATATGAAATAATAGAAGAAGTTGGCTCAGGTGGAATGAGTATTGTCTATAAGGCAAAATGTCATGTGTTAAACCGTTATGTTGCCATTAAGGTATTAAAACCTGAGTTTTCAGATGATACCAGCTTTGTCAGCAAGTTTAAGATTGAAGCACAGTCTGCTGCAGGGCTTTCTCATCCGAATATTGTAAATGTATTTGATGTTGGGGAAGAAAATGGATTCTATTATATTGTAATGGAATTAGTGGAAGGAATTACATTAAAAGAGTATATTCAGCAAAATGGAAGATTACCATATCAGACAGCTCTTGATTTTATTATCCAGATTTGTTCAGGTATTGAGGTGGCACATGAACATCATACAATTCACAGAGATATTAAGCCTCAGAATATTATTGTGTCAAAAAATGGAACCCTGAAGGTTACAGATTTTGGTATTGCAAAGGCTGCAACTTCTAATACCATTGCGTCAAGTGCCATGGGAAGTGTTCATTACATATCCCCGGAACAGGCAAGAGGGGGATATTCTGATGAACGTTCAGATATATATTCTTTAGGTGTTACATTGTATGAAATGTTAACGGGACGTGTTCCTTTTGAAGGGGAAAATAATGTTACCGTTGCGTTGATGCATATTCAAAGCGAGGTCATTCCACCGAGGGAGTATTATCCGGATATACCTGTTGGTTTAGATAAGGTTGTAATTAAGACCATGCAGAAGAAGCCTGAGAAGAGATATCTTACCGTAAATGCATTACTTTCAGATTTGAAAAAATTATCAATTGACCCCAATGCAAATGTTGGTAATATAGGTAATAATCAGGTGGTGAATTCTCCCACCATACAGATTTCTGAAGAAGAACTTGCTGCAATTAATGCAGGTGCGGTACAAAATGAAGGTTTATCTGTATTTCCTGTTAATAAAGCAGAACTTGATGAAGCAAATGCAGCATTAGAAAGCCTATATAATGATGAAGACCCGGATTATTATGATGAGGAAGATGATGAAGCATTATTTGATGATAATCTTACAGAAAATGATGATTCTGTTACTGTAGACCCTAAGACAGAGAAGATTCTTACCATTGCTGCCATTGGTGCCACTGTGATTATTGCAATTGTTATTATTGTTGCAATCGTATCTGTTACGGGTGGATTTAAACATGATAAAAAGACTACGGAAGAAATAACCGCAGAAGTGGAGATTACTATGATTGATGTCCTTGGCTGGCCTGAGGACAAGGCAATTGCCGCATTGGATGAAGCAAAAATCCCATATCAGATAGAACGTGATTATTCCGATAAGTATGAAGAAGGAATGGTTATGGAACAAAGTATTGAAAAGGGAACTGTTCTAAAAGAAGACGAAAAGGTTACCATTGTAATCAGTAAAGGAATGGAAGAGGTAGAGGTTCCGGATGTAGTTGGAAAAACAGAGGACAGTGCAACCTCCATTTTAAAGGCGGCAGGTTTTGAAGTGGATGTTCGGGAAGAATATGACGAAGAAATTCCGGAGGATGAAGTAATCAGCCAGACACCTATGGGAAACGAGAAAGCAGGAAAGGGTTCAAAAGTCACCATTGTAGTAAGCAAGGGAGAAGAAGTCAAGGTTGCAACCGTTCCTGATTTGAAAAACAAAACTGTAACAGAGGCGGAAAGTGCATTATCCCAGGTGAAATTAAAATTAGGTAATGTATCTCAGGAGTATAGTGATTCCGTTCCGGAAGGACAGGTAATTCGACAGGCAATTGCTTCGGGAACCGAAGTAAAAGAAGAAACCAAAATTGATATTACAATCAGTAAAGGTGCTGAGCCTAAGACAACAACTTATTCTGCTTCTTTTTCGGGAACAATAACAAACAGTAGTTATGCCTTTGAAGAAGGTGAAGTTGTATACGTTACACTGACATTACGTAGTGGTGGCGCAAGCTATGAATTAATTAAGAGTTATTATACGGAAACATCCTTCCCTATATCTGTTGCAAATCTGGGAACCGTAGATGGTTTGACAAGTAAAGATGCTACGCTTACTTACAGTGTCAAAGATGAAACAGGTGCGGATATTACCGGTAATTTCTCTTCATCGGCACAGGCCAGATTAAAAGAAGTGGTACAGTAAATGCAGGGAAAGATTATAAAGGGAATTGCCGGGTTTTACTATATTCATGATGGAAAGAAAATATATGAATGTAAAGCAAAAGGTGCATTTCGAAATCAGAAAATTAAACCTCTTGTGGGAGATGATGTTGAATTTACGGTATTAGATGAAGATAAGAGTCTTGGTAATATTGAGACTATATTACCAAGACATGCAAGTCTTATAAGACCTGCAGTGGCAAATGTTGACCAGGTGCTTCTTGTGTTTGCAGCACTTTCTCCTGCACCAAACTTTAATTTGCTGGACAGGTTTTTGTTAACCATGGAAAAACAAGGTGTGCCTGTTATCATTTGTTTTAATAAAACAGATTTGGCAGATGAGAAGCTTTTGGAAACATATAGGAAAATATATTGTAAAAGTGGTTTTCCTGTGGTTTTTATCAGCACATATGAAGGGAAGGGTATTGATGCCCTTAAGGATATTTTACGGGATAAAACAACTGCTTTGGCAGGTCCTTCCGGCGTGGGAAAGTCCTCCATTATGAATTTGTTAAATCCGGATGCTTTTATGGAGACGGGTGAAATCAGTAAAAAAATTGAACGGGGAAAACATACCACCAGACATTCTGAGATTCTTCCCATAGGGGAAAAAACTTACCTTGTTGATACGCCGGGTTTCAGTTCTATTTATTTCTTTGATATGGAACCGGAAGATATAAAGTATTATTATAAAGAATTTACGGAATATGAGCCCTATTGCCGTTTTGGGGGATGTAATCATATCGGGGAAAAAGATTGTGGTGTAAAACAGGCTGTTACCCACGGGGAACTGGCACAATCACGGTATGATAATTATGTGTTATTTTTTGAGGAAGTTAAGAATCAGAAAAAGTATTAGAAAGATGAGGGTAAAAAATGAATTATATAGCACCATCTGTATTATCAGCAGATTTTTCAACCTTAGGTAATGATATTGCAACTGTTGTAGCAGCAGGAGCAGAGGTTATTCATTTAGATGTAATGGATGGCCAGTTTGTGCCTAACATTTCCTTTGGGGCACCGGTCATTTCTTCTGTCAGAAAGATTGTAAATGCTATATTTGATGTACATTTAATGATTGAAGAACCCATTCGTTATTTGGAGGATTTTCGGAAAGCAGGAGCAGATATTATTACTGTTCATTATGAGGCATGTAAAGATGTAAAAGCTACATTAGACAAAATCTCACTTTTTGGTTTAAAAGCCGGGCTTGCTATTAGTCCGGATACCCCTGTAAGTGTATTAGAGCCTTATATTGATATGTTAGATATGGTATTGGTTATGAGTGTTCATCCCGGATTTGGCGGACAGAGCTTTATTGAAAACAGCCTTAATAAGGTTTCCGATGTACGTGCCATGGCCAATGAAAAAAATCGACCTGACCTCTGGATAGAGGTGGATGGTGGCATTAGCGGAACCAATATTAAGGCCGTTAAGGATGCAGGAGCAAATGTGTTAGTAGCCGGCTCCGCAGTATTTAGAGGAAATCCGGCTGATAACGTGAGAACATTAAAATCTTTAATTGAAGAGCATTAATGCTTCTTTTTGCTGTCGTTCTTTTTCTGATATTTCTTATATGTAGTTTTCTTAGAATCAGACTTTTTGTCTGATTCTTTTTTCTTTTCCGGATTCTTTTTCTTTCCGGTATCTTTAGGTAGCTCTGTAGCCGGTTGTATTTTGGATGTATTTGAACCCCGTTTCGATTCATAGGAAATAGGTAAAATGTATTGGGATTCATAGTAGTGATAGAGGGCCTTGTATTCTTCACTGAAATTATCATTTGCATGTCCATGCATTTCATCAAAATCCCTGTCGTTTTCTACGCGTTTTACAATATGAAGTGCTACATTTCCACAGTGGGAGGCAATACGTTCAAAACTGGTTACCAAATCCACTAAGGCAATTCCACCTTCAATACCACAATCACCGGTTTGTAATCTGTCTACGTGATGTGATTTTATGGTTTCCTTTAATTTATCAATGGTTTCTGCCAATGGCTCAATTCTTACTGCGGCAGTTATGTTGTTATTTTTAAAGGCTTCAAAGGTTGTGTCCATAATATTTCGGACTGCTTCAATAATGGTATCCACTTCTTTGTGTCCTGCAGGAGAAAAGTGTATATCCTTTGCATTTTTATCCTGGGCAACATAGTATATATTGATACAATGATCTCCCATACGTTCAAAATCACTTACGGAATTAAGGATTTCTGATACAACCAGACGGTCATCCTTTGAAAGTCTCCGGGCATTGATTTTAACGATATAGGCTGAAAGTGAGCTTTCACATTTATCTATGAAGGTTTCGTTTTCTTCTAACAGTTTTAGTTTTGACTCATCATAATTGTAGATTAAATCTGTTGCAATTTTGTAGTTTTCGTAGATTGCATCAACCATAGAGGATATAACATGTTTACATTGCTCCAAAGCAATGGTAGGAGTATTTAACAACATATCATCAAGGGTTGCAAGCTCTTCGTCCGTTTTAGATACCTCAGTATCCTTTAATATCTTTCCTGTGAAATCTGCTAATTTGTTACTTAAAGGAAGCAACAATAAACTGGTTAAGAAGTTAAACAGGAAATGGATATTTGCAATATCTCCACGGTTAACTGTATCTTCAAAGAAATGAAGACCAACTGTATAGTATAGTCCGTAAATTAATATCGTAAAGAAAATAGCTCCAAATATGTTAAAGAATAAGTAACTTAAGGAAACTCTTTTTGCTTTTTTATTTGCACCGATTCCACCTAAAATGATGGTCATACATTTTCCTAAATTCTGTCCGATAATAATCGGAATGGCGGTGGCATAGGTTACGGTACCTGTTGCCGATAATGCCTGTAAAATACCGACAGAGGCAGAGGAACTTTGAATAATGGCTGTAATTACAAGACCAATAAGTATTCCGAAAAATGGATTACTAAAAGAAGTAAAAGCACTTTTAAATGCTTCGGATTCCTTAAGAGGAGCAAATACAGCTTCCATTGTTGTCATACCATAAAAAAGGACACCCATACCTACTAAAATTCCTGCAGTATGCTTTGCCTTTTTATTATTTGTAAATAAAAGAATAAATGCACCGATACCAACAAGCATAGGAGCAAAAGAAGACGGTTTTAATAAAGTAAGAATTAAATTATCATTTCCAATATCACCAAGACGAAGAATTTGTGCAGTAACGGTACTACCTACATTGGCACCCATTACAACAGGAATTGCCTGGGCAAGCTTCATAATTCCCGCATTCACGAAACCAATTAACATAATAGAGGTAGCAGCTGAACTTTGAATAATGGCTGTAACACCTGCACCGAGTCCCCAGCCTTTAAGCTGTCCCACGCCTTTTCTTTTACTTGTGGTTAATTTTTCTAAAATACGTTCAAGTCCGCCTCCGGCAAGTTTTTCGAGGGATGACCCCATAAGGCTCATTCCATAAAGAAACAGACCGATTCCTCCAAATAGTTTTAACACTGATAATACATCCATGTTCATTTCCTCCGAATAGGTAATTATGATAATAAAAAATAGTAGTGTGTAATGACACACTCAGTTTCTAATTATAATTTGTTTTCACCGGTTTGTCACTATTATTTCTTTATTATGCTGGATTTTTTTGTCAGAGTATGATAATATGACTTTTGTTGTTTGTTTGAAATAGAAATATTTATGAAAAGAATTTAAAGGAGAAACAGGATATGGGAAGTTCTTTAATTTGGGTGCTATTGGCATTCCTTTGCTACATGGTGGTTATGATTGTAATTGGAGCCATGTATGCAGGGAAAACAAAGAATTCAGAGGATTATTTTTTAGGCGGACGTAAACTAAATGGATGGGTGGCTGCTTTATCTGCCCAGGCTTCTGATATGAGTGGATGGTTATTGATGGGTCTTCCGGGAAGTGTTTATGCATTTGGTACCGGACAGGCATGGATTGCCATAGGTTTATTTATTGGAACGGTATTAAATTGGCTGTTTGTTTCGTCAAGACTTCGCCGTTATTCCATAGTAGCCAATAACTCATTAACCCTACCGTCTTATCTGGAAAACAGGTTTCATGATAAGAAACGGATTTTATTAATCGTTTCTTCCGTTGTAATTGTAATTTTCTTTTTGGTTTATACAGCCTCAGCCTTAACTGCAGGTGGTAAATTATTTTCATCAGTGTTTGGTGTTGATTACAGAATTGCATTAACAATTGGAGCCGCAGTTATATTGATTTATACCTTCCTTGGTGGATTTTTGGCAGTTTGTACTACAGATTTCATTCAGGGAACCTTAATGTTAGTAGCATTGTTATTGGTGCCTATTGTAGCATATATGTTGATAGGACCTGAGAGTTTTGTAGATTTAATTACGAAATCAGAGGTTATGGGTGGTGCAAGTTCATATCTTAATATTATGCACGATTCCGGTCAACGGGTATCTGTTGTTTATATTATTTCCCAGCTTGCATGGGCATTGGGATATTTTGGAATGCCTCATATTCTGATTCGTTTTATGGCTGTGTCAAGTGAGAAGGAATTAAAGAAATCAAAAGTAGTTGCCATTGTGTGGGTGGCTCTTTCATTGGTGTTTGCTGTTTTGATTGGTATTATAGGACGTGCATACTTATTTCCAACAATTTTAGGAGAGGGAAATAATCCTTCTGCTGAAAATGTATTTATTGAAATGATTAAAAAGGTCTTTATGGAAGATATTCATTTAGCCTTTGTGGGAGGATTATTTTTATGCGGTATTCTGGCGGCAATTATGTCTACGGCAGATTCCCAGCTTCTTGTTACGGCATCTTCTGTGGCAGAAGATTTGTATAAGGGAATTTTCAAGAAGAATGCATCCGATAAAAATGTTTTAGCAGTAAGCCGTATAACGGTAGTGGTTGTAGCTGTAATTGCCTATGTGATAGCATTAAATCCTGACAGCTCTGTTATGACTCTTGTATCCGATGCGTGGGCCGGATTTGGTGCTGCCTTTGGACCGGTTGTATTGTTGTCACTGTATTGGAACAGAACAAATCTTTCCGGTGCCATTGCAGGTATTGTATCCGGTGCAGCAACAGTTATTATCTGGGATTATATTCCATGTATGAAAACAGCGGAAGGTCTTGTTACCTTAGCAAAGGGAACAGGATTGTATTCTTTGGCTGTGGGATTTTTCATAAGCTTAATATTGATTATCCTGTTTTCACTGTTATCAAAAGCACCTTCTGATGAAATTCTTCAGGAATTTGAGAAAATGAAAACAACTGATATTTAAGAGAACAAAAAAAGAGACCTTGTTGCATGGTCTCTTTTTATTATTATATAAGTATAAGGGAGAATAAAAGAAAATTTAAATTTCTCTATTAATAATATAAAGGATAAATATGAACAAATTGTTACGATGAAAACAAGAATTTGTTAACAATTATAATTTTATAGGAAATCAGGGTATAAAGGAATGAATATAACAATTTTATGTATTGGTAAAGTGAAGGATGAATTTAACAGATGTCAAATTGAGGATATATGCAGGCAGATAAACAAAGGAAAACATAAAATTGAAATCATAGAATATCCGGATATTAAAATTCCTGAACGGTTAAAGGAAAGTGGAAAAGAGAATTTAATTGAAAAAGAATGTGAAAAAATGATGAATCGGATAACAAATCGGGATTATGTGATTGGATTATGTATAGAAGGAAAAGAGTTATCCTCCAAAAAACATGAAGAGTATATAAGAAAAGCAATAGAAGATGGATATGAATCTGTTATATATTTAATTGGAGGTTCCCTTGGCTTGCCGGAAAAACTGAAAAAACGGGCGAATCTTAAACTGAGTTTTTCTAAAATGACATTTCCTCATCAGCTAATGCGGATGGTTTTGTGTGAAGAAGTAAGCCATATATTGCATACAATGTAAGCCGGAAAAATTACTTATGGTAGGTTTTTCCCTGAATAATGGTATATCCTCTGTATATCTGTTCGTATAGTAATATGGATAAAGTAATATTTGATATATTGGTATTTGTTATTGACATGACATCATAGGTTATATTTTCAAAGTTGTTATATGCTTCATATAATTCATTCATGGTATAACCAATGTATATATGAAGATTAGATTTGCCACCGGATTCTATATTTTCAATGTGTTTTGCAAACAATATAGAAGAATATGTAGAAATGTTTCTTTCAATATATAGAACCTGATGATTGGAAGTTGAAAAATTGTGGGGAATGATACACTTTGTGTTTATAATAAAGTGTATGTCACAGTAGGGGGAAAGACGCTTTGTGTATTCTGAAATAGCATCCTGTTGATATTTACTTATACTGTTTTCTTTACAATATATGTAGTAATGCATTTTTCCTCCAAAAATAAAAATAATGCACCAGACAGGAATCGAACCTGCGCACATGGCTCCGGAGGCCATTGCTCTATCCACTGAGCTACTGGTGCGTGCAAAAGCTATAATACTACAAAAGTTTGAAAAGTGCAATTGAATTGTTGATTTTTAAGTCCCATTTTGTTAAAATATTGATTCGGTAAAGATTATTAACTGTTGTAATTGAGAGATTTGTTGGCATTTTGACAGAGGTGGCAGATATGGATAAAAATATACTAAATCGAATGAGTGACTCATATGAGAAGCTTCATCTGGAAGATACACAATTAAAAAAAGGGGATAAGACAATTGTAATCAGTTCTAAATTAAAATTAATTTTAGGTTGGAGTGTTTTTTTGTTATGTTGTATCCTTTCTTATGTTTTTGTGTTACATCCATCGGACAAAAAGAATAATAAGCCTGAGGAAGTAAAAGAACAGAATGTGGATATTGAGGAAGAACATAAGACTACAGTTCCTTATGAAAAGGATGCTTATCCGGAATTAAATGCATTTATGGAGGAATATTACAGTGCCATGACTTCCTGTAATAATCAGATTTTGCAGAAGATGGTTACGAATCCCGAAATATATAATGATGCGGAAGCATTGAAAAAGAAAGCGGAGTTTATTACGGATTATTCTAACATTACAGTTTATACAAAGGAAAGTATTGAAGAAGGGAACTATGTTGCTTATGTGGTATCAACCGTTACAATAGCCGGTGTTAATTCTGCCATATACGATATTGAAAAATATTATATTGTAAATGGTGAGCGTGGCTATATGATTAATAATGGAGAATTGTCAGACGAGGTAACACAGTATATTGCTACAGTTACCGGTGATGAAGATATTCAGAAGGTATTTCAGACTGTAAAGGATAAGAATGAGGAATTACAGGCTAAGGATCCTTCCATTCAGGAACAATTTTACGATATTATTACAAAGGGACAGGAAACCTCTGAATAAATAAAAACTCATGATAGGATGAATGAGATCAGTTAAATCATTATTGTCTATCATGAGTTTTTTATTTTTATAAATCTTCCCCATCTACATCTTCAGGATTGCCTGCTGCATAGATATCGATTCCCCTTGGCTTAACGGGGGTAGAAAATACAATCTGTGTTTCTGTTTTTCCGTATTTTTGAAGCTGGCCAATGAAAGAGTCTAATTCCATAGTGCTGGGAAATGCTACCTTTATTAGCATGGAATATGCACCTGTAACACAATTACATTCCAGTACATTTGGACAGGCTTCTATATAAGGATAGAATATTGGCTTTTGCTTTGGGTCAAGGGACATATTGATAAAAGCCGTAACATGATAATCTAACATGACAGGATCTACAGTTGCGTGATAACCGGTAATGATTTCTGCCTTTTCTAAACGATCAATTCTGGCAGAGACGGCAGGAGATGATAAAAACACCTTGCTTGCCAGATATTTTAATGGGTAACGGGCATTTTCCTGTAACAGGTGAAGAATTTTCTTATCGATATTATCCATAGGTACACTTCCTTTTCTTGATATAATATTTGATTGATGTGAATTCGGTCAATCTGTAAAAAAAAAGAAGGCGTTCTTAATAAAAGTAAGAACACCCCGTTGTATTCGATTACATTATATATGTATCTCTTAATATTTTCAAGTGAAAAATTAATTTATTTTTAATAATGGATCCTGAAGGATAAATTGCATTATATTTTTATCCGTGGTATGATAAGGAACATATTGGATAAATACAAATATACATGAAATATATGTTTATATTAAGGAGGAATTATATGGAGCCGATTAATCGTAAACTATTAAAGCAGAATGCAAAGATTGCATTAAAAAAGAATTTTTGGATAATTATGCTGGTTTGTTTTTGTGCCAATTTTTTAGGTGGTAATTTTAGCGGCCTGACTGTTGGAAGTGAGAGCGGGGGAAGTGCATATAGTTATGGCACATCCGCTATGGGTTCCGGTATGGCAGGCTTTGAAGAGGCTTTTAACAACTCACCTGTAAGTAATGGCAATGAGTTTCATTATCAGTACAATAAAAACCTTAGTGATGCCGAGAATCTGGAGAGATTTTTTGATGCCTTTTTTGATTCCATTGATGTTTCGGTGATTTTCTTAATTATTGCAGTGGTTTGCATTGTTTTCCTTGTGATTTATTTAGTGGCTATAGTAATTTCCTTTTTGATTGGTGCATTTTTATGTGGACCTGTATCCGTAGGTTATAAAAGATTTTTCATGCTGAACCGTATGGACAAAAGTCAGTTTACAGATTTATTTTCCTCATTTGGAAAAGGCCGATATATGAATGTTGTGAAAACCATGTTTAAAACCAATCTTGAAATCTATTTATGGAGACTTTTATTTTATTTCCCGGGACTGGTAAAATATTACCAGTATTTCTTCGTGGGATATATTGTAGCGGAGAATCCTCAAATTGATAATAAGAGGGCAAAAGAGCTGAGTAAACAAATGTCTGACGGACATAAGTGGCAGATTTTTGTATTGGGATTATCCTTTATTGGATGGACATTATTGTTTGTGCTGATAGAGATTGTTTTGGCTGTTATTTCCTGTGGATTACTTGCAATTCCGGGAGTCCTGCTTTTTTATCCTTTGGTTGGATATCAACAGACAACCTATGCAGAATTATATGAGGAGCGCAGGGAGTATGCTTTAATGACGGGTATGGCAACCCATGAGGAATTAGTTGGATTTGATGTGGATCAAATGAATCCTCCGGAGACAGGTTATGAGTTATAGGCTGAATAAATATATTAGTGCTACAGGTTTTTGTTCAAGAAGAAAGGCTGACGAATGGATTGCTGCCGGTAAGGTCAGGGTCAACGGAATTGTGGCTGATATTGGTATGCAGGTTAATGATGAGGATGTAATCACGGTTAACGGAAAGGAGCTTACCAAACAGGATGCATTTAAACTGGTGGTGTTTTATAAGCCTAAGGGGTATGCAGTTACTTTTCACCGTGGTGATGAGACCGGGATATTTAACAACTTTCCTCTGGATGAGGACCTTAGATATGTGGGGAGACTGGATAAGGACTCAGAGGGGCTTTTGCTGTTGACAAACGATGGTGATTTGTGCAATGAGATATCGAAAGCAGGAAATGAACATGAAAAAGAGTATATTGTAACGGTGAATCAGGATATCAGTAAGGATTTTATCAGTCGTATGAGTTGTGGGGTACGTATTTTTGACAGAAACAAAAATCGTTATGTTGTAACAAGACCCTGTACAGTGAAAGAGATTGATAAAAGAAGATTTTCCATTATTCTGACACAGGGGTACAATAGACAGATTCGCAGAATGTGTGAATATTTTGATTATCGTGTGGTAAAACTTCGGCGTATAAGGGTTATGAATATATGCTTAGGAGATATGAAGCCCGGGGATATACGTAACGCAACAAAGGAAGAGGCGAAGATGCTAAAAAGCTTATGTGGGCATGATAATCAGTAGTATGTAGGATATTGTGGTTTAAATGATATTTTATAAAAGGGGAACCTATGAATAAACAGGAACGAATAAAAGAACTTGTGAAAATATTAAATGAAGCATCAAAGGCATATTATCAAAAAGATACGGAGATTATGTCTAACCTTGAATATGACGGGTTATATGATGAGCTGGTATCATTGGAACAGGAAACGGGAATCGTACTGGCAAACAGCCCTACCGTAAATGTTGGATATGAGGTCTTAAGTGAATTGGAGAAACAGGCACATCCCTCTCCCATGTTATCCCTTGACAAAACAAAGGATGTAAATGTCCTTTCAGACTGGCTTGGTAATCATGAAGGCGTATTATCATGGAAATTAGACGGATTAACTGTGGTTCTAACCTACCGGGAGGGTGAACTTAAAAATGCGGTTACAAGAGGAAATGGTGAGGTTGGTGAAGTGATTACCAATAATGCCAAGACCTTTGTAAACGTTCCTAAGGTGATTCCCTATAAGGGAGAGCTGGTTCTTCGGGGAGAAGCGGTTATTAAATATTCTGACTTTAACAGAATGAATGAGGAAATCAGTAATATAGAAGACCGGTATAAGAATCCCCGTAATCTGTGTTCCGGTTCTGTCAGGCAGTTAAATAATGAAATAACCGCAAAAAGAAGTGTATATTTCTATGCATTTTCCCTTGTGGCTGATGTGCTGGATGAAGATTCTGTAAAAGAAAATGGATTTGACAATACCATGACCGGGAGATTTGACTGGTTAGAAAAACAGGGTTTTGATGTGGTAGAACATTTTGTGGTAACCAAGGATAATTTAGAGTCTAAGGTTATGGAGTTCGCTTCAAGGATTCCTGATAATGACATTCCTTCTGACGGACTGGTATTATCATTTAACGATATTGCATATGGAAAAAGTCTTGGAAAAACCGCAAAGTTTCCAAGAGATTCCATTGCATTTAAATGGGCGGATGAACAGGCAGAGACTACACTGCTTGAGGTAGAATGGTCCCCGTCAAGAACCGGTCTCATTAATCCTGTTGCTATTTTTGAACCTGTGGAGTTAGAGGGAACAACGGTTTCAAGAGCCAGCCTTCATAATGTAAGTATCTTAAGGGCTTTGGGTCTTGGTATTGGAGACCGTATAACGGTATATAAGGCAAATATGATTATTCCCCAGGTGGCAGAGAATTTAATCAGAAGCGGTAATTTACCAATTCCTGATAAATGTCCTGCCTGCGGAGGTGAAACAAGGTTACAGGATGTAAACGGTGTGCAGTCTTTATACTGTATGAATCCGGAATGTAGTGCAAAACATATAAAAGGATTTTCTCATTTTGTATCCAGAAATGCCATGAATATTGATGGTATGTCAGATGCAACTTTGGAAAAATTCATTGAAGAAGGTTTTTTAAAAGAACTGCCGGATATATTCAAACTGTCACAATACAAGGAACAGATTGTTGCTTTGGAAGGTTTTGGAGAGAAGTCTTATGATAAATTAATGAGTTCCATTAAAGATTCCAGAAAAGTTTCCATGGCTAAATTTATATACAGTTTGGGAATTAGTGGAATTGGACTTGCCAATGCCAAAGTAATCGTTTCTCATTTTAATCAGGATTTTTCCGGAATCAGAAATGCTTCATTAGATGAATTGACACGAATTGAAGGAATTGGAGAAGTACTGGCAAAGTCATTTTACGATTTCTTCCATAATGAAGCAAAGAGTAATATGGTTGACGCTTTACTAAAGGAAATTCATTTTGAAATGGAAGAGCAGGCAAAAGAATCTGCAATTACAGGAAAAACATTTGTAATTACCGGTTCGGTAAACCATTTTGCAAATCGGGATGAATTAAAAGAGTATATAGAAAAACATGGTGGTAAGGTAACAGGCTCTGTATCAAAAAATACAGATTACTTGATAAATAATGATGTAACGTCAGAATCATCAAAGAATAAAAAGGCCAGACAGTTATCTGTACCAATTTTATCAGAAGAAGATTTCTTAAACCTAACAAAGGATGAAGAATAGAATTTTATCAGGCAATTGAGAAACAGTAATTTTGTTTCATACGTATTGTGAATATATATGAACTTTGCTTGGCTAACGTTCCTAATGCCGCCGCAAAGTTGTATATATTACACAATACGTATATTTACATTATTAAGTTTCTCAATTGCCTAAATAGAACTTGATAGAAAAGAGGATATAACATGCCAATAAAAATAGATAATGATTTACCGGTAAAGAAAATATTAGAGGATGAAAATATATTTGTAATGGATGAGGAGAGGGCATTAAGTCAGGAGATTCGTCCTTTAGAGGTGGTTATTTTAAATCTTATGCCATTAAAGGAAGATACAGAGTTACAGCTATTTAGAAGTCTTTCCAATACGCCGTTACAAACCAATATTACATTAATCCGTACTGGTACTTATGAGCCAAAGAATGTAGCCAGAAAACACTTAGAACGTTTTTATACAACCTTTGATGAAATAAAAGAACGCCGGTTTGATGGAATGATTATTACAGGTGCGCCTGTTGAAAAGATGGAGTTTGAAGAGGTGGAATACTGGAATGAACTGACTGAGATTATGGATTGGTCTGCTAAAAATGTTACTTCCACTTTACACATATGCTGGGGTGCTCAGGCAGGTTTATATTACCGGTATGGGGTTAGAAAGTATGATTTGCCAAAGAAATTTTCCGGTATATATAAGCATTATACCTTCCATAAGAGAACTCCTTTGGTAAGAGGGTTTGATGATTCCTTTTTGGTGCCCCAATCCAGATATACAGGAGTTTGCAAGGAAGACATCGTTGCAAATGATAAGCTTGAAATTGTATCGGAAAGTGATGTTACGGGACCATATTTAATCATTGCAGAAGGGGGAAAAAACATTTTTGTGACCGGACATCCGGAATATGACACTTTGACCTTAGACCAGGAATATAAAAGAGATATGGAAAAAGGAATTCATCCGGATATTCCATGTAATTATTATCCGGATGATGATCCAACCAAGAAGCCTATTAAATCTTGGAGATGTCATGCCAATACATTGTATTTTAACTGGCTCAATTATTACGTTTATCAGGAAACCCCGTATGATTTGTATGGAGAATCTGGAAATTAAGCACTATTCAAATAATAGCCACAGAATTAAAAAATATAAATTTCACGTATTGTGTTATAATGTTTTATATAATCACGTTTAAATGGTGCAAATTGGTGTATGTAAAAATAATAAAAAAGGTGTAATTAGAAAAGAGAGTTTATTAAATTAGTTTTTTCTGAAAAAGAGATATTGAAAAAATCCTTTTCAATATATTAACTTGCTTTTTTTATTTATTTATATTATATTAATCTTGTTTGGAACAGTTAAAAAATATATCAGGAGGGTAAAGTTATGAAATCGACAGTGTATGTAGAATATCAGGAAAAGCAGTTACAGGAAAAGGATTTAATTGCAAAAGCTAAGAAGTTATGGACAGGTTCAGGAAAGAAAGTTGCAGATTTGAAGTCATTACAATTATACGTAAAGCCTGAGGAAAACATGGCATATTGTGTATTTAATGATGATGAGAAAGCAGAATTTACATTAGACTAATCTAAAAGAGGAATGTGTACAAAGCGACACATTCCTTTTTTTATGTCATGGTACAAAGCGAAGTTCTTGTTAAAATAAAAATAATATGTTAGAATAACCCTATCTGTGTATAGACAAAAACATATACATTTTTATGATAGAATGAGGTACCTGTATGGACGAGAATTATCTTGATAATCTGCTAAATGAGTTTTCATTGGATAAAGAGATTGATAATAAAATTGAAGATGAATTGGATAACCAGATTGCCAAAGAAAAGGAACAGTATCAGAAGGCAAAAAGCAAATCCCGTGAAGATTTATTTAATCTTGATTTGGAACAGGACGTTGCCGGCGGTTTACTTGAACAGGACATGCTCTTTTCTGAGGAGCAGATGGATGAATTGGATAATCTGGATGAACTGGCAGATTTAGATATGGGAGATCTGGATTTTTCGGATATTGATTTAGATGATCTGGATATGACACGGTTAGATGATATTGATACCAGTGATATTGATGAGCTGCTTAAGGATTTTGAAGGGGATTTAGAAATTGATGAGGCCTTTCATGAGGAGGATGTGAAGCAGGAGGACTCTTCCGGAGATAATGTTGTTTTGGAAGATGATTTAAACGAAGATTCTTTTGATGCAGACGAATTTTTAGATAGTTTATTAGAGGAAACGGATGAGAAAAATGCAGAGCAGTCACCGATTGTGGAATTAGAGGATAAGGAAGCGGTTTCTACTGATATACCAAAAGAAGATAGTGAAACAGCATTAGATGAAAATACCGGTGATTTGGATGATTTGCTGGATTCTTTATCTTCTGATAAAGGAAGCTCGTATGATGCCATGGATGCTATGGATGGATTTTCCGGATTTGGACAGATTGAAGAAAATCAGGATGAACCAATGGAAGCATTATCCGATGAGGAATTATCATCAGGAGATGAGGCTGCTTTGGATGATTTGTTTTCCCTTTTGGATTTAGATGAAGAGGAAGCAGGCGGAGAGCAAGGTGCATCGGAGGATAATGCCGGTACGTCTTTAGATTTGACTGACCTCGAGGGAATTGATGAGCTTAAGGATTTGGAGGATATTTCTGCAAAGGAAGATAATGAACCTTTGACCAAAGCCGACAAGAAAAAGAAGAGTTTTATGGAGATTTTGTTTGGAGAAGCTGATGAGGATGATGAGTTGTCTCCGGAAGAGCTTGCGGCTATAGAAGCAAAGAAGGCAGAAAAGAAACGTAAAAAACAAGAGGCAAAGGAAGCAAGAAAAGAAAAAGCAGAGGCTGCCAAGGCTTTAAAAGAAGAAAAAAACGGTAAAAAGAAGAAGGCAGATGCTGAAAAACAACGGGTTAAGGCAGAAAAGAAAGCAAAGAGAAAAGCGGAAGAACTGGCCAATGCAGAGCCTGAAAAAAAATTAAACAAACCGGCGGTTTTCTTTATTTTCTCCCTGTTTTTAGGAGGAACGGCTTTGTTTTATCTTGCTACGAATAACTTTAATTATACACAGGCAATACAAAAGGCCACTAATTATTTTGAGAACCGTAAATATCATAAAGCCTATGATGAGATTAGGGGCGTAGAGGTAAAGGAAAAAGACCAGGATTTGAAGGATCGTATATATACCGTTATGTATGTTGAACGGTTATATGAATCTTATAATAATAATATTAAGCTTGGTTTTTATGACAAGGCATTAGACTCACTGTTACGTGGTGTGGACAAATATTATGAGCATTATGATGAAGCCGTGGAATTGGAAATTGTAGATGATATAGATTATTCTTTTGGACGGATTCAGGATTCTTTGCTAAGCGGATTTGGCATTTCTCTTGAAAAAGCATTGGAAATCAATAAGCTGGAAAATGATGAATATGTTCTTACCATTCGTTCTTATGTGGAAGTAAACAGTGAAAAATTAGAGAAATATACAAATGACAGCAATGAAACGAAGGAAGAAACATCAGGCAAGGAGGATGCAATTGCACCTGAAGATGCAGATGTTTCCGGTAAACAGGAAGAGGAAGTGACACAATGATAGCAATACTTGATTACGATGCCGGCAATATTAAAAGTGTTGAAAAGGCATTAACATATTTAGGACAGGAAGCAAAGATTACAAGAGACAGAGACGAAATCATGGCAAGCGAAAAAGTAATTTTACCGGGTGTAGGATGCTTTGGAGATGCAATGAATAAGATTAGAGAGTACAAACTGCAACAGGTAATCTATGATGTTGTGGAACGTAAAGTTCCTTTTTTGGGTATTTGTTTAGGACTTCAGCTACTATATGAAACAAGTGATGAAAGTCCTGATGTAACAGGTCTTGGAATTTTAAAAGGTCAGATTAATCGTATTCCTGATGCACAGGGTTTAAAAATTCCTCATATGGGCTGGAACTCACTAAATATTACAGAGGGTGCAAAACTTTTTAAAGGCATTGAGGGAAATCCTTACGTGTATTTTGTTCATTCATACTATTTAAAGTCATTTTCTGAAGAGGATGTGGCAGCGACTACATTTTACTCCACATTAATTCATGCCAGTGTAGAACGGGACAATGTATTTGCCTGTCAGTTTCATCCTGAAAAAAGCAGTACCGTTGGGTTAAAAATATTGCAGAATTTTATTGAATTACCATCTCCGGTAAAGGAGGAATTATAGGATGCATACAAAAAGAATTATTCCCTGTTTAGATGTTACAGGGGGAAGAGTTGTAAAAGGTGTGAATTTCGTTAATTTAAAAGATGCCGGAGATCCTGTTGAGGTTGCTAAAGTTTACGACAAGGCAGGGGCGGATGAACTTGTTTTTCTTGATATAACAGCATCTTCTGATGCCAGAAATATTGTGATTGATATGGTAAGACGTGTTGCGGAAACCGTATTTATTCCATTTACGGTAGGTGGAGGCATTCGTACGGTTGATGATTTTCGTGCAATCTTACGGGAAGGTGCAGATAAAATATCAATTAATTCTTCGGCAATTAATAATCCCGGGTTAATTAGTGATGCGGCAGATAAGTTTGGCAGTCAATGTGTAGTTGTTGCAATTGATGCAAAACGGCGCAGTGACGGAAGCGGTTTTAATGTATATAAAAATGGTGGAAGGATTGATGTTGGTTTAGATGCCGTTGAATGGGCTGTAAAGGCTGAGAAAATGGGTGCCGGAGAGATTTTACTTACAAGTATGGATTGCGATGGCACGAAGGCCGGATACGATATTGATTTAACCAGACAGATTAGCGAGGCAGTATCGATTCCTGTAATTGCATCCGGTGGTGCAGGAACAAAACAGCATTTTTATGATGCCCTGACTAAGGGAAAGGCAGATGCAGCCTTGGCAGCATCATTATTTCATTACAAAGAATTAGAGATTTCTGATTTAAAAGATTATTTAAGGGAAAAAGACGTCGCAGTGCGTATATAGAACAGGTTAGATTCATGATAACACTTAAAAAGAACAGGATTTCCGTATCGGAATATTTAGACATAAGAAAGAAAGTTAATTGGCGGACGTTACTGCCTGCTCAGGCGGAGCTGGCACTTAAAAACAGTTTATTGGTTGTTGGCGCGTATGACGGAGACCGCCTTGTTGGTATGGGAAGAATCGTAGGTGACGGTGCGGTTATATGTTATGTACAGGATTTGATTGTTGCACCTGATTTTCAACATTGTGGCATTGGTTCTATGGTATTGGATGAACTGATATCATATGTGGATTCTTTAAAAATGATGAATAGTCAGATGATGCTTTGCTTAATGTGTGCAAAGGGCCGGGAAGGATTTTACAGTAAGCATGGATTTGTGGCAAGACCTACGGATTCTTTAGGTCCCGGTATGATTCAGTATTTATATGGTTAGGAATTTGGAGTTGTTAATATGATAAAGAAGGTTTCGATTAAACGGTTATTAATAGGAGTATGTGTACTGGTATTGGGTGTTTCCATGGTAACAGGATGTGGAAAATCAAAAAAGCACGGGTCAAAAACCTCTGATGATGGGAGAAGTTATGACGGTCTTATTTCAGTGAAACAGGATGAGACAATTCATACAGCTTTTTTTGATTTATCAGTTGATGATGTTAAGAAATATAATACGTATCAGTTTATGGATGGTTTATATAAAGCAGAAGAAGGAACGGTGTATTTGCTGGTAACGGTTACGATTCAAAACACTTATGCTGAGAATCTATCCATGGGAATAACAGACTTTACCATTGACTATGAGGGTAATGAAAAAGATAACATCATATACGGCTATGGTAAGGCGGACATTGGTAAAGAGGAGTTGATGGATAATCTGTTTTCTTTAAAGACAGGGGATAGTATTACAAAGTCAATTTTGTATATTGTGCCGGATAAAGAAATTTATTCATTTGATTATACAGAGTATTATGCAGATGATTTTGTAGGTGATACATTTTGTATTGAATTGACACCTCAATTATCAGAACCGGTAACAACAGAGGCTACAACTGTTGAGAGTACAGCACAAAATACCGCAGCAACGGAAGGTGTTACGGAGGAAGAAGCAAAGGCTACGGAAGGTGTTACGGAGGAAGAAGCAAAGGCTACGGAGGGCGCTTCGGAAGAATAGTTTGTTTCACATTTAACAGATATTGGAATAGAATAATAAAAAATATATTTGGAATGTGTATGGAACAGGAACCAATGGATTTTCAATTTCACTGCCAGGGAAAAATTCATGTAATTGAGCAGGGAGATACCCTATATACATTGTCAAGGCTTTATGATGTGAAATTAATTGATATTATGCGATTAAATCCCTATGTGAATGTGTATAATTTACAAATAGGAGATGAGATTTGTATTCCCACAGTGGATTAATATTATTATGTGATAGAAGTCAGACTGCTTCTGTGTAAAAATGCAGTTTTGACTTTTATTGCATATATTTTAATTACTTGATTTGGAGGACAGACTATGAAATTTATCACAAAGTTAGAACGAAAATTTGGAAAATATTCAATTCCTAATTTAACCTTGATTTTAATCATCGGTTTTATTTTAGGTTTTCTGATTGCGGTAATTGAACCGTCGGCTATTAGTGTGATTAGCTTAGATCCTGAAAGGATTCTGCATGGTGAGGTGTGGAGGCTTGTAACCTGGGTTTTGATGCCCCCAAACGGTGTAAATATTTTTATTATATTAACCTTGATGTTTTATTGGTTTGTAGGACGAACCTTAGAAAATGTGTGGGGAGAGTTTCGGTATAACCTATATATTTTTGCAGGTATTGTTTTCACGGATATAGGTGTAATTTTAAGTTATCTTGTATTTCTTCTTGCAGGGCATAGTGAAATCGCATCTATTTACTCCTATTCGGGAGGCGGAATGTTTGGCGTATCATCCTATTTTCTTTGTATGAGCATGGTTTTGGCTTATGCGGTGCTATTTCCGGAGCAGGAGTTTATTACATTTTTTATATTTATTCCTGTAAGGATAAAGGCAAAATTGCTGGGATACTTAGATGTTGCGGTTTTAATATATTACGTTGCAATATATTCCATTGCTCATTATATACCTGGTGTCATTACCATTATTATGTCTGTTCTTAATTTTATCCTGTTTTATTTTCTCTATAAAGGAGCAGGAGCAGTTTCGTTAAAGCATAAAAAAAGAAAACGGAATTATCAGAAGAATGTGAGGGCAACCCAGATTCTTACAAGACATAAATGTGCAATTTGCGGACAAACCGAAGAGGATAATCCTAATTTGGAATTCCGTTATTGCTCAAGGTGTAAAGGAAGTTATGAATATTGCAGCAATCATTTATTTACACACGAACATAAAAAATAAAAATACAGGAAAAGGAATATACAATGAATTCAGAAAATAAAAAAGTTATAAAAGAGATTATGCATAATAAGGAGTTAGAACGTAATTTGCCGGCATATGCAGGGGCATATACAGATGCGGTGTATGGGTTTAGCATGATTCATTTTGTTCTTGACTATTACACCCTAAAAGAAGTAGAAAATGACACCTGTGGAATTAGTAATGATAATACCTTAGATTATGTAATGAATGAGATTCATACATTATTATTTGAAACAATTCTTTCTGAACACATGGAGAAGGATTATTCTGGTGCAGTAGGAAGGATTGATGATATAAGAAATCTGCTGATTCAGAAAATGATGCTGTTAACGGCATATACAGACGGGATGCAGCTTTATGAATATATATTAAACAGAGTTGAATATGGAATTACCAAAGAGGAATATAAGGTGGAGGAGAGTTCCCTTGCTGCAAGAGTATTCCAGTACTTGTTTAATGACAATGATAAAATGGTTATTAACAGTAAAATCCAAATGGTAACAGCCCAATTACCTATAAGGATGACAAAGAACCGGTTTTATGATTATTTAACAGATACACTTAATATATATAACGGTTCAGAGGAGTCTGCCCTTGATGATTTTATTGAGAGACTGAGAACAACAGCATTATTAGACAAACCGGAGGGATATGGAGAAGAATATCCTGAAATTGCGGGTTTTATACATACATTGGATGAAGTTGATTTTAAAAAACTGAATCTAGAGGGCTTTAAGGCTTTAATGGAACAGTTTGCAATTACAACACAGCATATTACAGAACTGGTTAGTAATTACATGAGGGTTATGGAACTTGTGAATGATTTTTATTCCATGATTCTAACCCTGCCATATGAGAATTGTGATGTTGATTTTTCAAATACCTGTATTACTATGCTGAAAGGACTTCATGATGCATTTGTAAGCGGTGGGGAAATTCCTGATTATGTGGATGATGGATTTATAAGAATTGAAGGTGTTCAGGAAAAACTTGGAGAAGATATTATTCAGTATGAGTCTGTATTACCGGATATTATGGATGTTCATAAGGATATCATTGGAGGAATTATGCTGGATAAAAGGCTGAATGGTCTGGCATTAACTTCAAAGTTGTTATCCGGCAGTTTATTTGTTGATTTGAATCATGATACAGAAGAATCCCGGATTGCAGATTCTGATTATATATTAAAAAAGAGAGATGAACTTGTTAAGGAGTTAAGTGATTTCTTTGAATGTCATACAAGAGAAATGAATCGTGCAGTTATGGCATCTTTGTTTGCCAGCATGCCTGTTTTGTTTAATTCACAGGATGAGGTTAAGGAATATATTGAATATAGTCTGGGTCATTGCGGTAATTCCAGTGAACTGATGGCCTGTGCCAAGATTCTTGAAGATTTAATGGCAGAAGAGTAAGGTGAAGATATGGATATCAAATTTCATGAAAAATTATATAGTGATGGGATATCCGGGGGTAAACTTAAGAGAATTTGCAAGCGGGTAAAAAAAGGTTATGCAAAATTAAATCTTTATCTTGTTACACTTCCGTTAGGAGAAAGCGGATTATTAGAAATATACTGGTATCCTGAGTTATTACAAAAAGCATATAAAGAGCTTGATAAAACTTTAACGGTTGTAGGTGTTTCTAAAAGTAGAGAGGATGCACTTTCCATAATTGAAGAAATTATAGCAGATGTGGGATGGCAGACAGGTGATATTCCTATTGTTCATTTTTTTGAGGAGTAATTATGGTACTTACTATTTTGAAAATAATTGGAATAATTCTGTTGGTAATATTAGGTATTCTATTATTTATTTTGTTAAATATATTATTTGTTCCAATCAGATATCGGTTAGAGGGATCATATGATAAAGAAGGAGATTTAGAGGCAAAGGTAACCTGGTTACCATTTCTTTTTAAAGCAACCTTATCATATCATAATGATAAGTTTTTATATATAATCAGATTATTTGGCGGAGTTATTATGACAAATACAGATGCCAGAATATCCTTTATTGGAAGAAAATTATTTTCTGAAGATAATTCTCAGGAGGATTTTGCAAATGAGGATGAGGAAGTTTCCTATGATAATCAAGATATATCTTTGGCTTTAGAGCCGGATCCTTCTAAGGAGGAGGTTATTTTTAAATCTGATACCATTGCAGGAGATAACAAAAAAAGAAAAACATCCCTATGGGAGATTATTAGAAATAAAATTAAAAATATCAGGGAGAATATAAAGAATTTCATAAAGAAATTGAAAACTTTAAATCAAAAAAGGGAAGACTTACTAAAAGTATATCATTCAAAACGCTTTGAAATTGCCAAAAAGGATGTTATACTGTATTTGAAAAAATTATTTGGAATTATAAAGCCTGACAAATTGGAAGGACGTGTGCATTTTGGCTTTGATGACCCGGCTTTAACAGGACAGGTTACAGGTGTGGCGGCAATGTTTCTTCCGTTATATGATGGATATTTTTTGCTTCAGCCGGAATTTGAATATTCCTGTTTGGATGGTTATGTGAAGGGAAAGGGAAAGATATTACTTTTTTCTATCCTTATATTAGGCATTAAAATTATTTTTAATAAAAATTTAATAAAAGTAATGAAGAGAGTAAAAACTATTATTGAGCGATAGGAGGATTATGAAATGGCAAATGATTTTAACACAACGGTTGCGTCACTGTTTCAGGGTATGGATAAGTTTTTAAGTACTAAGACAGTGGTTGGGGATCCCACTACTATAGGAGATACCATTATTTTACCTTTAGTAGATGTTAGTTTTGGTGTGGCTGCAGGTGCTTTTTCGGAAGAAAAGAAGAATAATGGTGCAGGTGGAATGGGAGGTAAATTAACTCCAAGTGCAATTTTGGTTATTAAGGATGATCAGATCCGACTTGTAAATGTTAAAAATCAGGATGCGGTTACCAAGGTTCTTGATATGGTTCCGGACATTATTGACCGGGTTTCAAAAAAGACAGAATCTAAGGAGTCTCCTGAGGTAGAACAGGCGGTTGCAGAAATTGTAGATAAACAGAATAATTAATGTCACAAAGGAAGCAGGACTAACATATACTAAGTATAGCAGGACATGGAGATGTTTGAATATATGAGAAGGGTATGTGGTTTTGCTTTCTTTTGGTTTGGGCTAGGAATGATTGTTGATTATTTGTTAGAGGGATGTTTGAATTTTTTTGTTGTGGTTGGTTCTTTGGTAATTGCATATTTGCTTTTTTGTAAATGCTAGGGAGATGATATTTGGATAATAAAAAAGAACCTTAAAACGAGGTTCTTTTTTATAAGATATTGAATTAAGCTCTTTCGACTTTGTCTGCTCTTAAGCATGAAGTACAAACATAAACTCTCTGTGGAGTACCATCTACGATTGCTTTAACCTTCTTAATGTTTGATTTCCACATCTTGTTTGATCTTCTATGAGAATGACTCACTTTAATACCGAAATGAGCGCCTTTACCGCATACTGAACACTTTGCCATGACTTGCACCTCCTTGAATTTATTAACCTATCGGTTTGCAACACGTCAATTCTAACAGAATTGTAATGCAAATGCAAGCATAAATTAAAAAAATGTTTCTTTTTTGGCTGATTCGTTGTATAATTACTCTATCCTGTTGTCATTTGAACAGAGATGGAATAAGTTAAGTTGCAACAAGTGATTTATTATAATAATACATGATAGTAAATGGAGGGTAACGGTATGAAGATAGAAGTATCTACAAAGCGTGGCGGTGTTGTAATTGAAAGTGAAGTGATTGCACAATATGCAGGTATTTCAGCAATTGAGTGTTTTGGCATTGTTGGAATGGCTACTGTAAATATGAAGGATGGTATTGTTAAGCTCCTTCGCGGAGACAGCATATCCAAAGGGGTAAATGTTACTGTTTCTGAAAATAATGATATATCTATTGATTTCCATATTATTGTGGCTTATGGTGTCAGCATTTCTACTGTAGCAGAGAATTTAATGTCTACAGTCAGATATAAAGTAGAAGAGTTTACAGGTATGCAGGTTGCAAACATTAATGTGTTTGTTGAAGGTGTACGTGTAATCGATTAGGAGGAATTATGAGTCAGAATATGAATTTGAATGCACAAAGTCTTCAAACCGCTTTCTTAGCAGGGGCAAAGCGAATTGAAGAAAAGAAAGAATATATTAACGAATTAAATGTGTTTCCTGTACCGGATGGTGATACAGGTACCAATATGACACTTACCATTACCTCTGCTGCTAAAGAAGTGGCGGCTATTACCAATCCCACTTTGGGTGGTGTAACAAAAGCAATGTCAACAGGTTCTCTTAGAGGAGCCAGAGGTAATTCCGGTGTTATTTTATCTCAGTTAATTCGTGGTTTCTGCAAGGAATTAGAGGGAAAAGAAGAGGTTTCTGTCAGTGATATTGCTGCCGGTTTTAACCGTGCGGTTGCTACGGCATATAAGGCAGTTATGAAACCAAAAGAAGGAACCATATTAACGGTTGCAAAGGGTATGGCTGATAAGGCAAAAGAACTTGGCAATACGGATATAGATATGATTACTTTTTCAGGAGAGGTAATTGCTTATGGTAGGGAGGTTCTTGCAAAAACTCCTGATATGCTTCCTGTATTAAAGGAAGCCGGTGTGGTTGATTCAGGTGGAGAAGGTTTAATGACTATATTAGAGGGTGCTTATGATGCCCTTTCCGGTAATGTATCGGCAGACCTTTTGGGAGGATTTAACAGTGAGAGTGTAAGTGATAAGCCGGCTCCGGATTCCTCAGGTCTTAATACCACTAATTCATTGGGAATTGACCGTAAAGAAATTGATACCTCTCATATAAAATACGGATATTGCACAGAGTTTATTGTTATGATTGAACAGGAATACAATAAGTCCATAGAAAAGGAGTTTAAGGCATATTTGGAATCTATTGGTGATTCCTTAGTTGTTGTATCAGATGATGAGATTATTAAAGTTCATGTTCATACAAATCATCCGGGCTTAGCTTTTGAAAGAGGTCTTACTTATGGTTCCCTAACCAGTATGAAAGTTGACAATATGAGGGAAGAACACAGGGAAAAGGTTATTTTAGAAGCCTCAAAGATGGCTGCCCTGCAGGCACAGGAGAAGGAAGAGGAAAATTCTTCTGATAATGGTAATAAACATAAAGAGTATGGCTTTATTTCTGTTTCCGTTGGGGAAGGTATGAATGATATATTTAAGGATTTGGGTGTTGATTATTTAATTGAAGGTGGACAAACAATGAATCCCAGCACGGAGGATATGTTAAATGCCATTGATAAAGTGGATGCAGATACCATATATATTTTCCCGAATAATAAAAATATTATTTTGGCAGCGAACCAGGCACAGGAATTAACGGAAGATAAGAATATAATTGTGGTACCATCTAAGACGGCACCTCAGGGTGTTGCAGCTTTAATCGGCTTTGATCCCGGAAAGAAACCGGAAGATAACCTGTCTTATATGACTTCGGAGATGGGGAATGTTAAAACCGGTCAGGTAACCTATGCAGTGCGTGATACAAGCATTGATGGAAAAGAAATTAATGCCGGAGATATCATGGGTATTGATGATACGGGAATAAAGTCTGTTTCTACTGATTTAGAAGAGGCTGCAAAGAATTTATTATCGGAAATGGTTGATGAGGATTCTGAGTTGATTAGTATATATTATGGCGCAGACGTAAAGGAAGAGGATGCAAAAGCATTTGCTGATTATGTAGAAGAAACATATGAGGATTGTGATGTAGAGTTTAACTACGGTGGTCAGCCGATATATTACTATATATTATCTGTTGAATAGCATGATTATGATTAGAAAGGCATCGGATTATTCGGTGCCTTTTCTTAAATGGAGATGTGAATGAATATAAAAGATCCTGTAGACAGTTTAAAGGGAATTGGTCCTAAAACGGCAGTATTATTTGATAAATTAAAAGTACATACCATTGAAGATTTGTTACGGTTTTATCCGAGAAATTATCTTTCCTATAATAAGCCGGTATCTGTTATGGAAGCAAAGGCTTTTGAGAGAGTAGCCATAAAGGCAACCGTTCAGTCTTATGTTGAGGTGAAACGGGTAAAAAGCCTGACAATTGTTAGTTGTATTGTACAGGATAAAACGGGAAAAGTGCGTCTTACCTGGTTTAATTCTCCCTTTTTAAAAAAGGTTTTTCATATAGGACAGACTTATATCTTTGTTGGCACCATATCCTATAAGAATTACCAGTTAACAATGGAACATCCGGAATATTATAATATATCGGAATATGAGAAGCTGGTGTCCTCTTTGCAGCCGGTATATCCCCTTACAGAGGGATTGAGTAATAAAACGGTTACGAAGGCGATTAAAAATGCCTTGCCCTTTCTTGACGAAATCAGGGATTTTCTTCCGGAGGCGGTTATTAAGAAATACCATTTGATGCCATTACGGGATGCCATTAGGGGAATGCATTTTCCTGGTAAGTCAGAAAGCCTTATAGAGTGTAGAAAACGGTTAGTGTTTGATGAGTTTTTTATGTTTTTGGCGCATATGCATGTTTTACGGGAAAATACAGTCAGACTGTCTAACAAATATGTTATAGAGGACTTTTCCTGTATTGATAATTTTATAAATAAACTTCCTTTTTCCCTGACCAAGGGACAGCTACAGACATTAGAGGATATACAAAAGGATATGAAAGGCTCTACGGTTATGAACCGGTTGGTACAGGGAGATGTGGGCTCCGGTAAAACGGTTGTTGCCCAGATGGCTGCTTTATCGGTTGTAAAAAACGGATATCAGGTTGCATTTATGGCTCCTACTGAAGTTTTGGCAATGCAGCATTATGAGGGTATTTCAAAGGACCTTAAGCCTTATGGCATAAAAACCGCTTTGCTTGTGGGCTCAACAAAAATTTCGGAAAAAAGAAAAATCTATGAGGCACTAAAAGAAGGAGAAATTGATATCATAATAGGAACCCATGCATTGATTCAGGATAAAGTAGTTTATAAGAATCTTGCATTGGTAATTACTGATGAACAGCATCGGTTTGGAGTCAGACAGAGAATGAAGCTGTCGGAAAAAGGAGAAGCACCCCATGTTTTGGTAATGAGTGCAACCCCTATACCAAGAACTCTGGCCATTATTCTATATGGGGATTTGGATATTTCCGTTATGAAGGATATGCCATCCATGAGAAAACCGATTAAAAACTGTGTAGTGGGACCAAAGTATCGTCCTACCGCATATAAATTCATGTCAGAGCAGATAAAAATGGGACATCAGATATATATTATTTGTCCTATGGTTGAATCCAGTGATAATTTAGATGTTGAAAATGTGATTGAATATAGGGATTCATTAATGGATATTTTTCCAAAAGAGGTGCAAATTTCTTATTTACATGGTAAAATGTCTTCGGAAGAAAAAAATAATATTATGGAATCATTTAGTCGCAATGAAATTCAGATTCTGGTATCAACAACGGTAATAGAAGTTGGAATTAACAATCCTAATGCAACTGTTATGATGATTGAGAATGCAGAACGGTTTGGTCTTTCTCAATTACATCAGTTACGGGGACGGGTTGGACGAGGTGATGCACAGTCTTATTGTATATTTTTATGTGGAAATGAGAATAAGGATGCTTTAAAACGGCTGGAGATTCTAAATAAATCCAATGATGGTTTTTTTATTGCAAATGAAGATTTAAAATTGAGAGGGCCGGGAGATTTATTTGGTGTCCGTCAAAGCGGAGATATGCTTTTTTCATTGGGAGATATATATCAGGATGCAGATATGTTAAAGCTTGCCAATGAGGCCGTAATGGATTTACAACGGGAGGGAATCCCCCTAAGGAATATACTGGGGAATCAGGAAACATTTATTTTGTGATGATATGAAATAATAGCAGGATAATATTTAATTATGGAGGGAAATATGAAGAAGTATAAAAAAATAATTACCGGTGTATTTTTGTCATGTGTTTTGACTTTTTCCATGTTTGGATGCGGAAAGAAAGAGGATGGGACAACTTCAGAGGCAAAAGCCACCACGGAAGCAGCGAAAGAAGAAGAAAAGACAGAAAAGGAAGCAGATAAGAAAGTAGAAACAGCAGATTATGTTTTTACTTTAAAATCCAGCGGAAACAGTTGGGAAAATAATGGTTTTACCTGTGCCCAGTATGATGGGGTAATAAAAAATAATACAGGGAATACCGGTTCTGACTGGAAGGTGGAGTTAACGGTTCCGGAAGGCTCTAAACTTGAAAGCGGATGGAATGGCGAATATGATTTATCAGGAACAAAATTAACCATTACTGCTGTTGATTATAATCAGGAGATTCCTGCAAAAGGAGAGATTCCATTTGGTTTTATTTTAGATACAAAGACAAGCTACGAACCGGAGGGAAAACTCTTAATTGGCGGAAATACATATGCAGTCAATGATGAAAGTGCTGTTTCTGAAAAAACAGATACAGCGGAATCTGAAAAAGATGACAAAAAGGACAGTAAGAAGGATAATAAGAAGGTAGCTGCCAAGGATACTTCGGGAACTCCTTTTGCAAATCATGGAAAGCTATCTGTGAAAGGTACTGATCTTGTAGATAAAAATGGTGAATTATACCAGTTAAAGGGAGTATCTACCCATGGACTTAGCTGGTTTCCGGAATATGTGAATAAGCAGGCTTTTGAAGATTTATCCGCTTATGGTGTAAATGCCATTCGTCTCGCCATGTATACAGACGAGTATGCAGGTTATTGCAACGGAGGGGACAAAGCAAAATTAAAGAATCTGATTGACACAGGTGTAACTGCCTGTGATGAGCTTGGAATGTATGTGATTATTGACTGGCATATTTTACATGATAATGACCCTACGATTCATATGGATGAGGCAAAAGTATTTTTTGATGAGATATCAAAAAAATATGCGGACCATGATAATGTTATTTATGAAATATGTAATGAGCCAAATGGTGGAACCACATGGGAAACCGTTAAATCTTACGCAGAAACCATTATTCCTATTATCCGTGCCAATGACAAGGACGGTATTATTATAGTTGGTACCCCTACATGGTCTCAGGATGTAGATATTGCTTCTCAAAATCCAATAGAGGGAGAGAGCAATATTATGTATGCCGTTCACTTTTATGCATCTACCCATAAACAGGAGATTCGGGATAAAGTTGAGACAGCAAGAGAAAACGGTATTGCTGTTATTGTCAGTGAGTGTAGTATTACAGAGGCATCGGGAAATGGCTCCATCAATTATGATGAGGCACAAAAATGGGCAGATTTAATTGCTGAAGATAATTTAAGCTTCTTTGCATGGAATTTGAGCAATAAGGATGAACAATCTTCTATTTTAAAACCATCAGTTACAAAGACCTCAGGCTTTACAGATGATGATTTGTCAGAAACCGGTAAGTGGTTTATGGAGCTTTGTGGGAAATAGTATTGACAAATCAAGGCTTTTTCATTATTCTATTTGACGAGATAATAATGAAGGATTGTGTGTTTATCATGAGAGTAATTGCAGGAAAAGCCCGAAGATTACAACTTAAAACACCTAAAGGACAGGATACGAGACCAACGACTGACCGTATAAAGGAAACTTTGTTTAATATGATTCAGGATGAATTATATAACATACGTTTTCTGGACTTGTTTAGTGGCAGTGGAGGAATTGGGATAGAGGCATTAAGTCGTGGTGCCCAATATTCGGTTTTTGTTGAGCGTAATCGGGAAGCCTGTGAAATCATAAAAGAGAATTTACACACAACCCATTTAGAAGGTCAGGGAAAGGTTATGAATATGCCGGCATTAAGTGCTATCACGGCATTAAAGAGCTTAGAAACCTTTCATGTAGTATTTATGGATCCGCCTTATGGTATGGGACTTGAGAAAGAAGTATTAAAGCATCCGGATTTTATGGATATATTGGAAGATAAGGCCCTTATAATTGTTGAAGCAGATTTGGATACTGTATTTTCTGATGAAGATATTCCGGGAATGCATATCCTGAAAGAAAAAATATATAAGACCAATAAACATATTTTTTTAGAGAAAAATTAATGTTATATACGCATTAGAGTAAGAATTGAGGAAAATGAATTGAGTAGAGCAATATATCCGGGAAGTTTTGATCCGGTTACCTTTGGGCATTTAGATATTATTAAGCGTTCTGCCTCCATGTTTGATGAGGTAATTGTAGGTGTATTAAACAATAGTGCAAAAAACCATTTGTTTTCAGCCGAAGAACGTAAAGAGATGTTAAAGGCGGCAACAAAAGAATTTGATAATGTTAAGGTTATTTCTTTTGAGGGCTTGCTTGTAGACTATATGAAAAATAATGACATATCTGTAATTGTAAGGGGACTTCGGGCCATTACGGATTTTGATTATGAATTGCAGATAGCCCAGAGTAACAGAAAAGTAAGCGGGGATACCATCGATACCGTATTTTTAACTACAAGTGTAGAGTATGCCTATTTAAGTTCCAGCATTGTAAGAGAATATGCGAGCTATGGAACGGATGTTTCTGATTTTGTACCTGCTTGTGTGAATGATAAGCTTAAAGAACATTTTGCATAAATAAAAATAATAATGGAGGATAATAACATGGCAAGAAGAAGTATTGAAGATGTAATGAATGATATCGAGGATTTTTTGGCAGGATGTAAATCTGCCGGATTTTCGTCAAATAAAATAGCAGTTCCAAAGGATGAATTTGATGAATTGTTTGGAGAATTGAAGGTTAAGCTTCCTGCAGAGATTGACCGTTGTAAAAAGATTATGCGTAATAAAGAAGCAATACTGATGAATGCCAGAAAAGAGTCTGATACAATATTACAGGAGGCAAATATTACCGCTGCCCATTTGATTGAAGAAACTACCATTGTACAGCAGGCAAATCAGCAGGCTTATGACACTGTTGAGATGGCAAGGGCGCAGGCAAATGAAATTGTTGCAAATGCCATTGCTGAGGCGAATGAGATTCGCTTGGGCTCTATGCAGTATACAAATGATATTATGATGGGAATCCGTAATTATGTTGAAGCAACCATGAATGCAGAAAGAGCAAATTACGAGAATCTTTTGCAAACTTTAAATAATGATTTTGTAACGGTAAATGCTAATCTGGAGGAGATTCAGAGTCAGATTATTGAGTTTACCGGTGACCCTAATAGTGTAACCAAAGCACCTGTTATGCGTACTGTAGCAGATACTACAGCAAAAGAAGAACCAAGACAAAGAACTTCTGTTGCCCAGAAAGTAAGACAGGCAGTTGGAATGAAAGAGGAGAAGGCTGATAAGATGCCAAATAAGCCGTCGGTTGATATTCCTGATTTTATTTCAAGTGGTGAGCCGGTAGTTCCAAATGAGACCCCATTAGAGGTAAATGTTCAGCCAAAGAAAGAAGCGGTTGATGGAAACAGTGTTCAGGTTCCTTCTGGTCTTCGTAAAGATAATGAGAAATCTGTAGCCCAGGCGATAGCAAATTCTCCAATGGGAGAGGTTGCGGTTACAGCAGATCCGTTAGTGGGAAATATTGAAGAGGAGTCAGGTGTTGTAGGCAGTGTTGGTGTTGCACCATCAACTGTTACATCTGAAGACGGAAGCGAGAAGAAGGTTAAAAAGAAAATTATCAGAAAGCGTAATCCGGTTATTCATACTCCTCAAACTGCACAGGAGGCTGTTGCAAAGACAGTTGAAGCAGCAAATGTGAATAAAACGGAAAAGACAGTTTATAAGGCTAACGGTGAACAGGCAAGAGAAGTGCCTCCAATGGAAGGAAATGTGAAGCGTGGACCAAGAGTAGGCCGCGGAGAGGTGACGGATTCCCCTGTAAATACTGAAGGAACAGTATCTGTGGGCACCATTGATGATTTTTCCATGGATAAGAAGTATTAAAGAAATTCCTGATATATTAATATAATTGTGAAAGTACCTGCACACAACAGAAATTTGTGTTGCAGGTATTTTTTTATATTCATTTCCTTATGATCAAATACACATGATATCTGGAATGCACTGCATAAACCACCGAAGGCTGTTAAAGCACCTACAATGGGATTATATAAGGAAATCATATGAAATGATTTGCTTAATATATTTAAACCGGTTGTGATTTCTAAAAAAGATAATGGAATCTGTAGTTTTGCCGGTTTGCAGAAGGGGAGTATGATTTCAAACAGGACTGAAAATATCATTACATATATTCCGATAAAAACCATTGTTTTTACCGACTGCATAAAGGTATCGGTAATGGAGTGATTTTGGGTTTTTGCTGTGTGATTTGTTATTTTCTTTTTGGTGTTATCTTTTCTTAAGGATATAAAATATCCCAGTATTATGGGAAGATATATGGATAATATAAAAATGAAAAAAGGACATTTTTTATCAAGGATATGTTCATATACATATCCGATTATAAACATGGGGCTTGCAGAGCTTGCAAGAGGTAAAATCCGGTTTCCCCGTTCTATCTCTATGATATTTCCTTTTATAAAGCTGCTTATTATTTTGCCGCCAATGGGATATCCGCAAAGATTGCCCAAAACTAAAACCATAATTTCATAAGATTTTTCTTTAAATATTGGATATAAAATGGTTGCAAAATACATATAAGCATTTGTTTCAGACAAAGCATTGGTAACAAGAATAAAGGGTAGAAGAGAAGGAATAAGAATCTGATACCATAATAGCAGACCATTTTGTGCCCCGGTAATTGTTTCGTTATGAAACACCAGCAGAAATATAAGGATTGATAAAAATAAGGAAGCTTTTTTCATAATATTTTGGGATTTTTTTTCATTTTATGATGTATCATCCCTTTATATGTTATGAAGAAAGCTTCTTTATAAATTATTATATTGAATTATTCATATATGATTACAGAATGTTCATATTCAGACGGTATTTTTTCATGATACTTATTGAAATAGATTTGTCTGTAGTAATCGTCTGCCTGTATTTGCTGATTAAATAGCATTTGACCCTGTTTTGACAGTAGTTTTTCATATGAGGCAACCTTTGTAATTACAGGAAGGGTGGCATGTTTTTTTAAAAGCCTTGGTAGGGCCGATTGTTTGCGGAAACCAAGAAGCCTTATATATGAAACATAATTGTTTTCTTTACATTCTTTTATTACGGATTTTTCATGATTCAGTAATATATGCATGAGACATCGGCTTACTCTGGTGCCCGTAATGTTTTTGTGGGTTAGTTCCTCTTGTAATTCATATATGTTGTATGGCAGGATTCTATATGAGTTTAACCGGTTGGAAAAATCCTTTGATATGTCCTGATACCGGGAAAAATCAGACTTTGATAAAATACTTTGCTGAATAAGAGGATAGAAGTCCTCAAAATAAACAGGTTTGTTATATTTATCCTGCAATAAAACATGATATGGAGTATCCGGTATATATTTGCTTACAGAAGAATCTGTCTGTTTTAACCGTTGCCTTAAGGCAGTGGCAGAGCATATGGAATCCTCTGTATCTGTACTGTGGTAATTATCATGGGAGCGCTTAAGGATAAAAGGTTTTATAGGTAAATTATAGTGCTTAATGGCTTTCATATATTCAATTGCCAAAATGTTGTTAGGCTTTTTTAAAATTTCATCAATATCAGGATGATTCATATATTTGCTAAGTGCTGCACTGCGGGCTTTTGGAAAGGACATTCCCTGAACCAGCAGCTTTTGCAGATGAATTTTGTAGGTTAAAGGTTCTTGTTCTAATATGTCTGCAATATCATATAAAATGGTGTCGTCACATTCTGCTCCGAAGCATAAGGTATCTATAACACCGGTAGCCGCAAGTGACAATAGGGCTGCGGTGGCAAAATATTCGGCACTGGAACAGGAGAAAATAGCAGGTAGTTCAATAATTAAGTCTGCACCGTAAGAAAGTGCCATGGATGCTCTTACGTATTTATTGAATATTGCCGGTTCTCCTCTTTGCACATAGTTACCGCTCATTATAACGGCAATGTCTTTTTCCGGAAATATTTGTTTTATTGTATTTATTTGATATGCGTGTCCGTTGTGGAACGGATTGTATTCTGCAATAATACCGATATGCTTCATATTGACCTCATTACATATTTACAAATGATTCTAATTGTGATATGTTGTCCTTGACAGTTTTCTTAGTGTTTATAGTATCTATTATCATTATTTTTTTCCTGTATTCCATTTTTATACAGTATTATTATACCACATATATTTTTTTATAAAAGTTTTTCCTGTTTGACAGGGTTTGTCACAGATATATGTTAAGGTATATATAAGTTGTGAAAATCGAATGTATTTTCGATTTTTGTTGACAAGTAATACATTATATATTATTATTTAATAAGCGAACAAATGTTCATATTGTTCTGCATTTTATGGAGGGATTTAAGATGGCAAACGAAGAGAAAATGAAAGCATTAGACGCAGCACTTGCGAATATTGAGAAACAATTTGGAAAAGGTACTGTAATGAAGTTAGGAGATTCGGCTTCTAATATGAATATTGAGGCGATTCCTACAGGTTCGTTAAGCCTTGATGTTGCACTGGGTATAGGTGGTGTGCCTAAGGGAAGAATTATAGAAGTATATGGTCCTGAATCCAGCGGTAAGACGACAGTTGCATTACATGTTGTTGCGGAAGTACAAAAAAGAGGTGGTATTGCAGGATTTATCGATGCAGAGCATGCCCTTGATCCTGTTTACGCATCTAACATTGGTGTAGATATTAATAATCTGTATATTTCCCAACCGGATAACGGTGAACAGGCTTTAGAGATTACAGAGACTATGGTACGTTCCGGAGCAGTAGATGTTATTATTGTGGATTCAGTGGCTGCGTTGGTTCCAAAGGCAGAGATTGATGGAGAGATGGGTGATTCCCATGTTGGTTTGCAGGCCAGACTCATGTCCCAGGCACTTCGTAAATTAACAGCAGTTATCAGCAAATCAGACTGTGTTGTTATATTTATTAACCAGTTACGTGAGAAGATTGGAGTTATGTTTGGTAATCCGGAAACAACTACAGGTGGTCGTGCTTTGAAATTTTATGCATCTGTAAGACTGGATGTAAGAAGAATTGAAACATTAAAGCAAAATGGTGAAGTGATTGGTAACAGAACCAGAGTTAAGATTGTAAAGAATAAGGTTGCACCTCCATTTAAAGAGGCCGAGTTTGATATTATGTTTGGAAAAGGTATATCAAAAATTGGTGATATTCTGGATTTGGCGGTGTCAAAGAATATAATTGTGAAGGCAGGTGCATGGTTCTCCTATAACGGAGATAAGATTGGTCAGGGTAGAGAGAATGCCAAAAATTATCTGGAAGAGAATCCACAGATTGCTTTGGAGATTGAAAACAAGGTTAGGGAAAGTTATGATTTGCCGGCAGTTTTAGATGTGGAAGCTGAAACAGCTAAGGAGTAGACATGGTTATAACCGGGATTACAAAAGGAAAAGGAAAAAAATACCGGGTGTATGGTGAAGATGTGTATTTATTTTCTTTATATGCCGGAGAACTAAAGAAATATCATATATCTGAAGGCCTTGATATTGATATGATGATAATCTCATCCATTATGGATGAGATTATTTATAAAAGAGGAAAAGAAAGAGCCTTGTATCTGTTAGAAAGGCGTCCCATGACAGAGAGGATGATGAGAGATAAATTAATATCTGATGAATATCCGGATGAGATGGTAGAAAAAATTGTTGCTTTTCTATACAAGTATCGTTATTTGGATGATATGGAATATATACATATGTATGTAAATACATATGGTAACAGGAAGAGTATAAAACAAATGAGATTGGATTTGCTTAGAAAAGGTGTTAGCAAGGAAGACATGAATTTGTTTTTTGAACAAAATACCATATCTGAAGAAGAAGGTTTTTTACGTCAGTTTGAGAAATATACCCGTAACAAAAATATGACGGATATGAAGGACAGACAGAGGGTTTTTCGGTATTTTTATGCCAAGGGATATGCACCTTCTTTGATTGAATCTGCAATACAAAATCAAAATACATGACTGTTATACTTGACATATTGCACAAAAAAAGATAAAATCTAACTGTTGCACTTATGTCAAGTGCTATATAATTTAATAAGGAGGTGCTCCTGTGGTACAATACATTGTTTTTGCTATTATTTTAATCGTAGCTGTTGTAGTTTCATGGGTAATGTCACTTGTTTACCGCAAGAATGTGGTAGAGAAGAAGAATTCCGATGCAGAAGACAGAGCGAGAGAGATTATAGATGAAGCTGTAAAGAATGCCGAAGCTAAGAAAAAGGAGATTCTCCTGGAAGCAAAGGAAGAGTCCATTAAGACTAAGAATGATCTTGACAAAGAGATAAAAGATCGTCGTAATGAGGTTCAGAAGTTAGAGAAACGAGTATTATCCCGTGAAGAGAATTTGGACCGTAAATCAGAGTCGATTGAGAAAAAGGAAGCTAACATTGCATCTAGGGAACAGGCCTTAGAGAAACAGAAGGCAAAAGTGGAAGAGCTTGAGGCACAGAGACTACAGGAACTAGAGAGAATCTCAGGATTAACCTCTGAACAGGCAAAAGAGTATTTATTAAAAACTGTTGAAGATGAAGTAAGACATGAAACCGCAGTTCTAGTAAAGGAATTAGAGACTAGAGCAAAAGAAGAAGCAGGCAAGAAGGCTAAGGAATGTGTTATAACAGCAATTCAGAAATGTGCTGTTGATCATGTTGCTGAGACTACGATTTCTTTGGTACAGTTACCGAATGATGAGATGAAAGGAAGAATTATTGGTAGAGAGGGACGTAATATCCGTACCCTGGAAACTATGACAGGTGTAGATTTAATTATTGATGATACACCAGAGGCTGTTATTCTTTCAAGCTTTGATCCGGTAAGACGTGAAGTTGCAAGAATTGCACTTGAGAAATTAATAGTAGATGGAAGAATCCATCCTGCTAGAATTGAAGAAATGGTAGAAAAAGCACAGAAGGAAGTTGAACAGATGATGCGTGAGGATGGTGAAGATACAACCTTAGAGGTTGGTGTACAAGGTCTTCATCCCGAGCTTGTCCGTTTGCTTGGAAAGATGAAGTACAGAACAAGTTATGGACAAAATGCATTAAAACATTCTATTGAGGTTGCACATTTATGTGGTTTAATTGCAGCCGAGATGGGTGAAGATGTTCGTACTGCAAAACGCGCAGGTCTTTTACATGATATTGGTAAATCTGTGGATCATGATCAGGGTATGGAAGGTTCCCATGTTTCTATTGGTGTTGACTTATGTAGAAAATATAAGGAATCACCATTGATTATTAATGCTGTTGAAGCACATCATGGCGATGTTGAACCGGAATCTCTGATTGCATGTATCGTTCAGGCTGCTGATGCAATATCTGCAGCACGTCCGGGTGCAAGACGTGAAACATTGGAAACATACACCACCAGATTAAAACAATTAGAGGATATTGCTAATGGATTTAAGGGTGTTGAAAAAACTTTTGCTATTCAGGCAGGTAGAGAGATTCGAGTAATGGTAGTTCCGGAGCAGATTAATGATGCGGAGATGGTACTTTTAGCGAGAGAGATTTCAAAGCAAATCGAAGATGAGCTTGAGTATCCTGGTACAATTAAGGTTAACTTAATTCGTGAGTCCCGTGTTACTGATTATGCGAAGTAAGTTTCATTTGAATTTTTGATACGATGTCAGAATCCGAAATCTTTTAATTAAGATTTCGGATTTTTTTCATATAAGGATATGTGTTCTAATTATTCTGTTTTAACATATATTTAGATATGTATGATTTAAATAAAAAAAATTATTATAACCGAATAATCCTCTTTATTATATTTGGTATTCTTATAGGCAGTATAGGCTATTTTCTGCTTCTTTTATTTGGAAATTATGAATATGCTTATACGCCTTCGGAGGTAGAATTAACAACTCTTTCATCTATAAAAAACAACGAGGTGTTTTGGTATCTTCTTAGAAAAAGAGTTTGTATGTTAATTTTATTCCTATGTCTGTCTTTTATATTATCTTATAGATTTGCAATATATCTATATGGATTTGGCTTTGGAATATTTTATGGTTATTCTGTTTCGTCATGGTTTCTTCATGATGGAATTCATGGTTTTATTAAAATAATGATTGCATTTTTCCCCCATTATATTTTTTATTTTATTTCCATACTATTTGTAGGGAGTTTGATGCATGACAGGAATACATATAGTGCTTTGAAAAATAATTCAAATAAAGTTAATATATTAAAATATTTTCTTAAAATAATTGTAATATTTTTGTTATTAATGACTGGGGTTTTTTTTGAAGGATATTTAAAAAAATATTTTTAACTTTTTTTACCAATATATAGTGTAAAGAAGTTATGTTAATACTTTATTTTGTAGAAAATGGCTTAAACACTAGGGTTCGGGGCACTTTGTCTTAAAAATAATGTTTGATTTTATGTAAATTAAACATTATAATAGACACAGTGATTAGAAAAAGTAGGGGTTTGAGAATGTTACAAAAGATTGATGAGTTCGTGGATTATTTAACAAATATAAAAAAGTCAAGTAAGAATACGGTTGCATCATATAAGAGGGATTTGATGAAGTTATATAATTACTTGAAGGATTCTGGATATAATGAATGGGATCAGGTATCGAATACGAATTTAAACTCTTATGTTTTAATGATTGAAAAGCAGGGGATGTCTTCTGCAACTGTTTCCCGTAATATTGCATCCATAAAGGCATTTTATTTATATTTGTTAAAGCAGGGAGTAATTGGAGAAGATCCCAGCGATACTTTAAAACCACCCAAAATTGAAAAGAAGGCACCGGTTACATTAACGGTTGAGGAAATTAATCTCTTATTGGAGCAGCCAAGTGGGGTAACACCCAAAGAAGTTCGGGATAAAGCAATGCTGGAACTTTTGTATGCCACAGGAATAAGAGTATCTGAATTAATTAATTTACAGCTTTCCGATGTTAATATGTCAATGAATTTTATTCAGTGTCATGAGAATGGAAAGGACCGTGTCATTCCATTTACCAATGAGACAAAAGAAGCATTACAGGTTTATTTAGACAATGCCAGAGATGTAATGTGTAAAAAGGACCAGGGTTATCTGTTTACAAATTGCCAGGGTGCGCCAATGACCCGTCAGGGATTTTGGAAGCTGATTAAGTATTATTCCGATAAAGCCGGTATTAAGAAGGATATAACACCTCATACAATTCGCCATTCCTTTGCCATGCATTTGGTAAATAATGGTGCAGATTTAAAATCAGTGCAGGAGATGTTAGGACATTCGGATATTTCCACTACGCAAATATACTTAAAGGCAAATGCAAATACAAAGCTAAAAGAAGTATATGAGAAAGCCCATCCAAGGGCACATGTTTCTTAGGTTTGTAATTGTGAAATATTTGAAAACAGTTTGTATAATTTTTATGGTTGTAGTATAATTTCATATGGTATGTAGAGGGCTATGTCACATACATAGCCCTTTTATTATTTGATGATGATTACCCGTATATAAACCAACAGAATTTGGAGGCAATATGATTGAAGTAAAGAATTTGACCATGTCATATGGTAAGCATGAGGTGTTGAAAAATATAGATTTTCATATAAAGGAAAATTCTGTGGTAGGCTTGCTTGGAGAAAATGGTGCAGGTAAATCTACTACAATGAATATATTAACAGGTTATACAAAGCCTGTTTCGGGAGACGTATATATTAATGGTATTAATATGATAAAGGAACCCAATAAAGCAAAAAAGGCAATTGGTTATTTGCCTGAGATTCCGCCCTTATATAAGGATATGAAGGTCATTGAATATCTGGAGTTTGCTGCAGGACTTAAAAAGGTGAAAAAACCTGTAGAAGAAGCAGCCCGTGTCATGCTTATGTTTGACTTATCAGATTATAAGTATGATTATATTAAGAATTTATCAAAAGGATGGCAGCAAAAGGTTGGATTTGCCCAATGTATGATCGGTAATCCCA
This sequence comes from Lachnospiraceae bacterium, assembly GCA_051880415.1. GTDB lineage: Bacteria > Bacillota > Clostridia > Lachnospirales > Lachnospiraceae > CAG-590. The sequence continues at coordinate 123,349 of JBJENX010000170.1, read as the reverse complement.
AGGTTTTGATATTGGATGAACCTTTGGTAGGCTTAGATCCGACACAATCAAGAAGTACCCGTAATATCATTAAAGAATTGGCAATGGACCATACAATTATAATCAGTTCTCATATTTTGAAGGAGTTAGAAGAATTATGTAATGACATTTTAATCTTAAAAGATGGAAATATTGTAATGAATGATTCTGTGAAGGCTGCAAAACGAAGAGGACGCAACAATGTATATAAGCTTACATTAAAAGGAGATAAGGATGTTCTTCTTAATATGTTAGAGAATTATAGTATATTAAGCAGAGTGGAGTTTCTTAAGGAGCAGGAAGACGGAGTATACCAGTTTGGCGTGCAGACAAATCAGTCAAGAGATGTGAGAGACAGCTTATTTGGATTTTTGGTTGGAAAGAAAGTTTCGGTATATGGAATCGAAAAATATGAGAATACGCTGGAAGATATTTTTATGGAAATAAACAGTAAGGAGGAAAAATAATGTTGGCGATATTAAAAAAAGAGCTTAAAACCTATTACAGTTCTTTATTTTCCTATATTTATTACATGATTTTCTTCTTAGCTGCAGGGGTGCTTTTTTCAAAATACTGTTTGGAATATTACAGTACCCAGTTTGGTTATTTTGTGCTAAGATACTGCATTTTTGTAGTAGTTGTAATGCTTCCTATTTGTACTATGCGGATTTTTTCTCAGGAACGGAAATTAAAAACGGACCAGCTGTTGTTTACGGCTCCGGTTTCAACCTTGTCCATTCTTGTGGGAAAATATATTGCAACAGCCATTTTTGTATTGGTGCCTGTCCTTTTATCCGGTATATATCCATGTGTAATCAGTAGTTATGGTAATATGAGTGGGGATTTTCTGGCCTGTTCCTATATTGGCGGAATTCTGTTGGTATTTGCATTACTTAGCATAGGTATGTTTATATCTACATTAACATCAAATGCGGTTCTTTCTGCAGTCATTACTTATGTGATTTATATGATAATTATTCTTTTGAGAGTGTTGGAAGGAATTATAAATCCGGAAAGTGGTTTGTATACATTTATACATGAAATCTCTCTTTACAATAAGTATTATGATATGGTTTCGGGAATCATCAGAAGTGGAGACATTATATATTTTATTGTAATTGCCATTACCTTCTTTCTGCTAACATGGATTTCCCTGTTAAACAGAAGACAAAAGAACCGTATTACAATAGGCAGCTGTGCTGCAGTTTTATTATGTGGAATGGTTTGCTCATATCTTTGCCTGAATTATACTAAGGTATATGATTATACACCTGCTAAGATTCTTTCTTTATCTGAGGAAACAAAGGACAGAGTTTCTCAGATAGACGAAGCAACCTGCATTTTTTATATGGGTAATAAAAGTCAGGCAAATGCAACCTATGTTGAGTTGTTGTCAGCCTATGAAAATCTCAGTGATAATATCATTGTGGAATATATTCCATTGGAAAATAAAGAGTTTCATGATGCTTTTCTTGCCGATCTTCCAAGTGTGAACGAAGCAAGCATTGTGGTAGCTACCAATGATCGTTATGTGTATCTGGATTCAGATGATTATGTGACAGTTACCCAGACCGGTCAGTATACTTATGAAAGAATGTTAGAGATTGAGAACCAAATTACCTCGGCAATTTTGTATACCAATGCCAGCGAACTTAAAAACATAATTACAACCTCCGGTCATGGTGAAAAAACCCTGGGATCAGGATATTGTAACGTATTAAAGACCGGTTTTTATGAGATAAAAAGTATTGATTTAACCGAAGAAAGCAGAGATATATCAAGCACTGTATTACAGGATGCAGCAGCTTTGTTGATATATGCTCCTTCGGAAGATTTTTCGGATGAGGATATTGACCAGTTAGAAAGGTTTGTTGAAGAAGGTGGAATATTACTTGTGTCTGTTGATCCTTTAAATGAAGAGCTTGAAAATTTATTCGGATTTTTAAAGGAATATGGATTAAGTCTTCAGCAAGGTGTCATCATTGATGATACAGAAGGTTATCATGTACTGAATACAGAATATTATTTATCGCCCCATATGAAAGAGACTGAATATACAAAGGATATTGTAAAGAAAAATCTTGGGGTAATAACCTATACCAGCAAGGGAATTGCCTTGTATGGCAAGGGAAACGGATTTGAAACAACAGATATTTTAGTGACCAGTGAAAATGCTTTCTCTAAAATGGATGATTTTGACAACATGACAACCAAGGGAGAAAATGATTTACAGGGTCCTTTTAGTATTGCCTCTGTTGCTACTGCTAAAGAAAAGGGTTCCATATTTTTAATTGCCTCAGACATATTTTTAAATGAAACAGCCAATGATGAATCCGGTGGAGCAAATAGCCGTTTCTTTGTGGAGATGATAAAATCCTTATCCGGAGATAATGGTGCAGTCTGGATAGAAGGTAAGGATGTAAATAGTGAAACAGCACATTATCCAACGAAAATGATTGTAGCATCAAAGATTATTTCCATGATTGTAATTCCACTTTGTATATTGGTTTTAGGTGTGTTACTGCTTCTTGGACGTAAGAAAAACATTGGATGGAAAATAATTTCCAAATACAGACAATCAAAAGAAAGAGAAACAGAAGATACGGAGGTTTTGGAGATTGTTAAGGAAGATACAGCAAAAGAATTTGAAAAAGAAGAATAGTATTTTGTTTATACTGGTTACAATTGCCCTTTTGTTTGTTATGATTATTATCAATGCTCAGTCTTCTTATGCATCATGGGTAGAGGATGAGGATGGTATTCATTATAAAGACAAAGATAACAATTATGTAACTGGATTTCAAACAATAGAGGATGACACATATTATTTTGATGAAGATGGTAATCTTTTAAAGGGTAAAATATATGTTTCTGATGAGGCAGCATATTACTATGCAGATGAAGATGGTAAAATTATGTTTGGCGTCATTGATGATGAAAATCATTTTTTTATTACAGATGACCGGGGAAAAATAAAAACGGGCTTTGTGGAGTATAAGGGTAATCGGTATTTTTTTGATATGGCTGCGGAAATGGTAACCGGCTGGTTTAAAAATGAGGAAAACTGGTATTATGCAGATGCTTCAGGAAAGGTAATGACCGGTTTTATAGAAGTTGACGGATACCGTTATTATTTAGATGAAAATGGTATCAGGGTAAGCGATGCAGTGATGGAGATAGATGGTGTTACCTATGTATTTAACAAGGACGGTAGTGTGGACGAAAATGCAACTGCATTGTATCCTTTGTTTGTATATGTGAATGATATGCGGAAGGGACTGGGACTCCATGAACTATCCATTGATGCAAAGGTACAGTCCTGTGCAATTCAACGTGCTGCAGATTTGGTAAACGGATATGGTGTATCACAGGAAAAATCCATTACAACCATGTTGAATAACCGGGGAGTATCCAGCAGTGGGGGATATGAGCTGGCCTATGGTGGATTAGAGGGCTATAATCTGGATAGTTTGTTTGTTGATATAGGTCGGGATGAGAGATTTGGTGAAGTCCTAAGGAATCCGGATATTACAGATGTGGGTTTTGGAATGTATGAAAACGAAGGTTGTTTTTATTACGATTTAATTTTTATTATGAAATAAAAGAAGACGTTAAAGGCTGATTGCTTTTAACGTCTTTTCTCTATTTGTAAAATTTAAGGATTCCATCTAAGGTTGCGGTCATATTTATAAGTAATGCATCTAAGATTGTAATAGCTGCCATTGCTTCCACAACTACAACAGCACGGGGAACGATAATTGGATCGTGTCTTCCTTTAATGGCTATTTTTGTTTCTTCCAGGTCTTTTGTTATGGTAGTCTGTTCTCTGAATATGGAAGGTGTTGGTTTAAATGATGCACGAAGGATAATCTCTGAGCCATCACTCATACCCCCCATAATACCGCCGGCATGATTGGAAGTTTTAATTACATTATGTGCCTCATCTATGGAAAATCCGTCATTGTCTTCAGAACCTGTCATGGTAGTGACCTTCGTTCCATCACCGATTTCTACTGCTTTAACTGCACCGATTGACATAATTGCTTTGGCGAGATTTGCATCTAATTTATCAAAGACGGTATCTCCAAGACCTGCGGGCACACCGGTAATTCTTGCTTCTATGGAGCCTCCTACGGAGTTGCGTTCTTTTGTCATATTTACAATATATTCTCCGGCCTCCCTGGCTGCATCTGCATCCGGCATATATAATTTGTTGTTAAAAATTTCTTCTTTGTTGAAGTTATTAGCATTAATGTTTATTGGACCGATGGAGCGGGTATAAGTTGTAAACTCAATTCCTAATTGATTTAATATTTTAATTGCGATTGCTCCGGCAGCAACCCTTGCTATGGTTTCTCTTCCGGAAGAACGTCCCCCTCCACGGTAATCCCTGAAACCATATTTTGCATCAAAGGTATAGTCTGCATGTCCCGGACGGTAACAATTAGCAATATCACTATAGTCTTTTGATTTTTGTGTCATATTATATACAATGAGGGAAATTGGGGTGCCGGTGGTTTTTCCTTCAAATACACCGGATAGTATTTCTACCTTGTCATCCTCATTACGGGGAGTGGAATAGATAGACTGACCGGGTTTTCTTCTGTTTAAATAAGGTTGGATATCAGCTTCTGATAATTGCAGACCTGCGGGACATCCGTCTACAACAACACCGATTGCTTTTCCATGGGATTCCCCCCAGGTAGATATCCGAAAAATGGTACCATATGTTGATCCTGCCATATATGCCTCCTATGGGAAATAATATATTATGTATGAAATACACTTGTCTGTTTATATACAAATGGTATATTAGCAGATTTTACTGAAAAAATAAAGTTTATATCTATTTATTGATTGTTTTTCTTTTTGGTGTTTACATTCATATTCAGATGTGTTACTATATGCAGGTACTTTTGTACAAAACCTTTTGCTCAGACTAAGGATACTCCAGCCTTATACTTAGCAATTGGCGATTATTATTTATATTAGGAGGATGCTTTTATGATTACAACAGAGCAGAAAAAAGAAATTATTGAAAAGTATGGACGTGGAGCAAATGATACCGGTTCACCAGAGGTTCAGGTTGCATTATTAACAGCCAGAATCAACGATTTGCAGGAGCATTTTAAAGCTCATCCAAAGGATCATCATTCAAAACGTGGTCTTCTTAAGATGGTAGGACAGAGACGTAATATGTTAGCATACTTAAAGAAGATTGATATCGAGCGTTACAGAACTTTAATTGAGCAGTTAGGCTTAAGAAAGTAAGATTTTGTAATACCCAAAATACACCTGATAAGACATATACTTATCAGGTGTATTTTTTGTGTAAAACATACAAAAAATCTTGATGATTTTATGAAATTGAGATATACTTTATGCATAACTATGTATATTGGTAGGAGTATACCCTTTTGACGGAAATACTTCATATGGATAAAGAAAAAAGATATAGTACAAAAGATATATGAATGAGGAGGAATCATTGTATGTTGAATTGGATGAGTAAGAGAAAATGGCTGGCAGTTGTTTTGGTTTTTTGTATGGTATTAACTTTGTTGCCTACGGATTTTTCATGGGCGAAGGATGGGCTTGTGAATTCTGAGGAAACTACAACAACAGAAGAGGTTGCTTCTGAAGGAGAAGAAGCGTTTTCGTCAGAAGAGATAATAACGGAGGTTGATAGTGAGGAAACCGAACCGGAACAACAGGATGGTATTGAAGAATTATCAATGGAAACAACAGATTTAGTTGGAATGTCTGTTGAAGGTGGTGAGGAGGAGACTAATCTGCTTGGTGCATCTGAGATTATGCTTTCTACCGGTAATTTTGACTTGACCAATCTGGATTTGTCTGCAAGTTATAAGGATGCAGATAACACTTCCCATACGGTTGAGATGAAAACCACAGAGGGGGTTACCTTGCCGGATAATGCAACCATAAGCTTAAATTTTGATTTTATTATGTATGACGGTAATTTGGTTGAGATTGGTAAAGAGTATATTTATCCCATACCTGATGGAATCAGAATCGACGTGAATGAAACTCTTCAGTTAATGACCAATGATGATAAATCTATTGGTACGGTTAAAATTGACCGGGACAATCAAAGATTGGTTTTTGTATTTAACAATAACGTAGATAATCAGGTAAATATTCCTTTTTATGTACGTTTCGCAGGTGGTTTGTCAGCGGATGCCCAGGAGGATGCTGAAGATGTATCTATTTCCTTTGCTACTGCAACAGGCAGCTTTGATTACAATGTAACGGTAGAAGATGCCTATAATAATCCTACCCCAACTACACCGGGAGATCTTGGAATGACAAAATCTGCAAATAAGGTGTATGTGGATGGAAAACCATATATTGAGTGGAATTTGTCATTAAATTTAAATGGACGGGAAACCTTAGATGCTGAGATTACAGATGTATTGCCGACGGGACTTACTTATGTAGAGGTAGGTGGTTATCCTAAAATTACAGATACAAAAGATAATAATGCAAAGGTTACGGGGTCTGTTAGCGCCGGCAATGTGTTAACTTTGAATGTTTCAGATGTTACCACATACTATAGGGCAAATGTAAAGTTCCTGACATCCTACGATAATTCTATTTTTTCCGGAGAGATTGGTAACAATACCTCAGCAACGGTTGCAAATACCGCTTCCATTTTGGAGGATGGTTCCACAACCGCTACTGTAGCCAGTGGAAATGCGGTGGTAACTCCTTCAGTATTATCCAAATCAGGTACCAAAAATGGGAATGTGATAACCTGGACTGTGGTGATTAACAAGGACCAGTTAGATGTAGGAGGAGCGACCTATACTGACACCTTTGGAAGCGGATATCAGTGGAATACAGCTGATGGTAACTATGATGCTTCCTGCATTACGGTAAGTCCAAATGGTGCAGGTACAGTTTCCGGTTCAGGTAATGGATTTACTTTTACTGTGGAGGATGCCTATAAAAACAATACAATTACCTTAACCTATGAAACTAAGATTAGTGATTATACAGTTACCAAATTTGATAATGAGGGTAAATTAGTAGAACCGGGAGTGTATGATGTAACAACCTCTGCAAATGTTTCCGGTTATAATCTCTTATCAAAGAATAATGTTAATTATAATGAGGTTACCAGACAGCTGACATGGAATATAACGGTAAATGGGGAAAAGGCAACGGATATTTTTGATAGTATTGGGAATGGGGATGTAACAATTGCTGATATTTTTAATCCGGATGCAAAACAGAATAAAATGATTCTTAAAAGTATGAAAATTACCGGTGCATCCGGAACCCATTCTCTAGATGAATTTAGTTCTTATCAGGCAGGTGATGATGGTAAGATTATCCTTCCCGGCAGGTTGTTAAGCGGTACAACCTTAACTGTTACCGTTGTGACGGAAATTGATTCTGTAACAAACCCAAATTATACACCTGAGTCATGGGAACCATCTCCGATTCCTGCATGGTCAGACGGAGAGTATGTGAATGTTGTAAATAATGCAGAGCTTTCCTGGGGACTTACAACAATTCCTGCAAGTGCCAGTAAGGGATTTCAGTATAAAACACCGGAGCTCCTTAAAAAGACAGGAAGCCAGCCAACCTATAGTGATGGCACACCAAAGGGAGACGGTACCATTGAGTGGAAAATCGTAACCAATACATATCAGCAGGATATGACTGTGAATACCATTGCATTAACGGATACAATACCAAGTGAATTAGAGTATGTACCGGGTTCCATGTATATTAATAAGCAGTGGGATGGAACAAAATATCCTGTAACACCTACATTTGATAGCGGTACGAATAAACTAACCATTACCTTTGAGCGTACTATGACCGGGGTGGCAGATTGTATGGATAATCCATACAATTTTGAGATTCATTATCTCACAAGGTTAAAGTCAACCCAACAGGATAAGGCAAATACGGAATTTACTTACACAAACAATGCAACCTTTGATGTGGATTATGACGGATTATCTATCGTGTCTGATACGGACAGTGCAACTGTCACAGGAACACTTGGAGGAGAATTAAGAAAAGAGGCATTCTACCAGTCTGGAAAGGACTATGTTGACTGGGAGGTTGCCATTAATGAAGGCAGATTTAATATGTCAGGCATTAATAATCCTGTCATTCGTGATACACTGGCATCCTATCTGCAATATGTCCAGTCTTCCGGTAAGTTATATAAAGTAGATGTTAATGGTAATCGTAGTGAAGTAACATCTGGTTTTGCTGTCAATGTAATTAATAATGATCTGGTAGTTTCCCTTCCTAATATTGGAAGTGATACGTATATATTTGCGTTTCGGACAAGATTTACGGTAAGTCAGGCGAATGCGGCAGATTTGAATTTTAAGAATGATGTTTCCTTCCAGGGAGAAGGTTATTCAAAGTCTGTATCATCAAATCAGGTTAAGAATGTAAGCTTTAGTTCTTCTTCTGCCGGAGCATATCATGAAAATGAATTGCGTTTAGTGAAAACCAATGCAAATGGTGACAGGCTTGCCGGTGCCGTGTTTGAAATTATGGATAGCATGGGTACCGTGATTGCCAGTGCAACTTCCGACGCAAATGGTGTGGCCCTGTTTAAGGGAGTTAAGCTTTCCAGTGAAGGTTATACCTATAAGGTAAAGGAGATTACCGCACCGGATCGTTATATTCTTGACACAACGCCTATTGATATCTCTATTGATGCATGGCAGACGGACAGGGACGGTACAAGATATTATGAAAAGGAAGTCGTTAATCAGCCGATTACACAAAGTACATCTTTTTCAATTTTAAAAGCTTCTACTGTAGGCGCAAAGCCTTTAGAGGGAGCAACCTTTAGTGTGTATACTGATGTTGCAATGACAGATGCTTCTTTATTAAATCAAAAGACTACAGGAGCTGACGGTAAGGTAACCTTTGAAGTAAGCTATGACACTGCTAATGCAAAAACTTTGTATGTAAAAGAAACCGGAGTGCCGGATGGATATAAGCCTGCAGGTAATGTATATTATGAGGTTACAATTGGTATAGATGGTTCGGTTATTTCAGTAAATAAAGTAGATGGTGGGGCATCTACATCTGTAAGTGTTAATAATGTAACATTTACCGTGGATAATACTCCTGCGGTGGGTTCCTTTACCATTACAAAGACAGTAAAGGATATTGGTACACCTATAGAGAATGTGTTGTTTACTCTGTACAAGGATGTGCAGTGTAGTGATGAGGTGGCTACCAAGACTACAGACGGTAGTGGTGTGTTAACATTTGATGATCTTGAGATTGGAAGAACCTATTATTACAAAGAAGTTTCCGCACCAAATGGTTATGTACTTGATGGCACGGTGAGAAGCATTACCATTGATGACCCGGCAAGCCATGATGCTGACGGTTCGATTCATCAGGATATTACTGTTACGGAGACCATTGAAAATGAGCTTGCCAAGGGTTCTATTAAGGTAATGAAGGTGGATAACAGTACTCCGGCAAACCCATTGAAAGATGCTACATTTACATTGTATGCTGCTTCCGATTTAACAATTCCATATAATAATCCCGTAACATCTTCTCCTTATGTTGTTACAACTGGAGCAGATGGTGTGGCTTTATTTGAGAACCTTCCTTTTGGGGATTACGTTGTGAAGGAAACCGGTATTCCAACGGGCTATATGACGATTGTGCCGGATGCCAGTACGAATGTAACAATAGATTCTGTTGCTACAAAAGAGGTTACTGTTGTAAATGATGTGATTAAGATCAATATAGAGATTAATAAGCAGGATGACAGTCCTATTCCTGTTTCGCTTAAGGGTGCCTATTTTGTGGTAAGAAATTCCAATGGTACCATTGTAGGACAGGGAGAAACAGATGCAGATGGTAAACTTACGATTACGAATCTTCCTTATGATACATATACTGTAACAGAAACCCGTGGTATTGCCGGTTACACTATGGCTTCTTCGCCACAAACGGTTGATCCTGCAGTCCATACGGTAACTAATGGTACCACAATACCTGTGACCTTTACCAATCAGAAGCAAAATGGAAAGATTAAGCTTATTAAGGTGGATAAGGATAATAATACGACAAAAGTTGCTGGTGCAGAATTTACCCTGTATAATGCATCCGGTGAGGTAGTAGCAACAAAGACAACTGGTAGTGACGGAAGTATTTTGTTTGAGGGCTTGGCATATGGTGATTATACGATAAAAGAAACAAAGGCACCTGCCGGTTATCAGATAAACACCACGGAATGGCCTGTGTCGATTGATGATGATAACATAAAGCAAATTGGTACTACATTATCAGATAGCAGTACTGGTATTATGGACGAGAAGATTCCATCCGGTACCAATTATATGCATTTTAAACTGCTTAAATCAGATGAAAATGGAGAACTGCTTTCCGGAGCCCAATTTACCTTAACTAAGAATTTTCCAAGCGGTGATTATGGTACAGCTAATGATAATGGAGCACCAAAAACCTATACTGTATATTCTGATGGAAACGGTGTCGTAGAATTTAAGGATGTATATATTCAGCATGATCCTGAAGGAACCACATATACCTTAGAGGAAACAAAGGCACCATATGGATATAAAATTAATCAAAATATTATATTTGATAGTTATTCTAAGGAGCAAATGGTTGGCAATGGATCCGGTACTTCAGGCATTGCAATCGGTACAGTGAATGATTGGGCAACAGATGGTGGTTCGTCAACAATACCGGATATAACAAAAGCGGTTGGTATTGATTCTGCTAATCTTTATGTTAAGGATGAAAACACATCTTATCTCATAAATACAAAGCTATTAGGTACAATCAGAATAACCAAAAAAGCCAGTGGTTCTGTGAATACATTTTTACAGGGTGCAAAATTTACCCTTTATAAGTTTAATGCTACGAATAATCAGTATGAACAGTATTCGGCAACAGGTATTGTAAATCCTCAAACTACGGATACAAATGGTATTGTTACATTTGCAGATTTACCACTAGGAAAATATCGTGTTGTGGAGACAGAGGCTCCAATGGGATATATATTAAATCCGGCAAATCAAAGGGATTTTGAAATCACGGAAACCAATTATAATGATATAACTGCATTGTCAGCTACCATTTTGAATGCACCATATTCCATTACGGTAAATAAGTATGAAATGGGTGGTGCAACCCAGCTTTCGGGAGCTGTGCTTGGATTATATAAGGCTACGGATACATCCTATAGCAATTGTATTGAAAGATGGACAACATCAAATAATCCGCATAAACTGACTTCATCAAATCTTACTGCAGGTACAGAATATGTAATCCATGAAATACAGGCGCCAAAGGGTTATGCCTTATGTCCACAGGATGTTAAATTTAAAGTAAATGCAGATGGTACCGTATCTTATACAGGTGCAGCCGGTTCCCTTTATGGAACGGCATCAGGAACAACGGTAACCATGCGGGATGACAGACTATCCTTATATGTATTAAAGCAGGGTTATGATGCAACCGCGTCACCTAATACTTACAATCTTTCAGGTGCATCTCTGTCATTGATTGATGATGAGACAGGAGCAGTTGTGTATTCCTTTACATCAACTGCTAACAGACAGGAGATACCATACTCTGTGCTTTCCGGACCTACAGGTACCAATGAGGGTCATTTTTACACTGTAAGAGAAACATCGGCACCCGGAGGATATGCTCTGGCAGAGGATATTAAAATTGCGGTGAAAGCAGATGGAAGTGTTTGTGAAGTTAATGCAAATGGAACAATTGGTAATTCCATAGTGGATAAAACGGTTATAATGACAGATGAAAAGTATACAAACTTCTATTTTGCAAAGCGTGATAAGCAGACAGGAGATGTATTAATTGGTGCAAAGTTTGGTATATATGCTGATAATGTCTGGGAGTCAAATCCACAAAGAACGAATGACTCCTATGCAATAGATGCATCATCAGGTGAAGTATTACACTGGACAAGTACCGCCGCACCAAAGAATGTAAGCCTAAGTGTAGGAACATACTATTTTGTCGAATTGGAGGCACCGGTTGGATATGAGTTGGAAGCACCGATTAAATTTCAGGTATGTGCCGGTACTCCTGACTACATAGAGGTACTGGAGGATTCCGGAAACAGTAATTTAAGTGCCAATAGACTGATGTTAACCAGCAGGGATTCTTCTTTGACCGTTAAATTTGTAAAATGGTCAGATACCTTCCAGCCATTAAGAGGTGGTACCTTTACCCTTCATGCATCTGATAGGAATAAAACCATTGGGGCAGCTATTGGAAACAGCTTTTCTGCACAGGGAGGCGCAATTACTCTTGATAATACGATGTTTGAGTTAGAAAAATATTATGTTATTACAGAGGATGTGGCACCTGCCGGATATACTGTTGCAGAACCTTTATTCTTCTATATTGACGCCTTCGGGCAGCTTAAGGATTTAGATGGCAACAATATAGATAACAATATGCTGATATTTATTGATGGAGAGAAGCAGTTTGGCTTTAAGAAGGTTGACGGAATAACCGGGGAACCGGTAAGCGGTGTACGGATGCGGATTTATTCAACTGAAGATTCATCTTTTGCACCAATTGAATGGACAACGGATGGAAGTACAAAATATGTTCCAATGAATACTTTTGTAAGTGGTAAATCTTATATCTTAGAAGAGGTAAATACAATAAATGGATACGCATATGCAGAACCCATGACATTTAAATATATTGCAGGTTCCGGTGGTGCGTCGGATACCATATATATTGATGGTACACAGGTTCAGACAATGAATATAGTCATGAAGGATGAGCCATTTGATATATATGTGGATAAGTATATTACGGGAACTGCAACGAATCTTTCCGGGGCAACCTTACAGGTTACAGACAGTGCAGGTGTGATTTTAGATTCCTGGGTAACAGATGATAGCAAACATAAATTAGATTCCACAAAATATATGGCTTCAAAAACTGCCGGAGAGTATATGTATACATTAACGGAAGTTGAGGCTCCGGAATTATATGCGAAAGCCCAGCCGATTACCTTTTACGTTGATAAAAACGGTCAGGTGCGTACTGCAAATGATACGGTTGCAACCAATAATATCCTTGCTATGTATGATGAATATCTGGGTATCGCAATCAGTAAACAGGATGTTGCGGGAAAAGAGGTTCCCGGTGCTAAATTAACCATTACCTCATCTGAGGATAGCACCTTTACTCCAATTACCTGGATTAGTACATCTACACCGTATAACATATCCCGTGATTTATTTAAACCAGGTGTTACCTATACATTAACGGAAACTGCGGCACCGGATGGATATGCGTATGCAGAATCCATAGATTTTATGATTGACGCAGATGGTAATGTATATGTAGGCGGACAACCCGTTGCAGATAAAACCGTTGTTATGGTTGATAAGGTTCTGACTTTGAATCTTGCGAAAAAAGTAACAGGTACCGACAGATATTTAAAGGGAGCAAGCTTTGGCGTATTTGATGTAGAAACCGGTAACAGGATTCTTACATTTACCAGTGAGGACGGGGTAACGAAAGTTGACACCGGTAAGTTAAAAACCTCTCATGGAGAAGATGCAGTATTCTATCTTATCAGGGAATTAGAGGCTCCTGTGGGATATGAGCTTGCCAAGGATAAGTATTTTTACTTTGACGATAAGGGTGCTTTATATGTACTAAATGATGAGGGAACCCTGTTTGAGTTATCCGGTGATAATACAATCACCATGTATGATGCACCGTCTACAACTTCAAGTAAAAAGACCGGAGACACATCTCCAGTCCGGGCAATCGGAATGATGTTTTATTTGTCTCTTGCAGGACTTGGTTCCATTATGGCAATGAGACGTAAAGGGAAAAGATAAATAATCTATATAGGCTTTTTATAAGCGTGATGTAAAAAGTACATGTAATAAAAGAAAATATTACATGTACTTTTTCCCTTTTCAAAAGATAATCTTTATGATATACTCAAATAGATTGTGATAAGGTATAACCGAGACTTCTGATGTGATGATAACAGGATTGTCATTAGATTAGTTGTTTCGGTATCTTACCCAAGAACCGAAAGGGGAGTGTAGCAAGGTGTTATGCTCTCATCGGAATAGAAAAGGAGAGAAATTATGTACAAGAGTTATGAAATGGAACTTGCCGGAAGAACCTTACGGGTTGATATCGGAAGAGTTGCAGCACAGGCAAATGGTGCAGCATTTATGCACTATGGAGACACAGTAGTATTGTCTACGGCAACAGCCTCAGACAAGCCGAGAGAAGGAATTGATTTTTTCCCTCTTTCTGTTGAATATGAAGAGAAGTTATATTCAGTAGGAAAGATTCCGGGAGGATTCAATAAGCGTGAAGGAAAGGCCAGTGAGAATGCCATTCTTACATCCCGTGTTATTGACCGTCCAATGCGTCCTTTGTTTCCAAAGGATTACCGTAATGATGTAACCCTTAATAACCTGGTAATGTCAGTGGATCCTGAGTGTTCTCCGGAACTGACTGCCATGCTTGGTTCAGCTATTGCAACAGCAATATCAGATATTCCTTTTGACGGACCATGTGCAACCACACAGGTTGGATTGATTGATGGTGAATTTGTATTTAATCCCAATGAAGCTCAAAATGCGGTATCTGATTTAAAATTAACCGTTGCATCTACATCTGAAAAAGTAATTATGATTGAAGCAGGTGCCAATGAGGTACCGGAAGATAAGATGATTGAGGCAATTTATGCTGCCCACGAGATTAACCAGCAGGTTATTGCATTTATTAATAAGATTGTTGCTGAAGTAGGAAAGCCAAAACATTCTTATACAAGTTGTGCGGTTCCTGAGGAATTGTTTGCAGCAATCAAAGAGATTGTTCCTCCTGCACAGATGGAAGAAGCTGTATTTACAGACGAGAAGCAGGTGCGTGAAGAAAATATCCGTCAGATTACAGAGAAGTTAGAAGAGGCATTTGCTGATAAGGAAGAATGGTTAGCTGTACTTGGTGAGGCAATTTATCAGTATCAGAAAAAGACAGTACGTAAGATGATTTTAAAGGATCATAAGCGTCCTGATGGCCGTGCCATTACCCAGATTCGTCCTCTTGCTTCAGAGGTTGATATTATTCCTAGAGTGCATGGTTCTGCCATGTTTACCCGTGGACAAACCCAGATTTGTAATGTAACCACCTTAGCACCTCTTTCAGAGGCACAAAAGATTGATGGTCTTAATCTGTTAGAAACCAATAAAAGATATATGCACCATTATAATTTCCCTTCATACTCTGTAGGTGAAACAAAGCCATCCAGAGGACCGGGACGTCGTGAGATTGGACATGGTGCTTTGGCAGAGCGTGCATTGATACCGGTACTTCCTTCTGTTGAGGAGTTCCCATATGCAATCCGTTCCGTATCAGAGACATTTGAGTCAAATGGTTCTACATCTATGGCATCTACCTGTGCATCCTGTATGTCACTTATGGCTGCCGGTGTTCCAATTAAGAAAATGGTAGCCGGTATTTCCTGTGGTCTTGTTACAGGTGAGACAGATGATGATTATATTGTACTTACCGATATCCAGGGTCTTGAAGATTTCTTTGGAGACATGGACTTTAAGGTTACAGGTACAAAGGATGGTATCACTGCAATTCAGATGGATATTAAGATTCACGGTTTAACAAGACCGATTGTGGAAGAGGCAATCAGAAGAACAAGAGAAGCAAGAATGTACATTATGGATGAAGTAATGTCTAAAGCTATCGCTGCTCCTCGTGACCATGTAGGCGCTTTGGCACCAAAGATTGCTACCTTAAAGATTGATCCGGAGAAGATTGGTGAGATTATCGGTCAGCGCGGTAAGACCATTAATGGAATTATTGAAGAAACCGGAGTTAAGATTGATATTGATGATGAAGGAACTGTTGCAATTTGTGGAATTGAACAGGAGGGTATTGATAAAGCCCTTAAGATTATTCATTCAATTGTAGATCCTATTGAGGTTGGCAAGATATATGAAGGCAAAGTTGTCCGTATTATGAACTTTGGTGCATTTGTAGAGCTTTCACCTAATAAAGACGGACTGATTCATATTTCTAAGCTTTCCAATGAAAGAGTAGCCAAGGTAGAGGATGTGGTTAATATTGGAGATACCGTTAAGGTTAAGGTTCTTGAGATTGACCGTATGGGTAAGATTAGCTTAAGCCTTAAGGATGCAGTAGAAGAGGCTGAATAAAAACAATATACGGAATATTCTGTATATGATTTGATGTGAATAAGGGACTTCAGAAGAAGTCCCTTTTAAAATAAGACAATTATCTTTAAATACGATGGAATTGTAGAAGGGAGTAAATATATGCAGTTTGGTTATTTTGATGAAGCGGCAAAGGAATATGTTATTACAAGACCGGATACCCCTGCTCCATGGGCAAACTATTTGGGTTCCCCTGAGTATGGTGCGATTATTTCAAATAATGCAGGTGGTTACAGTTTTGAGAAAAGTGGTGCCCATGGAAGAGTGATTCGTTATATATTTAATCAGTTTGATCAGCCGGGCCGTTATATTTATTTAAGAGATGATGATTCTAAAGATTACTGGTCAGCTTCATGGCAGCCTGTAGGAAAGTCTTTGGATGTATATAAAAGTGAATGTCATCATGGTACGGGATATACCAATATGGTGGCAGATTATGCTGGAATTAAGTCAGAGGTGCTTTATTATGTTCCTCTTAATAAGACATATGAGGTATGGAGATTAAAGGTTACCAATGAATCTGACAAACCTCGTAATATTTCTGCATTTGGTTACTGTGAATTTACCAATGATGCAAATTATGAGCAGGACCAGGTAAACCTTCAGTATACATTATTTATTACAAGGACATATTTTAAGAATAATAAGGTATATCAGACAATTAATGAAAATATTAAAAAGGATGTTGACGGTAATAAGACAACCGCACGTTTCTTTGGTCTGGCAGGAGCAGATGTAACCTCTTATAATGGAGATAAAGAGTGTTTTCTTGGAAGATATCATGGATATAATAATCCGGCAGCAGTAGAGAATGGAATGTGTTCTAATGAACTGAATTATAACTTAAATGGTTGTGGTGCACTTCATACAAAAATGACACTTGCTCCCGGTGAAACAAAATATGTGACTTTTGTATTAGGTGTTAAGTCTGATGAAGAAGCAGATGCTATCCTTGCATCTTATAAGGATGTTGAAGCTTCAACCAATGCTGAATTTGAAGAATTAAAGAATTACTGGCATGGTGAACTTAGCCACTTACAGGTAAATACACCTTCAGAAAGCTTTAATAATATGATTAATACCTGGAATGCATATCAGTGTTTCATGACCTTTATCTGGTCAAGAGCAGCATCCTTTACTTATTGCGGTCTTCGTAATGGTTACGGATATCGTGATACCGTACAGGATATTCAGGGTATTATTCATTTAGATCCCGATATGGCATGTGAGAAGATTCGGTTTATGTTGTCTGCCCAGGTTGACAATGGTGGTGGACTTCCTCTTGTTAAGTTTAATCATAATGCAGGTCATGAGGATACACCGGACGATCCGTCATACGTTAAGGCTACCGGTCATCCTGCATACCGTGCAGATGATGCATTGTGGTTATTCCCTACAGTATACAAATATATTGCGGAATCCGGTAATGTTGATTTCATGGATGAAGTGATTGTATTTGCAAATGGTGGTGAGGGAACTGTATATGAGCATTTAAAGAGAGCCATTGATTTTTCCATGAACCGTCTTGGACAGCATGGTATGCCTGCAGGTCTTCATGCGGACTGGAATGACTGCTTACGTCTTGGAAAACAGGGTGAATCAAGCTTCGTTGCAATGCAGTTATATTATGCCATGACAATTCTTAAGATATTTGCAAAAAGAAAAGAAGATACAGAGTATATTGCATATTTAGATAAGATTCAGAAAGAACTTGGTGATACCATTCAAAAGACATGCTGGGAGGATGACCGTTTCCTTCGTGGTTATACGGAAAATGGAGACGTTATTGGTTCTAAGAAACATCCTGAGGCAAGTATGTGGTTAAATCCACAGTCATGGTCTGTTATTTCCGGCCTTGCAAGTAAGGAACAGGCAGAGCTTGCCCTTGAGTCAGTTCATAGAGAGTTGAACACTCCTTATGGTGTAAGTTTAATGGGACCTTCTTATGTGAATCATGCCTTTGATGGTGCATTAATGTTGTTATTTAATCCTTCCACAAAGGAAAATGGTGGTATTTTCTCTCAGCCTCAGGGCTGGATTATATTGGCAGAGGCCTTAATGGGACATGGTAATCGTGCATTTGAGTACTATAATGAATCTTCTCCTGCGTCAGCAAATGACCGTGCAGAGATTCGTAAGCTTGAGCCTTATTGCCATGGACAGTTTACGGAAAGCATGGAGTCTCCGTATGCAGGACGTGCCCATGTACATTGGTTGACCGGTACTGCATCTACAGTTATGGTTGGCTGTGTAGAGGGTATATTAGGTCTCAGACCTGATTTTGACGGATTACAGATTAATCCGGCAATTCCATCAGATTGGAAAGAATTTACAATGGAAAAGGATTTCAGAGGAAGTCATTTGCATATTGAGGTTAAGAATCCGGAAGGTAAGGAATCAGGTGTTTCAAAGATTTCTGTTAATGGTACAGTAATGGAAGGAAATTATATTCCTGCAGATGTATTGATTGATAAGAATGAGGTTATTGTAGAGATGTAATCGTTAGTTTTTCTTGATATACACAGGATAATGGGAGAGTATTATGAATATGTTACAAATATTACTTCATAATAAGATGTTTATGTCCCCTCTTCTTGGATGGGGAGTGGCACAAATATTAAAGACAATTATTAATTTTGCCATGACAAAACAATTTAATCCTGAGCGGTTGTTTGGAAGCGGAGGAATGCCAAGTTCCCATTCTGCCACTGTGTGTGGTCTTGTATATGCTACGGCATACTGTAAGGGATTTGGGGGATATGAATTCCCTATGGCACTTACATTTGCATTTATCGTTATGTATGACGCAATGAATGTCAGAATGGAGACGGGAAAACAGGCAGTTATTCTTAATAATTTTCTGAAAAATGAGAATCTGATGAATAGTTTAAAGGGTGCAAATGCCATTGATAAGCCGGGAATTATTTTAAAGGAGTATGTTGGTCATACACCGGTTCAGGTTTTTGCAGGCATGTGTCTTGGATTATTTATCGGATACCTGGTTTGCAGATTCTTATAGGCATAAAAAATAATATATTGTTCATACTAAAGAGGAAGAACTGGTTTCTTCCTCTTTTTTATGTTTTACAAATGCTAAATTCGTAGAAAGATTTATATTGTTAGGTATGTATTTAATGATTGCAAAACGTAGCATAATTAAGTTGGAGTTGTGCAAAACAAACAATCCATAAGCACGGGTACTTTGGAGCCGTCGGTACTTAGGTGCCGTCATTCGGCACCTTACGTACCGTTACGAGCGACAAGTAGTGCAAACGGCCCTGCGTTGGATTGTTTGTTTTGTACAACGTATCTTAAGAAAAACAACGTTTTGCAATCACATATTAGGTGTGTATAAGTGAAAGGTGTAAATATGTTTGAATATAAAAATGAGAGCCCTTTTTGTATGAAATATCAAAGGGAAAATAACGATGGACAGGAATACGGACAGGTTAATATGAATCATAATCTTTATGGATATAATATACATCTTTTGAATATAATTGGTGAGATTGAAGGTCACCAGTGTCTTGGTGTTTCAACCAAAACAACGAAATACGAATATATATTACCTGAACTGGCAAAGGTTGAGGAAGATAGTGAAATTGATGGAATGATTGTATTAATCAATACAGTGGGAGGTGATGTGGAAGCCGGCCTTGCCATTGCGGAAATGATATCTTCCCTTTCCGTACCAGTTGTAACGTTATTGCTGGGAGGCGGTCATTCCATTGGTGTTCCACTTTGTGTCTGCGGAGATTATTCCTATATTGTTCCGACGGCAACCATGGTTGTTCACCCAATCAGAATGAACGGACCGGTTCTTGGGGTAAAACAAAACTATGAATATATAGACAGAATGCAGGACCGGATTATTTCCTTTACATGTAATCATTCGGAAATAAGTGAAAAAGCTTTTAAAAAAATAATGTTTAATACCCATGAACTTGCAAAAGATATTGGTAGTGTTTTAGTTGGAAAGGAGGCAGTAGATGTAGGACTTGTAAATGAAGTAGGGGGAATAAAAGATGCATTTTCTACGTTGTATGCCTTGATAAATGAAGAAAAAAATAGTAATATATAGATATTGTGGTGTTTTATGCATATAAGCACAATTTGTCGTAGGTAATTGGCTTTCGTATGTATAATACTGTAAAAATATATATGTAGGGAGGTATCAGCTTGGCTGGTAATAATAAATCAACTTCCGGAAATGCCGGTAAGGGAAAAAGTAATAAGACAGATAAAAATGTACCGGAAAATTCTTTTGCATCAGAAATCATTGTGTGGATTATAGCTGCAGTTATGCTGATTCTTGAATTAGGTAACTTTGGACTTTGTGGAGTGATTAACTACATAAGCAGGTTTTCCTTTGGATTGTTTGGTGTGGTACAGTACATATTACCAATTGTAATCATGTTTTCTGCTTTCTTTTTACATGTAAATGAATATAAAAAGAGAGCTGTTTCCAAGGTTGTTTTGGTGGGAATTCTGCTTTTATGTATAGGTGTGATTGCCCAGATAATGGATGGAAATGTTTTGTCATATGAGGTGAAAAAAATATATATGGCAGGATATCATGATAAAGTCGGAGGAGGAGTTCTGTTTGGATTTTTTGCATTTCTTTTCCATAAAATGGTTGGTGCAGTAGGTACATATATTATTATGGCATTAGCTATAGTTGTCTGTATTGTATTTTTTGCCGAGGTTTCCATTATTGAATTAATAAAATCCCTGTTTACATTTAATGGGGAAGAAGATGATGATGAATATCCAAAGAATGATTTACGTGATGAAAAAAGAGAAAAAAAATCAAAACGTGAAAAAGGTTACAAGGAAATAGTGGAGGAAACCTATTCCCGGGAAAGAAAACAGGAGAAAAAAAGGGCTTCCATGTTAGACAGACTAACGGTGTTACCTGTTGAAGAAAATCAAAATACAAAAGGCAACGAGAATTCCCAGAGCGTTAAACAGGAAGATGTTCACGAGATTACAATGAATTATGAAGTTCCTCTTCCGGGAGAGGCAATGGAGAATATTGTAAAAGAGGATAAAAAAGAAAAGAAGCCTGTTAGAAAAAAACAGGAAGCACCTAAAAAAACATCTCCTGCAATTCAAAATAAAACAGCGGATGTAACAAAGACCATGTCGGCAAAAGAGGTAGGGAAAAGTGATGATGGATACAAGTTCCCTCCTATGGATTTGTTAAAGGCTTCTAAGGGACAGGCTGTAAACGCTGATGCAGAAATGAGGGAAAACGCAAAGCAGCTAAAGGAAGTGTTAGAGAGTTTTGGTGTTGGTGTTACCATGCAGAATTATAGTTGCGGTCCTTCTGTTACAAGATATGAAATGATTCCGGATCAGGGGGTTAAAGTTAGTAAGATAACAGGACTGGCAGATGATTTGATGATGAATCTGGCTGCACAAAGTATTCGAATTGAAGCACCGATTCCCGGAAAAAGAGCTGTTGGAATTGAAATTCCCAATGCAACAAGAAGCGGAGTAGGATTCAGGGAATTGATTGATACAGAAAAGTTTATTAAGCATCCTTCAAAAATCGCTTTTGCGGTAGGTAAGGATATTGAAGGAAATGTTATTGTTGAAGATATTGCAAAGATGCCCCATTTATTAATTGCAGGTGCTACCGGTTCGGGAAAATCCGTGTGTACCAATACACTTATTATGAGTATCTTATATAAAGCAAGACCTGATGAGGTGAAACTTATATTGGTGGATCCAAAACAGGTGGAATTAAAAGTGTATAATGGTATTCCCCATTTGTTAACCCCTGTTGTAACAGACCCGAAGAAGGCAGCAGGTGCCCTTAATTGGGCAGTAGGAGAAATGACTAAGCGTTATCAGTTGTTCTCGGAGTGTAATGTCCGTAATATTCAGGGCTATAATGCAAAAGTAAAAGAACTTGAAAAATCTGAACAATTGTCAGAGGTTCATTTAAAACCTATGCCTCAGATTGTGATTATTGTAGATGAGTTAGCGGATTTGATGATGGTTGCCAAGGCAGAGGTTGAGGAGGCAATTGTACGTTTAGCCCAGCTTGCCCGGGCGGCAGGTATTCACCTTGTAATTGCTACCCAGCGTCCGTCTGTAGATGTTGTAACCGGACTAATTAAGGCAAATGTTCCCTCAAGAATCGCCTTATCTGTTTCTTCCGGTGTTGACTCCAGAACAATTATTGACAGTGTAGGTGCGGAAAAGCTATTGGGAAATGGAGATATGCTATTTTATCCTACCAATTATCCAAAGCCTCTTCGTGTTCAGGGTGCATATATATCAGATGACGAGGTTGTTCGTGTTGTTGATTTCTTAAAAGAAAATAATGTTATTGAGGAGCAGGAAGAGGATATTTCTTCACAGTTTGTAACCAATGATTCGTCAGCCGGTGTGGTTAATTCGGGCAATGGTACAGTGGAGGACGGTAATGATGAATATTTTGTACAGGCAGGAAAATTTATTATTGAAAAAGATAAGGCGTCGATAGGTATGTTACAGAGAATGTTTAAGATTGGCTTTAACAGGGCGGCCAGAATTATGGACCAGCTCCATTCCGCCGGTGTTGTCGGACCGGAGGAGGGAACAAAACCCCGTCAGATTCTAATGACCTTAGAGGAATTTGAACAGTATGTAAAAGACAGTGGAAATGATTCCCAGGTATTTTAAAAATGATTTGCAAATAAAATAATTAGGAAATTGTATCCATATAGTTAATAAATGAAAAATGATATTGACGTTTGACTGTCTAATCAGTACAATGGCAAAAATGGATACCGGACATTTTAAATCTACAAATCAAACATAAATGAAAAAGTAAGGAGATGCATCTATGAAGACTGATATTGAAATTGCACAGGAAGCCCAAATGGTACATATTAAGGAGGTTGCTGCAAAGCTTGATATTACCGAGGAGGAATTGGATTTATACGGAAAATATAAGGCAAAGCTTTCAGATGAGTTAATTCATCGTATTGAAAACAATAAAGATGGTAAACTGGTACTGGTTACTGCCATTAATCCAACCCCTGCAGGAGAAGGAAAAACCACTGTAACAGTTGGACTTGGTCAGGCACTGGGACAGATGGGTAAGAAGGCATCCATTGCACTTCGTGAACCCTCACTCGGACCGTGCTTTGGTATAAAGGGGGGTGCTGCTGGAGGTGGTTATTCCCAGGTAGTACCTATGGAGGATTTAAATCTTCATTTTACCGGGGATTTCCATGCAATTACTTCGGCAAACAATTTACTGGCAGCAATGCTGGATAATCATATTCAGCAGGGAAATTCATTAAATATTGATACCAGACAGATTGTCTGGAAAAGATGTCTTGATATGAATGACCGTGTCCTTCGTAATATTGTAGTAGGTCTTGGCAGCAAGATGGATGGATATGTAAGAGAAGACCATTTTGTAATATCAGTTGCTTCTGAGATTATGGCAATTTTATGTCTTGCAAATGATATGGATGATTTAAAGGATCGTCTGGGTAAAATTATCGTTGCTTATTCTGTTGAAGGTAATCCGGTAACGGCTGCAGATTTAAAGGCAGTAGGTGCTATGGCGGCCTTGCTTAAGGATGCATTAAAGCCGAATTTAATCCAGACTTTAGAGCATACACCTGCTTTTGTTCATGGTGGACCATTTGCCAATATAGCCCATGGCTGTAACTCTGTGCGTGCAACCAAGCTTGCTCTTAAATTATCGGATATCGTTGTTACGGAAGCCGGATTTGGTGCAGATCTTGGAGCAGAAAAATTCCTGGATATTAAGTGCCGTAAGGCAGGCATTTCTCCGGATGCCATTGTATTGGTTGCTACAGTTCGAGCCCTTAAATATAATGGTGGTGTTGCAAAGGCAGACTTAAATACCGAAAATGTTGATGCTCTTAAGAAGGGTATTGTGAATCTTGAAAAGCATATTGAAAACTTACAGCAGTATGGGGTACCTGTTGTTGTAACACTGAATCAGTTTGTTACAGATTCAGAGGCAGAGCTTTTGTATGTAAAAGAATTTGTAGAAAATATGGGCTGTGAGTTTGCCCTAGCCAAGGTTTGGGAAAAAGGCGGAGAAGGTGGATTAGGGCTTGCCCGGAAGGTAGTGGATATTTTAGAGAATAAAGAAGCAGACTTTAAGATGCTTTATGAGGATGATATGTCATTAGAAGATAAGATTAAGACCATTGCTACAAAGATTTATGGTGCAAATGGTGTTACTTATGATGCATCTGCTAAAAAACAGCTTGCTAAGATTACAGAACTTGGATTTGGTAATTTGCCTGTGTGTATGGCAAAAACCCAATATTCTTTATCGGATGACCAGACGAAACTTGGCCGTCCTACGGATTTTGATATTCATGTCCGTGATGTTTATGTAAATGCAGGTGCCGGTTTTGTAGTTGCGATTACCGGTTCTATTATGACTATGCCGGGACTGCCTAAGGTGCCGGCGGCTGAAGGAATTGATGTGGTAGATGATAAGATTGTAGGATTATTTTAGTAAGAAAGACAGATAACAATGGAGGAAATAATATGGCACAGTTAATTGATGGAAAGGCAATCAGCAGTCAGATAAAAGATGAATTAAAAGAAAAGGTTGCGAACCTAAAAGCACAGGGAAAAGAAATTGGCATGGCAGTGATTCAGGTTGGAAATGACCCTGCATCCTCTGTTTATGTAGGGAATAAGAAGAAAGCCTGTGCATATATTGGTATCCGTTCCGAAAGTTATGAGTTACCGGAGGAAACCACAGAGGAAGAATTGCTTTCTCTGATAGAAAAATTAAATAATGATGATAATATTCATGGTATTTTAGTACAGCTTCCTGTTCCGAAGCATATTAATGAAGATACTATCATTAAAGCCATATCCCCTAAAAAGGATGTAGATGGTTTTCACCCTCAAAGTGTTGGTGCCCTTTCCATTGGTCAGCCGGGTTTTGTTTCCTGTACTCCCGCAGGAGTAATCCAGCTGCTTAAGAGAAGTGGTGTAGAGATAGATGGTAAGAATTGTGTTGTAATCGGACGCAGTAATATAGTTGGCAAGCCTATGGCATTATTACTCCTTCGGGAAAATGGTACCGTTACCATTACACATTCCCATACAAAGAACTTGAAAGATATTTGTAAACAGGCAGATATTTTGGTAGTTGCAATTGGCCGTCCGAAAATGATAGATGTTTCATATGTAAAAGAGGGAGCAGTAGTGATTGATGTAGGCATTCATCGTAATGAGAATAACAAGCTTTGTGGTGATGTTGATTTTGACAGTGTAGAACCTGTTGCTTCAAAAATCACTCCGGTTCCCGGAGGTGTTGGTCCTATGACTATTGCAATGCTGATGAATAACTGTGTAGAAGCTGCCACAATGTTTGAATAACAGGAGAAAATATGATAAACATATTATTTGTATCTCTGGGCTGTGATAAGAATTTAGTTGACAGTGAAACAATGATTCGTATGCTGCAGGACAAGGGATATGGAATTACAAATGAAGAAAGTAAAGCAGATGTGGCTGTTGTTAATTCCTGCTGTTTTATTGGAGACGCAAAGGAAGAGAGTATTGAAACCATTATTGAACTTGGTAAATTAAAAGAAAATGGTAACTTAAAATCCCTGATTGTAACGGGGTGTCTGGCACAACGGTATAAGGATGAGATTTTAAAAGAGCTTCCGGAAGTTGATGCAATTCTTGGAACAATGAGCATTGAGTCTATTGCAGATGCAGTAGAGTCGTCTCTAAAAAGAAAAGGATATATGCAATTTAATGACGTTAATTATCTTCCGAAAAACTATGACAGGCGTGCCATTACTTCCGGAACCTATATGGGATATTTAAAAATTGCAGAAGGCTGCAATAAACGTTGTACCTATTGCATTATTCCATCTGTCAGAGG
The DNA here is from genome assembly GCA_051880415.1 of Lachnospiraceae bacterium. Lineage (GTDB taxonomy): Bacteria > Bacillota > Clostridia > Lachnospirales > Lachnospiraceae > CAG-590. The sequence continues at coordinate 97,162 of JBJENX010000170.1, read as the reverse complement.
CAGTTACAGAAGCATACCAATAGAGGACGTTGTGAAGCAGGCTGTTTATCTGGTTGAAAATGGGGTTACGGAGCTATGTCTGGTTGCGCAGGAAACCACGTTATATGGTTTGGATTTGTATGGAAAGAAAAGTCTTCCCCTTTTACTTCAGAAGCTTTCTGCCATAAAAGATTTAAAATGGATACGTTTGTTATATTGTTATCCGGAAGAAATAACCAATGAGTTAATTGAGGAAATGAAATCAAATCCAAAAGTATGTCACTATATTGATATGCCTCTTCAGCATTCGGAAAACTCTGTGTTAAAGAGAATGGGAAGAGCAACTACGAAGGAAGAAATCAAAGAAAGAATCCAATATATCCGTAAGGAGATTCCTGATATTGTATTAAGAACCTCCCTAATTGCCGGTTTTCCGGGAGAAACAAAAGAAGATCATGATGCTTTATTGGAATTTATTGATGAGATGGAATTTAACCGTCTGGGGGTATTTACATATTCCCCGGAAGAAGATACTCCTGCAGCAGGCTTTGAAGGTCAGATCGACGAAGAGCAAAAGAAAATATGGCGGGAGGAGATTATGGAGCTTCAACAGGAAATTTCTTATGATTTGAATTCCGCTATGGTGGGAAAATACTTGGAAGTCATTGTAGACGGTTATGTATATAAGGATGATATGTATATGTGCCGTTCTTATATGGATGCACCTGATATTGATGGAATGGTCTTTGTACATTCTGATGAGGAATTGGTATCCGGTGATTTTATTAGGGTTAAGATTACTGATTTTAATGAATATGATTTGATAGGAGAGATAGTATGAATTTACCAAATAAGTTGACAATTGTGAGAGCTGTATTGATACCTTTTTTTCTGGTTGCTTTATTATGTGATCAGTATTATGGAGGATTTATTCCATATGGAAACTGGATTGCTTTGGTTATCTTTGCCGTTGCATCCATAACAGACATGTTAGACGGTAAAATTGCAAGGAAATATAATCTGGTAACAAATTTTGGTAAGTTTATGGACCCTTTGGCTGATAAGCTTTTGGTTTCGTCGGCTTTAATTGCTTTTATAGAACTTCAAAGAATTCCTTCATGGATTGTAATCATCATTATTGCCAGAGAGTTTATTATAAGCGGTTATCGTCTTGTGGCAGCCGATAAAGGAACTGTAATTGCGGCAGGCATCTGGGGAAAGGTGAAAACTGCGGAAACTATGGTTATGCTTTGTATTGTGATTGCTGATTTAGGAAGAATAACAGCATTGTCAGCATATGCAAAAGGGATTCATATTTTTGAGAATGTGTTGATTTATATATCTTTAATTCTTACAGTGGTTTCCCTGATAGACTATTTGCTCCATAATAAAGATGTTCTTTCTGATGTAAAATAAATAGCTAGAATGAAAAGATTGTATCTTAATAGATGCAATCTTTTTTTGTGCAAATTCTTAATTCATTTAAATAATAGATATATATAAGATGTATATATTTTTTGTTGATATTTAGGAAAAGTTTTCCTTGAAATCATATCTCAAAAAGGCTACAATATATATTGGCTAAAATTTGGTTTACAACAGTAAGCCTTATAATAAATTAATATGGAGGGCTAGAAATGAGCAATAAGCTTAGTTTGTCAGCAAGTGACCGTATTGCGGCATTACTTGATGACTCAAGTTTCGTTGAAGTAGGTGCTTATGTAACAGCTAGAAATACTGACTTCAACACAAGTGACATCGAAACACCTGCTGATGGTGTTGTAACAGGTTATGGTACAATCGATGGAAGATTGGTGTATGTATATAGCCAGGATGCCAAAGTTTTAGGTGGCTCTGTTGGTGAGATGCATGCAGCAAAAATTGCAAAAATCTATGATATGGCACTTAAAATGGGTGCACCGGTCATTGGTTTGGTAGATTGTGCCGGTTTGAGATTACAGGAAGCAACAGATTCTTTAAATGCATTTGGAAATATTTTCTTAAAGCAAACAGTAGCATCCGGTGTGATTCCGCAGATTACCGGTATTTTCGGTGTATGTGGTGGTGGTAGTGCAATTATTCCTGCATTATCAGATATTACATATATGGTGAAGGACAATGCAAAGTTATTTGTAAACAGCCCAAATGCATTGGATGAAAATTATATTGAGAAATTAGACACAGCGGCAGCAGCTTACCAGAGCGAGAATAATGCTGTTGTTGATGAAGTGTTAGAGGACGATGCAACTGTTCTTGGCAGAATCCGTCAGGTGGTTGCAATGCTGCCTTCTAATAATGAAGATGATTCTAATTATGTAGATTGTTTAGATGATTTAAATCGTGAAATTCCTAACTTGGAAGGTCTTGCAGATGATGCAAGAAGTGTTCTTACCCATATTTCTGACAGCAATGTTTTTGTTGAGTTAAAGAAGGAATATGCAAAGGATATGGTAATTGGTTTCATTAAGTTAAATGGAACAACGGTAGGATGTGTTGCAAATCAGGTTGCAGATGGTGGAGATGTATTATCTACTGAAGGTGCAGCAATAGCAGCAGATTTTGTTAACTTCTTAGATGCATTTAATATTCCTGTGCTTACTTTAACCAATGTTAAGGGATTTAAAGCTACAGTAGAAGAAGAAAAGACCGTTGCCCGTTCTGTTGCAAAATTAACATATGCATTTGCAAATGCTACAGTACCTAAGGTTAATTTAGTTACCGGAAATGCTTTGGGAAGTGCATATCTTGCTATGAACTCTAAGTCAATTGGTGCAGATATTGAATATGCATGGAAAACAGCTAAGATTGGAACCATGGATCCGGATAGTGCTATTAAAATTATGTATGCTGAGGAGCTTTCAAAAGACGGATACGATAAAGATGTGGTTGCGGCTAAGAAGGCTTTATATACAGAGAATATGTCCAGTGCCATGGCTGCGGCTAAGAGAGGATTTGTAGATGATATTATTGAAGGTGCAGCTACAAGAAAACGTTTAATTGCTGCATTTGAGATGTTATATACAAAAAGAGAAGAAAAACCTTACAAGAAACATGGTGCAGTATAGGAAGGAGATAATTCAATGAAAATGAAAAAGTTTACTTTCGTTTTTTGCATGATTGCCATGTTCTGTGTTCTTACTGCATGTAGTGATGGTAAAGAAAAACTGGATTTTGTATATACAGATACTAATATTATTGCAAGTACAATTGCAAAAGCTGATGAAATGCAAAATGCCACTGATGCACAAAGAGCTTTTTGGGAAGATTCAGATGAGGAATTATCAGATGTTTATGTGACAGGTGTTAATAATTTTGATAATGCCAGAACTGAGTGTGGTGAATTTGTTGGATATCGTTCCAAAAATGATGACAGTGTTCTTGTAATTGATTATGAAGCGCTGAGTCAGATGGATGAAAATGAATTTAATGAGTGGTATGGTAATCTTATTGAAAACGTAGATGCAACAATTACGGAAGATGGTGCCAATGTTACGGTTGAACTGGTTGCTGTGTATGATAATCGTGATGTAATATATTCATTTGTATATGAGAAGAATCCTACATACGATTATGCATATGAAATGTACCAGCAGCAGGTTAGTCCATATCAGGTGAAAGAAATATTGGCAACACCGGATTACACCTTTGGCGAGAAAATGTCAAAGGCGGCTGCTAATACATTAATGGGTATGGGTACCGTATTTGTGGTATTAATTTTTATCTCATTAATTATTGGACAGTTTGAAAGAATTAACAAGTTAAGTACAAAGATTTCCACATGGTGGGTTAGCCGGAAAGAAAGAAAGGCGAATAAGAATACACAAGACAGTGAAGTGTCAGTTGTAAAAGAGAATACCGGAGAAACTAAGGTTACTCAGACGGTATCTACATCTGAAGTTGATGATTCCCAGTTGGTAGCAGTGATTACAGCTGCAGTTGTTGCTTCAAATGTTGCAGCAGGTGGAACAGACCGGTTGATTGTTCGTTCAATAAAAAAAGCAAAAAGATAATATTAGGAGGATTTAAACAATGAAGAATTATAGAATTACAGTAAATGGTACAGCTTATGATGTAGCAGTTGAGGAATTAGGTGCAGGAGCAGCACCGGCACCTGTAGCGGCAGCACCTGTGGCAGCACCTGCTGCAGCAGCACCTGCAGCAACACCGGCACCTGCTTCAAGTGGTTCAGAAGGCGCAGTTAAGGTATCTGCACCAATGCCGGGAAAGATTTTAGTAATTAAAGCAAATGTTGGTCAGTCTGTTAAAAAGGGTGATGTTGTAATGGTACTTGAGGCTATGAAGATGGAGAATGAAATTGTTGCTCCTTCTGATGGTACAATTGCAAGCGTAAATGTAGCTGTGGGTGATAGTGTAGAATCCGGTGATACACTTGCTTCATTAAATTAATGATTTTGAATGATTATTAAGATAAGGAGGCAGTTTCATGGATTATATTTGGACAACTTTGCAGAACTTGGCAGGACAGACTGCATTTGCCAATCTTTACTGGGGTAATTTTGTAATGATTGCAGTAGCTTGTGTGTTCCTGATTCTTGCAATTAAGTTTGGTTTTGAACCACTTTTATTAGTTCCTATTTCATTTGGTATGTTACTTGCCAATATGTTTCCGGGAATTATTCAGGATGGTGGATTATTTCATTTCTTTTATTTGTTAGACGAGTGGAGTATTTTACCTTCCCTGATTTTCTTAGGTGTAGGTGCAATGACAGACTTTGGTCCGTTAATTGCAAATCCTAAGAGTTTCTTGTTAGGTGCTGCAGCACAGTTTGGTATATATTCTGCATATTTCTTTGCAATTATGATGGGATTTTCAGATAAAGCCGCAGCAGCAATTTCCATTATCGGTGGAGCAGACGGTCCTACATCTATTTTCCTTGCAGGTAAGCTGGGAATGGGTGGCACCTTAATGGGACCGATTGCAGTGGCAGCATATTCATATATGGCATTGGTACCGGTTATTCAGCCGCCATTTATGAAGTTGTTAACAACTGAAAAGGAACGTAAGATTAAGATGGAACAGTTACGTCCTGTTTCTAAGCTTGAGAAGATATTATTCCCTGTAGTTGTTACCATTGTTGTAGTATTGATTCTTCCAACCACAGCGCCACTTGTAGGTATGCTGATGCTTGGTAACTTATTCAGAGAGTGTGGTGTTGTAAAACAGTTGACAGAGACTGCATCCAATGCTCTCATGTATATCGTAGTTATATTACTTGGTACTTCCGTAGGTGCAACTACAACAGCACAGTCTTTCCTTAACTGGGATACCCTTAAGATTGTTGCATTAGGTTTGATTGCATTTATTATCGGTACCTGTGCCGGCGTATTATTTGGTAAGCTGATGTGCTTAGTTACAAAGGGTAAAGTTAATCCTTTGATTGGTTCTGCCGGTGTATCTGCAGTACCTATGGCAGCCCGTGTATCACAGAAGGTTGGTGCAGAAGCAGACCCAACAAACTTCTTACTGATGCATGCCATGGGACCAAATGTTGCAGGTGTAATTGGTACAGCAGTAGCAGCAGGTACGTTTATGGCGATATTTGGAGTATTCTAAAATGAAATGATACCCGATTAATTAAATGTATGTTTACTTTGGAAAATGAGATTATATTTGGAGGAAAAGATAAATGGCAAATCAAGCAGCAAAACCGGTTAAGATTACCGAAACAGTTTTACGTGATGCGCACCAGTCTTTAATTGCTACCCGTATGACAACTGAGCAGATGCTCCCAATCATTGATAAAATGGATAAAGTTGGCTATCATTCAGTTGAATGCTGGGGCGGTGCGACATTTGATGCATCTCTTCGTTTCTTAAAGGAAGATCCATGGGATAGACTTAGAAAATTAAGAGATGGTTTTAAGAATACAAAGTTACAGATGTTATTCAGAGGTCAGAATATTTTAGGTTATGCACCATACGCAGATGATGTGGTAGAATATTTTGTACAGAAATCTATTGCAAACGGTATTGATATTATCCGTATCTTTGACTGTTTAAATGATATTCGTAATTTGGAGACTGCTGTTAAGGCAGCAAATAAGGAAAAAGGACATGCCCAGGTAGCTCTTTCTTATACTTTAGGTGATGCTTACACAATGGATTACTGGAAGGATATGGCAAAGAAGATTGAGGATATGGGTGCAGATTCCATTTGTATTAAGGATATGGCAGGTTTATTGGTTCCAACCGCTGCAACTGAGCTTGTGCAGGCATTGAAGGAAGGAAGTAGCTTACCGATTCAGCTGCATACCCATTATACTTCCGGTGTGGCAGCCATGACATATATGAAGGCTGTTGAGGCAGGATGTGATATCATTGATACAGCAATGTCTCCACTTGCCATGGGTACATCCCAGCCTGCTACAGAGGTTATGGCTAAGGCATTTGAGGGAACAGAGTATGATCCGGGATTTGACCAGAATCTGTTAGCTGAGATTGCTGATTACTTCCGCCCAATGCGTGAGGAGTGGTTAGAGTCAGGACTTCTTAGTCCAAAGGTAATGGGTGTTAATATTAAAACCTTACTTTATCAGGTACCTGGTGGTATGCTTTCCAACATGGTTTCCCAGCTTAAGGAAATGCATGCAGAAGACAAATATGATGAAGTATTAGAAGAGATTCCAAGAGTTCGTAAGGACTTCGGTGAGATTCCACTTGTAACACCTTCATCACAGATTGTAGGTACACAGGCAGTTCTTAATGTTGTATTAGGAGAAAGATATAAGTCTCTTACAAAAGAGTCTAAGGATATGTTAGTTGGTAAGTATGGTCAGACTACATTACCGGTTAATCCTGAGATTCAGAAGATGGCATTGGATGCCCTTGGAATGGATAAGCCGATTACCTATCGTCCTGCAGATGATATTAAGCCACAGCTTGAGAGTCTTGAGAAAGAAATGGCTCAATATAAGCAGCAGGACGAGGATGTGCTTTCCTATGCATTATTCCCACAGGTTGCAACAGAATTCTTTAAATATCGTGAAGCACAGCAGACAAAGGTAGATTCCGGTGTTGCAGATACAGAAAATGGAGTTTATCCGGTTTAATAGCAGATATTTTTTATATTTGCAATTTGACTATAAATTTATGTGTTTTATGTCAATATATAAAAGCGTATACGAGGGATTCGTATGCGCTTTTTATTGTGTTATTCACTTCTCTGTGATAGAATTTAAACGGTATTGCTTATAGAAGGGGGCGTTTTCCATAAGAAAAGTTATATTATATGTTTGGAGTTTCTTCTTTGTTTTTATTTTGACAGGTTGTGAAGTTTTAAGGGATGGCAGTAAATTAACCTTTATACATGAGAATAACCGGACCAACATTACCATTGGAGGTCTTATATTTTCTGTGGTTTTTGCCCTTTTTATTTTATGGTGGTTTTATGCAGTAATAAAGCGTTTTTATATCCATAAAAAATCTGATTTATGGGTGTGTACGGTTGCAACTATTATTGATGAAAATAAGGACTATCAAAATGGTATAGCTTCTCATCGTACATTTCGTGGAAGTATTGAATATAAGGATTATAAAATAGAATATTTTGTAAATGGAAAATCATATATAGCATATTTAAATGGAGCAGACCTGATTGGCTGTGATGATACGGTTGAGATTGAATACTTGAAAAATCGCCCAACCGGTATTCGTAAAAAAAAGGAAAAATAGATATGTCAGATGTAATTGTAGTAGGTGGCGGAGCGGCAGGTATGATGGCTGCAATATTTGCTGCCGGTAATGGTAAAAATGTAACATTAATTGAAAAAAATGAAAAGCTGGGGAAAAAACTGTTTATTACAGGAAAGGGAAGATGTAATTTTACCAATGCCTGTGATATAGAAGATTTGTTTCAAAATGTTGTTTCTAATCCCAAATTTTTATATAGTGCTTTTTATTCTTTTTCCAATCAGATGGTAATGGATTTTTTTGAGGAGATTGGACTTCCTTATAAAATTGAACGGGGAAATCGTGTTTTTCCGGTTTCTGATCATTCTTCTGATGTAATTAAAGTGTTAGAAAAAGAAATGAAAAAGAGAAAGGTTAAGGTTTTATTAAATACAAGAGTACAATCATTGATAATTGAAAATGGAGTCTGTAAAGGAGTTCAATTATCAAAGGAACAGTTGTTATGTGATAGTGTAATTGTTGCTACAGGAGGCATTTCTTATCCAAGAACGGGAGCCTGTAAGGATGGATATGATTTTGGAAAGAGTGGGGGACATAGTATTATTCGCCCTGAGCCTTCTCTGGTTCCTTTTGAATTAGAAGATGAATGTTGTAAGGATTTAATGGGGATTTCCCTGAAAAATGTAACAGCAGATATTTACGGAGATAATAAAAAAATATATTCAGAATTTGGAGAAATGCTCTTTACCCATTTTGGAGTCAGCGGTCCCATTATCATAAAGGCAAGTGCTTATATTCATAAGTATTTAGAAAAGGATTTGAAATTATATATTGATTTAAAACCTGCTATGGATTTGAAAATGCTTGATGAAAGGATTCTTAAAGATTTTAAATTATTTCAAAATAAGCAGTTAAAAAATAGTCTTGATAAATTAATGCCAAAAGCCCTTGTTCCTGTTGTGATCGGAAAAAGCGGTTTGGATGGTGATAAAAAAATTAACGAGATTACAAGGGAAGAACGTCTTGTGTTAGGGCAAACCATAAAAAAATTACCCTTTACCATAAAAGGACTTCGGGGATATGATGAGGCGATTATCACAAAAGGTGGTATTAAAGTAAAAGAAGTGGATCCGGGTACAATGGAATCAAAACTTGTGAAAGGATTATATTTTGCGGGAGAGGTGTTGGATTTAGATGCTCTTACCGGTGGGTATAATTTACAAATTGCCTGGTCTACGGGATATTTAGCTGGAATGAATTGTTAATAGTGTATTTAATTTTAATGTATTATAATCAGGATATCATGTTTAGGAGGATGTGGATATGGCTAGTATTGCAATTGATGGACCTGCAGGAGCAGGAAAAAGTACTATAGCAAAAAAAGTAGCAAAGGAATTAAAGGATTATATTTATGTTGATACCGGGGCAATGTATCGTGCAATCGCATATTACCTGGTTACCAATCAAGTAAACATTGAAAATGATGAAGAATTAACAGAAGCATGTAATAGAATTTCCATTGTAATTCAATATGAAAATGATGCACAGCAGGTATATTTAAACGGAGAAAATGTTACTCCATATCTTCGTACAGAGGAAACCGGTAATATGGCGTCAAAGTCTTCTGCAAAAGCACCTGTTCGTGCTGCATTACTGGATATTCAAAGAGATTTGGCGAAAGAATATAATGTTGTTATGGATGGCAGGGATATTGGTACGAATGTTTTGCCCAATGCAGAATTAAAAATTTATCTGACTGCATCTTCAAAGGAACGTGCGAATCGTAGATATAAGGAGCTTGTTGAAAAGGGTGAGCCGGCAGATTTTGATAAAATTGAGGCTGATATTATAGAACGGGATAATCGTGATATGAACCGTGCAATTGCACCATTAAAACAGGCAGAAGATGCAATCCTGATTGACAGTTCGAAAATGTCCATTGATGAAGTTGTTGAAAGAATATTAAAAGCGGTTCATTAAAGAAAAACAGATACTCTTTAAGTTTTATCAATATATATATCCAAAATAGGAAATAAAGATATAAGGAAGAAAATTATGGAAGTATTATTAGCAAAAACGGCTGGATTTTGTTTTGGAGTAAAACGTGCAGTTGATATGGTATATGAACAGGCGTCAAAAGGACATGTTTACACCTATGGCCCTATTATTCATAATGAGGAAGTGATTCGGGATTTAGAGGAAAAAGGTGTGCATATTGTTCATTCTTTGGATGAGGTTGAACATTTGAATGAAGGAACTCTGGTTATCCGTTCCCATGGTGTTGAAAAAAGTATTTACGAAAAAGCAAAAGAAAAGGGATTGGAACTTGTGGATGCCACCTGTCCTTTTGTTAAGAAAATTCATAATATTGTCGATAAAGATAGTGGTGAGGGACGTCATATTGTAATTGTAGGTGATGCAGCCCATCCGGAAGTTCAGGGAATTATGGGATGGTGTAATTCTGAACCTACGGTAATAAGTTCTACAAAAGAAGCAGAATTATTATGCTTTTCGGACAATGAAAGTATAAGTCTGGTTTCCCAAACAACCTTTAATCATAATAAATTCAATTCAATAGTTGAAATATTAGATAAAAAAGGTTATAATATTAACGTTTATAACACCATTTGCAATGCTACGGAAGAGAGACAGAGGGAAGCAGCCTCTATTGCAGAGCAGGTTGATGCAATGATTGTAATTGGTGGGAAAAACAGTTCAAACACACAAAAGCTATATGATATTAGCAAAAAAGAATGTGCAAATACTTACTATATACAGACACTCGTTGACTTGGATTTGGCTGCTTTTGAATCCGTTGGTAGGGTAGGTATTACAGCAGGGGCATCTACCCCTAATCATATTATTAAGGAGGTTCATGGTAGCATGGCAGAAGATTTTGGAAAGTTATTTGAAGAAAGCTTGGCTGAGGAGAGTAAAATCAGCACGGGTAAGATTGTGAAAGGTACTGTTATCAGTGTTAATGAAGATGAGATTATACTTAACATTAATTATAAGGCTGATGGTATTATCACAAAGAATGAATTTTCGAATGATCCTAATGTATCATTAGTTGATAAGGTTCATGAGAATGATGAGATTGAAGCAAAAGTTATTAAGACAAATGACGGTGAAGGTCAGGTATTATTGTCAGTTAAGCGTGTAGCTGCTGAGAAAGCAAATGAGAAGTTAGAAGAAGCCTTTAATAATGACGAAGTATTAAAGGGTGTTGTTACTCAGGTAGTAAATGGTGGTTTAAGTGTTAAGGTTGATGAGGCTACAGTATTTATTCCTGCAAGCCTTGTTTCTGATACATTTGAGCGTGATTTATCGAAGTACATGAATCAGGAGATTGAATTCAAGATTACAGAATGTAATCCTCGTAAGAGAAGAATTATTGGTGACCGTAAGGTTTTAGTGGCTGCTAAGAAGCAGGAATTAAAAGATGCATTATTCGCTAAGATTAATGTTGGGGATAAAGTGAAAGGTACTGTTAAGAATGTAACAGACTTTGGTGCTTTTATTGATTTAGGTGGTGCAGACGGTTTACTCCATATTTCCGAGATGTCATGGGGCAGAGTTGATAATCCAAAGAATGTTTTCTCTGTTGGAGATGAAGTTGAAGCTTTAATTAAGGATATTCAGGGCGAGAAGATTGCATTAAGTCTTAAATTTGATGAGACAAATCCTTGGGTGAAGGCTGAGGAAAAATATGCAGTTGGTAACATTGTAACAGGAAAGGTTGCCCGTATGACAGACTTTGGTGCATTTGTTGAATTAGAACCGGGTGTGGATGCATTGCTTCATGTTTCACAGATTTCAAGACAGCGGATTGAAAAGCCATCAAGTGTTTTATCTGTTGGTCAGGAGATTGAGGCTAAGGTTGTTGATTTCCGTTTGGATGAACGCAAGATTAGTTTAAGTATGAAAGAGTTATTACCTGAAGAGGAATTTGTTGATGAGGAAGCAGAAGTAGTTGAAGAAGTGACTGAAGATGCAGCTACGGAAGTTGTGGAAGATGCAGCTACTGAAGAATAATTGTTAAATATAATAACCTCGCTTTAGGAATCTAGGGCGGGGTTTTTTATTAGGAGGAAATATGTCTTACGATTATGAAAGTTTTAAAACTGACGTATATGGTTTGACGAATATTAATTTATCTTTATACAAAGAACGTCAAATGAAAAGACGAATTGAATCATTGATGAATCGTAAAGGATATAGTGATTTTCAAAGTTACTTTCATGCTATGAAGGAAGATGATGCCTTACTAAGAGCATTTGTCAGCTACTTAACAATTAATGTTTCCGAATTTTATCGCAATCCTAAGCAATGGGAATTATTTGAAAATGAAATGATTCCGTATTTAAAGAAACAATTTGGTGGTAGAATCAACATTTGGAGTGCTGCATGTTCGACAGGGGATGAGCCTTATACCATAGCTATGTTATTAGCCCGGCATATTCCGCTAAATCAGGTACATGTGTATGCAACGGATATTGATGAGGATGTTCTTAATTTTGCAAAACAGGGGTTATATCCATTTAGGAGTTTGGAACATCTGCCAAAGGATTTAATTGATTCTCATTTCATAAAGGAAGAGAAAGGCTACCAAATAAAAGATGACATAAAAAAATGTGTGGAATTTCGTAAGCATAATTTACTTGAGGATAAATATCCGTCGGGTATGCATATGATTGTATGTCGTAATGTTGTTATTTATTTTACGGATGAAGCAAAAGAACGGGTTTATCGTAATTTTCATAAAACATTATGTGATGATGGAATTCTGTTTATTGGAAGCACGGAACAAATCATTCATGCAAAAGAAATAGGATTTAGTGCAACAGATTCATTTTTCTATAAGAAAGTATAAAAAATAGGCATTATTTGCCTATTTTTTTTATTAAGTGGATAAGATATTGCCGCTTTTCTTCAAAGCTTCCGTTATATAAGCTATCCAAAGTTATATATTTTGATTTGGCTTTTATATCATCCATGAATATAGGTATCTTGCAGTCTTTGTAAAAACAAGGAATATAAGTATCCTCTTTTTTTATGTAGCAGTTATTTTTAGTTGCCTTTATTCGATGTTCCGGTTCAACATAGGTGGCAACACTTTTGTGAACCGCCATGTCCTCTATAGGAAGATAATAGTAGTTTTTATAATCCGGTAAATAGTGTTTTAATGTTGTTTTATATATGGGAATGGAGATAAAACCATCTGTATCATATGCATTTATGCATATATTTTCATATGTAAGTAAAATTCTAACCGGTATGGAAGATATATTGGTATACTTGAAATATATATGTAATTCATTATTTTCTGTTTCCATGTTGATATCCGTAATATCAATATCATTAAAAAATAATACATAATTAAGGATTTCGCTGATTTGTGTCATACCTAACAAATCATCATGATTATGAAGTAATAAAAGATTTTCGTAGTCTTTTTTTGGGGTTGCAACATACCTTTGATAAATATTGATTAATTCTTTGCCGGAGTAGGTGTCGTCCCTTTTTATTTTAAGATATTTCTCAATAGATATTTGTTTTAAATTATCAGTATGAAATACTTTCTTGTAGGGTTTTATATTCTTATAGATGTCAATCTGCGACATAGAAGAACCTAAGTCAAAGGGAATATTATATTGTTGGGCTTTTTGACAAAGATAGGGTAAATCAAAACCGGTTCCGTTAAAATGGACTAAATGGGTATAATTTTTTGAAAAATCTTTAAATGCCAACAATAATGATTCTTCGTCTATGCCGTTTTCGTTAAACCACTGAATGATATGTATATTGTTTTCTTTATAATAAAGAGCACCGATTAGATATAGTGTTGTATTAGAAGCAATGAATCCTGTGGTTTCAATATCAAAAAAAAGAAGGGATTCAAGGTCTGTCTTTTGGGTTATATATGCAGATGGTTTATAATCGTCTGATACTGGGATAGAATAAGTATATTTCTTCATTTTGTTCTCCAAATATAAAAATTATCAATATATAGTAATTCAATCATAGCATAATTCATCATGATGTGGTATAATAATTTTTGATTTTATGTTTTATGATGATTTGCATGTATGATTTATGAGAATCAGAATTGAAAGTATGAGGTTGATATGATAGGTTATATTAAGGGAACCATTGAAGATATTTCTACAGACAGTATTGTTTTGGACCATAATGGAATCGGTTATTTGATATATACGTCTCAAATGGTAATTGGAAGATTAGTTCAAACAAAGGAATGTGTTAAGGTGTATACCTATATGCATGTTAGAGAAGATGAAATTACTCTTTATGGTTTTTTGGATAAAGAAGAATTAAATACATTTAAATTATTACTTACAATTAATGGAATTGGTCCTAAGGCAGCATTATCTATCCTTTCGTCTCTGTCAGTTTCCGATTTGACTTATGCAGTAATGACAGGGGATGCCAAAGCAATTACCAGGGCAAACGGAATCGGGCAAAAGGGTGCAAATCGTATTATAATGGAACTGAAGGATAAGTTAAAAATAGATGATGTGTTGGAATCTGAGCATATAACCACCTTAGATGTAAAGGGTGGAGACAGTATATCCGATACGGTTTTAGCACTTGTAAGTCTTGGGTATACGGAAGCTGAGGCCATGAAGGCCATTAAGCAGGTTGATGGTGCAAAGGATATGGGAACAGATGAGTTACTTAAGTTAGCATTAAAAAGAATTTTTTAAATATAAGGACGTTTATTTTACATTATGACTGATAGAATGATTAGTACCCAGATAATGCCGGAAGATGTAAAAATTGAGAACAACTTAAGGCCAACATTGTTAAAGGATTATATAGGGCAGGAAAAAGCTAAGAACAACTTAAAAGTATTTATAGAAGCAGCTAAGAAGAGAGGAGAGGCGCTTGACCATGTACTTTTATATGGTCCGCCGGGACTTGGAAAAACAACTATGGCTGCCATTATTGCCAATGAAATGGGAAGTAATTTAAAAATTACATCCGGTCCTGCAATTGAAAAACCGGGTGAATTGGCGGCTATTTTAAATAATTTGAATGAACATGATGTTTTGTTTATTGATGAAATTCATAGGCTGAATCGTCAGGTAGAGGAGGTTTTATATCCTGCAATGGAGGATTTTGCCATTGATATTATGATTGGAAAGGGTCAGGCTGCCCGAAGTATTCGTTTGGATTTACCCCATTTTACTCTGGTTGGTGCTACAACAAGAGCCGGTATGCTGACAGCTCCCTTAAGAGATCGGTTTGGTGTTGTAAACAGATTGGAATTTTACACCTATGAGGAGCTATCTCAAATTGTAATTCGTTCAGCTAAGGTGTTGTTAGTAGATATAGATGAAATGGGTGCTATGGAGATTGCAAAAAGATCCAGAGGAACACCAAGACTTGCAAACAGATTGTTAAAGCGAGTCCGGGATTTTGCTGAAGTGTCCTATAATGGTGTTATTACTGAAAGTGTTGCAAAAAAGGCATTAAATCAGTTAGAAGTTGATTCTTTTGGATTGGACCAGATAGACCGTAATATCATTTTAACAATGATTGAAAAATTCAGTGGAAAACCGGTTGGATTAGATACTTTGGCAGCGGCCATTGGTGAGGATGCCGGAACCATTGAGGATGTTTATGAACCATATTTGATCCAAAATGGTTTGTTATCAAGAACCCCAAGAGGCAGAGTGGCAACAGAACTTGCATATCAGCATTTTGGATTAGAACATTTATTAAACAAAGGAGAATGATTATGGCAGATAAGAATGATATTCCTGTAGTAATTAACGGTAGAATTTATAATTTAAGCGGATATGAAGATACTGATTATTTACAGGAAGTTGCTAATTATATGAACAGTAAAATCTCAGAGTGTAAGGCAGCAGAGGGATTTAGAAGATTAAATCCTGAATATCAGAACATTTTGCTTGCAATTAATATAGCTGATGATTATTTTAAAGTTAAGAATGAAACCGGTAAATTGTCGGCTCAGGACGATGAAAAAGAAAAACAGATATATGATTTACGTCATGAAGTGATAGAGCATCAGATTAAGTATGAATCTGCTATGCGTCTTGTGGAAGAATATAAAGAGCAGGTGAATGCTTTACAAAGAAAAATTATTCAGTTAGAAGCAGAGAAAACCAGACAGGAATAATGACGGGTGATTTAGTTATGAATAAACCGGAAATACTTGCACCGGCCGGGTGTATGGAAGCATTAAAGGCTGCCGTATCTGCCGGTGCAGATGCTGTTTATCTTGGAGGTGCATCCTTTGGGGCAAGAGCCTATGCCGATAATTTTGATGAACAGACATTGATTGACGCAATTAAATATTGTCATATGTATGGTGTTAAGGTTTATTTGACTATTAACACCTTATTTCGTGATGATGAAATCAATCAGTTATATGATTATTTGCTGCCATATTACAGGGTAGGGTTGGATGCCGTGATTGTTCAGGATATTGGTGTAATGAGATTTGTACATTCTTTTTTTCCGGATTTGCCTATTCATGCATCTACTCAGATGAATATTACCACGCCTTATGCCTATTCGTTATTACAGGATTATGGAGTAACAAGAATTGTACCCGCCAGAGAGTTGTCAAATGAAGAAATAAGGGATTTGAAGAATATTGATAATCCTCCTGAACTTGAGGTGTTTGTACAAGGGGCACTTTGTTATTGTTATTCCGGACAGTGTCTTATGAGTTCGTTTATCGGTGGAAGAAGTGGAAATAGGGGACGTTGTGCCCAACCATGCAGATTACCATATAAAGCTCTTGATGATGGTGGAAATTACATGGATACTTCCGGGGAATTTCTTTTAAGCCCCAAAGATTTATGTGGACTTGATAATATTGGTGCTTTAATAGAGACGGGAGTGGATTCCTTTAAAATTGAAGGCCGTATGAAGAAACCGGAATATGTTGCTGCCTGTGTACATGCATACCGGCAGGTGACAGATGCATGGTTTGACGGATGCCTGACAGATGATTTAATTTCAATATGTAAGGATAATATGGCTTCTGTATTTAACAGGGGCGGATTTACAAATGGATATTATAAGCAGCATAATGGTAAGAACATGATGTCTATGCTACAGCCCGGTAATGAGGGTGTTTTAATTGGAAAAATACAGTCATTTAGAAATAATCAGGTAGAGATTAAACTTATGAAAGATGTAAATCCAGGTGATTTGCTTGTTGTTACGTTGTCCGGAGAGAGTATTCAATTAACATGTAATAAGGCAGGAAGGCCATCTTCTGTTATTTCTTTGAATTGCGGAAAGATGAAAGGTATGAAACCGGGTCTTTTGGTATACAGGGTTCGGGATAATCAATTAGAATCCCGGCTTTCCAAGTATATTACAGAGGATAGAAAAATTATAATATCCGGTAAAATTATTTTAAAAACAGGAGAAAATGCGGTTTTATATGTGAAACATGTAATTGCTAATAAAGAATATGAAATCTGTTCCTTTGGTAATAAGGTGGAATCTGCTACCAGACAGCCTTTAACCAAAGAGTTAGTTCATGAAAAGATAACCCAATTAGGGAATACCAGGTATATTATGGAAGATTTGGATATCGAGATATCAGATGATGCATTTTATTCCATGAAGGATTTAAAGGAGTTAAGACGTGTTGCCATCAATAAATTGGAAGAGGCTGTTTGTAATTCCTATGTACGTGTTGTAGAGGGTACAAATGATGTAGAGGCTTATAAGGATAGGAAGGATTTATCTTCCGGAGGTATGAAAGAAAAGCAGCAGGAGGAATTTCCCGCTATAGAGATTTCTTCCTATGAACAGCTTGCCATTTTAAAATCTTACAAAAAAGTGAAAGATATATATATTGATTTGCAGTATTTTGATATTACGACTATAATGGATATAGTATCGGGAGACAGTGCATACAATTATTGGCTTGTTCTACCCTCTGTTGTAAGAAAAAATAATATATCCGATATTCTGTGGGCATGTGGTGATGGAGCATGTTATTTTAAAGGACTTGTACTTCGAAATATTGACCAGGTGGCGATAGTAAATTCAGCAAAGTATGAGGGGAATCTGGTTATTGACTATAGCTTATATATGATGAACTGTTATAGTATTGACACTGTGTATGATTGGATTTTTTCTGAAAAAAACATTGGAAATAATGCCTGTCAAAGGCTTATATTTACCATACCTGTTGAGTTAAATGAAAAAGAAATATATGCTTTGCTAAGGAAGCAGCAACATAAAAAAAATGTTTCTTATCAAATGTTGCTGTATGGACACCAGCAGCTTATGGTTTCAACCCAGTGTATTCTTAAAAATACATCCGGTTGTAATAATAAAAATTCCGTTACGGAGATAAGGGATCGTTTTCATAAGAAGTTTTATGCAAAAGCAATTTGTAAATATTGCTATAATTTAATATATAATGGCCTTCCTACTGTTTTATGGGATGTTTCACATGATTTGAAGAAGGAATTTTGTTTCAATACCCGAATGCATTTTACCATTGAAACTGAAAATCAGACAAAACAGGTTATGGAAGACTATTGTGATAATCGTATTACAAAAGATAGAACAAAGGGACATTTTAGTCGTGGAGTAGAATAATGGGAAATATAATAATTAATGTATCAAAATTTATAAATGTCATATTGATGATTCTGTATGTTACATCATGTTTAAAGGCATTTAAGGATGATAATGAAAAAATAAAAAACCAAAGGTTAAATAAGCAAATAATATATGTATTTTTATTTCATTTTTTGTGTTATTTAACATTAGCAATTAATAATCCTGATGAATTAAAAGAAATTGTGATATTTTATGGTTTACAGATATTCATTGCCACAATGTATATGTATATCTATCACTACATTTATCCTTATTCTTCAAGAATAATCGCTAATAACATGTGTTTTTTAATGCTGATTGGATATGTCATGCTGACAAGACTTAATTTCGGATTGGCAAAAAAACAGTTTTTGATCGGAACGGCGGCATTACTTTTAGTGTCCGTAATTCCAATGATAATGGATAAATATAAGAATTTACGGAACTATGGAATCATATATGGTATTGTAGGTATTATTGCTTTATGTTCGGTATTTGTAATTGGTGTTGAGGTTGGTGGTTCCAGAAACTGGATATCCATTGCAGGTATTCGTATACAGCCATCGGAACTTGTGAAAATTCTTTTTGTATTTTTTGTTGCCAGTATGCTTTCTAAGAGCCGTAATTTTAAGCAGGTGGTTATTACAACGATATTAGCAGGAATCCATATGATGATTTTAGCACTTGAAAAGGATTTAGGTGCTGCGCTTATTTTCTTTGTGGTGTTTATTATGATGATTTATATCGGTACAGGCAAGGCAAGATATCTAATCATGTACTTAAGCGGCGGTGCTGCCTGTGTGGGACTGGCATTTTTGTTATTTAAAGACAGGTTGTTTGATCATGTAATGATTCGTGTGAATGTTTGGAAAGACCCATGGGCAGATATTAGCGGTACAGGATATCAGATAACTCAGTCTTTATTTGCAATAGGAAGTGGCGGATATTTTGGAACCGGTTTAACAAAGGGATCTCCAAATGTAATTCCTGTAAGTGAAAGTGATTTTATATTCTCTGCAATTTCAGAGGAATTTGGGGTGATTTTTTCAATTTCACTTATATTGGTTTGCTTTTGTTGTTTTATTTCTTTCATTGGAATATCCATGAAGGTAAGAAATCGTTTTTACAAAACTATGGCATTTGGATTTTCCATATGTTATATTTTCCAAACATTTTTGTCTATTGGTGGTGTGACGAAGTTTGTACCATCTACGGGTGTTACCATTCCTTTGGTAAGTTATGGTGGTAGTTCAATTTTAAGTTCTCTGGTAATGTTTTCAATTATGCAGGGAATCAGTACAATAGAGAATAAAGAGGCTAAGAGAATTGAAGAAGAAAGAAAAATCATTGAAGAAGCAGGACAGGCGTAAGAAGGATAAAGCAATTAACATGGCTTTGCTTACTCCGGAACAACAGGCTTTTTTGGAAAGAGAAGAAAAAATTGATAAAATTAATAATAAGCTTAATAAACCTATCATTGGAATTACTTATCTTTGTGGTTTCTTATTTGTAGCAATGATTGGATATATTTTACATTTTATGATTGTTGAGAAGGACCAGGTAATTGCCAATGCAGCAAATTCCCGGTTAGACAGTTATGCTGATGATGTATATCGTGGTGATATTGTTACAAAGGATGGTGTTACAATTGCTACCAATAATGGTGATACACGCTATTATCCTTATAATAATTTGTTTTGCCATGCGGTGGGATATTCTAAGTATACCAAAGCGGGTATGGAATTAGTAGGTAACAACTATTTGATTTCCAGTCATTGTAATATCGCTGAACGGTTTTTTAATACCTTAAGGGATGAAAAAAATCAGGGAGATACTGTTGTATCTACCTTGAATTATGAGTTACAGCAAACAGCTTATGATGCACTTGGTTCTGCGAATGGTGCGGTAGTTGTCATGGAACCTGATACCGGTAAGATTTTAGCTATGGTTTCCAAACCGGATTTTAATCCCAACGATATAGATGCTGTTTGGGAAGAAGCAAATTCGGAAGGTTCAACCAGTTCCGTTTTGCTTAACAGGGCAACACAGGGATTATATCCTCCGGGTTCAACCTTTAAGGTGTTAACAACCCTTGCCTTTATGAGGCAGAATCCCAATTATGAAGAATTCAGTTATAACTGTAGTAATGAAAGCAGTATATTTAACAGTGTTTCTGTACATTGTTATAATCACAAGATTCATGGTCAGGAGGATTTGCCTGTGGCTTTGGCAAATTCCTGTAATCAGGCCTATGCTCAGATTGGAACGGAGTTAGATGTTGATGAGTGGAAGGATATGTTAGAAGATTTTTCTTTTAACAAGGATTTGCCTTATACAGATGCCAGTGCCACAAGCAGGTTTTATTTAGACGGTAAGTCAGATGTCAGTTATATACCTCAAACGGCTTTTGGACAGGGCGATACACTGATTACTCCCCTTCATAATGCCATGATCATGTCTACGATTGCAAATGGTGGACTGATGATGAAGCCTTATATGATTGACAGTATTGAAACCTATAAAGGAACCAGAATTAAAAAGTTTTCTCCAAGCGCATATGCGACTTTAATGGATGCAAAGGAAGTTGATACCTTGTCTGCTTATTTAAGAAGTGTGGTGACCTCTGGTACGGCGGCGGATTATTTTGCAGGAGCTTCTTATGAAGCGGCAGGAAAGACCGGTACGGCAGAATATGCAAATGGTAACCATGATTTTTCGTGGTTTGTTGGATATGCTAATGTGGACGATCCGGATGTGGTTGTCAGTATTGTAATTGAGGAATCGGATGTAAATGGTGTGAAAGCCACAGCAGTTGCCAGACAGCTTATGGATAAATATTATTCCTTGCCTTTTGAGGAATAAATTGCTATACTATTACTAATTTAGCAATGCACCAAAGGTGGACAATATATGGATATATATGGTTCGCAGTATAGGAGGAACAGCTATGATAGAAGCAGTAAGCTGTGGTGGTGTTGTAATCTTCAGAGGTAAGGTGTTATTACTTTATAAGAACTACAAAAACAAGTATGAAGGATGGGTTTTGCCAAAAGGAACTGTTGAAGAAGGGGAAGAATATAAAGAAACTGCCCTTCGGGAAGTAAAGGAAGAAACAGGTGTGACTGCCCAGATAATTAAATATGTTAATAAGAGTAATTATACATTTAATACTGCTTGTGATGTGGTGAATAAAGATGTTCATTGGTATCTTATGATGGCTGACAGTTATTACAGCAAACCTCAAAGGGAAGAGTACTTTATGGATTCGGGATATTATAAATATCACGAGGCTTATCATTTGTTAAAGTTTCCCAATGAAAAACAGATATTAGAGCAGGCATACAGCGAGTATCAGGATTTAAAGCAGAGTAATTTATGGGGATCCAAAAAGTATTTCTGATTTATACTTAGTATGATGAAAGGGACCGAATTTTTCGGTCTTTTTTATCATATAGTATAAAATATTTCATGAATGAGAAGGAGTAATAAGAGTTTATATATGAAAAAGAAAAGATTGTTAAATGTCATAATGGTAATATGTTTATTGACAGCCCTTGGTTGTGGTGGATATTTGTTATACTATTATTTTGTTAGTAATCAGAACGAGGGTCAGTTTGATATTCTGCGGACTCTGATAGAAACAGACAAAGAGGAGGATAAGGGTGATGAGAACCAGAATATTGAATATGTGGATATAGATGGAGTAAAGGTTCAGAAAAAATTTGAAAATCTGTACCGTCAAAATAAGGACTTTATGGGCTGGGTCACAATCGAGGATACAAATGTGGATTATCCGGTTATGTATACTCCAAATGATACGGAAAACGGTGAGTATTATATTCATAGGGATTTTAATAAAGAATATTCTTCTGCAGGCACACCCTTTATAGATTCTAATTGCAGTATTGAGCCGGCAACAGATAATGTAATTATATACGGACATAACATGAATTCAGGTAAAATGTTTCATGACATCATTAAATATGAGGATAAAGAATTTTATGAGACCCATAAAACCTTTGAATTTGATACAATTTATGGAGATGGAACATATGAAGTTGTGGCAATTATTAGAGCCCATATATTACCGGAAGATTCTACTGAATTTAAATATTATGAGTTTGTAAATGCCGGAACAGAAACAGAATTTATGGAATACATAGATAATATTAAAGCGATGTCGGTAATTGATACAAAAACAGATGTAAAATACGGTGATAAACTAATTACCTTGTCTACTTGTGCATATCATGTAAAAGATGGAAGGTTTGCAGTGATAGCAAAAAAAATTAATTAGGGGCGAAAAAGAAATAGTTGACAAATATGCATACACATTATATAATCATTTTCGTTGGTTTTGAGTGTGCCGATGTGGCGGAATTGGCAGACGCATCAGACTCAAAATCTGACGGGGGCGACCTCGTGCCGGTTCGAGTCCGGCCATCGGCACTAAGAGTTGGGAAGTATCCCAACTCTTTTTTTATCGATATTGTTCAATATCAAATTCTTTTGTAACCTTAATAATAACACCAATTGGTGAAAATAAATGTTGTTCGCTGGGTAAGATTTTAATACCAAACTTATCAATGGGTTCAAGTCCTGATTGAACAAAACGACGTATAAATATTTGTCCGTCGTTATTTTGATATACAACCACATCTCCATATTCAGGTTTCTTTACGGTTGATAAAAGTAAAATATCATTGTTGTAGTACTGTGGTTCATAGCTGTCTGTTGTTATTAACAGACCAAGATTAATAATCTTTTTCAAAGAATCAGGATATGACGAAATATCATGGGTAGTAAAATTTGCATTATCATAATATGTGCCGTCTTTTGTATTTCCCGTAGGAATTAAAACGGTAATGATATCTTTATTGTTCTCAGATTTTTCCTGTGTTGATTTTAATTCTATTTTGATTAATGCCTGTAAGGTTAACAGGGAGCGTGGAGACAGTTCCTGAATTCTTTTTAACGTGTTTTCATCATAAAACCAATTGTTTCTGCCGATTAAATAATCCACGGAACAATGTAAAACATCTGCTATTTTTGATATTGTAGATAGCTTTACATCCTGGGATTTTCTGTATATAAGGGAACGAAGTGTATCCTCGGATAAATCTGCTTTTTGTGAAAGGGTGTACAGTGTAAGCCCTTCTTTTTTTAGTTCTTCTTTGATATGTAATCTAAAATAATCTAAATTCATTATGGCTCCTTTTATAAAATTAAATTAATTCCATATATATTATTTTAAGTATATTTTTTTGTAAAGTAAATAGTGAATTTGGTAAGAATGTTATATTATAAAATTGTATTTATTATGAAAAAATGATATAGTAGCAAAGAATAGTTATATATAGGTGAAGATATGGAATACAATTGGAGATTACTAAAAGAACCTTTGTTGGCGTGGTATATAAAAGAACACAGAAATTTGCCATGGAGAAATACAAATGATCCCTATCATGTTTGGCTTTCTGAAATTATGTTACAACAGACAAGGGTAGAAGCAGTTAAGGATTATTATCATAGATTTTTATTGGAATGTCCTGATGTGGAACATTTAGCACTTTTATCAGAGGAAAGACTTCTTAAATTGTGGGAAGGTCTTGGATATTATAATCGTGCGGTGAATTTAAAGAAAACAGCTCATATTATTGTGAAGGAGTATAATGGAGAATTTCCCTCAGATTATAAAGATTTAGTAAGTCTTCCGGGAATTGGGGAATATACTGCCGGAGCAATTTCTTCCATTTGTTTTGACAAGCCGGTTCCTGCTGTTGATGGAAATGTTTTGCGGGTAATGACGAGATTGTCTGACTGGCATGTTATAATTGATGACATGAAAACAAAAAGACAGGCAAAGGAATATCTTACACAATTATATCAGGAGGGAGATTGTGGACTTCTTACCCAGAGTCTGATGGAATTAGGTGCCATGGTTTGTATTCCAAACGGAACACCAAAATGCAGCCTTTGCCCCCTTAAAGATTTTTGTAAAGCATTTCGGTATAAAAATTATAATGAATTGCCTTTACGAAAAGAAAAGAAGAAAAGAAAAAAGGTGGAAAAAACGGTTTTTATTCTGGATGTTAACGGCTTATATGGAATTAGAAAAAGACCTAAAAAGGGACTTTTGGCAAATATGTGGGAATTTCCCAATGTAGATGAAAAAATGACTACAGAAGAAGCTCTTAGATATGTTAGTGAACAAGGTCTTGAACCTGTCAATATTAATAAAATGATTCCCTACACCCATGTTTTTACTCATGTTGAGTGGAATATGACAGCATATTATATATCCTGTACAAATAAAATTATGAATTTGGAATGGGTAGAAGCGGAATGTTTTAAAAATCAGTATCCGTTGCCTACCGCATTTAAAGTATTTCTATAAAAAAGGAGTCAGCATATGACATGTCTGGAAGCACAGTCAAAAATTATTGCTTATATTGAACATAAATTAGACAGAAATAATAAGCAGGAATTTTTGAATCATGTAAGAAATTGCAGTGATTGTAAAGAGGAATTGAATATATATTATACCATGATTGAAGGTATGCGTCAGTTAGATGAGAATGAGCCTTTATCTAAAGATTTTTCTGCTGATCTGGACAGAAAAATAGAACAGGAAATTAATGCGAACAGAAAGAAAAAAGATGTAATAAGAGGTTCTTTTGTTATTTTATTTATAGGTGTTTTTACATTTATAATTGCCGGTTATGTTAATTTTTTGAATTTTGTGGAAAACCAGGAACAGGAAAAATTAAAAGAGGCACAAGGAACTTACTATTATAGTGATACCTTTGATGAGATTATATTTGATCCTTTTGAAGAAAGGGTTACGTTAGATATTAATGTTGAGTCAAAGGAACCTGAACCAACATTTTATGAAAAAATACGTCAATATGAATATTTAAAGAAATAAGAGGTTTTATATGAACAAAATATTAGCTGTAGATGGACATAGTATATTAAACAGGGCATTTTATGGTTTGCCGGAACTTAGTAATTCCAAGGGACAACATACAAATGCAGTTTTAGGCTTTGTAAATATTATCCTTAAGGTAATAGAAGAAGAACAGCCTACTCATTTTGCGGTTGCTTTTGATGTGCACGAAAAAACTTTCAGGCATAAAATGTTTGAAGCCTACAAAGGCACGAGAAAGGGTATGCCGGATGAATTGCGGGAACAGGTGCCTTTGATTAAGGAACTGTTAAATAGAATGGGTGTTATGGTAATTGAAGCTCCCGGATATGAAGCGGATGATATTTTAGGTACGTTATCAAGACAAGGGGAGAAAAATGATTTTGATGTGGTATTGTTATCCGGAGACAGAGATTTGTTGCAGTTAGCAACAAAGAAAACCTTGATTAAAATACCAAAGACAAAAGGTGGAAAAACTACCGTAGAGAATTATTTTGAAGAAGATGTGACAAATTTATATGGTGTAACACCTATAGAGTTTATTGATATGAAGGGGTTAATGGGAGATGCTTCTGATAATATACCGGGTGTACCGGGTATTGGAGAAAAAACTGCCGGAAAAATTATTGCTACCTATCACAGTATTCAGTCTGCTTATGAACATATTGATGAAATTACACCTAAAAAAGCGAAAGATAATCTAAACGAATTTTATAATCAGGCCTTGATGAGTAAAGAGCTTGCAACAATTAAAGTGGATGTTGATTTGAACGTTGATTTTGATGATATGCTTTTGAAGGATATGTTTACTCCAAAGGCATATGAATTTGTGAAACAGTTAGAATTAAAAAGTCTGTTAAAATATTTTAATGGTAACAATGATGTAAAGGATGTTTCTTTTACAACAAAACTTCTTGAGGATTTATCTGCTGTGGAGGATTATTTTAATCATTTAGGCAGTGTTTCCTGTATTGGTGTTTTTAGTTTGTATGAAAAGGGCCAGTTTGTTGGATTAGGTATCACAAAGGATGGGGAATGTATTGATTTTATTGTATGTTCCATGTTTGTATCTGAGGATTTTATTGTAAATTCCATGATGAAGATATTTAACAAGGAAGATGGGCCTTTATTGGTTACCAATGATTTGAAAAAGTTATTGAAAGTACTTCCTTTGCCAATGAATGCCAAAGTGTTTGATACTTCTTTAGCTGCCTATCTTTTAAATCCCATTCAGGAATCATATTTATATGATGATCTTGCAAGGGATTATATGGGTATCACTATTCCTTCAAAAAAAGAATTGCTTGATAAATTAGAGATTACGCCTTTTGTAATGGAGGACGCAAAGGTAAAAGAATATATTGGATATGAGACGGCTGTTCCTTATCATATATGGAGTGACCTAAAAAAACAGTTGCAGGATAAGGATATGTTTAAGCTATATGAAGAAATAGAATTACCAACACTTTATGTTTTAAATCATATGGAAAATGAAGGTATCCGAATTGATGCTTTTGCGTTGAAAAAGTACAGTAATATGCTGGGGGAAAGTCTTAAGGCATTAGAAGAAAGCATTTATGAAAAGGCCGGTATGGAATTTAACATTAATTCACCGAAACAGTTAGGTGAAATATTGTTTGACAAATTGGGGTTGCCGGGTGCTAAAAAAACAAAAACAGGTTATTCAACCAATGCAGATGTTTTGAACAAGCTAAAGGGTGACTACCCTATTGTGGCAGATGTGCTTAATTACCGTCAGATTTCAAAGCTTAAATCCACATATGCGGATGGACTTGCTACATTTATTTCTTCTGATGGAAGAATCCATGGAACCTTTAATCAGACAATTACGGCTACAGGCAGAATAAGTTCAACAGATCCTAATCTGCAAAATATTCCAATGAGAACTGATTTGGGAAGAAATATCCGTAAGGTTTTTATTCCAAAAGATGATTATGTTTTTGTTGATGCAGATTATTCCCAGATTGAATTGCGAATTTTAGCCCATTTTTCTAAAGATGAGAAATTAATATCATCATTTAAGGAAAATGATGATATTCATGCCATAACCGCATCCCAGGTATTCCATGTGCCTGTTCGGGAAGTGGATTCATTAATGAGGAGAAATGCAAAGGCAGTTAATTTTGGTATTGTATATGGAATCAGTGCCTTTGGTTTGTCTGAGGATTTGAATATCTCCAGAAAAGAAGCAGCAGAATACATGGAGGGTTACTTTGAAACCTATCCCGGGGTAAAAGAATTTCAAAACGAATCCATTGAGGGTGCAAAAAAGACAGGTATGACGAAAACTTTGTTTGGAAGAATCAGACCAATTCCGGAATTATCTTCCTCTAACTTTATGCAAAGAAGCTTTGGAGAACGTATTGCAATGAATTCTCCGATTCAGGGAACTGCGGCTGATATTATGAAGATTGCCATGATTCATGTATACAGTAAATTGAAAGAAAAAAATATGAAATCATCATTAATTTTGCAAATTCATGATGAGCTGTTGATTGAAACCCATAAAGATGAGATAGAGGAAGTAAAGGACATTTTAATTGAGGAAATGTCTAATGCTGCAAAATTATCGGTTCCGTTACTTGTTGAAGCATCCGTAGGAAATGATTGGTATGAGGCAAAATAAATGAAGATTATTGGAATAACCGGTGGTATTGGATCCGGCAAAAGTACAGTTTTAAAATTATTAAAGGAAGAATATAATGCCTATATTGTCGAGACTGATGTTCTTGCTCATAAGTTAATGCAAAGAGGCAACAAAACTTATATCAATATTGTAAATGGGTTTGGTGAGGCCATCCTTGATGAAAATAAGGAAATTGACAGGGCTGTGCTTGGTACCCTGGTTTTTCAACATGAGGAAAAACTGCAATTGTTAAATTCAATTGTTCATCCTGATGTGAAACAATATATCAGAAATGATATTGATGCAAAGAAACAACAGGGAAAAGTGGATTTATATATTATTGAGGCTGCGTTGCTGATAGAGGATGGATATAAAGAAATATGTGATGAGATATGGTATATATATGCAGATGAAGAATTGCGGATAAAACGTCTTCTAAACAGTAGGGGAGGAACGAGACAAAAGTGGCTTAATGTGATTAGAAATCAGGCAAATGATAAGTATTATCGAGACAATTGTGAACATATTGTTAACAATGATGAAGATTTTGTTAAAACCTCGGGTATCATCAAGGAATTGTTGTTTTCAAGGTGAAAATGTGATAGAATAACAGTGTTTTAGTATGTGCATTTATGAGGTGGATTTATGGCTGGAATTACTAAATATCCGGAGCCTTTGGTTTTCGGTTTGGATATAGGTACAAGAAGTATTGTTGGTACAGTAGGATATCGTGAGGGCAGCAGATTTAATATTGTTGCACAGTGTATTAAGTTTCATGATACGAGGGCAATGTTGGATGGCCAGATTCATGATATCAATAAGGTTGGAGAAGAGATTATCTATGTCAAGGAGAATCTTGAACAACAGCTGTCGGGCAGAAAGTTAACAGAAGTTTGTATTGCAGCAGCCGGAAGAGTATTAAAAACTGCAGTTGGAAAAGCTGAATATGAATTTCCTGAAACAACGGTTGTTACCCAGGAATATATTCATTCTTTGGAGATGCTTGGAGTAGAAAAAGCACATGAACAAATATATGCTGATAATGATTCAGACGTTAATTTTTTTTGTGTAGGTTATACTGTTATTAAATATTTTTTAAACGGATATGAAATTGGTAATCTTGAGGAACATAAAGCCCGTAATATAGGTGCTGATGTTCTGGCCACCTTTTTACCTGAAGAGGTTGTTGATGGGTTATATGCTGCCGTTGAGATTGCAGGCCTGGAGATTGCAAATATGACGTTAGAGCCAATTGCAGCCATACAGGTTGCCATACCGGAGAATTATCGTTTGTTGAATATTGCTTTGATTGATGTTGGTGCAGGAACCTCAGATATTAGTATTACAAAAGATGGAAGTATTATAGCCTATGGAATGTTACCTAAGGCCGGAGATGAGTTGACTGAATGTCTTATTAAAGAATATCTGGTTGATTTTGATACGGCAGAGAAAATAAAGGCAATTAAGGAAGGGGCTAAGAGCCTTACATACAAAGATATTATGGGAATTAGCCATAAAATAACACCTAATGAGGTTTATGATAAGCTTGATCCTATAGTAGATGAGATTACTTCACAGATTGCGAAACGAATTATCGAATTAAATGGAGATAAACCTGTATCAGCAGCATTTGTAGTTGGTGGTGGAGGGAAAATCCCATCCTTTACAAGATTTTTGGCAAAACATTTAGGCATTATGGAGGAACGTGTTGCATTAAGAGGTGAGGAAGTTCTTGGATTTGTTGATGTTTTTGCTGAGGATGTAAAAAAGGATCCTTTAATGGTTACACCTATTGGTATTTGTTTGAATTTCTATGATCAAAAGAACCGTTTTGTTTATCTTATGGTAAATGATGAACGTGTAAAATTATATGATAATGATAAATTAACCATATTTGATGCTGCGTTGGCATATGGATTATCCAATGAATCAATTTTCCCAAAGAGAGGAATGGATATTAATTACACATTAAACGGTAAGCCTAAATTTGTACGGGGAAAAGCAGGTGAAGCTGCTACAATCCGGTTAAATGGTGAAGAGGTTGGATTGAATCATCCTGTAAAGGCAGGAGACCGTATTGAAATTAAAGAATCCACAAGAGGAGAAGATGCCGTAGTTCTTCTTGGAGATGTTGTTAAATTAGGTGATACGATTTCCATTTTAGTAAATGATTTAACGGTTAGCTGCCCACAGTTTGCATGTGTTAATGGCAGTATTGAATCTGAGTTTTACCAAATTTATGATGGTGACAGGATTGAACTTTTAAACTACTACACTTTAAGTCAGTTGATGCAATTTATGGATATCGATACACCTCATGAGGTTTTTGTAAATGGTGCAAGAGCAGGTGCAGATACAAAGATATATGAAAATTTTACCGTGGCGTGGTTGGATCACAAAGACATATATATTTCCGAGAAGTTTGTTTATGAAGAACCGGTAGCAGAGTCTTATGATGATTCGGATAATGGCAATAATGAGATAACCTCAGATGCTTTTTCAAAGAATCAGGATAACACAGAGGATGCCGATGAGTACAAACAGGAAGAATTTGTTCTGGAACAAAATGATGAGGTGGTCGAGGATGCTTTAAATGTCACAGAGGGACCTGCAAAAAGTGATTTGGTAAATAAGTGGATTGAAATGAGTGATAAAAATGAAGATGCAATTGAGATTCATGTTTCAGTCAATGGAAAACCAATTACGTTATCTGGCAAATCGAATTATGTATTTGTTGATATTTTTGATAAATATGAATTTGATTTACATACTGTAAAAGGTACTACTTTAATTCAAAAAATTGATGGTGTGGAGGCACAGCATTTTAGTCCGATTTTTGATGGATCGGTTATTGAGTTGTATTGGAAGGAATAGATTATGGATACTTTGTTAATGGTTGAACAACAGAAGAAGGGGATTGTTTTACGTCGTATCGTATACGGTCTTTTAATCCTTATTCGTTTGTTTGCATTAATTGAATATGACGAAATTACATTTGGAAATTCTATCTTTTTGCTGATTTTTCTTGGAGTATGTTTGATTTTTGAGGAAGTATCATTTAGATTTGATTACTTTAATAATGTTTTTTTTATTAAGACGGCGCGATATGTCCAATGTATGATTACTATTGGTATATTGTTTTTTTGGGGTGTAGATAATTCCTCTAATATTTCGGTTGTTGCATTATTTATTATGTTTCTTGTTGATTATTTCTTTACCATGAGCATTGCTGATTCTCAGAGTATGGCATCGTATATTGCTTTTATATTTGTACCGATTGCTGTTATTATGCTGATTAAGATGGCATCTACAAATATATCGGAATGGTTATATATTTTATTTGATATTATCATTTTAATCTTTGTATTGAGCTATGAGGCAGGAATTTTTGTAAAATATGTGGATTCCATAGAAAGAAAGCTATTTTTAGAGCAAAACAAAATTGATGATATTATGAAAGAAAATCAGGAAATTGTCAGCATACAGAATAAGCTTCAGGATGTTAATTATGCTTTAAACAGTCAGAAAAATGATTTGGAGAAGGCAAATAGACAAATAAGGGAAGCAAATGCAGAGATGGAAGTCCAGGCTGATATTTTGCATTATATTGCTATGTCTGTTGATGTATCAAAAATATCAAATCAAATTACGGATTCTATTATGCAGGTGAAACAATTAGGCTTTTGTGCGGTTTATATTAAAAAAGATGTATATCGTAATAAGCATGAAAACTATGTTATAAAAACCAATGTGGCACAGTTACATAGTAAATTAAGGGATAATCTGGCTCTTGTATATAATGAGATGTTAAAAAAGGGTGAGAGTGAGGCCATTTATCATCAAGAGGTTAAACAGCAGCTTCCTTTCATAAAGGATGTAAATATTAAAACTGTTTATGTGAAGGTTCTTGGTTTGGAAGAGGATACATATGGTCTGTTTATGTTAGGAGACTCCCGGTTAAATGTATTTGATAATAATATGTCATTTTATGATGCTATTATTGCGCAGTATGATATTGCAATAAGCAATGCCAAGGTATATAGCGATTTGGAATATATGGCACAAAAAGACGGACTTACCGGTATTAATAATCGTATTCATTTTACGGAATTGTTTAATAATGAAGCAAATCGTGTTCTTAGGGAACGAAGCTGTGTCAGTGTTGCATTATTTGATATTGATAAATTTAAAAATGTAAATGACACATATGGTCATCTTGCCGGTGATGAGGTGATTAAAAGGATTGCTTCTGTTACAGAAGAGTGTATTGACAGATATGATGGCTTTGTTTGCCGATATGGTGGAGAGGAATTTGTTGTTGTATTACCCAATCGTAATATTGAGGTTGCAACGCCAATCATTGAGGAATTATTTGATGAATTATGCAGGCAGGTTGTACAGTTTAATGAATATGAAATACATATGAGTGTCAGTGTAGGTTTAACTGCATATCCGGAAGTGTGTGATACTACGGATGAGTTGTTAAAGCGGGCAGACTGGTGTATGTATTATGCCAAGGAACATGGCAGGCATCAGATTAAAGTTGATGATGGAAGCATTCAGCATGATTAAATGACAGGAGGATAATATTAATGAATGTATTTGTTGTAAATTGTGGAAGCTCGTCACTGAAATATCAATTAATTGATTCCGTAACAGAGGAAGTAATTGCGAAGGGATTATGTGAGAGGATTGGAATAGATGGAAGATTAACACATAAGCCTACAGGCAAAGAAACGGTTTCAAAGGATGTTAGTATGCCGGATCATAAAAGCGCAGTTTCTTATGTCTTGGATGCTCTTACAGATGCAAACACAGGAGTAATTGGCAGTTTGTCTGAAATTGATGCGGTAGGTCATCGGATTGTTCATGGTGGAGAGAGATTTGCTCAATCGGTAATTATTACCCGGGATGTAATGGAAGGAATAGAAGCATGTAATGATTTGGCGCCACTTCATAATCCTGCAAACCTAATAGGTATAAAAGCATGTAAGGCTTTAATGCCTGAAGTCCCCATGGTAGCAGTTTTTGATACAGCATTTCACCAGACTATGCCGGAAAAGGCGTATATGTACGGAATACCATATGAGTTTTATGATAAGTATAAGGTAAGAAAATACGGATTTCATGGTACATCCCACAGCTTTGTATCTAAAAGGTTATTAGAGATAATTGATAAGGTGAACAAACCATCAAAGGTTATTATCTGTCATTTGGGAAATGGTTCTTCCGTTACAGCGGTTAAAAATGGTCAGTCTGTAGATACAAGTATGGGATTCACTCCTTTAGACGGATTGATTATGGGTACAAGAAGTGGAAGCATCGACCCTGCTGCTGTTCAGTTTTTGGCTTCAAAGCTTGGATATAGCTTAGATGAGGTAATAGATATTCTTAATAAGCAATCCGGTGTTTCCGGTGTTTCTGGTGTTTCCAGTGATTTTAGGGATTTAGATGAGGCCAGTATGAAAGGGAATGAAAAGGCTACTCTTGCTTTGGAGATGTTTGCATACAAAGTGGCCCAGTATATCGGTTCTTATGTCGCTTCCATGAATGGTGTTGATGCAATTGCTTTTACTGCCGGAATTGGTGAAAACAATTATAAAATGAGAAAAATGATAGCTCAGTATTTGGGATATTTGGGAATTGATATAGATGAAGATAAGAACATGATTCGCGGTGAAGAGGTTTGTATATCCACAAAAGAATCAAGGATACCATTATATGTTATTCCAACAAATGAAGAACTTGCCATTGCAAGGGAAACGGTTGCACTTATTTAATTTATATTGGATTTATACGTGGTTTTGGAATT
This sequence comes from Lachnospiraceae bacterium, assembly GCA_051880415.1. Taxonomy (GTDB): domain Bacteria; phylum Bacillota; class Clostridia; order Lachnospirales; family Lachnospiraceae; genus CAG-590. The sequence continues at coordinate 63,520 of JBJENX010000170.1, read as the reverse complement.
GCATATTCATTGAAAATATTTATTGACAAAGAAATATAAACTATGTATAATAATCGACGTGTGAGTTTAGGAGATAAATCTATGAGAATAAACTTATATGACTTAATGGCTGTTGTTGGCATGGAAAATACCGTTTTGGTGGATTCCTTAAAAACAGATGGAAATCTTTGGGGAGAAAAGTTTTCCGTGTGTAGTAAGGAACCATTTCATGTATATTTGAAGCATGTTCAGAAGGATATTGTTTCAGTTGTAGTTGATGTGACGGTGGTTGTGGAACGCAGTTGTGGCAGGTGTCTTAAGCATGTTTCTAATGTGTATGATTTACATATTTTAAGAGACATGGATGTGGCAAACAGGAAGGCGGTGGATTCATCTTTTGATGAAAGTCTTTCTGAAACAGATGAAATAAGTTATATTGAAGACTGTACTCTGGATGTAGACATGCTCGTTTTGGATGAGTTATATACAGTACTTCCTATGATGGTTCTTTGTAAAGAGGATTGTAAAGGAATCTGTAAAGTATGCGGGATCAATCTGAATGAGAGCACATGTGATTGTGACCAGACGGTCCCAGATCCAAGAATGGCAGTTTTTAGTGATATCTTCAATCAATTTAAGGAGGTGTGAAAAATGTCTATCTGTCCAAAGAATAAATCTTCAAAAGGAAGAAGAGATAAGAGAAGAGCTAACTGGAAGATGACAGCTCCAACTTTAGTTAAGTGTTCTAAGTGTGGAGAGTTAATGGTTCCTCACAGAGTATGTAAGAAGTGTGGAAGCTATAACAAGAAAGAAATCATCGAAGCATAATTTTTGTAAATTTAAAAGACCTTTTTGAAGGTCTTTTTTATTTGAAAAAGTTCTTGCATTTTTTTAATAAAGGTGCTACACTAACCAAGGTAGCATATTGTACAGTTAGAGAGTGGGCATTTGGTCCACTCTCTTTACGTGTATAGGGAAAGGTGGTCTTTTATGACTAAAAAAGAAATAGAAGCATTATGCGAAGATTTGGTTGTTCCGATTTTAGAGCAAAGACAGTTTGAACTTGTTGATGTGGAATATGTAAAAGAAGGGTCAAACTATTATCTTCGGGTGTATGCGGATAAAACAGGCGGAATCACAATTGATGATTGTGTTGATGTAAGCCGCAGACTGAATCCTTTACTGGATCCTTATGAAAAAGAGTTTCCGGATACTTATATATTAGAGGTCAGTTCCCCGGGGTTGCTTCGTCCTTTAAAAAAGGATAAGGACTTTCAAAGGAATCTTAATAATATGATTGAAATTAAATTGTTTAAACCATTACAGGGAACGAAGGTTAAGGAATTTGAAGCTCAATTAATTTCCTATGATAATAAAACAATTACAGTCCTTATGGATGATGATACAGAGACTGTTATTGATAGAAATAATTTAAGCCTGGTAAGACCTGCAATTGAATTTTAAATTTATCAGGTTGTTAAAAAACGTTTAAGGAGGATGAAAAATGTCAGAATTAATGCTTGCTTTAGAGCAAATTGAAAAAGAGAAAGGAATTTCCAGAGAGGTTATTATTGAAGCGATTGAAAAATCTCTTTACGATGCATGTAAAAAAGATTTTGGTAAAAGTGAAAATGTTACTGTAAATATGGACAGAGAAACAGGAGATATTGAGGTTTTTGCTGCTAAAACCGTTGTTGAAAATGTTGAAGACGATGCGACAGAGATATCTCTTGAAAAAGCACTTATGATTAGTAAAAAATACGGAGTAGGAGATATTGTAAATGTAGAGATTACACCAAAGAATTTTGGTAGAATTGCTGCCCAGCAGGCAAGAAGTGTAATTGTGCAGAAGATAAAAGAGGAAGAAAAGAAAGCTTTATATGATCATTTTTATTGTAAGGAAGAAGATGTAGTTACCGGTGTTGTACAACGTTATATTGGTAAAAACATATCTGTTAGTCTTGATGATAAAATGGATGCATTATTAATGGAAAATGAACAGATTAAGACAGAATCTTATCGTCCCACAGATAGAATTAAATTATATATAGTAGAAGTTAAGGAAACCAATAAGGGACCGAGAGTTGTTGTTTCAAGAACACATCCGAAGCTTGTTTTACGTTTGTTTGAAAAAGAAGTAACGGAAGTGGCAGACGGAACTGTGGAAATTAAATCTATTTCTCGTGAAGCAGGATCAAGATCTAAAATTGCAGTCTGGTCAAATGATCCAAATGTAGATCCTGTTGGTGCTTGTGTAGGTATGAATGGGGCAAGAGTAAATGCCATTGTAGATGATCTTAAGGGTGAAAAAATTGATATTATAACATGGGATGAGAATCCTGCAATATTTATTGAAAATGCACTTAGTCCTTCGAAGGTAATTTCTGTTCAGGTGGATGAGGAAGAAAAAAGTGCAAGGGTTATTGTTCCGGATTATCAACTATCTCTGGCAATTGGTAAAGAGGGTCAAAATGCCCGTCTTGCTGCCCGCTTGACTGGTTTCAAGATTGATATTAAGAGTGAATCTCAGGCAAGGGAGCTGTGGGGTTATGATGATGAGTATTATGATGACTATGAAGAAGAATATGAAGATGACTATGAGGAAAACGAAAACTATTCTGATGAATACTATGAAGATGAGGAATATGAAGACGAGGAATAGTTATTTGGTATAGTTTGTAACTTTTTTGCGTAAGTTTGATATAAAAGGATGTGATAGTATGGCTAAAAAAACGCCATTACGCCGATGTGTGGGGTGTGGTGAGATGATTGATAAAAAACAGATGTTGCGTGTAATTAAAACAAAAGATGGCAATATTAAATTAGATCCTACAGGTAAGGAAAATGGTCGTGGGGCGTATCTTCATGTTCAAGAGGATTGCTTAAATAAAGCTATCAAATCCAAAGGACTGGAAAGAGCATTTAAGACAGCTATTCCTTCTTTTGTGTATGAACAAATACGTAAGGAGCTGGTGGATATTGAATAAGAAAGCATTATCTATGTTAGGTATCGCTACAAAGGCCGGAAAAACTGTAACCGGTGAATTTTCTACTGAAAAGGCTGTAAAGGAAGGAAAAGCTTTTTTGGTTATTGTAGCAAAAGATGCTTCGAATAATACTAAGAAAAAGTTTCATAACATGTGTGATTATTATCAGGTTACTATAAGGGAATTTTCCAACAAGGTTTCTCTTGGAAATGCTTGCGGAAAAGAGTTTCGAGCGTCATTGGCAATCGTAGATGAAGGACTTAGTAATGCAGTAATTAAGCAAATTGACAGTTACCATGATTTGGAGGTGCAATAATTGGCAAATATAAGAGTATATGAATTAGCAAAAAGTGTTAATAAAGATAGTAAAGAGATAATTGAGATATTAAAGAAAAATGGTGTTGAAGTAAAAAGCCATATGAGTTCAGTATCTGATGAGGCTGCAAAGATTGTAAGGGATAGATTTATGGGTAAAGCAGCTTCCTCAAATGAGAAAAAACCATCTGAACCTGTTAAAAAGAGTAATACAGAGGTATCTCAGAATGAGAAAAAAGATTCAAACGGACAACGTCCCCAGGGAGACAGACGTCCCCAGGGAGATAGAAGGGATCTAAACGGACAGCGTCCCCAGGGAGAACGTAGAGACTTTAATGGACAGCGTCCGCAAGGGGACAGACGTCCACAGGGAGAGAGAAGAGACCTAAACGGACAACGTCCCCAGGGAGACAGAAGAGATTCAAACGGACAACGTCCCCAGGGGGACAGACGTCCACAGGGAGAGAGAAGAGACTTTAATGGACAACGTTCTCAGGGGGACAGAAGAGATTATAATGGACAGCGTCCACAGGGAGAGAGAAGAGACTTTAACGGACAGCGTCCACAAGGAGAGCGAAGAGATTATAATGGACAACGTTCGCAAGGGGATAGACGTCCCCAGGGAGATAGAAGGGATTTCGATAGAAAAGATTATGATGGTAATCGCATGAATGACCGAAACAGAGGTAGAAGAGATGACCGTAGGGAGGAAAAAATTTCTATTCCTGCACCAATGGACCGGGCATCTATGAATCGTGACCGTGACCGCCATAATGATAAAAGAGAACGGGAAAAAACATCAATGTTTGAAGATGGCGATAACAGAAAAAAGGGTCGTAAAAAAGATGAGCATTTTACTGTAAAAGGAACAAAGCCTGTAAAGAAACCGGTACAAAAACCTGTTAAAAAGGAACCGGAAGAACCGGTAATTCGTACAATTGAATTACCTGCCGAAGGCTTGTCTGTTCAGGAATTGGCTGAAAAACTTAAAATTCCGGCTACTTCTTTGGTGAAAAAGCTGTTTCTTGCGGGAGAAATGGTAACCGTAAATTCGGATTTGGATTTTGATAAGGCGGCTGAAATTGCCCTTGAGTATAATTGCATTGCGGAAGAAGAAGTAAAGGTTGACGTTATTGAAGAAATGTTGAAGGAAGATGAAGAAGATGAATCCTTAATGAGTGAACGTCCACCGGTTGTTTGTGTTATGGGTCATGTAGATCATGGTAAAACGTCTTTACTTGATGCAATCCGGTCAACAAAGGTTACATCAGGAGAAGCAGGAGGAATTACCCAGCATATTGGTGCTTATACAGTTGATGTGGATGGACAACAAATTACATTTTTAGATACGCCCGGTCATGAGGCCTTTACTGCCATGCGTATGAGAGGTGCCCAGTCTACTGATATTGCAATTTTGGTAGTAGCTGCAGATGATGGTGTTATGCCACAGACCATAGAAGCGATTAATCATGCTAAGGCAGCCGGCATTGAAATTATTGTTGCTGTTAATAAAATAGATAAAGAAAGTGCCAATGTTGACCGTGTTAAGCAGGAATTAATGGAGTATGAATTAGTTGCGGAAGACTGGGGAGGTTCAACAGTATTTTGTCCTGTTTCCGCCCATACCAAGGAAGGTATCGACAATCTGTTGGAGATGATTCTCTTAACTGCTGAGGTTTTGGAGCTTAAGGCAAATAAGAATAGAAAAGCACGTGGTATTGTAATTGAGGCAAAGCTTGACAAGGGCCGTGGTTCTGTTGCGACTATGTTAGTACAAAAGGGTACATTAAAGAAGGGTGAATATATTTCCGTGGGCAGTGCTTTTGGCCGTATCAGATTAATGTTAAATGATAAGGGTCAGGAAGTATTGGAGGCAGGTCCTTCACAACCGGTTGAAATATTAGGCCTTAATGCAGTACCTGCAGCAGGTGATATCTTTGTAGCTACAAAGAACGAAAAAGAGGCCCGTTCTATGGCTGAAACCTATATTATGCGGGATAAAGAGAAACTGATTGCTGAAACAAAAGCAAAAATGTCATTGGATGATTTGTTCTCACAAATACAGGCAGGTAATGTAAAAGAGCTTAATCTGGTTGTAAAAGCAGATGTTCAGGGTTCTGTTGAAGCCGTTAAGCAAAGTTTATTAAAGCTTTCTAATGAAGAAGTTGTGATTAAGGTGATTCATGCAGGTGTTGGTGCCATTAACGAGTCAGATGTAATTTTAGCTTCTGCTTCTAATGCAATTATTATCGGATTTAATGTAAGACCCGATATACAGGCAAAAGATGTGGCTGAACGGGAAAAGGTAGACTTGCGATTATATAAGGTTATTTATAATGCAATTGAAGATATTGAAGCTGCCATGAAGGGTATGTTAGACCCAATCTTTGAGGAAAAAGTAACAGGTCATTTGGTTGTACGTCAAACCTTCAAGGCATCCGGAGTTGGTACAATTGCAGGAAGTTTTGTTTTAGACGGCGTAATTAAACGTTCTTCTTCTGTTCGTGTATCCAGAGATGGAGAGCAAATATATGACGGTCCTCTTGCATCGTTGAAGCGATTCAAGGATGATGTGAAAGAAGTAAAAACAGGATTTGAATGTGGTATCGTTTTAGAAAACTTTAACGATTTGAAGGAAGATGACCAGATTGAAGCATACGAAATGGTAGAAGTTCCAAGATAATTTATGTTTTATAAAAAGTATGAGGTAGATAATGAAAAAACATACAGGTATTAAGGGAACCCGTATTAATAGCGAGGTTCAAAAAGAGTTATCAAGAATAATTAATTATGAAATTAAAGATCCGAGAATTCATTCCATGACTTCTGTTACCCAGGTTATAGTTACACCGGATTTGAAAGAATGTAAAGCATATATATCTGTACTTGGTGATGAACTGGCAAGAGAGGAAACTCTTGCCGGTTTACAAAGTGCAAGTGGATATATTCGCAGAGAACTTGCAAGATCCATTAATCTGAGGAATACACCGGAAATTACGTTTATTATTGATAATTCCATCGAATATGCCATTAACATGTCTAAAAAAATAGATGATGTTTTAAATAGTACAGGATATGAGGAAGATAAATAGGAGGATAATTTGAACGATTTTATTAGGGAGATTGAAGCTGCCGGCAGTATATGTATATTAGGTCATAAAAGACCGGACGGAGATTGTGTGGGCTCCTGTTTGGGTATTTACAATTATATTATTGATAATTATTGTGATAAGAATGTAGATATTTATCTGGATGACTTTAAAAAAGAGTTTTTATTTTTACGTGGTGCAGACAAGATACTGCACGAAAAACAAAATAAAAAATATGACTTGTGTATCTCGGTTGACAGTGGAGACTTGGACCGTCATGGAGAGTTTGTGTCTTATTTTCACGAAGCAGCCAAAACCATGTGTATTGATCATCATGTAAGCAATGTGGGTTTTGGTGATGTTTGTTTTTTGAAAACGGATTGCAGTGCTGCAGCGGAAGTAATCTATTCCTTACTTTCAGAGGATAAGATTGGACAGGAATGTGCTGAGTGTCTTTATTTGGGAATTGTGCATGATACAGGTGTATTTAAGTTTTCCAATACTACGAGACAAACTATGGATATTGCAGGACGCCTCATTGAAAAGGGTGCAAGAAATACGCTTGTGATTGACGGTACATTCTATAAAAAAACATTTAAACAGAATAAGATGTTAGCGAAAGCATTAGAATCCTCTTTTACAATGTTTGATGGTCTGGTAATTGTTTCGTGCGTAACAAAGGATGTATTTGACGCACTTGAGGCAACCAATCTGGATACAGATGGTGTTGTTGATGCACTTAGAATTACAGATGGCGTGGAATGTGCTTTGTGGATATATGAATATCCTAAAGAGGGTATATTTAAATGCTCCTTAAGATCCAATTCTGTTGTTAATGTGAATATAATTGCATGTGCGTTAAATGGTGGCGGACATATAAGAGCAGCAGGTTGTGAAGTGGAAGGAGATAAAGATACCATTATATTAAGAATTACGGATTTAATTAAAGAACAACTATTAGATGCAGGATTATTAAATTAACAGAAAGAGAATTTATATATGTATAATGGTGTGATTAATGTATATAAAGAACCGGGATATACGTCTTTTGATGTTGTTGCCAGATTAAGAGGAATATTAAAGCAGAAAAAAATTGGACATACAGGTACTTTGGATCCGGATGCTGAGGGTGTTTTGGTTGTATGTCTGGGAAATGCTACAAAGCTATGCGATATATTGACGGATAAGGATAAATCCTATGTTGCAACCTTGTTACTTGGCATAACAACTGATACGGAAGATGTATCAGGACAGGTCCTTTTAAAAAATGAGGTAAATTGTTCAGAAGAAGAAATAAAAGATGTAATTATGTCTTATGTATGTGAATATGAACAAATACCACCAATGTATTCGGCAATTAAAGTGAATGGGAAAAAATTATACGAGCTTGCGAGAGAAGGAAAGGTAATTGAAAGAACTCCAAGAAAAGTTGTAATTCATAATATTGAGATTATGGACATTAATCTTCCCAGAGTAAAATTTAAAATATCCTGTGGAAAAGGAACATATATAAGGAGTTTATGCAGAGATATTGGTAATCAGTTGGGATGTGGAGGCGTTATGGAACATTTGTTAAGAGACAGTGTTTTCTCAACTGAAACAGGGAAACAATTTTTATCTGCTGATGCATTATCTTTAAATGATATAGAAAAGATAGTAAGTATGGGTGATATTGACCGGTATATTCTTCCGGTTGAAGATATGTTTCCCAATTTAAAAAAACTTCACGTTACAGAAGCCGGAAATAAGAAACTGCAAAATGGTAATTTTTTAGGTGCTTCTGATTTTGTTGAAAAGAATGTTGATTTTATTAGGGACAGTAAATTTCTGGTTTATAGCTTAGATAATATTTTTACTGCAATTTATAAATATGATATATCTAAACAAATATTGCAGGTTGATAAGATGTTTAAGCTTTAATCTGTAAGTGGGATGAAAAAAGGATGTTATATGAATGATTCACTTAAGTGGAAATGATGCAGTTTTATTTTCGACGAAGGATACTGCAATTGCATTAGGAAAATTTGATGGAATTCATATTGGTCATCAAAGACTGATTGAGAGCTTAATGAAAGAAAAAGAAAAGGGAATGCAAACCCTTGTCTTTTCTTTTGGAGATAATATGAATTCTGTATTAAAGGGAGAAAACAGAAAAACAATATATACATTAAAGGAAAAAGCCTGTTATTTTAACGAAATGGGTGTAGATATTTTATTGGAATATCCTTTTTCAAAAGAATTTGCATCTCTTTTGCCGGAAGAATTTGTTTTACAATGCCTGGTGAATAAATTAAATGTAAAAAGTATATATGTAGGAGAAGATTATTGTTTTGGACATGCCAGAAGCGGAAATGTTGCAACACTTAAACAATTAGGAGAGAAGTATAATTTTAAGGTATGTTCCATTCCTAAACTTAAGCTTGGTGACAATATTGTCAGTTCTACAATTATCAGGGAAAAATTAGTAAGTGATTTTAAGGTTGCCAATCAAATGCTTGGAAATCCATATTTTGTTTATGGAGAAGTTGTTGAGGGAAAGCATTTAGGTAGAACGATTGGTTTTCCAACTATTAATCAGAAAATTCCGGATTATAAGGTGGTTCCTCAAAGAGGTGTATACGAAAGCCATGTTTGGATAGACGCCATATTATATAAAGGAATAAGCAATTTGGGTGTGAAGCCAACAATAGATGGAAAGCATCATTTAGGTCTTGAAACATATATTTTTGATTATAATGGGGATTTATATGGAAAGGAAATAAAAACCGAATTATTATCTTTCCTGCGTACTGAAAGAAAGTTTGATTCTGTTGTTGATTTAACTGCCCAAATAAAAGATGATATAAATTTTATTTTGTCAGGAAAAAATACTTGACAATCAAAGTTTTATAATTTATACTAATCAAGGTTTTGATAGTGTAAAGTATTTTTGCTTTACATGAATTGATTTTTTAGTGATTTGATGTAAGGTGATAAAAATGCTTCATAACATGGAAGAAATTGAAAAAAAGGCTTTATTATTTGACTTTTATGGTGAATTACTGACCCAGCATCAAAAAAATATATACTCTGATATTGTTATGAATGATTTATCTTATTCCGAGGTAGCAAGAGATGAGGGAATCAGTCGGCAGAGTGTTTATGATTTGGTAAAACGTTGTGACAAAATATTAGAGGAATACGAAGAAAAACTTAAATTGGTTGAAAAATTTGTTGAAATGAAACAATGTGTAAATCAGATTCACAAGTTAGCCACGGAGCTTAAAGATTTAACCTCAGAGCATGGCTTAATTGAGAAAATAGATGAAGTAGAATCTTTGTCTAAACGAATATATGAAAGCTACTAGGAAACCCGGTGGATTATTTTTTTTAGGAGATTTATATGGCATTTGAAAGTTTATCGGATAAATTACAAAATGCATTTAAAAAGCTTAGAAGTAAAGGGGCACTTACAGAGGCAGATGTAAAGGAAGCAATGAAAGAAGTGAAACGCGCCCTGTTAGAGGCAGACGTTAACTTTAAAGTTGTTAAACAGTTTATTAATGCTGTCAGTGAACGAGCTGTAGGAGAGGATGTCTTAAAAGGACTGAATCCCGGACAAATGGTTATTAAGATTGTCAAAGAAGAGATGAATAAGCTCATGGGCTCAGAAACCACAGAGATTAAATTACTGCCTTCTAATGAAGTTACGGTCATTATGATGTGTGGTCTTCAGGGTGCAGGTAAGACAACCACTGTGGCGAAACTGGCCGGAAAATATAAGGAAAAAGGAAAAAAATGTCTTTTAACTGCATGTGATGTATATCGTCCTGCAGCAATTAAACAGTTGGAGATTAATGGTGAAAAACAGGGAGTTCCTGTATTTACCATGGGAAATCAGAATTCTCCGGTTCATATTGCAAAAGCAGCAGTTGAGCATGCCATAAAAAATAACATACAGATTGTATTTTTGGATACAGCCGGTCGGCTTCATGTTGATGAAGCTATGATGGAAGAATTAAAGCAGATTAAAGACAATGTTAATGTTACATGTACTATTTTAACTGTTGATGCCATGACCGGTCAGGATGCGGTAAATGTTGCTACTAATTTTAATGAACAAATTGGAATTGATGGAGTTATTTTAACAAAGTTAGATGGTGATACCAGAGGCGGAGCGGCTTTATCAATTCGTGCAGTAACCGGTAAGCCTATATATTTTGTAGGTATGGGTGAAAAGCTTTCTGATTTGGAGCAGTTTTATCCGGATCGAATGGCCAGCAGAATTCTTGGCATGGGAGATGTGGAATCCCTGATTGAAAAAGCACAAAGTGCTATTGATGAGGAAAAGGCCAAAGAAATGGAACAAAAGCTTCGCAGTAAGCAAGGCTTTGATTTCAATGATTTTTTGGATAGTTATGAGCAAATGGAAAAAATGGGTGGAATGCAGGATTTGCTATCCATGATGCCGGGAATGGGTAATCAGTTAAAGAATGTGGAAATTGATGAGAAACAGATGAACAGACCGAAGGCAATTATTCTTTCCATGACAAAGGAGGAACGTTCTAACCCCAGTATCATTAATCCAAGCCGAAAAAGGCGTATTGCCGCAGGTGCGGGAGTGGATATAAGTGAGGTTAACCGTTTGTTGAAGCAGTTTGAACAAATGCGAAAGCAGATGAAACAATTATCCGGTATGATGGGTGGAAAACGTGGAAAACGGTTTCGTATGCCCTTTGGATTTTAAATTGATGGAAAAACCTGATACTTCATATGAAATAAGGTTTTCACATATATGCTATGTTTAGCAGTACATTTATGTACAGAATATAAAGGAGGTGAAATGACAATGGCAGTAAAGATGAGATTAAAGAGAATGGGATATAAGAGACATCCTTTCTATAGAGTTGTAGTTGCAGATGCTCGTTCTCCAAGAGATGGTAGATTCATCGAGGAAATCGGTACTTATGATCCTAATCAGGAGCCAAGTGTAGTTAAGATTGATGCTGAAGCTGCAAAGAAGTGGCTTGCAAATGGTGCACAGCCAACAGATACTGTTGCTAAGTTATTAAAGCAGGCTGGAATCGAAAAGTAAAACTTGGGAGGTTATTCGTAAATGAAGGAATTAGTAGAAGTAATAGCAAAATCCCTAGTTGATCACCCTGAAGAAATTGAAGTAATTGAAACTTCAAAAGATGACACTATTTATGTTGAACTTAAGGTTGCCCAGGAAGATATGGGTAAGGTAATTGGTAAGCAGGGTAGAATAGCAAAATCTATCCGTACAGTTGTAAAGGCTGCTGCCTCAAAGGGTGATAAGAAGGTAGTTGTAGTCATCAAGTAAGTTTTGATATTTATTAGATGTCTAGGTAACGCCGGCAACATATGTTGTCGGCGTATTTCGGTTATATATAAGATTTTACGAGGTAGTTTAAATGGCGAATATGGAAAAGGTTTCTATAGATGATATGTTACAAATTGGTACAATTACATCAACTCACGGTATTCGTGGGGAGGTTAAAGTGTTTCCAATGACAGATGACAATAACAGATTTAAAAAACTTAGAGAATGTTATATTGAATATAAAAATGAATTAATTCCAAGTGTATGTAAAAGTGCAAAATTCTTTAAAAATATGGTTATTTTGGGTTTTGAAGGAATTGATAACATTAATGATGTAGAAAAATATAAACAATGCAGATTGTTTGTTGATAGAGAACACGCAGTAAAATTATTAAAAGATGAATATTTTGTTGCAGATTTAATTGGACTTTCTGTATTTACTGAGGATGGAAGGGAGCTTGGTAAATTAACAGAAATTATTCCTACAGGAGCAAATGATGTATATGTTGTAACTGATACACATAAAAATGAACTGTTGCTTCCTGCCATAAAAGAATGTATCAAAAAGATTGATATAGAAAATCAAAGTATTACTGTAATGCTCATGAAAGGAATGGAAGATTAAAGATGCATTTTCATATACTAACTTTATTTCCTGACATGGTGATGCAGGGGCTTCATACATCTATTATCGGTCGTGCCGTAAAAAATAATTTAATATCTATTGATGCTGCTGATATTCGTGAATTTACCAATGAAAAACATGGACATGTAGATGATTATCCTTATGGTGGTGGGGCAGGTATGGTAATGCAGGCGCAACCCATATATGACTGTTATACTTATGTGTTAAATCAAATTAACCGGCGTAAACAGGAGGAAAAAAGTAACTGTAGAAAGAATCCAAGGGTAATCTATTTAACTCCCCAGGGAAAAGTATTTAACCAGGACATGGCAAGGGACTTTGCGAAAGAAGAAGATTTGATTTTTTTATGTGGTCATTATGAAGGTGTTGATGAACGGGTATTAGAAATGATAGTAACGGATCCTGTATCCATTGGTGATTATGTATTAACAGGTGGAGAACTACCTGCAATGGTAATGATTGATACGATTTCAAGGCTGGTTCCCGGTGTTTTAAATAACGGTGACAGTGCTGAATTTGAGACCTTTCATGATAATCTTTTGGAATATCCCCAGTATACCAGACCGGAAGTGTTTATGGATAAAAAGGTTCCTGATGTGTTACTTAGCGGTCATCATAAAAATATTGAAAAATGGAGACTGGAACAATCCATTAAAAGGACAAAGGAATTTCGTCCCGATTTGTATGAATTGTACATGGAAAATAATATTGAAAAATGATAAGACTTCTATTATAAATTTTATTCTTACGAATCTGACAAAAAGGAGCTTATTTGTATGGAGACAGTAGGAACAACGTATGAAAAATCAGAAATTCAGGTGATTGCGGAACAGATATATGAAACAAAGGGAAAACTTCAGGATTTGAAGCTTGCTTTAGAGGATGAAAAATTCCATGCTAAATATATTCCCAAAAGAAGGGAAATGGCTTACACACAGTCAGCTTCCAGAATGTTTTACATTATTATATTATCTGTTATTGTTATATTTTGTGTTATTTCCTTTGTATCCGGAGAGGTGGCAGGCCCGGCTATGGGAATATTTATGATTGCAACCGGAGGGATTGCCATATTTTGTGGATATATTGATTTTATATTAATCAGACAGCAGATAGCAATTCAATCTTTACTTCATTATAGCTTTCGTGAGGAAAAAGCACTTCGTTATTCCGGGAAAAAGGAAATTACCACATATCAAAGTGATGAGATTCGTTCCAAAAAGAAAATTGAGCTGCTTGAGGAAGAAATAGCACAGTTATCTGATGAATTAGAAAATTTGGAAAGCAAAAAGGAAAAAATACTAAGGAAAAAAGAAGAAACGGAACAATTACTAAAAGAAAAAGGAATTCTAATTGACCCGGATTTAGTAAAAGCAAATCTGACCGGCCGGTTATCATTAAAGCAGGAAGATATTTCTTCAGATAATATACAGGAATTATTTGAATTATATTCCGGTGAAGAAAAATATATTTTTCAGTATTTGGACCGATTATCTTTCCGTTTAGAGGAAATAAATCGTGAAATTATGTCCATAGAAGATAATTATGAAAAAGCAAAAACAAAAATTGTTCTTGGAGTTATTTGTTTTATTCTGCTTATTATTCTTCAAATGCTCTTTTCCGAAAATCTAGAGAAGTTATTTGTATTAATTGCCTGTATAATTTGTATTGCAGGTGCATTTTATCTTGATAAAACATGTACCCGTCCGATTCTTATGTATTTTGTTGAGCATGAAAGCAAGTGGACCAGTGATTATGCATTTATCAATAATTTAGTGCCTGTCAGATATAAAAGGGAGGAACTTTTGGAGGTTATTGAACGAAATAAAATTGAATTGAAGGAGATTCAGGGTAAAAAGAATGCATTGGATTGATTTAAAATAATATTAAGAAAAAACTTGCATTTTACTTTGACCTGTGTTAAATTATATGAGTTGTGATTTTTATATGGTAAATGTATAAAATCATGTTATTATGGATGGTCCTCTGCAAGTTAGCGAAAGAGCTATAAAAAGTTGAAAAACAATTCTTGTAAGAACGTCTGATATTATAAGGAGGTTCGTGATGAACGACATTATTAAAAACATTGAAGCTGCTCAGTTGAAAGCAGAAGTACCTGAGTTTAAGGTTGGTGATACAGTTAAAGTATCTGCTAAGGTTAAAGAAGGTAACAGAGAAAGAATTCAGGTATTTGAAGGAACTGTTATTAAGCGTCAGGGTGGAAGCAACAGAGAGACATTTACAGTTCGTAAGAACTCAAATGGTGTAGGTGTTGAAAAAACATGGCCATTACATTCCCCAATTGTTGAGAAAATTGAGGTTGTTAGACATGGTAAGGCTAGACGTGCTAAGTTATATTACTTACGTAATCGTGTAGGTAAGGCAGCTAGATTAAAAGAGGTTGTAAAATAATCTTTTTGACAAAGACAGGCTGGAGTAATCTTTACTCTAGCCTTTTGTTTGTTTTTGGTGTAATATAATATGGTAATTTTTTATTCATAAAAGGAGTGCCTATGAGACGTCGTAGAAGATATCGAAGCAGTTATGATAGAAATGAATTTGATATAAGTGATTTTTTTTCAAGTGTTGGACAATGGACAATTTCAATTTTAATTGTTGTTGTTATTGCATACAGCATAGTAACCTTCGGCGTTCAGACTGTTACAATGATTGGTCAAAGTATGGACCCTGCATTATCAAATCAGGATGTTGTTTTGTTAAATAAAAGAGCATATACTTTTCATGATCCGGAACGTTACGATATTATTGCATTTAAACTAAAAGAGGAAACAGACTCATATTTTAATATCAAGAGAATTGTGGGATTGCCCGGTGAAACCGTTCAAATTAAAAATGGCAAAATATTTATTGATGGTGACGTTTTAACGGATTTGCCTTTTGAAGATTTGATTATGACAGAGGGGCTGGCCATGGACGGTGTTACCCTTGGTGATAATGAGTATTTTGTAGTTGGAGATAATTGTAATAACAGTGAAGATTCACGGTATGTGAATATTGGTAATATTTCCCGGAAAGAAATATCGGGGAAGGTATTTTTTAGAATTGCACCAAAAGATTCTATTGGAACAATCAAAGAGTAAGGTGAGGTTTTTATATGAATATTCAATGGTATCCCGGTCATATGACAAAGGCGAAGCGTATGATGCAGGAGGACATCAAACTAATTGATATTGTAATTGAATTGTTAGATGCCAGAGTTCCTTTAAGTAGCCGTAATCCGGATATTGATACCCTGGCAAACAATAAATTTCGCTTGGTTTTATTAAATAAGTGTGATTTGGCAGATGAAGGGATTAATAATAAGTGGATACAATATTTTAAAGAAAAAGGAATTTCCGTAGTTGCCATTAATGCAAGAGATGGACAGGGAATGAAAGCAATTACGAATAAAATACAGGAAGCCTGTAGGGAAAAAATAGAAAGAGACAGGAAAAAAGGAATTTTAAATCGGCCGATACGTGCAATGATAGTTGGAATTCCTAATGTTGGTAAGTCTACCTTTATTAATTCATATGCAAAAAAATCATGTACGAAAGTGGGTAACAAACCGGGTGTTACCAAAGGAAAACAGTGGATTAAAATTAATAAAAGTGTAGAGCTTCTTGATACACCCGGAATTTTATGGCCTAAATTTGAAGATGAGGAGGTTGGTCTTCATCTTGCATTTATTGGTTCCATTAATGATGAAATATTGCAAAAGGTTGAGTTGGCCTGTAAATTAATTTCTTTTCTTTTGGAAACATATCCGGGGATTCTTGCTGCCAGATACGAAATTGATGAATGTGAAGATTCCGGTAAGGTGTTAGAAGCAATTGCTGTTAAAAGAGGCTGCTTATTAAAGGGGAATGAATTAGATTATGAAAAAGCAGCAGCTATATTGCTTGACGAGTTTAGAAATGGAAAGTTAGGAAGAATATCTGTTGAGCAGCCTTAATACGGGTTGTTAGATAAGGAGTACATAATGGCTAAGAATAATAGAAATGCATCAAGTGACGTTAATATTTTAAAAGAAATTATAGAAATGATTCTATATATGGGGTTTGTCTGTCTCATTGTATGGCTGACAATAACATTTGTAGGACAAAGAACCGTTGTAAATGGCGATTCCATGAATGATACGTTACAGGATCAGGATAGTCTCTGGATTAGTAAAATCTCTTATACGTTGCATGATCCGGAACGTTTTGATATTGTTGTTTTCCCTTTTCAGGATGATTCCGTCCTTTATATTAAGCGTGTAATTGGTTTGCCGGGGGAAACTGTAAAAATTGATGAGAATGGCACAATCTATATTAATGGAAAACCTTTGGAAGAAGATTATGGATTGGAAATTATAGATGAAAGACATATAGGTATGGCTTCGGAAGAAATTAAACTTGGAAAAGATGAGTATTTTGTAATGGGAGATAATAGGAATAACAGTAAGGATTCAAGATTTGAAGAGGTTGGTAATATTAAAAGAGATGAATTAAAGGGAAAAGCTGTATTCCGCATATGGCCATTGTCAAAGTTTGGACCTGTAAAATAGATAAAGGAGCTGTCATATTTATATGGCAGCTTTGTTTCAAATTTTAAGTAAGAGGAGGATGAAAATGGGAATTAATGAAATAAAAATGGAGTTTAAGGAAGCATCTTTTGATATGCTGCCTGACCTTATTTTGAAATATAATTCGGATGAGAGAGCCGGTGTTGTGAAGCTGGTTGCTGGCGCACAAAAAAAACTGGATGCATTTGAAAAAGAAAAAGAACGTATTCACTCAATGAAGGAATATGAAGAAAAATACAAAGATTGTCGATATATATGTGGAATAGATGAAGTGGGAAGAGGGCCTTTGGCGGGTCCTGTAGTTGCGGCAGCCGTGATATTACCAAAGGATGAAGATATATATTATTTAAATGATTCAAAACAGTTATCTGAAAAGAAAAGAGAAGCCTTATATGAGGAAATTATGGAGAAGGCAGTGGCTGTCGGAATTGGATTTGCAGATGAAAAATGCATAGACGAGATTAATATATTACAGGCAGATTATGAAGCAATGAAAATTGCAATTTCAAAGCTTAAGTATAAACCTGATGTATTACTAAATGATGCTGTAATTATTCCGGGTGTTGACATTAAGCAGGAGAAGATTATTAAAGGGGATACAAAAAGTGTATCCATAGCTGCTGCAAGTATTATTGCGAAGGTGACGAGAGACCGATATATGGTGGAAATGGATAAAAAATATCCCGGATACGGTTTTGCAAGTAATAAAGGGTATGGCAGTGAAAGTCACATAAAAGCCCTTAAAGAAATTGGTCCATGTGACATACATAGGAGATCATTTATTGGGAATTTCGTTGATAACTGATGATTTAAAAATCATTCCATAAAAAGGGAGGTTTTGTATGTATATAGGAAACATGATAAGCGGTTATGAAAAGCCCTTGCCGGAAGGTAAGGCTATGGATGCTGCAAAAAATGATAATCAATTAAAGCAAGTAAAAGCCTCTGAAGATATTACAAATTTAAAAGAAGGAATGGTTTTTAAAGGTGAAATCGAAAATATTACCGGTGATAAAGTATTAATCAATTTGGAAAATCATCTTAAGCTTCCTGCAAGACTTCAAGGGGATGTTAATTTAACGGTTGGTGACCGCCTGTTATTTTGTGTAAAAGATAATAATAACAGTCAGATATTAATAAAACCCTTGTTTGACTCTCTTTATAGTGCCGAAACCCAGGTGCTTGAGAAGGCACTTGATATGACAGGGCTTTCCTTAACGGAAAAGAATTTTTCTGTTGCAAAGGAGCTTATGGAGGCAGGAATGTCACTTGACCGTGGAAATATGACAAAATTGCTATCTCAAAGCATGAAATTTCCGGATGCGCCTTTAAGTACGTTGGTATCATTAAATAAAATGAATGTACCTGTAAACGAAGAAAATATACAGCAATTTAGCAGATATACGAATTATCAGCATCAAATCACGGAAGACATATCTCACGCAGCGTCTTCCATGGCAGATTTTTCCTCTCATTTATCTGAAGCCTCTACAACCGATCTTGTTTCCTTTGCAAAGGATATGATAGATATGTTTATATCTGACATGCCGGAGGATAACCTGTATCAGGAAGTAAAAGCCATGGAAGATACGAAGCATGAGGCTGTTTTGGAAAATGATAAAATTCTTCAGAACATAAATGAAAATGATAATGAAGTTTTTCAGGATGAAATAACGGATAGAAATGGAATCCCTGACAAGAATGTGGAAGCAAGTATGGTTAGAGATAATCTTATAAAAAATTTGTCACAGATTTCAGGCTTAAATGATAAAGAGGCATATGTACTGATGAAAAATTTGCAACAGTCGGGATTATCAAATGAGGTTATTTCAAATCTTACCGGTAATTCTTCTTCTAAAGAAGTTTTTTTACAAAATATGGTAAATGCCTTATTTGAAAACAGTACAAATGATATTCCGTTACAGCAATTATTATCGTCAAATGAATTTAAAAATATGTTTTCTGATTTGATAATGAAAAGCTGGTCTCTATCACCGGAAAATATGAAAAATCCAAAAGAAATTGATGAATTATATCATAGGATTCAAACCCAGAGTAAAAAGTTTGAGGATGCATTTGCTTCTAAGGGTGGTGATTCAAAAGGATTCCAACAGAATTTTCAGAATATGCGGCAAAATATGTCCTTTATGGAACAAATAAATCATCAAATGATATATGCACAAATGCCTTTAAAGCTATCAAATCAAAATGCAAATTCAGAATTATATGTGTATGCTGATAAACGTAAGTTGTTGGAAAAAAAGGACGGTATCAGTGTAATGCTTCATTTGGACATGGATCATTTAGGACAGACAGATGTGAAAATAACACTGACAGGCAGTAATGTTCACGCAAGATTTTATTTAAATGATCAGGAAAGTGTGGATATTGTTACTAATAATATGAATGAATTGGCAAAACAGTTAGGGCTTAGAGGATTTTCTTTAACAGATGAGGTTTTAAAAAGAGCTAAGGAAGAATCCATAAACAAAGTGATAGATGAAATAATAGATGAAAATGCAGAAAAAAGTATTAAAAGGTATACCTTTGATGCAAGAATGTAACGATTGAGGAAAATATATGGATAATGAAAACAATAAAAGAAAAAAAGCTGTGGCACTTATGTATGATCCGGAGAACATGGCACCGTCTGTTGTTGCTTCGGGACAGGGGGCCATTGCTGAGAGGATAATTGAAAAGGCACAGGAATCGGATGTTGCCACATATAAGGATGAAGGTCTTGCAGATACCCTGTTAAAATTAGAGATTGGAGATATGATTCCCCCTGAACTATATGGTGTTGTTGCTGAAATATTGGTTTATGTGGATAAAATGGATAAAATTAAGAGTAAAGTTATGAAGTAAAAGGAGCCGGCATTTTTGAATAAAAAAGAGATTGGAAATAAATATGAAACTCTGGCAATAAATTATCTTGTTTCAAAAGGCTATACAATATTAGAGCGTAATTACAGGAATAAGATGGGAGAAATAGATATTCTTGCAATGGACAGGGATACAATTGTTGCAATTGAGGTAAAATACAGAAATGATATGTCGTATGGTGATCCCTTAGAGGCTGTTACTTTGGCAAAACAAAGGAGGATATCCAGAACATTTTTAGTGTATTATTCCTCTCATGGATATAGCGACAATATGCCCTGTCGTTTTGATGTAATTGGAATATACGGAACAGATAATATTATTCATATCGAAAATGCATTTGAATTTGTGTATTAAAAAAGAAAGGATTCATTTTATTATGGACATGGATATAAAGTATGTGAATGACAATAAGGTTTGTGTAATACAGGAAAAAAATAATATTCCGTATATAACCTTTAAAGGATTAAATCAATATGAAGACCGGTTGGTTCATGGTTTTTCTACACGACTTGGTGGGGTTTCAAAAGAGCATTTGTCGTCTATGAATTTAAGCTTTAGCAGAGGAGATGACAGAGCTTGTGTAATGGAGAATCATAGAAGATTTGCGAAAGCATTAGGCTATGATGAGAAAAAGCTTGTATTTTCCAGTCAGGTGCATAAGACAAATTTTCATAAAGTTACAAAAGAAGATTGTGGGAAAGGTATTATCAGGGAAAATGATATATTGGAAACCGATGGATTGGTAACAAATGTTGCAGATATACCGCTAATAACATTTTATGCTGATTGTGTTCCTTTGTTATTTTTTGATCCGGTTAAAAATGTAATTGCCATGGCACATTCCGGCTGGAGAGGCACCATTGAAGGAATTGGAGCTAAAATGGTTTTTTATATGGAAGAAGAATACGGATGCAAAGCATGTGATATTGTTTGTGCAATTGCACCTTCTATTTGTCAGGAATGCTATGAAGTAAGTGAAGATGTTGCATTGCAGTTTGTGGAAAAGTATGAAGTATGGTATATAAAACATGATAAAGAAATGAATGAACTCCTTTATAAAAAGGATAATGGAAAATATCAGTTGAACCTACAGAAGGCCTGTGAAATTACCTTGTTAAATGCCGGTATTTTAAAGGAGCATCTTGATGTTACAGACCTTTGTACATGTTGTAATCCTGACCTGTTTTTTTCACATCGTGCAAGTCATGGTTTAAGAGGGAATTTGGCTGCAGTGATGATGTTAAAGTCAACTTCAAATTAATTCTTTACAAATAAAATAGGCTATTGTAAACTAAATTAGTTATTTAAGATAAGGAGGATGACAATGAGTAAACCGATTGTTGCCATCGTGGGTAGACCTAATGTAGGAAAATCTACATTGTTTAATGTATTAGCCGGTTCCAGAATATCTATTGTGAAAGATACGCCGGGTGTAACCAGAGATCGTATATATGCTGATGTTAACTGGCTTGATTATAATTTTACTATGATTGATACCGGAGGTATTGAGCCGGAAAGTGAAGATGTTATTTTAAAAAATATGCGGCTGCAGGCTCAGATTGCCATGGATACTGCAGATGTGATTATATTTTTGGTTGATGTACGTCAGGGCTTACAGGATGCTGATCATAAGGTTGCTGATATGCTTAGACGTTCTCAAAAACCGGTTGTTTTAGTTGTAAATAAAGTTGATAGTTTTGATAAATATATGGCTGATGTTTATGAATTCTATAATTTGGGATTAGGAGATCCTATTCCAATCTCTGCAGCATCTCAATTGGGATTAGGCGATATGTTGGATGAAGTTACTTCTTATTTTGATGATGATGTGAAAGAACAGGAAGAGGATGACAGGCCTAAAATTGCTATTATTGGAAAACCCAATGTTGGAAAAAGCTCCATCATTAATAAACTTCTTGGTGAGGATCGTGTAATTGTATCTGATATTGCAGGAACAACGAGAGATGCAATTGATACAGTTATTACAAGAGGAGATCAGGAATATGTGTTTATTGATACTGCAGGATTACGTCGAAAGAGTAAGATAAAGGAAGAGATTGAAAGATTTTCTATTATCCGAACCGTAACTGCTGTAGAAAGAGCGGATGTATGTATATTAGTAATTGATGCCCTTGAAGGTGTAACTGAGCAGGATGCGAAAATTGCAGGAATTGCCCATGAACGGGGTAAAGGTATGATTATTGCTGTTAACAAATGGGATGCATATGAAAAGGATGATAAATCTGTTTATCGTTTCAGTGAAAAAATTCGTCAGATTCTTTCTTTTATGCCATATGCAGAGATTATTTTTATATCCGCAAAAACAGGACAGCGGCTTCCTAAATTATTTGATTTAATAGATATTGTCATTGAAAATCATGCCCTTCGAATTGCAACAGGCGTATTGAATGAGATTCTTACCGAAGCAGTTGCCATGCAGGAGCCACCTTCCGATAAAGGAAAAAAATTACGTTTGTATTATATGACTCAGGTTTCCGTAAAACCACCAACCTTTGTTATATTTGTAAATGATAAACAGTTAAGTCATTTTTCTTATATTCGATATATTGAAAATCGGGTTAGAGATGCTTTTGGTTTTAAGGGTACCCCTATACATTTTATTATACGTGAGCGTAAAGAGAAAGGTTGATATACGATGGAGATTTTTATTCGTTTGTTATGTATTTTGATTGGATATTGTCTTGGTTTGTTTCAGACTGCATATATATATGGAAAGTTACATGGGATTGATATCAGGGATTATGGAAGCGGTAATTCGGGAACTACAAATGCCTTACGTGTTTTAGGTAAAAAAGCAGGAATTATTGTTTTTTTGGGAGATTTTGGTAAAGCGGTTATTGCATGTATAATTGGCCGTTTGATTGGATTTTATTTGTATCCTGATATGATGTATTCTCTTATTTTATGGTCTGGTTTTGGTGTAATTCTTGGTCATAATTTCCCTTGTTATATGCATTTTAAAGGAGGAAAGGGAATTGCAGCAACTGCAGGGGTTATTTTAGGTATTCTGGATTGGAGAATCATGGTAGTATGTCTGGTATCATTTTTAGTTTGTGTAATTATTACCAGATATGTATCCTTAGGTTCACTGATTGTTGTTACTTTATTTTTTGCTGTATTTCTCGCGTTAGGTATGACCGGACATCTGATGAATCCTGTAACTATGGAAGCATACACAAATAAAGACCTGGTAGAAAGCTATATCATTATATTTATGTTTGGTGCATTGGCATTTTATCGTCATAAGGCGAATATTATACGTTTAGTGCATGGAGAAGAGAATAAGATTTTTTCTAAAAAACCGGAGTTAAATAAAGAACAATAATATGATAGAATATATTTGGTTTTATAAGGATATGACGAATGTTTTGGATTAGGAGGGTAATATGAAAAAAATCTGTATATTAGGAGCCGGAAGCTGGGGTACGGCACTGGCAATTTTACTTAATAAAAATGGTCATGAGGTTACTGTCTGGTCAATTGACCCGGAAGAAGTATTAATGTTAAAGGATTACAGAGAACATAGAGATAAGCTTCCGGGGGTTATGGTTCCAAGTGCCATTGATTTTACCACGGATTTGGAGGGTGCTTTAAAGGATAAGGAATTGGTTGTGTGTGCAGTTCCGTCGCCATTTGTTCGATCTACAATGAAAAATGCATCCCCATATATTGTTCCTGATACCATTATTGTTGATGTGGCAAAGGGAATTGAAGGTGATACATATAAGACCATGACGGAAATAATAAAAGAGGAATGCCCTCAGGCAAGAGTAGGCATTTTGTCAGGTCCAAGTCACGCAGAAGAGGTAGGACGTGGAATTCCAACTACCATTGTATCCGGTTCCCAATCAAAAGAAGTGGCTGAAATTATACAGGATACATTTATGAATGAATTATTCAGAGTTTATACAAGTCCGGATGTAATCGGTATTGAATTAGGGGGCTCTGTTAAAAATGTTATTGCTTTAGCCGCAGGTGTTGTAGATGGTCTTGGTTTTGGAGATAATACAAAGGCAGCATTAATTACAAGAGGCGTTGCAGAATTAAGCAGACTGGTGATTGCTATGGGCGGACATATTGAAACGGTTGCCGGTTTATCAGGTATTGGTGATTTGATTGTAACCTGTACTTCAAAACATTCACGAAATCGAAATGCAGGTTTTCTGATTGGACAGGGTAAAACATATCAGGAAGCAATGGATGAAGTGAAGATGGTTGTAGAGGGTGTTTATTCTGCAAAGGCGGCTTTGGAATTATCAAAGCGGTATCATGTATCTATGCCCATTGTAGAGGCAGTTAACGATGTTTTATTTGGTGGTGTGACTGCAAAAGATGCAGTGGCTCTTCTTTTAACAAGGGATAAAACCATGGAGTCCGAACAATTGGATTGGTAATTATTAATTTAATATTATTTTGCTTACCAAAAGAGGAATTATGAAGTCATAATTTCTCTTTTTTTGCATATATTCATTTTAGGATGTTTGAATTGATATTCTATAAGGAGGATTGTATGAAAGAGCAATATGATATTTACCAGGATATAAAAGAACGAACAAATGGTGATATGTACATAGGTGTTGTTGGACCTGTGCGTACAGGAAAATCAACCTTTATAAAACGGTTTATGGAAAATCTTGTATTACCGTCTATGGAGGAGGGACCTGTAAAAGAAAGAACAATTGATGAACTGCCTCAAAGTGGTTCCGGTAAGACGATAACAACAACGGAACCTAAATTTATCCCTAATGAGGCAACAAAAATATCCGTAAATGATGAAACGGATATTAATGTCCGTCTGGTAGATTGTGTAGGATATATAGTTGATGGTGCATCGGGACATTTTGAAGAGGGGCATGAGAGATTAGTAAAAACACCCTGGTACGATTATGAAATACCTTTTTCAAAAGCAGCATTAATTGGAACAAAAAAGGTAATGACAGATCATGCAACCATTGGTGTTGTTGTTACAACTGATGGTTCTTTCGGAGATATTGCAAGAGAACAGTTTGTTCCAATTGAGAAAGAAATCATTTCCGAGATGAAACAGTTAGGAAAGCCTTTTGTAATTATATTAAACAGCTCTAAACCATCCGGTAATGAAACCTTGGATTTAGCTAAAAAGATGTCAAGTGAATATGATGTAAAGGTTTTACCTGTGAATTGTGACCAGTTAAGAGGAAAGGATATTATTGAGATATTAAATGGAATTTTATTGGAATTTCCGGTAAGTCAGTTGAATTTTTATATTCCAAAATGGGCGGAGACTTTAGATATAAGTCATCCGATAAAAAAGGATTTAATAGAGTATGTCAAAGGTGCAATACAAAATATACATGGAATGAAAAATGTCTATGATATTAAGAGTCCGGAATCAGATTACATTAGTGATGTAAGCATTTCTAATATTAATTTAAAAGACGGAACGGTTAATGTATCTATTTCCATTCCGGAAAAGTATTATTATGAAATGCTTTCTGAACTGTTAGGAACGAAAGTGGAAAATGAGTATGACTTTTTGTCTATTATTAAAGAAGTAGCGAATAAACGAAATGAATATAATCATGTTGCAGATGCAATGGAAAGTGTACAAATGAAGGGCTATGGTCTGGTAATGCCGGATAAGGAAAGTATTAAAATCGAGGAACCGGAATTAATTAAACATGGTACAAAATATGGAATTAAAATAAAAGCAACGGCTCCGTCACTGCATTTTATTAAAGCAAATGTCTCTACAGAGATTGCTCCTATTGTTGGCACGGAGGAACAGGCAAAAGACTTTCTTGCGAATATGAAAGAACAAAGAAAAATATCTCCGGATTCAATTTGGAAAACAAATATTTTTGGTAAAACAGTGGAACAGATGGTAGAAGAAGGTTTATTAACAAAATCGAACAAGATAAATGATGATTCACAAATCCGGTTACAGGATACAATGGAAAAGATTATAAATGATGGTAATGGAGGTATGGTATTTATTATCATTTAAAAATCTGTAAAGTCCGGTTTGATTTTTATATATATTTATAATATAATAAATAAGTCGTTTTCATGGTTTAACATGTAAACGGCTTATTTTTGGTTATTTGTGATTAGACGTATTGAATGATTATATAAGGATGAAATTATGGATATAGCATATAAGCTACAGGTCTTCGAGGGTCCCCTTGACCTATTGCTTCATTTAATTGAAAAAAATAAAGTAGATATTTATGATATTCCCATTGTTACAATAACAGAGCAGTATTTGGAATATGTAAACCGGATGGAAAATCAGGATATGGATGTAATGAGTGAGTTTCTGGTTATGGCTGCCACTTTAATACGAATCAAATCCAAAATGCTGCTTCCCAAGGAGGAAGAAGCTGATGATGAGGAAGAAGATCCAAGAGCTGAATTGGTTCGTCGTTTGCTGGAGTATAAGATGTATAAATACGCTGCC
Organism: Lachnospiraceae bacterium; assembly: GCA_051880415.1. GTDB lineage: Bacteria > Bacillota > Clostridia > Lachnospirales > Lachnospiraceae > CAG-590. The sequence goes on along the minus strand of JBJENX010000170.1, from coordinate 37,274 downwards.
GCTGAGTTAAAGGATATGGAGCTTGATGCATCATATACCTTTTATAAAAAGCCAACGATTCCAAAAGAGGTGTCTGCGTACAAAGAAGACGTAGATCCTGTTTCTTTAGTTGATGGTATGACATTAAATGCATTGAATGATATTTTTCAATCCATCATGAAAAAACAGGTGGATAAAATTGATCCTATTCGTTCTAAGTTTGGTACAATAGAGAAGGAAGAGATTAATATTGAAGACCGTATGGTGCAAATCAGGGAAGAGGTACGGGGATTAAAGGGAATTAATTTTAGAACATTATTAGAATCCCAGCCAACAAGGATGAATATCATCATAACATTTATGTCTATTTTGGAATTGATGAAGGTAGGAGCAATATTGATTCGTCAGGAAGAAATATTTGGTGAAATAGTAATTGATTCCTTAGATGAGCTTACAGCAGATACCAATGATAATAAAACATCAGATGAATCTATAGACAAAGCTTTTGTAAAGGAGTAGTTATGGAAAAAAATACAGAGCAAATAAAGAATAATAATGATATGAGTATTCCTGAAATTGAAGGCAGAGTGGAAGCGGTACTTTTTTCAGTTGGAGATGCTGTTTCAAAAGAGGATTTGTCAAAGGCACTGGAGATAGACGAAGAGACAATTACAAAGATTGTTCGTAATTTGATGGACAGATATGATAGTATTGATCATGGAATACGGATTATTGAGATTGAAGATGCATTTCAAATGTGTACAAAGTCAGATTATTATGATACTTTAATTAAGATTGTTAATACACCCAAAAAACATGTTTTAACAGATGTTTTATTGGAAACCCTGTCAATTGTTGCATATAAACAACCTATAACCAGACAGGAAATAGAAGCTATTCGAGGTGTTTCCTGTGTTCATGCGGTAAATAAGCTGGTTGAGTATAATCTCATACATGAGGTGGGAAGATTGGAAGCTGCCGGTCGTCCTATTTTATTCGGAACAACGGATGATTTTCTTCGTAGCTTTGGAGTTCAATCTACAGATGAACTTCCGATTATAACTCCGGATATAATTGAAGACTTTAAACAGCAGGCACTTGAAGAGGCTCAGCTTAGTTTTCCTGCCGTCAAAGATTGATATATTTTGTTTACATTGTAATAATATAAAAGACATGTTCATATATATCCAATAAGGATATTTAAGGAAGGGAACATGTCTTTTTTTTATGTTCTTAAAAAATATTTGAAAGATTCCATTTTTCTATGGGTATTTTCTATATTCATGGCAGTTTCATGCGTATCAATCAATCACATAGAGAAAAATAAATTAAATGATAATCACACAGTATATTCCTACATAGCTACTTCTGAATATGGATTTAACAGACTGATATCTGTAAATGACAGTAAAAATGTAGTTCCTGTTATGAAAACGGACAGTTCTCCGGATAAGCTATATGCAACATATGCATTATTAATGGACGGGGATAATGGCAGAGTATTGTTTCAAAAAAATGGAAATGAAAAAGTCCCCATGGCAAGTACAACTAAGATAATGACATTAATTGTTACTTTAGAAAATGCAGATTTAAATGATATTGTAACAGTGTCATCATATGCAGCATCAATGCCTGAGGTGAAACTTAATATAAAAAAGGATGAGCAATACAGATTGAAGGACTTGGTGTATTCATTAATGCTGGAATCCCATAACGATTCGGCTGTTGCCATAGCAGAATATATTGGTGGCAGTGTAGAAGGATTTGCCCAAATGATGAATAAGAAGGCAGAAGAGCTTGGGGCTTATGATACGCATTTTGTAACGCCAAACGGATTAGATGATGACGATCATTATACTACTGCAAAGGATTTAGCCCTAATAACAAAATATGCCCTTGAAAATCCGGAATTTATAAAAATAATTCAGACGAAAAATTATACTTTTCATGAACAGACAAAAGGAAGATGTTTTACCCTTAATAATAAAAATCGGTTTCTTGATATATATGAAGGTGCAATAGGGGTTAAAACGGGATTTACCGGAAAAGCAGGATATTGTTTCGTTGGAGCTGCAAACAGAGAGGATGAAACATATATTAGTGTTGTATTAGCCTGTGGATGGCCGCCAAACAAAAACTATAAATGGAATGATACCCAAAAATTAATGGATTACGGTTTTTCAAATTATGAAAAGGTAAAAATTATTGAGCCGGGAATTTCCTTTCAGTCAATTCGTGTTGAAAATGGTATTGATGTTGAAAAAATAACCCCTTATGTCAAGGATTCAGTTACATTATCATTATGTGAAAATGATGTTGTAACCTATGACATTGAGGTTCCTGATTATATTTTGGCACCGGTAAAAAAGGATCAAAGTGTAGGAACTTTAACAATTACAATTAATGATGACGTATATAAGATTATTCCTCTTTATTCAAGGGAAAGCTGTAAGGAAATAACATATCAATATATTTTAAAGAAAATTTTCCTTCAATTTTTGGTATTTTAACCACGGTTTTATTGATTTTTTTTCTTTTAAGTGATACACTAGCAATCGTTGATAAATCAAGAATATACAAAGGATAGGAGATATTATTATGAGTTTGCACTATATTTCGGAAGTGCCATCTGCTGAGGAAATTAAAGAATTATTTCCCATGAGTGAAAATTTAACGAAGATTAAAGCAGAAAGAGATGCAGAAATTGCAAAGGTATTTACAGGTGAATCAAATAAATTTATTGCTATAATCGGACCTTGTTCCGCCGATAATGAAGAAGCTGTGCTTGATTATTTGAATCGTCTTGCTACTGTTCAGGAAAAGATTAAGGACAAAATCATAATTATACCAAGAATCTATACAAACAAACCAAGAACAAACGGTTCCGGTTACAAGGGAATGCTGCATCAGCCAAACCCTGAAGAAAAACCTAATTTCATTGAGGGTTTAAAAGCAATTCGAAAAATGCATATTGATGCAATTGCACAAACGGGATTAACATCCGCTGATGAAATGCTATATTCAGATAATTGGCCGTATCTTTCTGATATTTTGTCATATGTTGCAATTGGAGCCCGCTCTGTAGAGAACCAGTCCCATCGTTTGACTGCATCAGGAATTGATGTTCCGGTAGGAATGAAAAATCCCACATCAGGAGATTATGCTGTTATGATGAATTCCTGTATTGCAGGTCAATCGGGTCATACCTTCATGACTGCCGGATGGGAAGTAAAATCCGATGGTAATCCGCTTACCCATTGTATTTTACGTGGCTCACTAAACAGACATGGAGTTTCTGTTCCCAATTATCATTATGAGGATTTAATTCAATTGTATGATGAGTATCAAAAATATGATACTTTAAAGAATCCTGCAGTAATTGTGGATGCAAATCATAATAATTCAGGAAAAAAATGGAATGAGCAGCCTAGGATTGTAAAAGAGATACTTCATAGTATGCGCCATAGTGAGGATGTGGCTCATATTGTGAAAGGTGTTATGGTAGAGTCTTATATTGAAGACGGAAATCAGCCTGTTGGTGGCGGATGTTATGGAAAATCTATTACAGATCCATGTCTTGGATGGGAGAAGTCAGAAAGATTGCTTCTTGAAATGGCGGATTTGTTATAAAAATTTAATATACGAGGGGGAAGAAAAGTATGATTAAGACTTCAACACGTTTATTTATTGTTTTTTTGGTTACCGGAGTAATGTTATTTTTTACTGGGGTGTCTAACTTATTTAGAGATATGAAAACACCGGTTGATTATGCAACATTATCCAGCGCCAAGCTTCAAAAGGGAATGATAGTCGAAGGAAGTGTTCCAATGAATCTGGGAGCATTTGAAGAAAACTATACTACCAGAAATGGTGTGAAATCGGGAAGTTCCCATTATCAGTATATAATATACGCAGGTCTTGGGGATGAGAATGAAGAGGTGTATATGGGATTATTGGATAATTCCACAGCCCTACAGGAACAACTGGATGCACAATGTGATGCAACTTATGATTATTATGAGGGAAGTAATGTCCTGCCTCAAACTGTTTACATTAAGGGACGGGTAATGACAATGGACAGTGAAACACAGGGATATATGAAGGAGGCATTACAATATATCTTTGATGAAACCAATGTTGACCAATATATGTGTAATTATTATATCAAGTGTGAGAATTACGATAGTTGGCCAGGTTTCCTGATTTCAGGTGCAATCATTTTAGGTATTGCAATTCTTATACTGGTGAAGTCTGTAATAGGATCAAAGACTGTTAAAACTGCTTCTTACACTTCAAATGATTACAGTGGTTCACCTTCCGCATTTGCTGGAGATAACACAACAAATGTTAATATGGTTGAAGATGATTTTGATGCGTATATGAAGGAAAAATATCCTGAGTCGGATATAGAAAATAAAAATGAATATGATATTAATATGCCGGAGGATGATGATTCCCGGTATAGAGATCCTTTTGCGACAGATGATACATCTGCTTCGGAAACGACTTCAAAGACTGGCCTTAGATTAAAATAGTAAGGTAATAATTGATTTTTAAAATGTTTTAATGTGAAAACCTTTCGAATATGTTATACTTAAATGTACATATTTGAAAGGTTTTTCATTTAAAAATGTTTTGGGGGTGAAAATATGTTTAAAAGGGTAATTTGGATTATTATTGACAGTGTTGGTATTGGAGAGTTACCGGATGCTGATTTATATGGTGATGTTGGTGCAGATACCATTGGAAACATAATCAAAAAAAGGGGAAATTTACATGTTCCTAATATGGAAAGACTTGGTTTGTTTTCCATTAATGATACAAGTTTCTTTAATCCGGATGTAAGTCCTGTTGGGGCCTATGGAAAAGCAAAGGAACTGTCAAATGGAAAAGATACTACCACCGGTCACTGGGAAATGATTGGAATTCATACAAAAAATGCTTTTCCGACATATCCTGAAGGATTTCCTGATGATGTTATAAATGCTTTTGTAAAACAGACGGGGTGTGGCAGTATACTTGGAAACTGTGTTGCCAGTGGAACGGAAATAATTAATCAGTTAGGTGATGAACACATAAAAACAGGTTATCCAATTGTGTATACATCAGCTGATTCCGTATTTCAAATTGCAGCACATGAAGAGGTGATTCCTTTAAAAAAGCTGTATGGTATGTGCGAAGCTGCAAGAGAAATACTACAGGGAGAGCATGGGGTTGCCCGTGTAATTGCAAGACCTTTTATAAAAGAGGATAGTAAATATCTTCGTACTCCCAATAGAAGAGATTATTCAATTATGCCTTCAAAGGAAAATCTTCTTGTATATTTAAAGGATGCAGGATATCGGGTTGCTGCAGTCGGAAAAATTGAAGATATTTTCTGCGGATTAGGAATTGGAGATGCAATTCATACGAAAAGTAATATTGATGGTATTGAAAAAACTTTAGATTTTATGGCAACTCAACACGATGGATTGATTTTTACGAATCTGGTTGAGTTTGACTCCACATGGGGACATCGAAGGGATGTGGAGGGATATGCCCAGGGATTGGAGACTTTTGATGAAGGTCTTAATAAAATAATAACGAATATGAGAGATGATGATTTGCTTATAATAAATGCTGATCATGGATGTGATCCTACTTTCAGGGGAACAGACCACACAAGGGAATATATTCCTGTTCTTATGTATCATAAAGCTATGACTAAGGGTATGAATTTAGGAATTATGGATACCTTTGCAGATATTGGTGCTACCATTGCAGACAATTTTGGAGTTAAAAATTTAACAATCGGAACCAGTAAAAAGAGTTTACTTTGTTGACATATGTCAGATGTATTTGTGGGGGATTTGTTATGAATACTTATGATTTGATTATGAAAAAAAGAGACGGAGGAGAACTATCTCGTGATGAGATAAACTACATTGTTGATAATTATACAAAGGGTAGTTTGCCGGACTATCAAATGGCTGCTTTTTTAATGGCTGTTTATTTTCAGGGAATGAATTACCAGGAAACGACGAATCTGACTTTGGCAATGGCTGACAGTGGGGATCGTTTGGATTTGTCAGGCATAAAAGGGCGGATTATTGACAAGCATTCAACAGGTGGTGTAGGTGATAAGACAACTTTGATTGTTGCACCAATATTGGCAGCTTTAGATGTTCCTGTTGCAAAAATGAGTGGACGGGGATTGGGTCATACCGGTGGAACAATTGATAAACTGGAAGCAATACCCGGATTTCAAACAACTATATCAGAAGAATGTTTTGTAAAACAGGTAAATGACGTGGGACTTGCAATCGTAGGTCAAACTGCAAATCTTGCACCGGCTGATAAAAAGATATATGCACTTCGGGATGTTACCGCAACAGTTGATAATATTTCATTAATTGCTGCAAGTATTATGAGTAAAAAATTAGCGGCAGGGGCTGATGGTATTGTTTTGGATGTAAAATGTGGTACCGGTGCTTTTATGAAAAACATAAATGATGCCAGATTACTTGCAAAAACCATGGTTAAAATAGGAGAAATGGCCGGACGGGAAACAGTGGCTGTTATCTCAGATATGAATGAGCCTTTAGGAAATGCCGTTGGTAATGTTTTAGAGGTAAAGGAAGCAATTATGTGTCTTAAAGGAGTTGGAGACATTCGTTTAATGACGGTTTCAAGGACTTTGGCATGTCATATGCTTCTTCTTGCTGGAAAAACAAATGATGAAAAACAGGCTTATCAAATGATTGATGAGGTTATTGCTTCAGGAACTGCTTTGGATAAATTTAAAGAGTTTGTTTTTGCTCAGGGAGGAAACACAGCTTATATTGATAATATTGATTTGTTTCCAAAGGCTAAATATAAAATGGATATTTTGGGAAAAAATATTTTGCCTAAGGAAAAAAGTCAGGGATTTTTATCTAAATGTAATAATCAGGAAATTGGAATGGCTTCATTGGTGTTAGGCGGTGGACGAGAAACAAAGGAAAGTGAAATTGATTTAACTGTAGGTTTAACGATTCATAAACGGTTAGGGGATAAGATATCTTCTGATGATGTTGTATTTTCACTGTATGGTAATGATGAAGAAAAATTACTTGCCGCATCAAAAAGAGTGATAAATGCATATGAAGTTACTGAAAATAAAGATAATGACAATAAAATTATTTATGATGTCATAACAAAAAATGATATTTGAAATAGTTTTATTTTTCTATGAATAAAATAAGTATATCGGTAATAAAATGATAAAAAGCATTACGGGTATTTATAATTGAATAGAAAAAAACGTAGTCTGTTCGTATTTGTAATAACGGTAGCATTTATATTTGGTTTGGTATGTATTCCCAATAATAAATGTTATGCTGACGAAATTACCGGTCTGGATATTAAGTCACCTTCGGTAATTGTTATGGAGCTTAATAGTGGACAGATTTTATATGAAAAAGATGCGGACACAGCGAGACGTCCCGCATCTGTAACAAAGATTATGACCATGTATCTGGCTTTTGAAGCATTAGACGAGGGAAAAATAAATTTGGATGACCAGATTACAATTTCTGAACATGCGGCCGGCATGGGCGGAAGTCAGGTATATCTTGAACCCGGTGAAGTACAGTCAGTGGAGGATTTATTAAAATGTATGATTGTATCCTCTGCCAATGATGCTGCTGTGGCAATTGGTGAGGCAATTTCAGGGAGCGAAGAAGCATTTGTTGAATTAATGAATAATACGGCAAAAGAATTAGGTATGACCAATACCTGTTTTAAAAATGCATGCGGTCTGGAAGCGGAAGGTCATATGATGAGTGCAAGAGATATTGGTATTTTATCCAGAGAGTTGTTATTAAAACATCCTGAAGTAACGGATTATTCAACCATATGGATGGATTCCATTACACATAAAACCAAAAAAGGGGAATCCGAGTTTGGTCTTGCAAATACAAATAAGTTTTTAAAAAAATATAATGGGGCAAATGGATTAAAAACAGGGTATACTTCTGCCGCAGGCTTTTCTATGAGTGCTACAGCCACAAGAAACGGAATGACATTAATTGCGGTTGTTATGGGATCAGAAACAAAGGATATTCGATACTCGGATGCAGAGAAATTATTAAATTATGGATTTGCCAATTGTACATTATATGAGGATTTAAATGTATTAGATGGAAAAAATACAATGAAGATATCTGGTGGAGAAGAGGATTTTGTAAAAATATCTGCAAAAAACAATTTTTCATATGCACTGGTTGGTTTGGCTAATACATCTGATATTTCTAAAAAAATGAAAATCCTTAAAGAACAGGCTCCTATAAAAAAGGGTGAAGTTGTTGCGAATATGGAGTATTATAATGGTAATAATAAAATAGGTCAAATTGAGTTGATTGCAGTAGAGTCTGTTGATGAGGATAATTTTTTCCACTCTTTTATTAATGTAGTAAGTAAATATGCCAATGTAAAATAATAAAGTATATATATTTATGCATATTTTTGAATGTTATGGAAATATTGCTTGAACAAATAAAGATTTATTAGTATACTGTATTTTGTTGTTTTATGTATAATTATAAATAATTCAATATATAGGAGTGTATGATGGACGAGGAGAAGAAAGCTGTAAATACTTTAGATGAAGCTGCAGAGGATGATACAATAAAAATTATTTCGTCAGCTGATGAGTTTGAAGAAGAAGTTAAAACCATGAAAGAGAATTTGAATAAAAAATCAAAAACAAATCAAAAGGATGAGGTTTTAACATCCGAAGCAGAAGAGGATGGGAAGAAAGAAGAATCATCTGAAGTGAAAGATGATGAGAAGAAGGAAGAATCATCTGAAGCAAAAAAGGATGACAAGAAGGAAGAGTCATCCGAAGAGAAAGAGGATGAAAAGAAGAAAGAGTCATCTGAAGAGAAAGAGGATGAGAAGAAGGAAGAGTCATCCGAAGAAAAAAGAGATGACAAAAAAGATGAGTCATCCGAAGAAAAAAAGGATGACAAGAAGGATGGAACCAATAAAGCGATTACACAAAGTAAACGTCTTTCAGATGCAAAGGTTGCTTTAGATGAGAAAAAACAAGATGAAGCCACAGGGACAGAAAGTGAAAAATCGAAAGATAAAAAGAAATCAAAGAAAAAATGGCCGATTATAACATTATGTGTGGTTTTGGTACTTTTACTGGCAACATATTTTACAGGATTTTGGTATTTCTCTTCACACTTTTATACAGATGTTGCAATAAACGGAACGGATGTTTCGAATATGGATGAGAATACTGCGAAACAGACCCTGGATAATTTTTATACTGCTTATGTATTAACACTGCATACGGTGGATGATAAAAATGTTGTAATTAACAGTAAAGATATTGATATGAACATTACTCTTCATGAAGATTTTCCACGCTGCTTTCAGGAACAAAAACCATATCTTTGGTTTGTAGAGATTTTTAATCATCATGACTTTGTTATTGATGCCGATGTTTCATGGAATCAGGACAAACTGGATGATATATACAAAAAAATGGATATACTTACCTCAGAGGATATTATTGATCCTGTTGATGCATATATCGGTTCAAATGGAAGTGAATTTATCATAATAGAAGAGGTACCGGGAAACAGACTGGATGAAGATATATTTAAGCAAAAGGTTGAAAATTGTTTACAGACAATTCAGGCAGAATTAGATTTAAAGGAAGCAGATTGTTATTGTAAACCTTCTGTTTATAGTGATTCTAAGGATTTAAATGAACGTCTGGATACCTATTCTGAATATTTAGGCTGTGTTATTACCATTAAATTAGATGATTTAGAGCTGGAACCGACTTTGGATTTATTGGATGAAGTTTTATCAAAAGAGGGTTCTTCTTATCAGATATCAGAAACTAAAGTGGAAAATTATGTTAAAAAGCTTGCTAATAAGTATGACACATTAGGAAAGACCAGAGATTTTACCACTTCATTTGGTGGAAAACATATAAATATTAAAGGTGCCAATGTTGGTTATCAGATTAATCAGGAATCCACAACAAAGCTTTTGTATGATGCTTTAATGAAGAAGAAAGCATCTACTGTGGATGTGGTATTTGATAAAAAAGGAAAGACCCTAATTGGTGATAATGATATTGGTGATACTTATATTGAATGTAATTTGACAAAACAAAAGGTAATTGCATATAAGGATGGAAAGAAATTTGCAGAGAGTGACTGTGTTTCCGGAAATGTATCTCATGGAACAGGAACCTGTCTTGGTCTTTATGAAATTCAAAACAAACAAAGTCCTGCAACCTTACGGGGTGAAAAGGTTCCAAAGACAAAAACTGTTGTAAAGTTTGATGAAGAGGGCAATCCTTACGAAGAACAGGAAACCACAATGGAATACTCATATGAATCCCATGTAACCTATTGGATGCCGTTTAATGGTGGATATGGATTACATGATGCGGATGGTTGGAGAAGTGCATATGGTGGAAATATATATTTCTATAGCGGTTCTCATGGATGTATTAATCTTCCGGGTAAATTTGCTGAAAAGCTTTATAAGAATTTTGACGTTGGAACGCCTGTATTGGTTTATTACGAAGATGATGATCCAAATAATTAAACAAAAATCGGACTGGTATTTGATAGAATATCAGTCTTTTTTTGTTGTCTTTCACTTTCAAAATCATGTATAATATATATATGATTATTTGTAAAGGAGAGGTGAAAAAATGGGAGTTGTAGAAGAAAGACTAAAAAAATGTGTTGATATAGTACGGAAGAAAACAGAATTTGTCCCAAGAGTTGCTCTTGTTTTAGGTTCAGGGCTGGGAGATTTGGCAGAACAGATTGATATCAGGGATATTGTAGATTATGTTGATATTGCTGGTTTTCCAAAATCAACGGTAACGGGACATAAAGGTAGATTTGTTTTTGGTTATATTGAGAGTACACCGGTTGTTATTATGCAGGGCAGAGTTCATTTCTATGAAGGTTATGATATGGAAGATGTGGTACTGCCTATACGCTTAATGAAAATGTTAGGTGCAGAAACTTTGTTTTTAACCAATGCTGCCGGAGGATTGGGAGCTGGTTTTCAATGTGGTGATTTAATGGTAATTAAGGATCATATTTCCTGTTTTGTACCCAATCCCCTGATTGGTAAAAATGAAGATAATTTTGGACCTAGATTTCCGGATATGAGTAGTATTTATGATAAAGATTTGCAAGATGTAATTATAACCACGGGAAAAGAACTTGATATTAATTTAAAAGAGGGTATTTATTTGCAACTAACAGGTCCCAGCTACGAAACACCTGCAGAAATAAAGATGTGTAAACTTCTTGGTGCATCAGCAGTTGGTATGAGTACTGCAGTAGAGGCAGTTGCGGCAAATCATATGGGTATGAAGGTGTGTGGTATTTCTTTTATTTCTAATCTGGCAGCAGGAATTTCCCCGGAGCCTTTAAATCATGAGGAAGTAAAAGCGGCAGCAGATGAAGTTGCTCCTAAATTTCAGAGTTTGGTAAAGAGGGTTATTGCAAAATTGTAATTCTTTATGATGTATTGATTGGGGTGATATTTTATGCGAACACGTTTATATAATGCCAGAATTCTTACGATGAAGGATAATTATGATATTTTAATTGGTGAAATCTGGGTGAAAGACCGGATGATTGAAAAGATTATATCTGAATCTTCCGGTTCATATATTAAGGAAAGTAAACAACAGGATTGTAATACGAATGTATTTGATCAGGAAATTGATTGTATGGGTAATTTAATAATGCCCGGTTTTAAAAACTGTCATGCCCATGGACCTATGACTTTTTTACGTTCTTATGCAGATGATTTGCCATTACATGACTGGTTACATGATAAAATATTTCCTGCAGAAGCAAAATTAAAAGAAGCCGATATTGATGTTTTAATGAAATTAGCCATTTTAGAATATGTAAGAAGTGGAATTACTACAAGCTTTGAAATGTACTTTTATCCTGAACAGATTGTAAAAGCATGTGAAGATATGCATTTCCCTGTTATTATTTCAGGAACTGTGTTTGGTAATTCTTCTGCTCAGGTTAAATCTGCAATTGATACATTGAAAAATGATTATGGTTCTTTTCATAAAAAAAATGAATTTGTTGATTATCGTTTAGGCTTTCATTCGGAATATAGCTGCTGCTATGAGTTGTTGGAAGCCATAGGCGATTTGTGTGTACAATTAAAAGAACCGGTATATATGCATAATAGCGAAACCCAAAAAGAAGTTGATGAATGTATTGCAAAATATGGGTTAACACCAATACAGTTAATGAACAGTTTAAAGATGTTTGAATATGGTGGCGGAGGACATCATCTTGTTTATACAACAGAGGATGATTGGGATATTATGAAAGAAAAAGGTCTTTATGCGGTAACGAATCCCTCTTCAAATTATAAATTAGCCAGTGGAATGGCACCATTAAAATCATATATTGATAAAGGTATACCGGTTGCTATTGGAACAGATGGACCAGCCAGCAATAATAGCTTGAATATGTTTAAAGAAATGTATTTAGCATGTTGCGGTTCAAAACTAAAATATATGGATGCAAAGGCGGTAGCGCCTAAAGATGTGTTAAAAATGGCAACGGTAAACGGTTCCCATTTACTTGGCCTAATGGATGCTGATATTCTTGATGAGGGGAAATGGGCCGATTTGATAATGGTTGATTTGTTAAAGCCGAATATGCAGCCTTTAAATAATATAATGAATAATCTGGTATATAGTGGAAGTGTTGATAATGTTCTTATGACTATGATACATGGGGATATTGTGTATGCCAATCATCAGTATTTTATGGATGTGGATCCGATCGATATTTATAAAGAAGCAAATTGTATCATACGTCGTATAGAATGTGAAATTTAATGCATAGTTTATTAATTTAATCATATTATATTAATAAGGACTTTTTGGTTTATTACATGATATTTTTCCAGAAAACATATATAAATTGGATTGTGTGCATTTTATTATTTGAAGTAATCGTGATTATTTTTTTTAATACACTTATAGAAGAAAAAATTAAAAAAAATAATAAAAAGCTTACTGAACAAAATGAGCTTGATGAAATGATAACTTGTGATATGAAATGTTTTCCAGTGCATCCTGAATATATGGACCGAATATACTATGAGGATAGCTTTGGTGCAGAGCGAATACAGGGAAGTCATGAGGGTTGTGATATTATTGATTATTCAGATTCTCCGGGGCAAATCCCTGTTTTAAGCTGTACAGATGGTCAGGTTACAAACATCGGATGGCTTTTCCTTGGAGGATACCGTATTGGTATAACCAGTGATAATGACATATATTACTATTATGCACATTTAGATTCTTATGCATACAATATAAAGGTGGGGGATTATATTTATGCAGGAGAATTTATTGGCTTTATGGGAAATACCGGAGAAGGCACAGAGGGAACAAAGGGAAAGTTTCCCACGCATTTACACATAGGAATTTATCAATGGGGAAAAAGTGAACATGGAATAAATCCCTATCCCTATCTAAAAAATCTGGAATAAAATACCTTTTATTTTAATGTTTGCTATGTTAAAATAAAGATAACTGGGTGTAAGGGTTTGTTAAAAAGGGGAGAAAGTTTTTACAAACATATAATGTAGAATGGAGTGAACAGCATGGAAATCCAACTTTGGCGAGAAATATTAGATCCATACCGTCTTGCGGTTGATGAGTTGGTGGTTAAATTTAATCATATTATTGAAGAATATCGTAATGCAGGATTATATTCACCTATTGAGCAGGTTAATGGACGGGTTAAGAAAATATCCAGTATCTTAGACAAAATGCAGAAAAAAAATATTTCTATTGAAGAAATTGATGATAGAATATCAGATATGGCCGGTATTAGGATTATATGTCAGTTTGTTGAAGATATTGAAAAGGTTGTTGAGATCATTCATAATCGTACGGATATGGAGGTTGTGAGGGAAAAAGATTACATAACCAACATGAAGGAAAGTGGATATCAAAGTTATCATATTATAATATATTATGATGTGTATACCCTTGATGGAACTAAAAGAATACAGGCAGAGATTCAAATACGTACATTGGCCATGAATTTTTGGGCAACGATAGAACATTCATTACAATATAAGTATAAGGGCAATATGCCGGAACATATTAAAGAAAAGTTACATAAAGCATCAGATGCTATTATTACGCTGGATCGTGAAATGGGTACTGTCCGTGATGAAATTATGGATGCACAAAATGTTTTTCAGGTGAAAGCAATGCTTGTTTCGGATATCCTTATAAATATACAAAATTTATTTAAAGTAGCAAGTAAGCGTGAAGTGTTAAAGATTCAGGATGAATTTTATAAAGTATATTCTACAGAGAATTTGGAACAGTTAGAACGTTTTTCTAAGCAATTGGATATTATTTCAGAAGGTTATAAGGCGCAGAGTCTTATGTAAGTAATAGGGTTGCGGGTGCAACCCTATTACTTTTATGTTTATTCTCTGAACATGGTTGTAATCCTAATATATGAAAGATACAGAAAGGTTTGTTATGAAGCAAAAAATTGAGTTACCAGGTGAATTTGAAGATAAAATGAAGGATATGCTCAAAGGAGATTATGAGAAGTATTTAGCATCCTTTGAAAAAGAGGCCTTTCAGGGACTGAGAATTAATACATCGAAAATTTCTGTTGAAGATTTTATGGAAATATCTCCATTTCAGTTAAAACCTGTTCCATGGTGTCCCAATGGATTTTATTATGAAAAAAATGAAAAACCGGCAAAACATCCTTATTATTATGCCGGATTATATTATATTCAGGAGCCTTCAGCCATGACAACTGCAAGTCTTCTGCCTATTGAAGAGGGAGATGTTGTTTTGGATTTATGTGCTGCTCCCGGAGGAAAATCTACGGAATTAGCTGCAAAATTAAAGGGTAGCGGTTTATTGATTACAAATGATATCAGTAATTCCAGAGCAAAAGCATTACTTAAAAATATTGAATTGTTTGGTGTAGGCAATGCGCTGGTTACCAGTGAACCTCCCAATGTGCTTTCAAATTATTTTCCGGGTTTTTTTGATAAAATATTAATTGATGCCCCATGTTCCGGAGAAGGAATGTTTCGTAAACAAAATAATATGATGAAAGCCTGGGAGCAAAACGGAGTTGATTTATTTGTTAAGCTTCAACGTTCCATCTTAAAGGAAGCAATTACAATGTTAAAACCCGGGGGAAAGATTATATATTCTACCTGTACCTTTTCTAAGGAAGAGAATGAACAGTCCATTGAATATTTGCTGTCATTAGATGACTCTCTGCATTTAGTTGACCTTCCAATGTATGAGGGATTTGATAATGGAAAACCTATGTGGGGCGTTACAGGCAATGAAGAATTAACAAAATGTCGAAGGTTATGGCCCCATTGTATAAATGGGGAAGGTCATTTTGTGGCAATGGTTGAAAAGGATAAGAACAATGAAGTAAATACATTAGGAAACGACTATATATTTTCAAAAGAAAAATTATCAGATGAAGCAATTTCATTTATCAAAGATATTGATTATGATTTTGATATGAATCGATTTGATGTACAAAACAACAGAGTGTTTTATATTCCTTACAATATGCCAAATGTAAGAGGGTTAAGAATTCTAAGATGTGGTCTTTATATTGGGGATATGAAAAAGAATCGATTTGAGCCAAGTCAGTCCCTGGCAATGTTTTTGAAAGAACAGCAATTTAAAAACACATTATGTTTAGAGGTTGATGATAACAGGGTAATTAAATATTTAAAAGGTGAAACCATTTTATTAGAGGATGAAGAAGTGCATACTGCCAAGGATGGGATTTGCTTAATATGTGTGGATAAATATCCTTTGGGATTCGGTAAAATTAACAAAGGAAGTGTAAAGAATAAATATCTTCCGGGATGGAGATGGATGTAGATATGAAAAGGATTGCTATTGTTACAGGGGCGTCTTCCGGTATGGGAAGAGAATTTGTAAGGCAACTGGATAAATGCTTAAAGAATGTTGATGAGATATGGGTAATTGCCCGTAGAAAAGACCGATTAACAAAATTACAACAGGAATTATCCAATATATCTGTAAGAGTTTTATGTCTTGATATCTGCAAAGCGGAAGATTTATCTTATTTGCAGAAGCTGTTAGCGGAAGAAAAACCTAAGGTTCGTTTGTTGATTAACTGTGCTGGTGTGGGACATTCCGGACTGTTTGAAGATATAACAAGGGAGGATGCCTGTGGTATGGTTTCCCTTAATGCCACAGCATTGGTTGCTGTTACACATATTGTGTTGCCTTATATGGCTTCACCTTCAAATATTATTCAGCTTGCGTCAGCTTCAGCATTTCTTCCTCAAAAAGAATTTGCAGTATATGCGGCTTCAAAGTCTTTTGTATTAAGTTTTTCCAGAGCATTAAGAAGGGAACTGAAGGGGAAGAGGATTTGTGTAACAATTGTATGTCCGGGCCCTGTGGATACAGAGTTTCTTGATATATGTAATGCCGGTAAAAAAGAAAAATTATTAAAAAAATATACAAAGGTTTCTCCGGAAAAGGTTGTTAAAAAGGCATTGCTGGACGCAAAAAACGGTAAAAAATTATCTATTTACGGTATACCCATGAAGGTTGTACGTATTGTTTCTAAAATATTATATTAAGTAAGGATAGTTATGCAGGAAATTACTATTACAGAAGCAAATGAGGGACAAAGACTTAATAAGTTTTTAGGTAAATATTTTGATAATGCACCTCAAAGTTTTATATATAAAATGCTTCGCAAAAAAAATATAAAATGGAATAATGGAAAAGCAACAGGTAATGAGATTTTAAAAGCAGGTGACTCCATAAAAATATTTATGACGGATGAAATAATATCTAATTTTAGAAAAGATGGTTGTGTACCTACATTTGCTAATGTCATAAAAGATTGTGATAAAGGATATGGTGAGATGCCTGATATTAGAAATCACATTCCTTTAAATATAATTTATGAAGATAGGGATATTCTTATTTTGAATAAGCCTACAGATGTATTGTCCCAAAAAGCAAAAATCACGGATTACTCCTTAAATGAACAAATTATTGATTATTATTGTAAGAGGGATGATGTGGATAAATTGTTTACGCCTTCGGTTTGCAACCGTTTAGACCGGAATACCAGTGGTATTATTATTGCAGGAATGTCTTTAAAGGGTTCCCGCTGCATATCTGCCATGTTAAAAGAGCGGACAATTGATAAATATTACCTGACAGTTGTATCCGGCAAAATTACCAATCCTAACAGGATAAAAGGGTATTTAGCCAAGCAAACCTCTCATAACCGGGTTAAAATATATGATACCGAAGAGGAAGCAAAAAAGGGTGGTGGAAACAAAATATCATACATTGAAACAGGTTATGAACCGATTGCCCATGGAAAGTATAAAGATAGGGATTTTACTTTGTTAAAAGTAAAATTAATTACCGGAAAATCCCATCAGATTCGTGCCCATTTGTTTTCTATCGGTTATCCCATTATTGGTGATGGGAAATACGGGGATAATCATTTGAATCAGATTATGAAAAAGGATTTTAAATTACGACATCAGCTGTTACATGCATATTGTCTGAAATTTCCTGACCATGTTATGGATTTAGAAAAAAATCTCTGCGGTTTTTTAGTAAAGGCAGAACCGCCTAAGGAATTTCTGGATATTTTGCAAGGGATATTTCATATAGATAGTGAAAGCTTAAATGGGCTATGTTAGGAGGAATATATGGCTACATGGAATTCAAGAGGTCTTCGAGGTTCTGGATTTGAAGAATTAATAAATATGACCAATGAAATATATATGGAAAAAGGACTGGCATTGGTTCAAAAAATTCCAACGCCCATTACCCCTATTGAGATTGATAAATCAACAAGACATATCACCCTTGCATACTTTGATAAAGATTCAACGGTTGATTATATAGGCGTTGTACAGGGGATTCCGATTTGTTTTGATGCGAAGGAATGTCATAGTGATACCTTTCCTATGCAAAATATTCATAAACATCAATTGGATTTTATGGAGGGATTTGAGAAGCAAAATGGAGTAAGCTTTCTGTTGGTTTTCTTTACGGCAAGAAATGAATTTTATTATTTACCCTTTCGTGTTTTAAAGGAGTATGTGAACCGCATTGAAAGAGAGGGTCATGCAAAGAACTTTAAATATGCAGAGCTTGACCCAAAGTATTTTCTTAAAAGAGAAGGTGGTGCGTTGGTACATTACCTTGAAGGTATTAATACAGACTTAGTTGAACGTAAGGAAATGGAGAATTAGCAGAAAGGCTTTATTTTTCATTTTATATATTGTATAATTAGGTGGTTGTGAAACAGATTTTTTATTTATGTTATACTGTTTCACGGTTATCTAATTGAGTGAAACATTAAGGGAGATTAAAGATGAGTAAGATTATTTTAACCGGAGACAGACCAACCGGAAGATTACATGTAGGTCATTATGTTGGTTCATTAAAACGTCGTGTTGAATTACAAAATTCCGGCGAATATGATAAGATTTATATTATGATTGCTGATGCACAGGCGCTTACAGATAATGCGGATAATCCTGAGAAAGTTCGTGAGAATATTATTGAAGTGGCACTTGATTATCTGGCTTGTGGTTTAGATCCTGAAAAGTCAACGATTTTTATTCAGTCCATGATTCCGGAACTTACAGAATTAACCTTTTATTATAGCAATTTAGTTACCTGGGCAAGACTTGAACGAAATCCAACTGTAAAAAATGAGATTTCCATGAGAGGATTTAACCGTAGTATTCCTGTTGGATTTATGACTTATCCAATTAGCCAGACAGCTGATATAACTGCCTTTCAGGCAACCACAGTTCCGGTAGGTGAGGACCAGATGCCAATGATTGAGCAGTGTAAGGAGATTGTTCATAAATTTAATACAACCTATGGAGAGGTTTTAACGGATCCAAGTATTTTACTTCCGGATAATGATGCCTGCAGACGTTTGCCTGGTATTGATGGGAAAGCCAAAATGAGTAAATCTTTAGGAAATTGTATTTATCTCGCTGAAAGTGCAGATGAGGTTTCTAAAAAGGTAATGAGTATGTATACAGATCCTGACCATATAAAGATTACCGATCCGGGTAAGCTTGAAGGAAATACAGTATTTACATACCTTGATGCATTTTGTAAGGATGAACATTTTGAAAGATATCTGCCGGATTATGCCAATCTTGATGCATTGAAGGAGCATTATACAAGAGGCGGTCTTGGGGATGTAAAGGTTAAAAAATTCCTGAATAATGTTTTACAGGAAGAGCTGGAACCAATTCGTAATCGACGTCATGAATATGAAAAAGATATTGCATATGTATATGATATGCTAAAGAAGGGTAGTGAAGAAGCGAGACAGGTTGCTGCAAAGACCCTTTCGGACGTGAAAGAAGCCATGAGAATTAATTATTTTGATGATGAAGAGTTAATAAAAGCACATATGGAAAAATATCAAAATCAATAATGTTTTAAAGGGATAAATCATATAGATTTATCTCTTTTTTATTGACAATGGAAAGGTAATTACATATAATAACTAAGGTTTTAACAAATTATCGAATTAGAACTTTAATTTGCTAAAGTGATGATTTGAAAAATATTTATAAATATGGTATATTTTAGAAATCTATGTTTGTAAAGGAGATTAACAATGGATAGACTGTTACATACCCCTGAAGGAGTCCGGGATATATACGATAATGAATGTAAAAAAAGAATAAAAATTCTTGATAAAATGCATCGTATATTATCTTTATATAGCTACAATGACATTGAGACACCGACTTTTGAGTTTTTTGATATATTTAACCATGATAAGGGTTCCGCAGCCTCAAATGAAATGTATAAGTTTTTTGACCGGGATAATAATACCCTGGTTCTTCGTCCGGATATGACACCAAGTATTGCCAGATGTGTTGCAAAATATTATGGGGATGAAGATTTACCAATACGTCTTTGTTATACAGGGAATACATTTTTAAATACCCATAATCATCAGGGTAAGCTAAATGAAGTGACACAGTTGGGTGCGGAATTAATTAATGATGATTCTTCTGCGGCTGATGCTGAGGTAATTGCAACTGTAATTGACTGTTTCTTATCAACCGGAATTAAGGAATTTCAGATTGAAATTGGAGAAGTTGATTTCTTTAAAGGAATTATGTCAGAAGCAAATGTTGATGATGAGACATCGGCAAAAATTCATGAGTTGATTCATAATCGAAACTTTTTTGGACTGGAGACTCTGCTAAAGGATTTGGATTTGCCTGCAAACATTAAAACGGTTCTTACAAGCTTTGATCAGTTGTTCGGTGGTTTAGAGATGCTTGAAAAGGCAAAAGCCCTTGTTACAAATTCGATTTCTTTAGAGTCGATTAACCGTATGGAGAAGGTATATACTGCACTTTCTTATTCCGGTTATGAACAATATATCAGTTTTGATTTTTCTCTTCTTAGTCGTTATGAGTATTATACCGGTATTGTATTTAGAGGATATACATATGGCACAGGAGATGCCGTTGTTAAGGGCGGAAGATATAATAATTTATTAAAACAGTATGGAAAGGATGCTCCGGCTATTGGTTTTGCTTTTTATATTGACGATTTGATGATGGCGATTTCAAGACAGAAGATTGATGTCAGTGTTGATAATTCTGATAGCATTATTTTATATGATATTGAATGGCAGCAACCGGCAATTACACTGGCAAATCATTTGCGTAATTCCGGCCGAAAGGTTGAATTAATACGTAAGTCAAAGAGAAAGAACCTTGATGATTATGCAGCATATGGAAAAAAGAATCATTTTTCAGGAATGTTTTATGTAACATCTGATACTACGGTTGATGTATATGATTTTATAGCTGATGAAACGGGAAAAGCAACAATTGAAGATATTGAGTTTTGTCAGTAGTAGTTTAATTGATACAAAGAGAGGATATTTATGAGATATTTAACATTTGCTTTGGCAAAAGGTCGTCTTGCAAAAAAGACCTTGGGATATTTGGAACAAATTGGAATTACATGTGAAGAGATGAAAGACCCGGATACAAGGAAGCTAATATTTGTAAATGAGGAACTAAAGCTTCGATTTTTTCTTGCAAAAGCCGGTGATGTACCTACTTATGTGGAATATGGTGCGGCAGATATCGGTGTTGTTGGTAAGGATACCATTTTGGAGGAGGGCAGAGACAATATATATGAAGTATTGGATTTAGGCTTTGGTAAATGCAGAATGTGTGTCTGTGGACCTTCTTCTGCAAAAGATATTCTGCAGAAAAATGAGATAATACGAGTAGCAAGTAAGTATCCCAATATTGCAAAAGAATATTTTAACACAAAGAAAAATCAGACAATAGAAATCATCAAGTTAAATGGTTCTGTAGAGCTGGCGCCAATTGTTGATTTGTCTGATGTAATCGTTGATATTGTTGAGACCGGAACTACTTTAAAGGAGAATGGTCTTGAAGTATTAGAAGAGATTTGTCCTCTTTCCTGTCGTATGGTTGTGAATAAGGTTAGCCTTAAGATGGAGCAGGAACGAATTATGAAGATAGTAAAAGATTTAAAACAATTGTTATATGAACAGTAATATTGATACAAAATTGCATGTGGAAAGAAGGAAAACAGATGAGAATTGTAGAGTTAACGAAGGAAACAAAACAAAATTTATTGGATGATTTATTAAAAAGAAGTCCTAATAATTATACGGAATATGCAGATGTTGTTCAGGAAATTGTTGATAATGTCCGAAAAAACGGAGATGCAGCTTTATTTGAATATACAAAGAAATTTGATAAAGCAACAATTACCCCGTCTAATATTAAGGTAACTGAAGAAGAGATTGAAGAGGCTTATAAATTAGTTGATCCACATTTAGTTGATGTTATAAGAAAAGCATTGGTTAATATTCGTTCTTATCATGAAAAACAGAAACAATATGGCTGGTTTGATACCACGAAGGATGGAACTATGCTTGGACAGAAGGTAACACCTCTTAATTCTGTAGGTGTGTATGTTCCCGGAGGAAAAGCAGTTTATCCTTCTTCCGTGCTTATGAATATTGTTCCTGCTAAAGTTGCAGGTGTGGAAAAGATTATTATGACAACACCATGTAATGAAGAGGGGAAGGTATATCCCACTACATTGGTTGCCGCAAAAGAGGCCGGAGTAGATGCAATCTATAAGGCAGGTGGAGCACAGGCTGTGGCAGCCCTTGCATATGGTACGGAATCTGTTCCAAAGGTTGATAAGATTGTAGGTCCCGGTAATATTTTTGTTGCATTGGCAAAACGTGCAGTATATGGATATGTAAGTATAGATTCGATTGCAGGTCCTTCAGAAATTCTTGTTTTGGCTGATGACAGTGCAAATCCAAGATTTGTTGCGGCTGATTTACTGTCTCAGGCTGAGCATGATGAATTGGCTTCTGCAATATTAATTACAACCTCTAAGGAATTAGCAAAGAAGGTATCGTTGGAAGTTGATAATTTTATTAAGGAATTAAGCCGTGGTGAAATCATTCAGAAGTCAATTGATAATTATGGATATATTCTTGTTGCACAGGATATGAATGATGCAATAGATGCGGCAAATGATATTGCCAGTGAACATTTGGAAATTGTAACAGAAAATCCTTTTGAAGTAATGATGAAGATAAAAAATGCAGGTGCAATTTTTATTGGTGAATATAGCTCAGAACCTCTTGGTGATTATTTTGCAGGGCCAAATCATGTATTACCAACAAATGGTACAGCAAAATTCTTTTCACCTCTTAGCATAGATGATTTCATTAAAAAATCAAGTGTTATATATTATTCAAAAGAAGCACTTGATAAAATACATGAGGATATTATTGATTTTGCCACCAGTGAACAATTAACTGCTCATGCAAACTCAATTAAAGTCAGATTTGAGTAAATTGCTAAATTAAATGTAAGATGTAGTATTTTATCAGAATATATGGTATACTTTATAGGTATTTGTCCGTTTATGTATGGATGATAAGCTATAGGAGTATGAATTGTCAGACAAGGAGAAAACAATGGCCGACAGAATTGCTTATGTTGAAAGAAAAACAAACGAAACAGACATTAAATTGGAGTTGCATATTGATGGAACCGGAAAGTCAAAAATTGATACCGGTATTGGTTTTTTTGACCATATGTTGACTTCTTTTGCCAGACATGGTTTTTTTGATTTGAAAGTCATTGTGAAAGGTGATTTATATGTGGATTCACATCATACAATTGAGGATACCGGTATTGTACTCGGTGAAGCCATTAAAAAGGCTTTAGGGGATAAAAAAGGTATTAAACGGTATGGTCAGCGTATTCTTCCCATGGATGAAACCTTAATGCTATGTGCGCTGGATTTGTCAGGAAGACCATATTTTTCTTTTGATATGGATTTAACAGTTGATCAGGTTGGATATTTTGATACGGAAATGGTAAAGGAATTTTTCTATGCGGTATCTTATAGTGCAGGAATGAATTTGCATTTGAAACAGCTTGATGGCAGTAATAATCATCATATAATAGAGGCAGCATTTAAGGCATTTTCCAAGGCTTTGGATGAAGCAACACAAATTGATCCCCGAATGAAGGATGTAGTTTTATCCACAAAGGGAACTTTATAAGAGAGGGGAATTGCCATTATGAATCATTCTGAAGAATTTGTAACCCATAGATTCAAGAGTTTGTTGGATTTTGATACCTTTAAGCTGGATGCAAATGGTTTGATTCCTTGTATAACCCAGGATTATAAAACCGGCGAGGTTTTGATGATGGCTTATATGAGTAAAGAATCCTTTCAAAAAACATTAGAAACCGGACATATGGTATATTTTTCGAGAAGCAGGAAAAAACTTTGGTTAAAAGGTGAGGAAAGCGGTCATCTTCAGTTTGTAAAAGAATTAAAGATAGATTGTGATAAGGATACAATATTGGCAAAGGTTGCCCAGATTGGTGCTGCCTGTCATACAGGAAATCCTACCTGTTTTTACACAGAGCTGGCAAGACAGGAAGATGAATAGATTGTAAATTATATCAGGATAGTTCAGTGATGATATGGAGGTGTTTTATATGTTGTTTGTGAATGAGTTGTTGACTTATTTATTTAAGTTTATTGTTTTAGGTGTGGTTGCTGTAGCAGGTGTATTATGTGGAATTAAGATAAAGAAGAATAAGATTGCAAAGTCAGAAAGTGCTTCTCAAAACTCTGAAAACTCATAATTCGAAGTAATAATGGTTTATATATATCATGAGCATACATATGTGCTCATGATATTGCTATGTTTAAATTTTATAAAATAAGTGAGGACAAAGTTGTGAAGAAATACGGATTAAATGAATTAAGAAGAATGTATTTGGAATTTTTTGAAAGTAAGGGACATCTTAAAATGGATAGTTTTTCATTAGTTCCCCATAATGATAATTCTTTACTTTTGATTAATGCGGGTATGGCTCCTTTGAAACCATATTTTACAGGTCAGGAGATTCCACCACGCCGTAGGGTAACTACCTGTCAGAAGTGTATCCGTACCGGTGATATTGAAAATGTTGGTAAAACAGCACGTCATGGTACCTTCTTTGAGATGTTGGGTAACTTCTCTTTTGGCGATTATTTTAAGAAGGAAGCTATTTCCTGGTCCTGGGAATTTTTGACTGAGGTTTTAGAGATGGATCCTGAACGGTTATATCCGTCTGTTTATGTGGAAGATGATGAGGCCTTTGATTTGTGGAATCAGATGATTGGTATTCCAAAAGAAAGAATCTTTCGTTTTGGTAAAGAAGATAACTTTTGGGAGCATGGTTCCGGTCCCTGTGGTCCTTGTTCAGAAATATATTACGACCGTGGAGAAAAATACGGATGTGGTAAGCCGGATTGTACAGTAGGCTGTGACTGTGACCGTTATATGGAAATCTGGAATAATGTATTTACCCAGTTTGATAATGATGGTAAAGGAAATTATACAGAATTAGAGAATAAAAATATTGATACCGGTATGGGATTAGAACGACTTGCTTCTGTTGTACAGGATGTGGATTCTATTTTCGATGTGGATACCATTGAAGCACTTCGTAATAAAGTTTGTGAATTTGCCAATACAACTTATCATACTGATGAAACAAAGGATATTTCCATTCGTTTGATTACAGATCATATCCGTTCTGCTACATTTATGATTTCAGACGGAATTATGCCATCTAATGAAGGCAGAGGATACGTTCTTCGTCGTTTGATTCGTCGTGCAGCCCGACATGGACGTTTACTTGGTATTGATGGAACCTTCCTTGCAAGATTGTCTGAGACAGTTATTGAAGGCTCTAAAGACGGCTATCCTGAATTAGATGAAAAGAAAGAATTTATTTTCCGTGTATTAACCCAGGAAGAGAACCAGTTTAATAAAACAATTGACCAGGGGCTTGCAATTCTTTCTGATATGGAGACGGAACTTGCAAATAAGAATGAAAAGACATTATCCGGAGCAGACGTATTTAAGCTGTATGATACCTATGGATTCCCTGTAGATTTAACCAAGGAGATTTTAGAGGAAAAGGGATACTCCATTGATGAGGCGGGCTTTAAAGCTTGTATGGAAGAACAACGCGTAAAGGCTCGTACTGCAAGAAAAACAACGAATTATATGGGTGCAGATGCAACCGTTTATGATGAGATTGACCCTTCTATTACTACTGCATTTATTGGTTATGACCATGATAAGTATGATTCAAAGATTACCGTGCTTACAACAGATGCAGTGGTTGAGGCTATTGTTGAGGGTGATGAAGCAACTATATTTGTAGAAGAGACACCGTTTTATGCGACTATGGGTGGTCAGCAGGGTGATACCGGTGTCATTACAACTGATAGTGCAGAGTTTATAGTAAAAGATACCATTAAATTAAAGGGTGGAAAGTACGGTCATGTTGGTACAGTTACAAAGGGAATGTTTAAGGTTGGCGATACAGTAAGCCTTTCCATTGACACAGCAGGACGTGCTGATACATGTAAGAACCACAGTGCAACCCATTTGTTACAGAAGGCATTAAAGACAGTGCTTGGTAATCATGTTGAACAGAAAGGT
This sequence comes from Lachnospiraceae bacterium, assembly GCA_051880415.1. Lineage (GTDB taxonomy): Bacteria > Bacillota > Clostridia > Lachnospirales > Lachnospiraceae > CAG-590. Next base: position 11,124 of record JBJENX010000170.1, on the reverse strand, counting down.
TCACTGGTTACGCCTGACCGTTTACGTTTTGACTTTTCTCACTTTTCGCCTATGACACCGGAGGAAATTGCAGAGGTTGAGAGACTGGTAAATGAAAAGATTGCTGAGGCTCTTCCGGTTATAGTGAAGGAAATGCCTATTGAAGAGGCAAAGAAAACCGGAGCCATGGCTTTATTCGGTGAAAAATATGGTGATGTTGTTCGTGTTGTAAATATGTCAGATTTTTCCGTTGAGTTATGTGGTGGTACCCATGTTTCCAATACCGGTTTAATTACAACCTTTAAGATTGTATCAGAAGCAGGTGTTGCAGCCGGTGTAAGACGTATTGAGGCATTAACAGGAAAAGCTGTATTTGAGTATTATAAAGATATGGAAGCAAAGCTTATGGAGGCTTCTAAACTTCTTAAGACCGGTCCGGATCAGGTTGTAGATAAGATACAGCATAATCTGGCACAGTTAAAGGAGCTTTCTTCTGAAAATGAATCTTTAAAGGCAAAACTTGCAAATGAGTCTTTAGGTGATGTAACCTCTGACATGGTTGCGGTTGGTGAATTTCATGTAATAGCTACAGCAGTAGAAGGTGTAGATATGAATGGTCTTAGAGATTTGGGAGATCAGCTTAAAAATAAAGTGTCAGAAGGTATTGTTGTAATTGCTTCTTCCAATGATGGAAAGGTAAATCTGATTGCTATGGCAACTGAGAAAGCAGTGAAAGCAGGTGCACATGCAGGTAATCTGATTAAAGAGGTTGCTCCACTTGTAGGTGGTGGCGGTGGCGGACGCCCGAACATGGCACAGGCCGGGGGAAAGAATCCGGCAGGCATTTCAGATGCAATTGAAAAAGCAAAAGAAGTGGCAAAAATGCAGTTATCATAAATTTCAACAAATTTCTGTTGACTGATTGGAAATTTATGTTATAATTTACTTTGTGTTAAAAATAACCCAAGGTTGTATGGTCAACACAATATGCAACTGAAGGGAGGTCGGGTGAGAGAATGTCAAATGTAGTAGTTAAAGAAAACGAGACTTTAGACAGCGCTCTTCGTCGTTTCAAAAGAAATTGTGCGAAGGCTGGTATTCAGCAGGAGATTCGTAAGAGAGAACATTACGAGAAGCCAAGCGTAAGACGTAAGAAGAAGTCTGAGGCAGCTAGAAAAAGAAAATTCAAATAATTAGAATTTATTGGGTTATCATCATGTGGTGGTAACCCTTTTTTTGCGCAATAAGCCTACTGGATTGCAATATTTCATGAGTTATTTTTTTGTAACCTGCTTCATATAATGTAAGAAGTAAGTATGGAATGAAATGATGTATGGACATACCCAAAGATGTGTTATATGGTGATGTGTTGCTTAGATTTAACGGAAATAAAGAAGCTATAATTGAAAACTATAAAGGCATATTGTTATATACGTCTGAAGAAATAGCAATCGCATGTAAAAATTTTACAATCAGGTTATATGGAGACCACTTTCATATACAATATTTTTCAGGATGTGATATGAAGGTTCTTGGTAATATAAAAAGAATTGATTATATTTCGAATGGAGAATTATGATTTTAAAAATATTGCGTTATTTTTTTGGATATGTGAAGGTGGAAATTAAAGGCTTTGCACCGGAACGTTTTATGAATTTAATAGTGAAAGAAGATATTGTTGTTTGGGATGTGGAAAGTACAGAAACAGGATATATTTTTTTTACAGGCAGAAAAAATCTCTTAAAAATGAAACCATTATTACAAAGGACAAATGTAAAATTAACAATTATTGATAAAAAAGGATTGCCTTATCTTATAAAAAAATGTAAAAGAAGATTTTTTTTTATAATCGGACTCCTTTTTTGTATGATAAGTATATATATATTATCTTTGTTTATATGGGAAATTAAAATAACAGGTGAAAGTAAGCTTGTTTCAAAAACAATGTTAAAAGAAATAGAAGAGCAATATGTATCTTTAGGTACTTTGAAAAAGGATGTTGATTGTTCCGGCTTGGAACGGGATTTAAGAGAAAAATATGAAGAAATATCATGGATAAGCTGCGATATAAATGGAACAACTTTAACAATTCATATAGAAGAAGGAATGTATCATGATGTTACAGATAATTCAATTGAAAAATGCGATTTGGTAGCCGGTAAGGATGCTGTTATTACAAAAATGATAACAAGGGAAGGTACACCGGTTGCAAAAGTGTCAGATGAAGTAAAAAAAGGCGATATATTAATATCCGGAACGATATACATATATGATGATAATAACGAAGTTTTGGAAACCAATTATCTGGCAGCAGATGGGGATATATACGGAAAAGTAATCGAGCCTTATGAAGATAGTATTAAATTACAGTATTACAAAAAAAATTATAGTGAAAAGAATCATAAATATATTACATTTTTTGTTTTTGATTATTGTATTACGCCTATAAAGACAAAAATATCATCTGAAAATATTGATACAACAACCCATATTCATAAATTAAAATTATTTTCGGATTTATATTTGCCCATTGGATATAAAATAACAGAACAAAATCCATATACTTTAGAACAGGCAAATTATAAAGAAACGGAGGCAAAAGAAATACTTGAGAGCCGTTTGAAAGAAAAAATTCAGGATTTAGAAAGAAAAGGGGTAGAAATCATAGAAAATAATGTTAAAATAGAAAAACATGGTGATGTTCTCATGGCAACAGGAAATTTAATTGTAAATGAACCTATTGCCATGGTTCGGGAATTGTCACCTGTTGTTCCCGAGGATACGAATGAAGAATAATTTTATGTTTAGCATATACAGGAGAATGGAATGAATATTAGTGAAAAAAGTATAATGATACCTTCAGATTGTATTTCAAATGTTTTTGGACAATTTGACAGTCATGTAAAAATCATTGAGAAAACCCTTTCCGTTACAATGATAATGCGGGAAGACCAACTTAAAATAATAGGTGAAGAGATGGCGGTAAATAAGGCCATTGACGTGATGGAATCTTTAGTTGCACTTGCAAACAGAGGAACAATCATAACCCAGCAAAATGTGAATTATGCATTATCTTTGTCTGTGGATGATAAAACAAATGAAGTGGTGGAATTAGATCGTGATATTATCTGTCATACCATAAGTGGTAAACCGGTAAAAGCAAAGACATTGGGTCAAAAACAGTATATCAATGCAATTGACAAAAATATGATTGTATTTGGAGTGGGTCCTGCCGGAACAGGAAAGACATATCTGGCAATGGCAAAGGCAATTACCGCTTTTAAGAATAACGAGATAAACAGAATTATTCTTACAAGACCGGCCATTGAAGCCGGAGAAAAATTAGGCTTTTTGCCCGGAGATTTGCAAAGTAAGGTAGATCCATATTTAAGGCCTTTATATGATGCACTATATGAAATAATGGGTGCTGACAGCTTTCTTAAAAATATGGAGAAGGGCTTAATTGAGGTTGCACCGTTAGCATATATGAGAGGAAGAACACTTGATAATGCTTTTATTGTATTAGATGAAGCTCAAAACACTACCCCTGCTCAAATGAAAATGTTTTTAACCAGAATCGGATTTGGCTCCAAAGCAATTATAACAGGAGATTTATCTCAAAAAGACATTCCAAAAGATGCAACAAGTGGGTTGGAAACTGCTATAAAGGTATTAAAAAATATAGAGGATATATCTATTTGTTATATGTCAAGTGAAGATGTTGTAAGGCATCCGTTGGTACAGAAAATCGTAAATGCATATGATGTTTATGAACACAAACAGAATAAAAAGAGAAATAATTAATAATCTGAAAACAAAAAGTTGTTATCTTGATTTATAGGTATATTTAAAGTATAATTACACATTATGACACTTATATTAGAAAATGAATCTGAATTTCATATTGATATTGATTATGAGGCTGTTGCAAGGGAAGTAATAAATGCTTCTTTGGATTATGTTTTGTGTCCCTATGAATGCGTGATTAATATTATGATTACGGATAATGAGGGCATCAGAGCCTTAAATAATCAGATGCGGGGTCTTGATAAACCTACAGACGTGTTGTCTTTTCCGGGAATAGCGTTTGTCCATGAAGGGGATTTTTCTGTTGTTGAATCAGAACCGGCAGCCTATTTTGATTCTGAAACAGGTGAATTAATGTTGGGAGACATCATGATTTCTCTTGAGAAGGTAATAGAACAGGCAAAAGAGTATAATCATAGTGTTAAGCGTGAATTTGCATTTTTAATTGCCCATAGCATGTTACATTTATCAGGATATGACCATATGGAAGAGGAAGAGAGACTTCAAATGGAGACAATGCAGGAGGAGATTTTACAAAGTATTGGTTATACAAGAGATATCCAATAATATAATTCATATTAAAAAGGGCTATATATATAGTCCTTTTGTTACTATATAGGAGATTATAAATATGACAAATGATGAATTAATTACAATTGCAAAACAGGCGTTAGAATATGCTTATGCGCCATATTCCCATTTTTATGTTGGAGCAGCATTGCTTACGAAAGATGGTAAGGTTTATACCGGATGTAATATAGAAAATGCATCTTATGGAGCTACCAATTGTGCAGAACGAACCGCTATTTTTAAGGCTGTTTCAGAGGGAAAGAGAGATTTTATAAAAATTGCTGTAGTATCTAAGGAGGGTAAAACAGCGTATCCCTGTGGTATATGTTTGCAGGTTATGAATGAATTTATGCCGGATGGTGTTGTTGTGCTTGAAAAAGAGGGAATGATAATTGATTATAGGGTAAAAGAATTATTGCCTGTTGGCTTTTGCCTTGAAAATGAATAGTTTATCTAAAAAATGATTATACTTTTCCTAATGAAATAATTAGGAGGAGTCATGAAAAGAAATTATTTGTTTGCTATAGGGGCACTTTTAATTGCCGGCTTATCTTATGGTTCGGTACATTTATATTCTTATTTTTATCCGAAGCAATATGAAAAAAATGAAAATGGTGATTATATAAATGTAAATGCGAAAGAAGCAGACACCTTTCCCATTACCGAACATACAACATTTTTTATTGAATATTATTATCCGGAAGAGAATCGGGTATTGACAGAGAAGGTATCGGATATTCCTGCATTGCTGGGATGTGATTTGGATGGAACAAAAAAATATTTGACAGATTATATGGACCATTTAAGTGTAGATGAACGTGAAAATGGGTTGTGTTCTTATGAACTGGTTTCCTATAGTGGACAAGAAGTGCATTTAAGGAAAACATATAAAAAAGAGAATCATAGTGGTTTTGTTGTGAAATCATTTAATGGCATGGTTGTTATCCTAAACAGGGACGTCAAAACCGTATATGAATATACCGAGATAAATATTGGGACTTTACCGGAGGATTTACAGGAAAAAATTGAAGAGGGCTTCGTAATTGAAACAGAAGAGGAATTATATGGTTTTTTAGAGAATTATTCCAGCTAATAATATACGTAGGAGATTACAGATATGAACTATGATGTTGTAATAGTCGGTGCAGGGGCATCAGGACTGACAGCTGCTTATAAACTGTCAAAAGAAGCCCCATATTTAAAAATATGTGTTATTGAAAAAGAGAAAATTCCCGGACGAAAATTAAAGGCTGCCGGGAATGGTAAATGTAATATTACAAATCTTAATTATAATGTAGAATGTTATCATTCAGAAAGTTTTGATGTTTTTAATCAATGGTTTACCACCCATTCTTTTACGGATGTTTTAAAGCTTTTTGATGAATTGGGCATTGCATATTATGAACAGGGTGGATATTATTATCCTTTGTCAAATCAAGGGAAACAGGTGGTTGATGTATTTGAAAAAAGATGTAAGAATTCCGGTGTTTCTTTTATGTATGAAACAACGGTATGTGAAGTGAATCAATTACATGGTGAATATATGATTGACTGTTGTAGTGAGAAGAAACAAGAAACAATAAAATGCCAATATCTTTTTATGGCAACCGGTGGCTTTGTGTCTCCAAAGCTTGGTGGGTCTGAATCAGGTTATCATTTGCTTAAGAATATGGATATTAGATTAACAACTATTTTACCGGGACTGAGTCCTATATATGTATCTGATGATATTTCTTCCGTAAAAGGGATACGAATAACGGGAACGGTAACGGTTAAAAATAAATCAGGCGAAGTTGCAAGAGAAACGGGACAAATTCAGTTTAACGAGAATAACATTTCCGGTATTGTTATTATGAATTTATCCAATATATATAATAAATGGTTGTTAACAAATGAGGCCGCTTTATTATACATTGATTTACTGCCCGATTATTCCTGGGATGGTTTGAAGGCGTTTTTTGATTACCATTTTGCAAACTATCCGGAAGAAACTCTGCTTGACTGTTTAAACTGCATTTTGCCGGTAGCTATGGGGAAATATATATTAAATCGATGTAAGTGTGATGGAAACAAAATGATGAAAGCAGCTAACGATAAAATGTTAAATAAATTGACCTCCAATATTAAGAAGATGCAGCTAAATTGTATTTATAAAAATTCCTGTGATAAAGCACAGGTCACATGTGGAGGGGTTGCTTTAGAAGAGATTAAAATAGATTCCTTTGAAACCGTAAAATATAAAAATCTGTATATTTTAGGGGAACTATTAGATGTAAATGGAAATTGTGGTGGATATAATATATCTTTTGCCATATTATCAGCCATAGATGCAGCAAATGAAATGATTCATAAATTGGAGAGAAAGAATGATTGAAATAAAAGGAATTAAACTGGATGTATTACATAGCAGGGAAAAATTGGAAAATGAAATAAGGAAAAAACTTCATTTAAGTAATACGCCTAAGTATGTCATTTTAAAACGATCTATAGATGCAAGAAAAAAACCGAATATTTTTTATGTATATAATATTGGGGTTTACATGAATCATGAAAATAAAATTGTAAAAAAACTTAACGATAAAAATATTATGTTAACAGATGTGGCAAAGTATTTATTTCCTGAAATGGGAACTTCAATCATGAAGCATCATCCTCTGATTATTGGGGCAGGTCCGGCAGGATTATTTTGTGGATTGATTTTGTCAAAAATGGGATATTATCCTATTATTGTTGAGAGGGGTAAAACTGTTGAACAACGCTCTAGGATTGTTGAGGAGTTTTTTGATACCGGAAAATTAAATCCGGATTGTAATGTTCAATTTGGAGAAGGCGGTGCAGGAACCTTTAGTGATGGAAAACTTAATACACAGGTAAAGGACAGATATGGAAGAATAAAATATGTACTGGAAACTTTTGTGAAGCATGGTGCCGAACCGGATATTATATATGATGCAAAACCCCATGTAGGAACAGATGTTTTAAAACATGTAATCAAAGGAATTCGAAGTGAAATTGAATCCTATGGAGGTGTTTTCCTTTTCGACACAAAGGCTGTTGATTTTAAAATAAAGGATAATCAGATAGAAGCTGTTAAGCTGCTACATAATGGCTTTGCAACATGGGTAGATACGAACCTTGTTGTACTTGCAATTGGACATAGCGCAAGGGATACTTTTGAAATGTTATATCAAAAAGACGTTCATATGTCATCTAAAGAGTTTGCTATGGGGGTTCGGGTTGAACATCCGGCCAAGTGGATTCAGGAGGCATCCTATGGTACCGGCAAGGCATCTTTGTTCTTACCGGCGGCACCCTATAAATTAACAAACCAGACATCAGAGGGAAGAGGCGTGTATTCCTTTTGTATGTGTCCCGGTGGATATGTTGTGAATGCATCTTCTGAAAATGGAAAAATTGCCGTAAATGGAATGAGTTATAGTGGAAGAAGTGGAAAAAATTCTAACTCTGCAATTGTTGTTTCCGTAAAAAAATCGGATTTTAAATCAGAACATCCATTAGCAGGTGTTTATCTGCAACAAAGTATTGAAGAAAAAATATATTCTGAAGGACAAGGAAAGGTTGTTGTTCAGCGTTATGAGGACTTTTGTAATAATATAACAACCACACAGCTGGGAATCGTTGAGCCACAGATAAAAGGCGGATATAGATTTGGTAATTTAAACAACTGTCTGCCGGAATTTATCTTGAATGGAATTAAAGAAAGTTTTCCTGTATTTGGCAAAAAAATAAAAGATTTTGACCATAAAGACGTAATACTATCCGGGGTAGAAAGCAGAACTTCTTCTCCTGTGAGAATTTCAAGAAATGACACCTTTGAATCTAATATTTTGGGATTATATCCTTGTGGAGAGGGTGCAGGCTATGCAGGCGGAATTATGTCTGCTGCTGTGGATGGAATGAAGGTGGCTGAAAAAATTATTGAGGAGTATGCACCTAAAAAAACTGAAGAAAATTGCGATAGCCTTTGACTTCGTGTATAATGATTTTATGTTTTAAAAAGAGAGGAAGATATATGGATAAAAAGAAAATAGATCGAATTAATGAGTTATATCACAAATCAAAAGGAGAAGGTCTTACAGAGGAAGAAAAAAAGGAACAGCAGGAATTGCGAAAGGAATATGTTGCTGCCATTAAGAAGAATATGAGAGCAACCCTTGATCAGGTTAGTATCGAGAATCCTGATGGAACCATTACTCCATTAAAGCTTGTTAGGGAACGTCATGAAAAGTAATTGTATGGATAAAAAAGAACTTCGAAATATAATGATGAACCGGCGTAACCGATTATCAAAGAATGAGGTTGATGCTTTTTCAAAATGCATTGCAAATTATGTAATAAAAAGCGATTTGTTTAAGGAATCCTCTCATATTTGCATTTATCAGGCATTTAGGAACGAAGTAAGCTGTGATGTAATTATGAAGGAAGCATTTCTAAAGGGAAAGCATGTATATGTACCTGTTACGGATAGGGATACAAAAACCATGGAATTTTATGAAATCTTTGAGAATACGAAGTGGATTTTGGGAGCTTATGGGATTAAAGAACCCTGTCTTTCTAATCAACAGCCGGTGTTAAATGAGAAAGCATTAATTTGTATGCCGGGACTTTTATTTGATAAAGAAAAACACCGTATTGGATATGGTGGGGGATATTACGACAAATATTTTATGCTGCATCCAATGCATACAAAGATTGCTTTATGTTATGAATTTCAAATTGTTGAGACATTACCCTTTGAGGAGCATGATATATTGCCGGATTATATTGTGACGGAAAAAGGGATAATAGCATAAAAAGGGAGCTGTAAAATGATTTATAATAAGGCTTACAATGAAGTCTTAAAAGGAGGAGAAGTATGGATTTTAAAGATATTGGTGTGGATTTGTTAAGTTTAGAAGAAATTGGCAAACGTGCAAAAGCATCTACAAGCAGTTTGATTAAATTATCTAAAACGGAAAAGAGGGCATGTTTAATTAATGTCGCAAAGAATCTGATTGATTATCAGGACAGGATTTTAGATGCAAATAAAGTTGATATTGATAACGGTCAAAAAAATGGTATGTCTCAGGCACTGTTAGACCGTTTGCGTTTGACATCACAACGAATTGAAGATATTGCCCAGGGCGTTCGTCAGGTGGCAGGATTAGAGGATCCTATTGGAGAAGTGATTTCCATGAAGGAACGTCCAAATGGTTTACTGATAGGTAAGAAACGGGTTCCTTTAGGTGTAGTGGGAATGATTTACGAATCCCGTCCTAATGTTACAGTAGATGCATTTGCATTGTGCTTTAAGACAAGTAATGCCGTTATTTTAAGGGGTGGTTCAGATGCACTTCACTCTAATATTGCAATTGTTAATATTATTAAAAAATCATTAAAGGAAAGTAATGTTACACCGGATGCTGTTTTTTTGGTTGAGGATACAAGCAGAGAAACTGCAAATAAAATGATGCAGTTAAATGATTTTATTGATGTATTAATTCCACGTGGTGGAGCAGGACTTATTTGGACTGTTGTACAAAATGCTACAGTTCCGGTCATTGAAACAGGAACCGGTAATTGTCATATTTATATTGATAAAACCGCAGATGTGGATATGGCGGTAAGTATTGTGAAAAATGCCAAGCTTCAAAGACTTGGTGTATGTAACGCCTGTGAGTCTTTAGTGATACATAAGGACATTGCCAAAGAGGTGTTGCCACCTTTAATTGCAATGTTAAAGGAAAATGAATGTGAAATTCGTGGAGATGAATTGGTTCGTGCTTTTGATGATGATATACAGATTGCTACAAAAGAGGATTTTGGTACAGAATATCTGGATAAAATTATCTCAGCAAAGATTGTGAATTCCATTGATGAGGCGATTGTTCATATTAATAAATATTCCACCGGTCATTCAGAGGCAATCATTACAAAGGATTATGAAAATGCCCAGCGGTTTTTAAATGAAATTGACTCGGCGGCAGTGTATGTAAATGCTTCCACAAGATTTACAGACGGATTTGAGTTTGGCTTTGGCGCAGAAATTGGAATCAGTACTCAGAAATTACACGCAAGGGGTCCTATGGGATTAGAGGCATTAACGACTACAAAATATATTATCTATGGTAATGGACAGGTTCGGCCATGATTGGAAATTTTTAACATACCAAAGCAGATATAAGAAGAAAAGGAAAGAAAATATGGAGACAAAATTTACCGGAAGTAAGGATTATGTTGCAAGTGAAGAATTAATGGCAGCTGTCGATGTGGCAATTGCATTACAAAAACCTTTATTAATTAAGGGAGAGCCGGGAACAGGAAAAACAATGTTAGCGGAAGCAGTTAGTGATGCATTAGGAAAGGATTTGTATATCTGGAATATTAAATCAACTACAAAGGCTCAGGACGGATTATATGTTTACGATACCATTCAAAGATTATATGATTCCCAGTTTGGAGAACAGGGAGTAGATGATATTGCCCACTATATTAAGCTTGGAAAACTGGGTGAAGCATTTAAGGCTGACAAACAGGTGGTGCTTTTAATTGATGAGATTGATAAGGCTGACCTGGAATTTCCAAACGATTTACTATGGGAATTGGATAAAATGGAATTTTATATTCATGAAACGAAGGAAACGGTAAAGGCAAAGGAACGCCCTATTGTTATTATTACCTCCAATGCGGAAAAAGAGCTTCCGGATGCATTTCTTAGAAGATGTATTTTCCATTATATTTCTTTCCCGGAAAGAGAGCAGATGAAAG
>JBJENX010000169.1:0-1584 GCA_051880415.1 Lachnospiraceae bacterium | reverse complement strand
TCTTTCCAATTTTGGAAACAGTTCATCAGTAAGGTTTTTATGTTATAGAAATATAATTTTATTCAACGGATATTGCAGGAACGTTGCCAATCCGTTGCCAGAAAATAACGGAATTTGCTTGGAAGCCTCATAAATACTGGGTCTATTTTTGCAAAATCCTATTCAAACTCCAGTTTGACGGTAAGCAATATAAAGCAAAATCAACGATTTTAAGCCATTTTCAGGCAATATTGGATAGTTTGAAATAGTATGAAAAGATATCAAAAATGCAATAGAAATGCAATGAGGTGCACCTGATTCACTATCAAAGAATCGTATCCGGAGGTACTTCAATACCTTTTTAGAATGTGAGGTTATTTTATGGACTATCAATTAGAATTAAAACAAATCGTGGATTTCCCACGCTGCAGAATTTACAGAGATTTTATACGATCACTTATCGCTGAAAAGAGCATCCGCACAAACGGAGGCTCTTTTCTTTTTTACTATATCGTGCTTTGCTCCTATGCTAATTACCGCTCGTCGTATCGGAGAATGGAGCATATTACCTACATGGTAGGTCCTGGCGAATGGATCTGTACTCTTTCCGATCTTCAGACATGGTTTCGCTGCCGGTTCCAGCATCAGGCAGTCTCTATCCTGGATTTATTGGAGAAGCAAAATTGTATTACATACTCTCTTCTTGGAAATAAGAAAATCGTAAAATTTAAGATTACTGACTGGGCAAAGGACAATACCGTTCTGGAATACAACTGTCCCTGCAAAAAGGATGATGGATTTTTCTTTTTCCCTATTGCAAAAGTCCATGAACTTATCAGCTTGGGGAAATGCTCAGAGATGGATATGTTACTGGATATGTGGATTCATGCTATATACAATGATCCAACCGTGCAAGGCTCATTCTCTGCACCTGTTGTATATTACCGAAATAACACAGGTAATCCCCTAACCAGCTTCCAGTCACTTGGAGAACGTTGGGGACATTCAAAAACCACTATATCACGTATCTTGAAAAAATTTGAAGAGTTAAACTTCATCACTCTTGTCAGCTTCAAAGGCAAACATGGCAGCATGATCTATCTTAACTACTACCTGTCTGTCATGTTTGACATCAGTGATGTAATGATAGACAAGGAGGAAATCGCTATGAACATGCAACTGCCAATCCACATACCTGAAACCGAAGAAAATGTCTGCGTTTCAGAAACTGTCACAGAAGAACAAATCACCGTTCCAAAAAATGAGTCCTGCGTTCCGGTTTCTCACACGAAATTTATCATCAAAAAAGTCGCAGAACTACTGCAAACACAGGGGATTCCGTGCTGCGAATGCTCCAAAACCAGGTATATATTATCTCCTTTATCAGCCTGCATAGATACAGTAAATCAATATACACTAAATATTATCTGTCCTTACGGAAAGGCTACATATCGGTTTGAACTGACTGTCACGCCAGAAGAAAAACCTACCGTTAGCCTGCCTGCTGAAGCATATATGGCTACTGCGAAAGGGGGTGAATAGAATGGCTAGAAACAAAAAACAAAGCTATGCGACTCCTGAAGAAGATCCCCGCTTCCACGACAC
>JBJENX010000168.1:0-36758 GCA_051880415.1 Lachnospiraceae bacterium | reverse complement strand
TCATAAAGTAATCTTATTCATTGAATAAGGAAAAACTGTTGCCAAATCGTTGCCAATACTTAAACAAATTTGTTTGGAAGCCGCATAAATACTGGATTCTTTTGGTACTTCTCCTTACTCAAACTCAATCGTTCCCGGCGGCTTACTGGTCAAATCGTAGAATACCCGATTCACACCCTTCACCTCATTAATAATCCGGTTCATCACCGTCTGCAATACAGAGAAAGGAATCTCTGCACTCTCAGCGGTCATAAAATCTATGGTCTTTACCGCTCTCAAGGCAACTGCATAATCATAGGTTCTTTCATCTCCCATAACACCAACGGAACGCATATTGGTAAGTGCTGCAAAATACTGGTTCGGCATCCATGGAGCTTCCTTACCGGTTTCCTCCTTGTATGCCTTTGCTGCCTTATCCACTTCCTCCCGGTATATGAAGTCAGCATCCTGTACAATTCGTACCTTATCAGCAGTTACATCGCCAATAATTCGGATTCCAAGACCGGGACCCGGGAATGGCTGACGGAATACCAGATATTCCGGAAGTCCAAGCTCTAAACCAACCTTACGAACCTCATCCTTAAATAAATCACGTAAAGGCTCAATAATCTCTTTAAAATCAACGTAATCCGGAAGTCCACCTACATTATGATGAGACTTAATCACTGCAGACTCTCCGCCTAATCCACTTTCTACAACGTCAGGATAAATGGTTCCCTGGGCAAGGAAATCCACAGCACCGATTTTCTTAGCTTCTTCTTCAAATACTCGAATAAATTCCTCACCGATAATTTTACGTTTACTCTCCGGCTCTGTTACACCTTTTAATTTCTCATAATAACGCTCCTGTGCGTTCACACGGACAAAATTAAGGTCAAAGGTACCACTGTTACCAAATACACCCTCAACTTCATCTCCTTCATTTTTACGAAGCAGACCATGGTCTACAAATACACAGGTAAGCTGCTTACCGATTGCACGGGATAACAGTGCTGCAAGCACGGATGAATCCACACCGCCCGAAAGCGCCAGTAACACCTTACCGCTACCAACCTTATCCCGAATTGCCTGAATCTGGTTATCAACAAATGCATCCATCTTCCAGTCTCCGGAACAATGACATACATTGTAAACAAAATTGGAAAGCATCTTCATACCCTCAACAGTATGCAATACCTCCGGATGGAACTGAATGGCATATAACTGCTTGTCACGATTCTCCGCCGCAGCTACAGGACAGTCCGCCGTCTTTGCACATATCTCAAATCCCGGTGCCACAGCAGAAATATAGTCATTATGGCTCATCCAGCATATGGTATTCTTAGACACATCCGTAAACAAAGGTGAATCCTGATTCACACTAACCTCAATCTTACCATATTCTCTAACAGGTGCCTTCTCCACCTTACCCCCTAATACAAGCTGCATCAGCTGTGCACCATAGCAAAGACCCAGAACAGGAATTCCCAATTCAAACAGCTCCTTGGAATACGTAGGAGCACCCTCTTCATAACAGCTGTTTGGACCTCCGGTTAATATGATTCCCTTTGGATTCATGTCTTTAATCTTATCAATCCCTATACGGTATGAATATATTTCACAATATACGTTACACTCACGTACCCGTCGTGCAACCAGCTGATTATATTGTCCGCCAAAATCCAGTACAATGACTAATTCTTTTTCCATCTTGTCTCCCTCTCTTGCATTTTTACTCTTCTGTTGTCTGTGATTCTTCATTTACATCCAAACCTGAAGTATCAGAAGAAGCCGTTTTCTTACCAAGCTTCTCCATAATTACATCAATACCTGCCTGTAACTGATTATCCTCTTCTCCTTCTGATTCCCTGTATGCCTCTGCATCAAATTCTACTTCCACATCCGGTTCAATTCCAATCTTATGGATATCATTTCCCTTTGGTGTAAAATATTTTGCTATGGTAAGTTTTATAGCAGAGCCATCCTTCAATTCAAATATTCGTTGTACAATTCCCTTTCCATAGGTTGTTGTACCAACTAAGGTACCGGTTCCATAATCCTTGATTGCACCGGCAAATATTTCTGAAGCGGATGCACTATATCCATTTACCAGAACAACCAATGGCAATGTAAACTGTTCCTCATCAGTAGAATTCACTTCATCCAGAATATTTCCGTCTTTGTCCTCAGTATACACCAGTTTTCCTGCCGGTAACATATAATCCAGCATATCCGTTGCAACATTTAATAGTCCGCCACCGTTGCTTCGAACATCTACAATGAGGCCTTCCATACCCTGACTCTTTAAATCCTCTACTGCTGCAATATATTGCTGACCGGTTACCTCATAAAAACTACTAACGGATACATATCCGATTTTATTATCTAACATCTCATATTCAACAGTAGGATTCTCCACCTTCTGACGAGGCATGGTATATTCATGTTCTTTGGAGTCAGAGCTACGATATACCTTAATGGTAACCTCTGTTCCCTCAATTCCACGAATCTTATCAACAACGGAATCAATATCCATTTCCGTAATATCTTCACCATCTACTTCTACAAGAATATCTTCGGCCTCAATACCTGCTTCCTTTGCAGGTCCGTCAAATACCTTAACTACCGTAATCTCTTTTGTCTCAATATCCTGAGATACCTGAACACCTACACCAACGTATTTTCCACCGGTACTCTCCATAAATTTGGCATATTCCTCCGGGGTATAATATACAGAATAAGGATCATCCAGACTCTCCATGTATCCTCTGATAATACCATCCTGCATAGCCTGTTCATCGGTATCAAAATAGAAATACTTATCAATGGTCTTTTGAATCTCTTCCAGGTCATCATTAGTATTTGTTTCAACCACAGAACTGTCATTCATCAGTTCGGTACTTTCTCTTTTTTCCTGCTTTTGCTTATCAGTGGTCATAGGAACGCCACAACCAATGATTGTAAATCCTATCACTGTGGTTATAATACCTGCCAGTACCCTCTTGCCATATTTTCTTTTCATACTAAGCCTTCTTTCATGGTTCTATAGTAATTACTATTTATATATACGATTGCCATTGCAAATCATTACAATGGCAATTATTTGTATCATAATAATCTATTGTAAATAAGATAAAGGATCCACATATCCACCATTTACACGAACACCAAAGTGACAATGGGGTCCGGTAGAAATACCTGTGGAGCCCGCATATGCAATGGTCTGTCCTGCAGTAACAGTCTGACCCACAGAAACCGCCAATGAGGAATTATGCATGTATAGTGTTACCACTCCACCACCATGGTCAATGGCAACATAGTTACCCTCCGCATAGTTATATGTGGCTACAATCACTGTTCCGGAAGCTGCTGCCACCACCGGTGCACCATTACTACAAGGAATATCAATTCCCCTATGTTCCGTACTGGCTCCTGCGGTTGGAGATGTTCTGGTTCCAAAATAAGAAGAAATACTTCTACTACTTGGAACAGGCCAGGTAAATGCTCCGCCGGTATAAGAACCGGTACTTTCTGAGCCACCGGTCTGTGCAAGTGCCGCCTGCTCAGCAGCATAAATAATCGCTTCAGCCTCGGCTACCGCCTGATTATACTTGGCAACTTCTTCCTCCTGAAGTGCAATGGAATCCTCATACTCTGCTACCTGCTGATTTTTTTCAGCAACCAGCTCCTCCATATCCTCTTTGTCAGAAGTCATTTCCTCCTGCATAGATTCATTGGTGGACAAATCCAATTCTAATTTTGCCTCAATGGCTGCCACCTCTGCTCTTGCATCCTGTAAGTTCGTTAACAGATTATAATCATATAAAGAAACCTGACTGGTATATTCAACCTTATTCATCACATCCGTCATGGATGTGGCAGTAAGCAATACATCCAGATATCCTTTATTTCCGGATTCATACACCATCTGTATTCTATCCTTCATTAATTCATATTGAGTTTCTTCTGCTTCCTTTGCAAGCTCCAAATCTGCCTGAGTGGTTTCTATGGATGCTTCTAGCTCCTTCTGGTCCATCTCCAACTCCGTAATCTTCGCCTGAAGGGTTGTAATGGACATATCCAGCTCAACAATCTTTCCTTCAATACCGGATTTGATATCCTCTAAGATATCCAGCTCCTTTTGTGCTTCATCTCTTTTAGAAGTAGCATCCTCTTTATCTTTTCTTGCCTGCTCTACCGATGCGTCAGATGTTGCAAAGGCGGGAATATCATATGCTGCAATACCCCCTAAGACCAGAGAACCCGTCAATGCAGTACAAGCCAGAATTTTACCGATTCTTATTCCCTTGTCTCTCCATTTTTTATTCATTTTCATTCGTCATCCTCCAATATTACACCTTCAAATGCTTATGAGTTGTTACCAGACTTCCAAAAAAGCCTACGCCTACACCAATTAGTAAACAAAGGGGAACCAATCCCTTAAAAATCTGATTAGCCGGTACAAAGGTAATCATATTCTGAACCACTAAAAAATGCTCTGACAGATACTTTGTAAGCCCGTCATACATAAAATAAATAATTGCAATAGGAACAACTGCACCTACAAGTCCGATTATCATACCTTCAATTAAGAATGGTGCACGAACAAACATATCCTTTGCTCCAATTAATTTCATAATGGCAATCTCTTCTTTCCGGACTGAAATACCAATAGTAATGGTATTACTGATTAAGAACAAGGAAACCAATAACAAAATAATGATAATGGAAAGTGATGCATAGCTAATGAGCTTACTCATGGAATCCAGGCTTTTTGCAGTTTCATTACTACTGTTAATCTTACGAACCCCCGGAATTGCACCAATGGTTGCAACTGTGTCCTCCTGTTTACCAAGGTTCTTTAAGGTAATCTCATAGGAGGATGAATTGGCCAGAGGATTATCATCTCCAAATACGGCATTTACATAATCGTAATCCCCACCATACACATCCTGAATATAATGATCCCAGGCAACATCAGCAGACACGTAATTCATGGTATCTACATTCTTAATTGCAAGAATCTGATTACCAATTTCCTGAATCTGTAATTCGTCTATCCCTTCATCAAAGAATACCGAAATTGTTAATGAGTTCTCAATATCCTGAACCTCACTACTCATATTTAATACTAAAGCATAAAAAATGCCCAACAAAAAGAGACATGCTATAATTGTTCCCGTCGATGCCAGAGAAAAAAGCAAATTACGACGGATATTTTTCAGTCCCTGCTTAATACTATATCCTAATGTATTAATCTTCATCCGTATATCCACCCTTTTCTTCGTCACTGATTATTTTTCCCTTTTTAAGGGTTATAACACGTTTTTTCATCATATTGACGATTTCTTTATTATGGGTAACCACAATAACTGTAGTTCCCTTTTTATTAATCTCCTCCAGCAAATTCATAATCTCCATTGAATTAGTAGGATCCAGATTACCTGTAGGCTCATCTGCAAGTATAATATCCGGTTCATTTACAATTGCCCTGGCAATAGCCACACGCTGCTGCTCTCCTCCGGACAACTCCTTGGGATATTGCTTATACTGTTCTGCCAGGCCTACCATAGTAAGCATTGCAGGAACCGAACGTCTAATATCCTTTGCCGGTTTCTCTATTACCTGCTGTGCAAATGCAACATTCTCAAAAACCGTACGATCCTTTAATAAACGGAAATTCTGAAATACCACGCCTATTTTTCTACGAAGCATTGGTATTTCCCTACGTTTCATTTTGCTATATGATTTACCTTCTACTAAAATCTCACCCTCTGTAGGTTTAATCTCCTTCAAAAGTAATTTTATCAATGTAGTTTTTCCTGAGCCACTACTGCCAACAACAAAAACAAACTCGCCCTTGTTAATATGAAATGTCACATCATCCAAAGCCTTCTTGCCTGTTGGATACTGCATGGTTACATGATCTAGCACTACCATATCGGTGTTCCTTTCTTCTGTATCTCATATATAAATGTATGTTTATCATACAGCTTCTTAATATTCTAAGGATTCCATATACTTCATGTATTTAACTACCATTAATGCAATCTTAAAGGTAATGGCATCCTCAAATACACGAAGATCTAAGCCTGTACTCTTTTGAAGCTTATCAAGACGATATACCAAAGTATTACGATGAATATATAACTGTCTGGAAGTCTCAGAAACATTCAAACTGTTTTCAAAGAATTTGTTAATTGTTGTAAGGGTCTCCTCATCAAATTCATCCGGAGAACGTCCCTCAAAGATTTCCTTAATAAACATCTTACATAACGGAATTGGCAGCTGATAAATCAAACGACCGATTCCTAAGTTACTATACGCAATGATATTGCGGTTTCCGTAGAAAATCTTTCCTACATCCAATGCCATCTTTGCTTCTTTATAAGAACGGGATACTTCCTTTATTTCATTGACAATTGTTCCATATGCTACATGAACAGAGGACATGGCTTCCGTATTTAACATATCTACAATGACTTTTGCCGTTTTACTCATGTCATCATAATTCTCATTGGGCTTTACTTCTTTCACAAGAATGATGTTCTTTTCATCAACAGCTGTAACAAAATCCTTTGCCTTACTTGAGAATATATTACGAACGGTTTCTAATGCATTTGTATCCTTCTCGTTCTTAGTCTCTATTATAAATACAATACGCTTTACATCCGTGTCAATATGCAACTTTTTGGCTCTATTGTATATATCTACCAATAGCAGATTATCTAACAAAAGATTCTTAATAAAATTATCCTTGTCAAAGCGTTCCTTATAGGCTACAAGAAGATTCTGAACCTGAAAAGCTGCAATCTTTCCAATCATGTATACATCATCTGCCTCGCCCTTTGCAATGATGACATATTCCAACTGGTTATCATCAAAAACTTTGAAAAACTGATAACCGGAAAGCATCTGGCTCTCTGCAGGCGAATCCACAAAAGCAAGTACAGAAGTCTCATACTCTTCTGTGTCCCGAAGTGTAGACGCCAATGCCTTTCCCTCTGTATCCATTACACATAAGTCAATTCTTGTAATCCCTTTAATCCCCTCAATGGTATCCTGTAAAATCTGGTTTGAAATCATTTTCTTCCACTCCCTATCAAATTCATGGTTTTCAACGGTACAATACACCTCATTATATTTTAACGGAATTTACAAAAAAAAGAAAGTATATATTGAGAATTTTTACAGATTTTTCAAGAAAAAAACACAAAATATAGAAAAAGCGGATGCTCTCGCACCCGCTTCCTCTTATGAGACGAAGAAAAATTAATCTAAAATCTTCTGCTCTGTCTCTTTATCAAAGATATGAATCTTGCTTAAGTCAAATGCTAACTGAATTGTATCACCAGGTCTAGCTGTTGTACGAGCACTAACTCTTGCAGTAATATCAAACTGATCAATTGTGAAGTATAAGTATACTTCTGCACCTAACATCTCGTAGATTGTAATTCTTGCATCAATGATACTCTCTGGAGAAGACTCGATGAATAACTGCTCATCATGAATATCCTCTGGACGAATACCTAATACAACTTCCTTATCGATGTAGTTCTGTTCAATTAAGATCTGAGCCTTAGAATCAGGAATCTTGATTGAGTGAGAACCAAACATTAACAATACATCTGCACCGGACTTAACAACCTTACACTCGATAAAGTTCATAGGTGGCATACCCATGAAACCTGCAACGAATAAGTTTGTTGGGTGATCATATAAGTTCTGAGGTGTATCTACCTGCTGAATAATACCATCCTTCATAACTACGATTCTTGTACCAAGTGTCATAGCCTCTGTCTGGTCATGTGTTACGTAAATAATAGTTGTCTGTAATCTCTGATGTAACTTAGAAATCTCAACACGCATCTGAACACGAAGTTTAGCATCCAAGTTTGATAAAGGCTCGTCCATTAAGAATACCTTAGGCTCACGAACGATTGCACGACCCATAGCCACACGCTGTCTCTGACCACCTGATAAAGCCTTTGGCTTTCTGTCAAGTAAGTGCTCGATATCAAGAATCTTAGCAGCCTCATGTACCTGCTTGTCAATTCTCTCCTTTGGAACCTTTCTTAACTTAAGACCGAATGCCATATTGTCATATACTGACATATGTGGATACAAAGCGTAGTTCTGGAATACCATTGCGATATCTCTGTCCTTAGGCTCTACATCATTCACCATCTTATCGCCGATCCATAATTCTCCTGAGCTGATGTCTTCAAGACCTGCAATCATACGAAGTGTAGTAGACTTACCACATCCGGAAGGTCCTACGAAGATAACAAACTCCTTGTCCTCAATTTCAAGATTGAAATCCTTAACTGCGTTAAATCCGTTAGGATAAATCTTGTAAATATTTTTGAGTGATAAACTAGCCATTTTAATATTCCTCCTTGGGTTATATAATTTCTTTTCTGACTAAAATCATAATGATATGATACCTCAATAGGTTTTGAAATGAAATATTATTATTGAACAAAGAATTTTCATTTTCTTTGTTCATTTTGCTATAAAGAAAAATATTACCATTAATTTGCACATATTTTTCTTCATTTTATTATCAAAATTTCCCATAGACAAAAAACAATTATTCATCCTTAGAATCATTTCTATGCTGTAACATTCTGATTCTCATCTTAATACTATTTACAGCCGCCTTAATTCTTCCGCCTTTTTTTATAAACCGATATAGATTATGAAGATTCCATTTCTCAATCTTTTCAGGAATCGCTTCATCAATCACGGCCTTATGGTACAATTGATCCCCTACAAAGATAATAAGACCTGCATTCATAAGCTCCTTATACCTGGTCAAAAGTTCTAACTGCATCGTCTCGTCACAGGCAACCAGCAAAATATCCGGGGCCACGGAGTTAATCTCATTTACAATATGCTCATAACTTTCATCCTGTTCCGTTTTATAGAATCCACTAAAATCCAGGAAAGGGCGCTTTTCATGAATATTAGACTGTACCGATTGAAACTGCTGCTCCGTTCTCGTCACCAACAATATTTCATAGCCCATTTCAACAATGTGGTCAAGCAATATATCCAGATAACTTTCAAAGAAGAACTGATCTCTTTTATGGCCTAACACCTCATCAATGGAGTTATCCACATTCGTTGCCCCCGGAAGTACAAGCTCACACTCTGAAACCGATGTTTTCCAGTTATCATTCCCCTCTAAAAGCAATAAGGTCTCACTATTGAAAAAATAGACGACCTTACTTCCTTCTTCTTCCATGTATGAAATTGTAACTTCTCCGGCTTCCTTTGTGGACGCAATGTCCACAGGAATACCCAGCAGTTCAATTCTTTCTTTCATATATAACCCCAATTACTGAACGGAAGAATCACTATTACCAATTACGATATATATATCATAATGATCCATGTTTCCGCTTTTTACTGAATATGTAGACGCTTCTACAGAACCTACAATTACGGTTGCACCGTTAAAATATCCTACCAGGTCATTACCCATTCCCTCTTCAGACACATATATCTTTGTATTTGCCTCAGTAGAAGCCGAATAATTACCAAATCCTGTATTACCAAATCCTGCCCCATTCAGCTTAGACGCCCATGCACTGGCTAATCCTGAAGTGGAGGTGGAGTTTAAAATAAGGATATTCTTATCTGTTGACGGAATATTGGGAGCTTCGGTTGTAACCTCCTCAGTGGTAGTAGCCTCTGTGACAACCTCTTCTGTTGACATGTCCGCATTTTGTGCATTATCCTCTGCAACCAATGCCTCCAGCTCGTTAGGGCTGTACTCTGTATCCTCTACTCCTGTATCCTCTACAATATCATTATTTTTATCTGTATTAACTTTAATTATAAAGAATGCTCCAAAACCTATAATTGTAACTGCCATAAGTACAATCAGTGAACGGAGAAATGCGCCTCCAAATATCTTCAACATGGTCTTCTTATCCATTCTGTCTGCCTCCTGTTTTTATATCAAAAATTAACCTAAGTATAGCAGATTTAATTTTGCATTTCAACCTTTTCATGATATAATCCCTATATGTTGTGATGTTTTTAGCAAAAACACTACAATATTTATTGTTTCCACAAGAAAGGCTGCTATTAATTAATATATATACAGGAGAAACGAACAATGAACGCTGTATTAATAACCGGAGCATCAAGAGGAATCGGACGTGCATGCGCCATAGAACTGGCACAATCCTTTGATGCAATTATTATCAATTCATACACACACCCGGAAGATTTGCAAAAAACAAAAGAGCTGGTGGAATCCCAAGGGAAAATATGTTATGCATACCCGGGAGACATTGGAGACTATAATTTTGTAAAATCCATGGTGGAAGATGTGAAAAACAAGGGAATTACAATCGATTTATTAATTAACAATGCCGGCATTTCCCATGTAGGTTTATTAACAGATATGACGATAGACGACTGGAACCGGATTCTCCGGACAAATTTAACCTCCGTATTTAACTGCTGTAAGGAAATCGTCCCGCAAATGGTAAGCAATAAGCGGGGACATATTATTAATATCTCTTCCATGTGGGGATTAAGCGGTGCTTCCTGTGAAGTGGCATACAGTGCCACAAAGGGAGGATTAAATGCATTTACCCAGGCGCTGGCAAAAGAATTAGCTCCAAGTAACATAGCCGTAAATGCCATCGCCTGCGGAACCATTGACACATCCATGAATGCCTGCTTTTCCAAAGAAGACATGAAGCAATTAGAAAATGATATCCCCCTTGGACGAACAGGCACCTGTGAGGAGGTAGCCCTTATGGTACGCCATATATATGAAAGTCCCCTTTACTTAACAGGAGAAATTATCAAATTTGACGGCGGTTATCTGTAAAAACATTCTACTCCGGATATACCAGCCGTTCCTTTGTGATATTCATAAGAACCTCATCGTAATACCGTTTTGCCACAAACTTTGCCATGTTTAAATTCATATCCAGATAATTGCCACAGTCTCTGGCACAGGCACCCGGTACCTCCCCTTCAAAATCCTTCATAAAAACATACATTTCTTTTATTAAATCCACAATATCCTTTGATTCATAATCTCCGGCTAACACAAGATAAAATCCGGTTCTACAGCCCATAGGTCCAAAATAAATCACTTTATCCTTATACACCTCATGATTACGTAAAAAGGTTGCCCCTAAATGCTCTAATGTATGAACTTCTGCCGTATTTAACACCGGCTCAAAGTTAGGTCTTGTCATACGAAGATCAAAGGTGGTAATCACCTCACTGCCCACTGTATCTTTTCTGGAAACATAGATTCCCGGAAGCAACGTTAAATGATTCACTGTAAAACTTGCAATTTTTTCCATAATCGTCCTCTTTTCCTATTTAACTCAACATGCTTATAAACATATGGATACATCATTTCTGCCTATGCCAGTCTCTCACACAAAGCAAGCAGAAGCTTCACTGAATGTTCAATGGCCTTTGCCTCAAATGTAGGATAATCCATAGTTGCAGAATCATCAGCCTTATCCGATATGGCACGAATAATCAAGAACGGAATCTTATTCAGATAGGCTGCATGTCCGATTGCTGCTCCTTCCATCTCCGTACAAAAACCTGCAAAATTATCAATCAGCCAGTTTTTCTTTTCTTTATCCGAGATAAACTGGTCACCACTTACAATTCTTCCCTCAAATACATTCACATCAGGATTTACCTGTTTACACACCTCTTTTGCAATCCTACGAAGGTTTTCATCAGCCCCGAAGGATAATGTGTCCATTCTTGGAATCTGTCCAAGAGGGTATCCAAAGTTTACCGCATCCATATCATGTTCCAAGGTATCTGTGGAAAGAACAATATCACCGATATTAATATCTGCATTTAAGGAACCGGCAATACCTGTATTAATAACAGCATCTATATTATAATCATCCACCAGTATCTGGGTACACATTCCCGCATTTACTTTTCCAATGCCCGAACGGACCACAACCACCGGATGTCCTGAAATAACTCCCTTGTAGAAATCCATACCTGCCTTTTTTGTAACAGTTACGTCCTCCATCTCATTCTTGATTTTTGCCACCTCTTCATCCATGGCACCGATAATTCCCAACATATTTACATATCTCTCCTTTGAATCCTATTAATATATTTTAAACAGCTTAACAAAAAAACGGGCAACCTTATAAATCGGTGTTTCCAGCTTTTTCTTTGCGTTTTTCAGTTCTTTTCTAATTTCTATATGCTGCGGACAATGTTTCTCACATTTACCGCATTCAACACAATTAGACGCACTGGAACTGTTCTTTCGAAGGGCAGTACACATAAGATATTCTTTATATGCAACAAACCTGCCATCCGAATAACGACGATTGTATGCTGCAAAAGTGCCGGGGATATCCACACCCTTTGGACATGGCATACAATACCCGCAACCGGTACATCCCACTTTTATCTTTTTATTAATTGCGGAAACTACCTGACGAAGCATCTGTTCTTCTTCCTGTCCCAATTCACCAATCTCTACAGTGGATGCTGTATTCACATTATCTTCTACCATTTCCAAAGAATTCATGCCTGACAGAACACAGGTCACCTCCGGCTGATTCCACAGCCACCGAAGCGCCCACTGAACCGGTGTACGTTTTACGGGATAATCCTCAAATACCTTCACAGCATCTTCCGGCAAATTATTTACAAGACGGCCGCCTCTTAAAGGCTCCATTATAATAACCGGAATTCCTTTTTTATTTGCATACTGCAAGCCTTTCCGTCCCGCCTGGGAATTCTCGTCCATATAATTATACTGAATCTGGCAAAAATCCCAGTCATAGGCATCAACTAACTGGCAAAACATATCTGAATTACCATGATAGGAAAATCCAATCTGACGAATCGCCCCGCTTTTCTTCTTTTCCTCCAACCACTCAAGAATTCCAAGATTTTTCAAACGTTCCCAGGTTGCAATATCCGTTAACATATGCATCAAATAGTAATCTATATAATCCGTTTGCAGACGTTTTAACTGTTCATCAAAATACTTATCCATGCTGTCCGCTTTTTTTATTAAGTAATGGGGTAATTTTGTGGCAATCTTCACATCCTCCCGAATCCCATTTTTCGCAAGAATCTGTCCTAACGCCACTTCGCTTCCGGGATATACATATGCGGTATCATAATAATTTACCCCTCCATGATATGCCGCCATAACTTCCTTTTCCGCTTTTTCCATATCTATTTTACCTGCATTCTGGGTAAAACGCATACAACCATATCCTAATATAGATATTTTATTACCATACCGGTCTGTTCGATAATTCATCATGCCCTCCATTTCACTGATCCTTATTTGCTTCTTCCATAATGTCTAACAGTGCCTCCAGTTCTTTCTCTGACATTTTTGTATAATCAGCCAGCTCCTTCACACTTGGCATCACATTATTTTCTTCAGCAAGAATCGTCTTCGCTGCATTTACAAGATTTACTTTTCCAACAATGGAATCCTCCAGTTCCTTGGCATCCCTAAGCTCACCTGCGTAAGCCAAAATTGCATTTCCCACTGCCCGGTTTAGCATTTCTTCTACATTTCCCTTCTCCATGCTTCCACACAATCTGGAAAGTTCCAGGAATAAAGCCATATTTCCCTCCTGAACCAAATCCTCCAGCAGCAATGAAGGCTCCATATATTGTTGCGCAATATTTGTAACCCTTAAAAGCCATGCATGGGAAATCTTCTCAATTACAGAATTATCACCCTGTAATAACAGTCTGTATAATTCTTCCACTTCTTCAACGGAATAAACGGATAACTGACCAAGCTCCTCTAAATACATCTGATATACATTAATATTCGACTCATCAGAGGGAGATTCTCCTCCTCTGTTTTCTTCTGTTTCTGATTGGGAATCATCATTTTCCTTACTTTCTTTATAATTATCCGGATTTGTCAAATAATCAATTACCATTGCCTTTTGACTTCCGTCTAATTCCATATCTTTAAAATAGGCAAGGATCTCATCCTCTTTCAAAGGAACCTCTGCTGTTGCAATAATTTCTTTTACACTGTTAAGTGTATCCAAAAAAGTATTCTGATCTACCATGTACTTCCTCTTTTCTATTGATTCATTTAAACCGCTTTCACTTTTACAATGATACCACTAATTACGTTTTTTTAAAATATCGAGAGTATGGGCACCTGCCCCTATTAAATCCTGACGTTCACATATGGATAAATGATATGCCAAATAATGGGAAAATGTTTCATCATCCATGGCATTTAACGTTGGCCTGATATAATCCGATGCCCCGTCAGGAGAAATAATTAATTCCCGGGAAAGTCCTGCCGCCTCATTTAATGCATTAATATCCTCAAGCCTTACGTAATCATATAACCCTTCTTCGTCTCCAATGGAATGAAAATCCTCAGTAAGCTTTCCCTGCTCCAAACATTCCTTAATGTGATTTTCCTTAAATGCATAGGTAATCACACAATACTCATTCATACAATAGGCAACCAGAATATAGCCTCCCGGTTTCGTTACCCTTTTTGCCTCTTCTAATGCCTTTCGTTTATCCTCAAAGGAATATAAATGATACATAGGTCCAAAAACCAATGTCATGTCAAAGGTATCATCCTCAAACCGTTTTAATTTCATGGCATTTCCCTGATATGCCTTAACCTTACCGTTACTGTTTTTCTTTAGAATGCCCAGATTATATTTTACAAGCTCCACTGCCGTAACATCATACCCTGCATCTGCCAGAGCAATTGAATACTTTCCCGTTCCGGCTCCTACATCCAACACCTTTATATCACATATATCCTTACCTGTATCTGTAGCTATTTGGGATAAATATTTATTAATATATTTCATGGAGGTATAAAATTCTACCTGACCATGACGGCTTTCCAGTCTTTTATCTTCATTAAATTTATTATAATATTTTTCAAGAGCCGACATCTCTCTTGCCATAATATCCTCCCCGGCAACCTGACCAATTCCATATTCTCTCAACCATTGATTTTACTTTATTTTGTTAATTTAGGCAATGTATTTTTATATATTCCACGTTCCAAATATTACTTTTGACATAAGGTCTCACATATACTATTATGACAGATAACAGATTTTATTTTATAACAATAGAAAGCAGGAAATAAAATGCCACGAAAGAAAAAAACAGATGTGAAAAGATTAATCGAATTACTGAACGAAACATACGGAACCGAATACCGTTGTTATCTAAATCACGAAAATGCATTTCAACTGTTGATTGCCACCATGTTAAGTGCACAGTGTACCGACGCAAGAGTTAATATTGTTACGGCAGATTTATTCAAAAAATATCCTACTGTGGAAAGCTTTGCCAATGCCGACTTAAAAGAATTAGAAGGGGATATTTACTCAACGGGATTCTATAAAAACAAAGCAAAAAACATAATTGGCTGTTCTAAAAAAATATTAGAATTATATAATGGGGAAGTACCCTCAGATATTGATAAATTAACTGCTTTAGACGGTGTAGGAAGAAAAACTGCCAATGTAATCAGAGGAAATATTTTTCATGAACCCAGTATTGTTGTGGATACCCATGTAAAACGAATCTCCAAATTATTAGGATTAACAAAAAGTGATGATCCGGTGGTAATAGAAAAAGAGCTAATGAAAATTCTTCCAAAAGAACAATGGATTTTATATAACATTCAGATTATCCAGCATGGAAGACAGATATGCATTGCCAGAAGACCAAAATGTAAAGAATGTACATTAAAAGAGGTATGCCCATCCTACAAAGAAAACTAAGATACATCCCCTATATAAACAAAAAAGTCCGACACACTATCGGACTTTTTGTTATTTATCATCACAAAATTCAAATCTTAACACCTGACAATTTTTAATACCAAAACCGGCATATTCTTCATTCGACATATCATAAAAATAGGATTGTATCACTCTGGATATTCCGTTATGGGCAACCAGAAGATAAGTCTTTTCTCCTGATTCTTTTTTCAAATCATCTAACAGATTATATATTCTCTGAGCTAAATGAAGCATAGTTTCCCCACCTTCGTAATGATTGACAAAACAGGATTTCATTTGGCTAAATTCCTCTCCGTTACGGGGAGTTCCTTCATATTTTCCAAAATTCTGTTCCTTGAGTCTCGGCTCCATGTTTGCAGGAATACCAGTAATTTCTGAAATATGCTTTGCAGTATCTGCAGCTCTTACCAGTGGAGAATATAATATCTCATCAATATGAATGGAATGATTTTCCATTTGTTCCTTTAATTCTTTTCCCAAGGCAATTGCCTGTTCATGTCCAAGATTCGTTAATGCAATATCCGTGGCACCGCATATTTTATTTTCAACATTCCATATTGTCTGCCCATGTCGTGTAAAATACACATATCCCATAAACTGTTTCCCCTTATAACGTAAATTTATTAATGATTTCTCCAAGCTGCTCCACAATCTGCTTATTGACTCCACTGTTTGATGCCATTAACTGCATTTTTCCACTTATTTCTTCTGCGGTATCACTCACTGTTGTAATACTTGCAGTTTCCTCCTCCACAACAGCCATAATCTGGGCAATACTATCCTCTATTTGTGCCATGTTTCCGGATAATTGCTCTGACAGGGTCTGGAAGTCAACCATCTTATGCATAAATTCCTGAGAATCCTTTGCATAGGCAGCCCCCACATCCACCATGGTGTCATAGTCACTATTCACATCAATTTGAATAAAGTCTACCATCTCCTGGGAAACCTCAACAAGCTCCGAAACAGCATCAACAATAAATTTATTGATATCCACAATCTCCTGGGCAGTCTCTGCCGTGGCGTCAGCCAATTTACCAATCTCATCCGCAACCACCGCAAATCCCTTTCCATCCTCACCTGCTCTTGCTGCTTCAATACTTGCATTTAAAGCCAATAATTGTGTCTGCTCGGAAATGGAAATAATATCATTGGTAAGGGAAATAATCTTCTCGATTCTCTTTGTGGCTTCTATCTTACTCTCAACAGTTGCAGACATTTCCTCCATAACCTGTTTCATATTCTCCTGAGATTCCTGACAGGTCTGTCTCGCAAGATTGGCATTATCACTAATTAATTTTGCATTATCCGCTCCGTTCTTGGTTTCGGAATAAAGCTTTGCAGATAAATCCTTTACTGCAACTGTGTTTGCAGTTATTTCACCAACAGCATCACTGGTATCATTCATGGAAGCCGTCATATCCGATAAGGTATCTGTAATACTTTGAAGATCCTCCGTAGTTTCCTTAAGCTCCCCATTTATACTTGCCGTTGCCTCTTTAAGAGACTCCTCATTCTCTTTAATTGATGTCATCATGCCATGAAGCTTTGACATAAAGGAATTAAAACTACTGGCTACATTTTCAATTTCATCTCCACTGGCAATTTGCAGCTGCTTCGTTAAATCTCCGTCACTGTTTGCCAGCTCATCCATCTTATTGTTAATGGATTTTACATTCTTTGCCATTAATTGACCGATTATCATTGCGAAAACAAAAGCAACAATCAAGCATATTGCTTCAGCCAAAAATAATGTTTTTCGCATATCAGAAACCCTGCTCTCTACACTATCCACAGAACAGTCCACACCAACAATTGCCACTACTTCTCCTTCATCATTGAAAATAGGGGCATATCCCGTATATACGGTTCCCCATTCATCCACCGTGAACTCTTTGTCAATGGCTACATTTCCTAAAAAGGCTTCCTCAATCTCTTCATAGGTCTCGTATTCTTCTCCAATATCAGCAGGCTCCTCTTCATCTGCATCAATGGCAAATTCAACATCACCGGCTTCATTTTTTCTCATGGTATATATGTATTCAATATCCTCATCCACCAGAAATGAACGGAGAACATCAATGGTTTCTTTATATTCCTTTGTATCCTCATCTCCCGGCTGTATGTTCGCTAATACATCCGGATCCAGAAATTCTGCTGCCATTTGTGCAATAGAGGCAGTCTTTTCCTTACTCATTTCCAGCAAATACTTATTAATCCTGTTGGTACTGATTCCACCAACAAGACTTACCGCAATAACAGCCACGATTAATACTGCTGCCGTAATTTTCCAGCTCATTTTAAACCTACGTACTTTATTATTCATAAATACTCCCTTTACAACTAAAACCACATGTTGCTTTATTATACTAAATTACATCCTACGTTTCAAGGAATATATGGGCATTGTTTGTGTCAATGCATAACGGACGCTTCAACCGAGAAAAATGTTTCCAAGCCGGGACCGCTTGCGCTTAATTGCTCCTCGCAACGGAACTAAATTCGTGCTGCGCACTCATTAAGTGCCGGCGGTCGCAAATGTCCCTTTTGGAATCCATTTTTCTCTTTCTGAAGCTGTTTATATAACTTATAAGCAGGACAAAATAACGACGCTTCCATCCCTAGTCAGAGGATTACGGTTTTCATAATCATATAAGCAATAGTAGATTCTGTCTGCATTTACATCAAAAGGACTGTCACATGCTTCAATGTCCTTTTCCTTCGTCAGTATCTTAAACTCCAATTCTTCCACAATATAAGGGAGTGCCGCCTTTACAACCGGTTCTATATGCATCATCCTGGCAGCAGCTTTGGAATCATAGTCCAGGGCACTAAACTGATACAGGTCATTTCCTGCATTTTTAAAGAAATTCTGATACAAGGTCTTATCAATGGGCATGTCCGGACTCCAACAGGGTCTGGTTTTAGCATTTTCCCTTAAGTAATAATCAAAGGTAAGGAGACTGTCAAAAATCTCCACATTCCATCTTTTTGTCACATTTTCTTTATCAAAGCATTCCAGACAAAAATCCCGCAGGACCCTATATCGCATTTCTCTTTTAAATCCAATGCCATATAAGGTCTTATTTTCATAATACCTGCCAAGACTTAAATAAAAATCAAAAGGAGAATCAAACATCGGAATTAAATAATTCAAAACATGTGTAAACTGTCCGCTGTTATAATATACCTCTACCATGTCTTCAACCTGTTTTAATACCAAAACATCATCATAGGATAACCACTTCGTGGATAACACCTCGTAGGGCTGGGTATTCTGATACCTTAACCCATAGGCATCAACCCGGGTTTCCATATAGGAGCCCTTCAGCACTTTCAGGAATCCCAACTGCAATTGATGCGGTTTCATTTCATAGGCTTCATTAAATGATTGTTTAAATGTGACAAAATCCTCATATGGCAGTCCGGCAATCAAATCCAAATGCTGATGGATATTATGAAGCCCACGAATGCTATGCATTGTATCCCGCAGCTTATCCACATTCATGACCCGTCTTATTTCCCCAAGGGTTGCCTGATTTGTGGATTGTAATCCAATTTCTAACTGAATAAGCCCGGGACGCATTTTTTGAAAAACCTCTAATTCTTCTTTTCCAATTAAATCCCCTGCAACCTCAAAATGAAAATTCGTAATCCCATTATCATGTTCTGCCAGATACTGCCAGATTGCCAGGGAATGTTTTTTATTGCAATTAAAGGTTCTGTCTATAAATTTAACCTGATTCACTTTATGATCCAAAAAGAATTGCAGTTCCCTATAAACCCTGTCCATACTTCGGAACCGTACACTCTTATCAATAGAGGATAAACAATAACTGCAGGAAAAAGGACATCCGCGACTTGATTCATAATACAGAATTTTATTATCAAACTGCTCTAACCCATTGTATATAAAGGGTATCTCATCTAAGGATAACAATGGACGGTCCGGATTTTTACAAATACAGTTCTTAATATCACGATAGGTTATACCTGATATGGTTTTCAATTCAAGGTTCCCATCACTGGAAGAATCCTGTAAACCACAGTATTTTACAAGATCATAAAAGGTAGCTTCCCCTTCCCCCCGCATGATACCTTCTATCCATGGATATCTCTCAAGAAGCTTTTCACTGTCATAGCTAACCTCCGGACCCCCAAGCCATATATGTGCTGCAGGTGCTACCTTATGAAGCTCTTCGGAAATGGTAAGTATCTCTTTTATATTCCATATATAACAAGAAAAGGCAATCATAGTCGCCTTTTCCTTGTATAAAGATTGCAAAATCTGATCCAGATTGTGATTAATGGTATATTCCCGAATTACAATTTCAGGAATCTCTTTCCCTGCAAACTCCTTATTTAATTTTTCCTTTGCATAAGACTGTAAATCATATACAGCCAGATTTGAATGTACATATTTTGCATTTAATGCAGCTAATACAATCTTCATAGATGCTCCAATCCTTATTCATCTTCTGTTTTTCCTGCCAGGAAATTCACAAACTGCTGTGCCGTTCTGCCTGAAATACCACCATGGGATAATTCCCACTTATTAGCCTCTGCGCAAAGTTCCGATTCGGATAATGTGATGCCAGGCTCTCTTTTTGCCAATTCACACACAATATTGAAATATTCCTTCTGACTTGGTTTAGAGAAATTAATGGTAACACCAAAACGATTTACCAAAGAAAGCTTCTCCTGCATGGTATCTGAACGATGAATCTCCCCTGTCCGTTCCATATCATTTTTATCATTCCAGGTTTCTTTTATCAAATGGCGACGGTTAGAGGTAGCATATATTAATACATTATCAGGCTTTGTTTCAACACCACCCTCAATTACTGCTTTTAAGAATTTATACTCAATCTCAAATTCCTCAAAGGACAAATCGTCCATATAAATAATAAAGCGGTAATTACGGTTCTTTATCATAGAAATAACAGTAGACAAATCCTTAAACTGATGTTTATAAATCTCTATCATCCGAAGACCCTTGTCATAATATTCATTAATGATTGCCTTGATACAGGTAGATTTACCTGTTCCCGAATCTCCAAATAACAAACAGTTATTTGCCGGTTTCCCTGCCACAAAGGCTTCCGTATTATCAATAAGCTTCTTCTTTTGAACCTCATAACCAATCAAATCATTAAGGACAACATTCTCGGTATTATTAATTGGAAAAATATCCACCTGATTATCCGGACTCTTAATACGAAATGCTTTATTTAATCCGAACATACCAACGCCATAGTCTGCATAAAACCGGGTCATTTCATCAAAAAAGCCCTCTTCGTCATCACATTTTTCCAATCTTAACGACAGATTCTGAACCTTCTCAGATACATTTGCATTATACATCCGCTCTTTTTTTCTGATTGCCTTGTAATTAGAAATAGTGGTAAAGCAGTCAATGCCCAGTTCCTTTTCTATTTCATAAAAATTATAATCAAAAAGGGCCTTAAATATTTTAAAATCATTCTTGGCAAAATGATTCACGCTTCCATCATTGGAACCAATCTTCTCACAGGTTAAAGTAAAGGAATTCTCATTGGTCATCATAACAAAGGTTAAATAATTGTGCCAGAGATTTGTATCAAACCCGTAATCCGTTGCCAGGTCCAAAAGTCTTTTTATCTCAGCATATATTCTGGTAATGAGGCTTTCCTTACTAATATGTTTACGATCCTTTAATTCTTCTATTTTTGATGCACTTAATGCAGAAGCTCCCCCTAATACATTGGCTTTGTACCAGTCAAAATCCTCAAAAATCCCCGCAAGGTTTAACAAAATACTATCCTCGCCTAAATCCCGATACACAATCAGCTTCGATACTTCCTTATACATAATTACATCTTCTTTCTATTCTTCATAAATTTTATTATTAATCTAAGATTTCCCCGGTTTCCATATCCATGGTTTTTACATTAATTCCGTTTACTTCAACACTGTCATTTATTTCAACCACAATATACTGTTTTCCATCAATCATTCTGGTTTCCACTAAATCAGTGCGTTCCGGTTTTACTTTTATGACAACATCCGGCATTTTGATGTCAAAGCTTCTTGTACTTGCAACATTAGAAGCAGAAAATGTTGGTTTATCCTCCTGTGCTACAATACTGTCAAAAGCAGTATCAAAATTCTCAATCACCTCATGCTTGACACCACTGTCCTCCAAAAGCTTTTTCATCTGCATTTTGTCAATCTCTGCCGGTTCTTCCACTTCCTGTTGTTCTTTCGCAAATTCATTCAAATTCTCCTGAATCGTCTTAACCGTCTCAAAATCACAGGCATCTCCCAATGTATTCTCAATAATATCCTGAAAGGTTTCCTGCTGTGCTTTATATGACAAAGGCGCTCCACATCCTAAGGTTCTATCTATAAAATCCCGCTGCATGGTTTCCGAGTTCTTTGTATAATAAAGTAACCCATGAATGTCCGTATTCCTATCATTAAATGCAGGAAATAAAAATCCATGATTTGGTGCCCCAACTACCCAGTCACGAATACGGCTTTCAATGGTATTATGATGTTCATTATAAGCAAGACCTGCATCTGTCAGTTTAACAGGACATATACTGCACAAAATGTAATCATACACATAATCCGAAGCATCATCATTTTCAATACCATCCGATGTTTGTCCCGGAACATCATATGCGGCATAGACTAAGATAATATAATAATTTTCATCATAATGATAAGTTTCAATTACCTTATCATAAAATTCTTCTACTAACGAGGCGTCCTCTAATTTAGAATTTTTTAACCGCATTAAAAATTCCTGAGTACCTCCCGGTTGCTCCTGTTCCATAGGAAATTCCATATTTAACAGATTCTTTCCGATGCTGCCGGACAAGGTTCCTTTAAAAATGGTAAAATATTTAAAATTTTCTTCTTCTGTTAAGGTTAAGAAGGTCTGTGCAAGCTCAGCTTTTTTATCCTTTTCCCCGTCTACATAACAGCCACAAATCCTTGTAATTGTACAATGCTCCGGTGTAAACTGTTTCTTTATTTCACTTATCTCTTTTTTATTCATTTCCTTATCCCTTTCCAATGTCTCCTAAAACGGCATTCCTTCAATCAAAATATGAGACATATTTGATTTTATATTTACTTTTAGGAAACATGTAATCGTATAAATCTATAAAATAATCATCTGTCATGCTGGCAATATAATCAACCACCATTTGATTTTTTTCTGTTCTTTCCATATAGGTCTCACAACCATAGCCGGTTGTATTCGCCTTCACATATTCTATATGATGCTTATAGATCATGGAATTTTGATTTCCATTTTCTACATCCTTTAACAATTGGTGGTACATGGTATGAAACATTGGTGCAATGCTTTCCTCATAGGTACGTTCCACCTCTTCGTTAAAATAGATTTTTGTATAGTTTTCTTTTTTCGTCTGTTTAATTGCTTTGTAATATTCATCATCTAACATGATATAATCTTTTCCGTAGCTGTTTTCAACAATATTGACAATCATATTATTGATGATTTCCGGATTGCTTTTTCCAAATGCCTGCTCTTCAAATATACTGTCATCTTTAATTAAATTTGCCCGAACTGCATCCTGTCTGTCTTTTCCCAAATATGCAATCATATCACAGATTCTAACAACACATGCCTCTAAGGTATATGGAACCAGTTTCTCTATTGCCTTTTCATCGGTATAACAGGCTTCATATTTTTTATCAAAGCCTGCAAAGTCCTCTATGGGAACCGGTCTGTATTCCTGCATGGCAAACTCACCGTTATGGCATAAAATACCATCTAATGTCTGCAGGCTGATATTACGGTTCATAATAAAATCCAGCACCCTGACACTATGAACGTTATGATTAAAATATCTTCCCGTACGCTCCTGCAAACACTGACTTAAATATCGTTCCCCTGCATGTCCAAAGGGTGTATGTCCTATGTCATGACCTAAAGCAATGGCTTCAATTAAATCAACATTTAACCCCAGCAAAGAACCTATATTTCTGGCAATTCTGGATACCAGCTGCACATGCAATGCCCTCCTTGTTATGTCATCATTTTTATAAAAAGAAAACACCTGGGTCTTATCCGCATATCGGTTATAATACGGAACATGCATGATTTTTTCTATATCACGGACATATGCCGGACGCAGCAATGTATTTTTATCCCAATCGGGACGTCTGCGGACAGCATCCTCATTGAGGCTTCGGTGGGGATTTAACTTTCCCATTTCACGGTCCTTTATAATCTGTTCCTGTAATTCAATTGATAATCTGTCATATTTTTTCCTTTGTATTTCCATATTTTCCCTACCTGACAGCATCCTATTTTATATATGTATCAACAAATTGAAAAGTCTTATTATAATACGTCTCAGTATCCGAATAACGGCAATCACCATGGGCACCATTTGCAACTGTAAATACCTCATGCTTAGATGCAACGGATTTATCCAGTTTTTCAGCCATATCTGCATCGGTATATGTATCATTGTTCCCATAGATTAACAAAATCGGAACCTTGGCTTTTTCTACCTGTTTTACGGCATCTGCCTCCTTTAACGAATAACCGGCCCACACCTTCATTACAGGATTTATCATATTTAAAAATGGGAATGTTGGAAGCTTCGGATGTCTTATCTTACATTCCGCTTTTACAACCTCCCAGGCGGAAGTATATGCACCTTCTGCCACAATTGCCTTTATATTATCCTTAATTGGTTCACCTGCAATCATTAATGCTGTATCTGCCCCTATATCCACGCCATGAATCACAATATTGGCAGAGGGTTCCTCATCCAATATAACATCAATCCAGTTTATCACATCCAGACGGTCCAGCCATCCCATGCCATAAAATGAACCCTCACTTTCTCCATGGGCACGAAGGTCCGGCAGCAAAACATTGTATCCCTGTTCCGAATAATGCATTGCAATATCATATACGTCTTCCATATTTTCCC
Source organism: Lachnospiraceae bacterium (assembly GCA_051880415.1). Lineage (GTDB taxonomy): Bacteria > Bacillota > Clostridia > Lachnospirales > Lachnospiraceae > CAG-590. The sequence continues at coordinate 12,007 of JBJENX010000168.1, read as the reverse complement.
CATAGCCATGCAAAATAACCGCCCAATTCTTACTATTGGAATCTCCCACAAATTTTTTCGCAACTAATATCTTCCCATCATCCGCTTCTAAAGTAATTTTTTCCTTTTGTACTTTGTTAATCCATGTATCTGCCTTGGTATGCTCCAGACTTTTTTTGGTAACAACATTAGATGCTACTGTCATATCCTGAAGACACTGACGTTCACCATTACGGCCACGAATCATCAAATCTCTTGACAGGAAAAAGCCTGAAATAATGGTTATTACCCCAACTACCACTGCAATTTTAAATAATAACCAGACAGTCTCAAAAAAAGTGCCTAAAACACGTCCAAATGTCCATTTTTCTTTATATGGATTCTCAGTCACACCACTTTTTGTTACATATACTTCCTGTTCTTCTACATTCTGTATTTCTGTTTTTTTTCTGTCTTCATTTTTTTCCTGGGTTTTCTTATTATCAACCTTTTTTTCTTCAACCTTTTTCTTTTCCTCAGTTTTCTTATTATCTTCGGTCTTTTTCTCTTCGGCCTTCTTTTTCTCTTCCTCTTTCTTTTTTTCTTCGGCCTTCTTTCTTTCCTCTTCCTTTTTCTTTTCTTCGGCCTTCTTTCTTTCTTCTTCCCTTTTCTTCTCTTCAGCCCGCTTCTTTTCCTCGGCTTTCTTTCTCTCTTCTTCCTTTTTCTTTTCCTCAGCCTTCTTTTTCTCTTCTTCCTTTTCTTTAAGCTGTATATTTTCCCGCTTCATATCCCCATTTACCTGTGCGGCAGCCATTTCCAATAAAGAATTTATCTCATCATCCGACATCTTACGATTTGGATTATAGGGAATCTTTTTATCTGACTGATTATCCTTTTCTTTATTCATCTATTTCAATCCTCCTCAATTGACTATCCTAAGCTCTTATGCCCAGAGAATTCGTTTAATATTTTACGAACCCTGTCGATTGGAATCTGCCCCGGTGCAGATGCCTGCCCAACTGTGGCAAATGTAAGAGACGAACCAACCAATTCTCCTGCAACACGGCTGATTAATCCCATTTCCTTCATGGACATGGTAATAATTGGTTTTGTTCCACCCTTTTCATAATACATAAGGGTTGCAGAAAGTAAATTTAATACATCCCGTTCCTTTACCGGCATAACAGCAACCTTTGGTATATCTGCTCCCATCCTGTCAATTTGTATAAGTGTCTGATACAATTCATCTTCTGTAGGAGTAAATGCAAAATTATGATTACTGCCAACAATATAAACATGATTGTCATGGGCAACAGATACCAGTCCTTCTAACAGGCCGTCTTCCATAAAAGCTTCTACATCTAATAAATCAATACAGCCACTGTTACATGCTGCCTGACACAACCCAACATAATCAGCTGTAGATATGTCCTTTTCTCCACCCTCCAAGGCTGAGCGAAAGGTAAATAACAAAACATGGTTGCCAATTATATCTCTTAAATTCTTTAATAATACAACAACCTTCTCTGCTTCAAAAACATTCTCATACCAGTCTATCCGAAGCTCGATACAATCAGGCTTCTCTTTCACAATCTCCCTTGCCTGATTAAGGATTTCTTCATCTGTTCTTCCGGTAATGGGCACACATATTTTGGGAATTCCACTTCCAAATTCAACACCACGTATGGATAGACTTTTTATATTCATGTCTCTTCTCCTCATTTTTTCGTAAACTATCTATATTCTACTAAGAAACCCCTTATTTTGCAATCTTATTTCATTCCTGCATCGGTATATAATTTTATAACCCCTATCCACAGGGACAGAGGTTATCACTTAATACGGCTGAAATGCTGCCATAATGTAATCCATATATAAATTCATGCACTTCGTACCACAATCAGCATACAGGGAAATGGCAATTCCTATGGCAAGAAAAGGTCCAAAGGCAAAATGTTCTTTTCTTCCCATTTTCTTTGTGATTAAAACATATGCTCCATAACCGCCACCTAACAGCAACCCAATCAAAAATGCCATTACCGTTCCTTTCCATCCTAGCAAAATACCCACCGCAGCCATCATTTTAATATCGCCGCCGCCAAATGCCCCCGGAACAATCAACGTAATGATTAAAAGGGGAACACTAACACAGAAAATACCGATTCCCCGTTCCACTAATGAAGACCCCGGCAATGTGATAATAGACAAAATCCCCAAAACTGCCAATATCAGATTTAATTCCGGAGGAATATACTGGGTATCCATATCAATTACCGCAATGGTTGACAGGACACAATAAACCAAAAAAACCGTAAGTGCTTCCACTGATAACCCATAATAAAAAAGAGGTATCACAGCCAACACGCCACCTAACAATTCAATTAATGTATGTCGTATGGAAATTGCCTTTGAACAATACCTGCATTTTCTCCCATTCATTAACCACGAAAGAACGGGAATAGAATCTTTCATTTTCCAGGTCTGTCCACAATGAGGGCAGGCATTTCCTATTTTTAAAAGGCGTTTTCTTTTATCCCTTGCAAGCTCCTTATGTCTTATCTTTTCTGCTGCCAGCTCTTCCTTTGTTTTCTCTTCTTCGTCATCCTCAATTCCTTCCGGCAAAATCTCAATTACCCGGTTAAGGTAAGAAAAAACAAATGCTCCAAGTATAAACACAAAAATTACTGCTACTATGTATAAAATCATCTCCGGCGTAGAATCTACTAAAAGAACCATATATACCTCCTTAATTCTGTATAAATTATATCTGCAAACTTCCCATATCATCAGGATTCCTGCTTTCAAGTGTTTACTGCTCCACCTTGGTCACATAACCATTCTCATCAAAATGCATATTAGGTGAATATGTATTCATCATATCTATGATATGATTATAATTTCCATCCCCCTTATCACATTGAATGGTAATACCTGCACTTTCCATACATGGGATCAAACAAATATCACTTATTCCATCCATTGACAAGGTAATATTCACAATACAGCTTTCTCTAACTTTACTACTAAAACAAAAATTACTCAATCCGTAAAATATAGGTACGTCATTATAATATTCTGCACCCTGTAACACATGGGCATGACCTCCAATTACCAAATCCGCACCGGAATCAACAAAGGACTGTGCCAAAGCTCTCTGGTCATCCTGAATGGAATTCACCAATTCTGTCCCCCAATGAGGATATACAATTACAAAATCACACTGTTCCTTGGCTGTTTTTATCATTTCGTTCACAAGCTCAGGATCATAGCATCGCACCACTCCCGGATTATTTTCCGTTGCCGGCTGGGTATATATAGGCAAATCCCGCTCCACCTGTGTTGCAGCAATATAACCGATTTTCATTCCATTGGCAATAAAATATACAATATGATTCTTTGCATCTTCTAAATTCCTGCCACCACCAACATAAGGCATATCAGCCATATCCAGTGTATCCAAGGTATCCAAAAATCCTGTAGCACCATAATCATAAGCATGGTTATTGGCAATAGAAACAATATCTACTCCCATTTCCTGTAAACGGGATGATGTAGAAGGGTCTGCACGAAAAATATAGCCCTTGGCATACTGAGGTTCCCCTCCTTTTGTATAGGCAAACTCGTTATTTAACATAAAGATATCCGGTTCTTCCATACACCTTTGAACTCCCGGACTAAATGCACCATCGATACCATATTGATTATAATTCTGTCCCGGTGCATAATCATTGGCAAAGGAAATATCCCCTGCAAAAGAAAGACTGATATAATCTTCATTGGAACATTCTTTTTCATAAATGAGATGTTCTCTTTTTGATTGTTCCGAATCCAGATAACCTAAATATTCATCCCTTAATACATGAATGGATTTGTTTGTGGCTTCATACCATAATTTGTCCTCATAGGTACCATTTTGAATCCCCTCTAGCACCACAACACATCCAGCTTCGTAACGCTCCCATAACCAGCTTCCAAAAGCGTCATCTATTAAGCTGTTACACCCAACAAGCTCTAAATACTCCGGTGTTTCATCTTGGGAAACCTCCCCCTGGGCAGCCGTAACCTCATCCCTTTCATTCACTGCTTCAGTGGTTATTTCCTCTGTGGTATCCTGTAGTACCATGAATATCTTATCCTTTTGTAGCATACATACTGCAGTGACTCCTGCCACGACAAAAAAAGAAAGACAAATGGCAAATATTATCTTCCTTTTTCTTTTTGTAATTCTTTTCTTCTTTCCCCGAAGTCTCCTATCTTCCATAACCACCTCATCATATATTCCCTTACATACCTTCGTACAAGAGAATACTGCTGTCCTTTCCTTCTAAAATATCATATTCTTACATGAATTTCAAACCAAAGAGACTAACAGAAACGACTTCCCTCTTCTCTCAAAGGAATATGGTAAGTCACGTTAACAATAATTAAAAAAATATGTTTTCTTTATAACAAAAATGAAGTATGATAATAAAGTACAGTGTAAAATAGTAAAAAATATATAACATTTCATAAATTCCATATATCAGAAGGGGGAAAATATGTATACCAATGATTCTTTAGTATATACCAACGACAAATGCCAGGGCTGTAACCGTTGTATTTCCGTATGTCCGGTAGTTACTGCTAACTATTCCGCAAGCTCAGGAAATGAAACGCAGAAAATCCATGTTCATCCGGAAAACTGTATTAACTGTGGTGCCTGCCTAAAGGCCTGCGAACACGATGCAAGAGAATACAATGATGACACAGAGGAATTTTTTGCTGCCCTAAAACGGGGAGAAAAAATATCTCTTCTTCTTGCACCAGCATTTATTGCCAATTATCCAAGAGAATATGGCTCCATTCTTGGGGGACTTAAAAAACTGGGAGTCAATCACATTATTTCTGTTTCCTTTGGAGCAGATATAACAACCTGGGCTTACATCAATTACATCACAAAAAACAATTTTTTGGGAGGTATCTCACAGCCATGTCCGGCAGTAGTAAATTATATTGAACGCTACAGTCCAAAGCTTTTAAAGAAATTAATGCCGGTTCACAGTCCCATGATGTGTGCAGCCATTTATGCCAAAAAATATCAGGGCATTAAGGACAAGTTAGCTTTTATCTCTCCATGCATCGCCAAGAAAGCAGAAATTGACGATCCAAATACCGGTGGTATTGTTTCTTATAATGTTACCTTTAACCATCTTATGGATTATGTCAGAGAACATCACATATATGGGGATAATGCAGAAGATGAAATTGAATATGGTCTGGGCTCCATTTACCCAATGCCCGGTGGTTTAAAGGAAAATGTATACTGGTTCTGTGGAGAAGAAGTATTTATCCGTCAGGTGGAGGGAGATAAAGCTGCATGGGAATACTTAAAGAAAAATGAAGCCGCTCTTGCTGCCAGTTCAAAAGAATTATTTATGGTAGATATTCTAAACTGCGATAAGGGTTGTCTTTACGGTACCGGAATCGAACCAGCCAAATGGGATAGTGACAATGCATATTATGCAATAAATGAAATAAAAAATAAATGCAAGAAAAATGGAAGAACCGGTGCCTTTGCAAAATATGCATCTCCTGCAAAAAGACTAAAGGCTCTGAATCGGCAATTTAAGAATCTGAAGCTTGAGGATTTTATCAGAAAGTATACAGACAAGTCAGAAAGAGTTACACTGCAAATACCAACCGCCCTACAGTTAGATGCGGTATATGCAAGCATGAACAAGTCTACTGCAGAAAGTCGGAAAATTAACTGCGGTGCCTGTGGCTATAACAACTGTAGCGAAATGGCAACAGCCATATTTAACGGAACCAATATACCGGCAAACTGTGTTCATTACATGAAGGAACAGTTAGAAGCAATCAAAACCAGTGTAGAAGTACAAAACCACCAGATTCTTGCCAAGAATCAGGAAATCAGCAACTTTATTGCCGATGATTTCAAACAGTTAGAACAGTCCATAAAAGATATGATTACCAATTCAGAAATCAACAAAAATGAATGTGAAAATATCAGTATTGCAATGAAAAAAATGCAGGAATTCTGTGAACTGTTGGAATCCTCTTTTGCTACAATAGAAAGTACCCTTTCCAAACTGGAAAAGCTGAATCAAAATATCGTAGATGTGTCTATGCAGACGAATTTGATTGCCATGAATGCCGCCGTGGAAGCTTCCCGTAGCGGGGATGCCGGCAGAGGCTTTGCGGTGATTGCCGACGAGATTAAGCAGCTTTCCGACGACAGCAGGGAGATGTCCAAAATCAGTGATGGCAACCGGGACGAAATCGTGAAATCCGTTAAAGGGCTTTTGGAGGAAACCAAGCGTCTTGGTCATGAAATTAATGAAATGAGTGATAAAATCAATCAGCTCTTTACTTCAACCTGTACTGTTTCCAACGAAGCAGACCATGTACAAAATATTGCAGATGCAGTGAAGATGCGTCTGAATGAATTAAATAATTAATACATACAAAAATTACCCAAACATCGGCTAATCTAAAGTCTCATTTTAGATTAGCCGAATTTGTGAAGGCAAAAAACAGCTTCCACAATGGATTATTCTCCATAATGAAAGCTGTTAAGATTTATTTGTTGTGTTTTATAGTCCGAAAGAATCCTGCAAACACAAACACAAAGCATAATATTACCATCCATATACAAGAGCCTATGGCAACGGTGAAATTAAAAAATCCGATTGTCATAATCATAGTAAATAATCCAATCACAAATTGAATCCACACCATCATCCATACCATATCATTTAATATAATAAGTTCCCGTCCCGGCTTTGGTTTACAGGGCATATTCATTTTATCTGCAGGTAATAAATGAATACAGGCAGAAACAATCAAATTGGTAAAAAACATAATCAAGGGAAGTACTAACATGTTTACCGGAGAGCCATATCCATCAACTTCTCCTGTCAAATCCCAATGTGTGGGAACTTCTCCATCTATTGTACAGGCCATAACAATCCCATAAATTATGGCTACCAATAAAAATACATAGCTGATGATTTCCACAATCACATCCCGTTTTTTAATATATGGTTTATTCATATCCTTCTCTCCTTACTTGAGATCAAACTTAGGCGGCACATCAATCTCCTGACCTACATATTTGCCATCCTTTTTCCGCTGCTTTACGCATTCCGTTAACAAATATTCTATCTGTCCATTTACCGAACGGAAATCGTCTTCAGCCCAGGCTGCAATGGCAGCATATAGGTTTTCTGAAAGGCGAAGGGGGACCTGTTTTTTTTCAGCCATTAGTATAGGCTTCCTGAGTTCACAATCGGTTGTGCATCGTGGTTGCCGCAAAGTACCACAAGAAGATTAGAAACCATAGCAGCCTTCCGCTCCTCATCAAGTTCTACCAACTGTTTCTCATTTAATCGGTCTAATGCCATCTCTACCATACCAACTGCACCGTCTACAATCATCTTTCTTGCATCTATAATTGCAGAAGCCTGCTGACGCTGCAACATAACAGAGGCAATCTCCGGTGCATATGCAAGATAAGTAATTCTTGCCTCAATGATTTCAAGACCTGCATCTGTAACCTTACTTTGAATCTCATCCTTAATTCTTTGGGCTACTACCTCGGCAGAACCACGTAAACTTCCTTCGTCAGCCTGGCCATCTCCTGTTGTATCAACGTTTGTAGCCACATCATAGGGATAAATACGAACAATATTTCTAAGAGCAGAATCACACTGTAATGAAAGATATTCTTTGTAGTTATCTACATTAAATACTGCCTTTGCTGTATCAGTAACCTTCCAGATTACTGCAATACCGATCTCAACGGGGTTACCAAGACAGTCATTAATCTTCTGTCGTCCGTTATTTAATGTCATTGCCTTTAAGGAAATTCTTTTATTTGTAGCCTCCACAGAAACCTGTGTTCCATCTGCCGAAACCTTCAATCCACCACTACTACTTGCATCCCCGCTTTGTGCAAGCTTTGTACCTGCTGCAGGATTTACCGCACTACAAAACGGATTGACAAAATAATAACCGGCTTCTCTAATAGTACCCTTGTACTCACCAAATAAAGTAAGCACTAATGCTTCCTGTGGCTTTAACACCTTAAGACCTCCAAATAAAATCGGAGCAATAATCTCAACAATAATACCGGTAACCAGCAAAAATACACCAAGTGCTTCGTTCACTTCCCCGTCTAACTGGATTGCCCCACCAATAATCATAGCAAGACCTCCAAGCATTAAAAGAATTGTGAAGATTAACATTACCATACCATTCTTCTTTGTTGTATAAATTTTCTCTGTCATATCAATTACCTCCCTTGCATTGACATATTCGACATTTATTTGATATCATTATGATATCACATTAATTACAGATGTCAAGGGGGAATTTTGGGATCATTTTTACTTTTTTATTCTTTTTTGCAAATTTCACGCAAATTCAAACTCCGTATATTTTCATTTGTACTACATTTTTTACTTCCAATTCGTCCTTCAGGTAATATATAACATTTGACAACACATATTCACCCTTATTGGCATAAATCTCTATTACCTGATGGTCAATGTAAATATCTAAATGCATACCATCCTTTAGCTTTGGCGTCCGAAAAGAAGTGCCTGCAGGACTTGATATGTTAAATACATTTGCTGATGCAGGAAATACCTCTTTACGTTCTGTGCATACCTGATGCTGGTCCATCCAGATTCGGAATCCACCAATGTTTATTTCGCTTTCCTCGGTCATATCCACACTGATTTTAACCGGCTCCTCCTTTGTGAACTGCTCTAACTCTCTTTGAAATAGATTATCCACCTTGGGATGAATAGAAAAATAAAAATGCTGATTCCTTGTTGTAACAATTCGCGGATAAGTAAACACACCACACCATGTTCCATCCTCACTTGGTGAAGGCATACGAAGCCAGGCAATCATCACACGATTTCCATTTTCATCCACTGTTGTCTGAGGGGCATATAAATCCAAACCATAATCCAAAAATTCCGGTTTCGACACTATTTTTCCGTCACAGATTACAGGATCAAAGTCAAATCGGGAAATAGTTGCCTGACTTGGATAGTTCACGCCATCCTGAACAATATTTTCCGGAGACATAATAAGTGCATACTGATTCTCTAAGAAAAACAAATCCGGACATTCCCACATATCACTGTCTATGGATGGTTCTGTAATTCGGTTCTTAAAGGACCATTCTTTTCCATCCTTACTTGTATAAATCAGTATTTCTCCCCGTTTATTTTCTCCGTCTAAATACTGACTGCCTAACACCATATAATATGTATCATTTTCTTTCCATACCTTTGGATCTCTTGTATTAGCAGCATCACCAATGGTATTATCCCGAATTGTCGGAACAACTACCTGTTTGGCATCCGGGCTAAAATGTTTTCCATCTTCACTAACAAGCAGTGCCTGACAGGCAATTAAGTCCTCCCCTGTCACATGAATATTTTCTTCATTTAACTTGCTATAAATAATCCCTGTGTAATATAAATAAAGCTTACCATCCACCTCTATGGCAGAACCGGAAAAACAGCCATTTCTATCAAAGGCTTTGCTTGGATATAAAGCAATCCCCAAATCTTCCCAATGTACAAGGTCCTTTGATACCTTATGTCCCCAATGCATGGTTCCCCATTTGGTGTCATAAGGGAAATGCTGATAAAACAAATGATATACTCCCTTGTAATAAATAAATCCGTTTGGATCATTCATCCAGTTTTTTGTTGGGGTAAAATGTAATAAAGGTCTGTTCATAATTTGTCTCCTGTGTTTTGTCATATTTTCTTTCTGAAGGACGTGATGATAAATCAATATGTTTTACATTTCTTCATCACCAACCAGATACTCCACAATCGGCTCCACATACTTCTCATCCGAAATATCATAAGACCGGCTAATCATTTCCGCCATCTTTTGCTCCGACTCCGAAGGATTTTTATTCTTTGCAAGCATAGATGCAAATGCTTTCATGGCAAGCTTCGATGGCATTTTCATTTTAGAATAATCCAAACCACCCTGAAAATAAAATGCTTTTATGTATTCTCTTTGCTCATCCGTCAAAAGATTGTGAAGGGCTGTTTCAACATCCGGATTCTCCATAGGACTGGCACCTACACAAAAAATCGCCAATTTCTTTTCCTTCCAGGCAGCTGCCTTTTCTAAAAACCATTTGGACTGCACAACACTTCCTGCCATTGCCCAGCCACCATATACGATAGCATCATAGGCTGTAAAAAAATCATCCTTTTTCTTCTTAGCCTCATCAATTGTTAAAATATCACCCTGCACCTTTTGTGCAAGCCAATTAGCATATCTTTTTGTAAATCCTGTTTGTGATGTATAAATAATTACTGTTTTCATAATTTTTTTAAATTCCTTTCCATTTGCATTATTGTTTGTATTGTTATGAGTAACTGTTCTTCACCAATGCCTTCAAATAACTGTGCCATCATTTTCTGACTTTGGACATCATTTTTTTCACAAAAAGTACGGCACCAGTCAGTCAAGATAATTCTTTGCTTTCTTTTATCCTTTGGATCCGGAATCATCTGAACAAAGTTTTTGCCTTCTAACTTATTTAATATCTGTTTTACATTTTGATGAGAGCTTCCCATTATATCAGACAATTCATTAATCGTGGGACTTTCTTTGCATAGATTGATACATATGATTGCAAAAAATTGTTTCCATGTTATTTCCTTAAAAAAGGAATCTGCACTGGCCTGATACCGATTATCAAAGGCACTCAGTAGTCCTATCAAAAAAGCCTGTGGTGGCATCTGACCAAATTCCACATTACTAATATCCATGATTTGATTAAAATCCATTTTTCCTTCCTTTCTGTCCATATATTACTTTCCCTAAATTACTGTTCATTACCTTTTTATTCCATAATTATTTGCAAACAAAAATGTAATATATTACCTATATATAAATAAGTAACATATTACCTTTTATTTGTCAAGGGGGGTGTCAGGTGAGAAGAAATTTGATATAATTAATTTAAAAACTGAACGGAGACCATACAATGAAAAAAACAAAAAACATTTTAAATATTATATTTTTATTTCTCACCTTGGGACTTCTTTTTCTATATGTATCCCTCCCAGAATATGGAGAACATGTATTAGGATATTATATATGTTCAAATGGTATGCTTTTTACAGTTAGTGGTATATTATTAATATATTTTACCCTTGGCATGATAAAAAAATTGCAAAATGGTGCGTCAGGCACACACACAAACCATTTGAAAAAAATTATAGCTGTATATATTGTGACCACCGCAGGAATAGGTTTGATTATCTATGGAATCATAAGAACTGCATTTTATTATATTGCCATAAGTTCCGATGAAAAAGTCGCGATTACAATTTTTTTGGTATCATTTATTCTGATTACTTTTTTACTGTGGCTATTATTGTTTCCAATTACCAAAAGAATTGATACGAAATACAATATTCCAATGAGAAACCTTTGTATAATTGTTCTGGCATATTTAATGCTTTTGTTTGGAGTAATTATGTGTGCCCGAAATCTAATAAAAGCACAAAAGGATATTGTATGCGGGCGTCAAAGCATGATTATCCATGATTGTTACTACGTTTCGTCCCATAGCAAATACAGAGGAACCACTTACGATTTGTACGGATATTGCGAAAGTGGACATATCAAATTTGATATCACAGGAATCGGAGAAAATACATTAGACGAGATGGAAGGAAAAAGGGTACGGGTTTCTTTTTATCCCCATACCCGGTGCGTATACTCTGCAGAAATTGTGGAATAAAATTTATCCCCATGTCATATCTCCCACTTGAGAACAAAGTGTGAAAGGGGGCAGACCCCCTATAGCATATCACTTAACCTCATTAATAACTCTCTTTCCTGATCCTGTTCAGCATATCTGGAAAAATGTTCCACCCGTTCAAGTCCTTCATCTAAATACATTCTAGCCTTATTATAATCTTTCAGAATGCCATAGTGATAATATGCCAAAACCCTTTTCGCATTTGCATCCTCATCCTTTTTGACTATCCCC
>JBJENX010000167.1:0-1586 GCA_051880415.1 Lachnospiraceae bacterium | reverse complement strand
TTCCACACTGAATGGTATGAAGAAAAATAATTAGGTTTCATGTGAAACTAAAAAAAGCCAGTTAGAACATATTCTAGCTGGCTTTTTAGTGTACAATAAATATCGGCATATTTTTCGATTTAAAGAGGGGATTCTATGAAAGACGAGGGAAATAAAACTAATATAAAACTGCTACTCCAAGCGCTGATCGTCGGCATTTGTACTGGAATAGTAGTTGGCCTGTTTAGATTCGGCATTGAAACCACTTCGGCCTTTTGGCTTCATTTGTTCCAACTGGCTCATCAAAATCCGCTTTGGTTCATTGCAATCATTGTGGGCTTTATTGCAGTGGCGGTAATTGCCGGCTACTTTGTTAAACAATATCCGCATGTTGGTGGATCTGGTATTCCAGAAGTAAAATTGCAGTTGCAAGGGAAGTTAACTTTGCAATGGTTCCCAATTTTATGGCGCAAGCTAATTGGCGGCATTTTAGTTATCGGAACAGGTCTATTCTTAGGGCCAGAAGGACCCTCCTTGCAACTAGGTTCAACAATCGGTCAAGGTGTAGGTGAAGGCTTTAAGCAAAACAAGCTTAATACAAGAGTATTGCTGGCTACTGGTGCTTCTAGTGGTTTAGCTGCCGCTTTTGGTGCTCCTCTCAGTGGTGCACTCTTTGTCTTAGAAGAAGTCTTTCATAACTTTTCCCCTCTTGTGTGGATGAACGCTTTAGCCGGTGCGATTGCTTCTAACTTCGTTGTTTCCAACTTGTTTGGACTTCATCATGCACTGGCAATTCCATATAATTATTCTTTTCCAATTAATCTTTATTGGCATTTAATTATTTTGGGCGTTTTATTGGGACTATTGGGTCACCTCTACAAGGTGGGCTTATTTAGCCTAAAAAAGGTCTATGCTAAAATCACCTTTTTACCACGTTGGTTACATGGTCTTATTCCTTTAGCACTTTTGATTCCAATCGCTTATTTCTGGCCTTTAATTACTGGTCCAGGTAATCGCTTGATTTTGTCACTTCCTAACATGATTACCAAAACAGGTTGGGGCTTAGTTGGACTTTTGGCCTTTTACTACGTAATGAGAATCGTCTTTTCAATCGTAGCTTATGATTCAGGTTTACCAAGTGGTATCTTCTTACCAATTCTGACGATGGGTGCCTTGATTGGTGCTACTTACGGTATGTTTATGGTTCAACTTGGATTATTACCACAACGCTTGGTAGTTAACCTGGTCATCTTTTCAATGGCAGGCTATTTTGCTGCAATTATCCGGGCACCATTTACTGCAATTATTTTGATTACCGAAATGGTTGGTTCGTTGCTTCACTTAATGCCATTAGCAGTTGTTGCGTTTATTGCACTTTTGGTTGATGAACTACTTGGTGGCAAACCAATTTACGGTCTTCTCGCAGCCGCTATGGACACTAGCAGCGATCGCAAGGCTAACTATACTGGCGAGGCCGATCAAATGGTTCTGCCGGTCTATGAGAGCAGTAAATTAGTTGATAAAAAGGTCGCAGATATTAAGTGGCCTGATGATACTAGAGTTAGAACTATTCGCCGTGATGGGGGTGAAATTATCCCAACGGGTCA
>JBJENX010000166.1:0-1590 GCA_051880415.1 Lachnospiraceae bacterium | reverse complement strand
GTATGAGCCTGGTCTACAAATATAGAAACTTCTACAACCCCTCTATATGAATCTCTGTTTGAAGTAGGTGCTATCATCGTATATCCTATAACCTTTCCATCAAGTTCATATACAAATCTGCATTCCTTAATATGTCCTCTATCCCATTCCTCGTAGGTCGGACAGTCCCTTCGAAAGGTAACATTGCCCCTTTCAAGGCTTTGTTTATATATAACCATCATTTCATCCCAATCAGAATCTCTCATCTGCCTAATCATAAGCTTCTCACCCCCGCCACACATTCTAATCCATAAATTGTCCAATTCATATGCACATTCCTCCTAAAAAGATACTGTATGCCTCCCCGACGTTAATTTTTTAATCTTTTATTGATTCTCGAACGTATGTTTGATACAATATATATGGTGCTACCCTATTCGGTAGGCGGTTAGTCCTTCTCCGCAAGAGTTATAGCTTGCGTTTACATAGATATCCTCATTTGGAAATCTTACGAGGAGGTTTGTGCTTATGCTTACAACGGAGTTGTTTATAGCCATCATCAGCTTATGTATTACTTGCTTTGCTCTTGGTTATAACCTTGGTTCTAAGAGCAATGAATAAACACAAAAATAACCGCCCATTGTCCTGCCAGACTGAGCGGTTATTTTAACCATCATATCAGGGCTAACCGTCTATCGGTAGCACCTTCTTGATATTATACTAACATTTAACCGCTTTTATGTCAAACACATATTCTGTTTTAAATCCGTTCAAACAGACTGGGTATGCTAAAAATCAGCTTCATTAAAGCTATCTTCAAAACCTTTCCTTGTTGCTTCAATACTCATATTTTCTTTCATCTTCTTCTGTTCTTTCTTACTAAACTTTGAAAAAACCGTATCATACGCCAAATCAATCATATTTAATAATTCTTCATCAGGAAAATCATCCAGATAGATTGTATTCCAATATGGTTGTTGAACAGGCGGGCAATGATATCCTCTGACCACTTTCCCCGGATATGCCATTCGATAAAATTGTCCTGCATCAGCTGTGCATTTCACAGTAATCTTATAATCATGCTCATATGGATATATTTGTGCAAATACTTTTCCATTAAGCTTGTAGCATATAGGAACATCACCAAAGGGATACTCTTCTGTTACACATTGCTTTTCCATACAATATTTTTTTATATCTTCAACCTTCATCTTCTATCCCCTTATGAAAATTTGCAAATACCCTCTGGTCCATATTAAACACGACTTTCCATATACCATCTATACATTTCCATGTTGTGGTAACATGAAAGGTTCCTGCAAGATCACGATTCTCTTCGTTATTAACCTCAATATGTATTACATAATGAACTTGTACACTACTTTCATCTTCATTTACAATTTCAAAATGTTCAATCCGATATGATTTACAATCAAACATGGCAACGATTTCAGAATACTCTTTTCCTGAACATCGATAACCTCCACATACCATCACAGCAGTTTCCGAAACAAATTTCAAAAAATCAACCGGATTTCTGTTTCTTGCAGCCTCCCACATACCAATCTCAAGTTTATATATTTCATTGTAATCCATTTTACTCCTCCATAC
>JBJENX010000165.1:0-1599 GCA_051880415.1 Lachnospiraceae bacterium | reverse complement strand
AACATGGAGGGATTATTATGCCAAAAATACTTGATTATCAGCTTCCGACTGAGCAAATGTTTTTTACAACAAAGCAGTTAAATGAACTTGGGGTTAGTTTTTATGGAATAAAGAAGCTTGTGGAAGCCGGAACTCTTATCAAATTGAATAGCAGTGTATATGAGAATGCAACATACGAAGGTGAAGAATCTGACTTTTTCTATGTGACAGCATATGCGCCGGATGGGGTAGTCTGTCAGATGAGTGCTGCAAGGTATTATGGACTGACAACCTACTGGCCGGATGCTGTGGATGTTGCGATTGAAAGACGTAAAAAATTGTCTACAGTACCGGATTTTCCAAAGTTTAATGTTGTATATTATTCAAAAAAAAGATATGAACTGGGAATCGAAACCATTACGGAGGGAAAGAATGCTTTCCGGATTTATGACATGGAAAAGACGGTTGCAGATATTCTTTTTTATCGGAATAAAGTTGGAATCGAAGAAACGAAAGAGATTTTAGTCAATTATCTGGCAAGGAAAGAGAGAAATCTGAATAAGCTCCACCGCTATGCTAAAGAGCTTCGGTGTGAAAAGATACTTAGCACATATCTGGAGGTGCTGCTATGAGAAATGCAGAGTCGGTAAAGGCAAGATTAAAAAATATAGCAAAAGAAACAGGAAGAACGATGCAGGATGTTTTGATTGCTTATGGATTAGAGAGAACCATTATGCGGCTGACAAAGTCAAGCCATGTTGAGAATTTTACATTAAAGGGTGGCATTTTTTTGTATGCATTGATGGATGGTGACTTTGCAAGAGCGACTACCGATATTGATTTACTGGCACAGGGTATCAGCAATGACATTGACAAAATGAATGAAGTGTTTTGTGATATCTTTTCGGTGAAATTGGATGATCCGCTTCGGTATGACCTTGATTCCTTAAGTGTCAAAAGTATTACCGAATTTAAAGATTACCATGGTGTCAATGTAACGATAGATGCGTATCTTGACCGTACAAAGATACAGGTGTCTATTGATGTGGGTTTTGGTGATGTTATTTATCCCAAGCGGGTTGTGATGGATTTTCCGGTTATATTGAGTGAAGAAAATCCAAGAGTGTATGCATATTCTTTGAGTTCCAGCATAGCAGAAAAATTTGAGGCGATTGTATCTCTTGGATATGACAATAGCAGATTTAAGGATTTTTACGATATTTACATTTTATCAGGAAAATATGATATGGATGGTTCCGAGTTAATGGAGGCGTGCAAAGAGACATTTGGTCATCGCCATACATCATTTGATGATATTGCGGCGTTTGAAGATGATTATGCATCAGATCCGGTCAGACAGTCCCGATGGAAGTCTTTTGCAAAGAAAAAGAAAGTACAGATAGATGTTACATTAAAGGAAACGATTGATCAGATTAAAGCATTTGTAGAACCAATGGTTGATGCAATAAATTGCAATGAGAAGTTTATGAAAACTTGGAAGCATGATTCAAAATCATGGGAGGAGGAATAATACATGAAGTTAAAGGAAACATATATTACCCACGATAGTGATGGAGAGCAGATTTTGTTAGACACAAGCAGTTCCTTTGCGGGACTGAT
>JBJENX010000164.1:0-1603 GCA_051880415.1 Lachnospiraceae bacterium | reverse complement strand
GATATGTGTGATGAAGTAATTATTGCTCATAGCGATGGTACGATTGAAGATAAGAAAAGATAAATACTAAATAATCTTGAATAAAGAAAAAGTGGTTTGGATCGAACCACTTTTTTTATTGGTCGTTTTCTTGTATCATTAAGTTACTTACAACGCTTAGAAAGGGCAATTTTTATGACCAAAAAACCTTTAATTATTAGTACCGATCCAGGAATCGATGACATCGCAGCTATGACCATCAGTCTTTTTGCAGACGAACTCGATGTCAGAATGATCGTTCCCACTTGGGGCAACGTGGCGCTTGAATACACTTTGCAAAATGCACTCGATTTAGAAAAATTCTTGCACACTAAGGTTCCTGTCGTTGTCGGTGCTAATCAACCACTTGTGGCACCAAAGATTAGTGCGGCATCAGTTCATGGGAAAACTGGAATTGCCGGTTACGAATTTGAAAAGGCAGATAGAAGTTTGATCAAGCCAGGTCTTGCCGCAACTTTAATGGCTGAGGAAATTAAGAATAGTCCAGAAAAGGTAACTTTGCTCGGCATTGGACCTTTGACTGATTTTGCTTTGCTTTTTAAGCAATACCCTGAAGTAAAGGACAACGTTGAGCAAATCGTGATCATGGGTGGAAACATTGGCCGAGGTAATCACAGTCCACTTGCTGAATACAATATTGCGGGTGATCCAGAAGCTGCACAAGTGGTATTCCACAGCGGTTTGCCAATTAAGGTTGCCCCACTTGAAATTGGTAACAAGGCGCACCTTTTGCCAGATCAAATGGCCAAGGTGAAGGAATGCGGTGAAGTTGGCGATATGCTTTACGCACTCTTTTCACACATTCATGAACCAGATGGCGATCCCCGCATCAAAATTTACGATCCAACTGCTGTAGGCATTTTGCTTCATCCCGAAATGTTTACGATGAGAAAAGCCAACGTTGAAATTGAACTTCGCGGCCAATTTACTTACGGTGCAAGTGTCATTAACTTTATGGATCAAGAGCATGCAAATGCGGAAATTGCAACTGATGTTGACTTAGAGAAATTTGCAAAATGGTTTATCGATAGTATTGAAAAAGCTGATCAAGGAAGAGAATAATGGCAAATTACGTTTATCGGACAATAATGCAGGATATAAAACAGAATATTTTAAATAATAAATATGATGGGATGCGGATTCCCGATGAGCGTAGTTTAGCAGAACACTATGGCGTGAGCCGCTCATCGATGAAACGAGCTTTGGAGCTTTTGGCTCAGCAAGGAATCGTTTTTAAAAAGCGGGGCAGCGGTACTTTTATTAATCCGCTGTATTTGAAGAACCAAGCGATGTTTCGTTATGATGGTTCGAACTTGGGGATTACCGACAGTTTTAAGGTACCTGGTAAAAAGCAACAGATTAAGTTACTCGATTTTCATGTAATTAACGCAACCAAAGAAATTGCGGAAGATTTGTTCATCAATGAAAATGACTTTGTCTATGAATTCAAACGTCTGCGTCTTTTAGATGAGCAGCCATTTTTGATTGAAACCGGGTATTTGCCAATCAAGATTATGCCGGAGTTAAAGCCGGAAACTTTGCAAAAATCTTTGTTTAATTATTT
>JBJENX010000163.1:0-1604 GCA_051880415.1 Lachnospiraceae bacterium | reverse complement strand
ATAATATGCCAAAACCCTTTTCGCATTTGCATCCTCATCCTTTTTGACTATCCCCTCGATTTTCTTCATACATTGCTTAGCATAAAACTCATTGACCTCAAAGCCTGAATAATATGTCACAAGCCAATAATAAAAACCCGTATATTGAACAAGAAAATCTTCTTTTGTTGCAAGAATATCATTCATTCTTTTTGTGGTTTTTCCTACTTCTTCCATATTTCCAAGTGTCAATTGTTCACATACATAATAATGAAGGTACATCAGTTCTTCAATAAACAAATTGTTTTTATATGGCAGTTCTTCGATTCGTTTCATATGAAATTCATCATATGGTATGCCACTAATAAGCATCATTCGAAGTCTTTCAATTTCACCGGCAAGCCCATGTTTCATTTTATGCATTACAATACATTTCGTAACCAGACCCAGAATGGTTGAAAATATAACACCTACAAAAATGGAATAACAAAATAATTTCCCATATCCTATTTTGTTATCATTTGATAAAAAGACAACACTTAAAATACCCGGTACGCATATCATCAAACAGACAACAACTTCCCACAATGCCTGTTTCTTCATCATTTTCTGATTATTATCTAAAAAGTATTCTGTCCGCATTTTGCTTAAATCCGCAACCGAATTACAACTGATAACCGGACTAAGCTTTCCTTTACAAAACTTAAATTTTCCGGTATTTCTATCCTTAATATATGTATATCCAAATATTGTAATAGAATCCGTCCGCATATTATATTTTGGTGCTAGCAACAGTTCTATCAATGTTCTAAAGACAGAACACACAATGGTTGCAACCATGAAAAAACCAATTATCACTATCATGAGTGCCGTTGAAAAGCTCATTGTAAATCCCCCCTAAATCATAATAACGATACCGATTATAAAATAGATAGCACAACCAATATAATTCCAAGCACTAACAACACAGCACTGAATACAATATCCAGGTTATCTCCTACAATATTCACATATTGTGCATTTTCAGATCTACAAATAATTTCTACTTCGTCACCCTCTGAGAGCTTGTTCCTTGTATCTGCATTGGCTACCCTCATAGTTATTTCTTTTCCATGATAATCAAATTTCACCACAGGAAATTTATTACCATTCTGCATCACAAAACTATCAACGTTTGCCATGAATTTTTCTCCCTTTCGGTCTATAAGCAAACCTTTCCCTAATCCTACTGCTCCACCAATTAATGCAGCCAATCCAAACAATAAATTACTTCTCATAATTTTTTCCCCCTGTATTCCTCTTTATTTTTTTATGAGAACAATTGTGTTCTCAATTTTTTAACATATATTATTTACCAGAAAACATGTAAAGTAAAGAACAGACCATATGTATATAAAAATCTGACTCCTACAACACCATAATCAAGGTGCCAACACCAATCAAAATACATCCAATAACAGATTTTGCAGTCATTTGTTCATGTAAAAAAACAAATGCCAATATCAATGTAATAACAACACTCAGCTTATCAATGGGAACAACCTTTGATGCCTCACCCATTTGTAATGCTTTATAGTAACAAAGCCAGGAAGCACCTGTTGCTAAGCCCGATAGAATTAGGAATA
>JBJENX010000162.1:0-1605 GCA_051880415.1 Lachnospiraceae bacterium | reverse complement strand
GACCTCGTTACTCATAGCCCAAAATCGAGTTTTGGGAAACAAAAGGAAAGAGAAGCAACAAAAGGAAAAGAACTGAGAAACAAAAAATCAATCTTTGAATATTTGTTTCTGTTTTGTTTCTTGAAAGTGTAATACTATATTTATTTCGCTTGTTACCAGTGTGTTATGATATACGAGAATAAACTTGCGAAACTTGAATAATTAATGTAATTACTGATGGAGAAGTCAAGGATTCTGACGATGATAGACCAGATATTACACTGTTCTTCTCTGCTGATCCAACAAAAGGTGATCGTATGTTGGACGTTGTGGTTGTCGAACTTAAGAGATTGGGTATAACTCCTGAGCAGAATTCGATTGTTGAGTTTCAATTGGACACCAGAACTCAACGTCTCGCAGATTATTATGGGCGTCGTATCCAGCGGATGTGGTTTTATGGGATTGTTGAATTTTCAGAAAAATATAGAATGCACTTAATTAATAATGGATATAGTCCTTTATTTTCAAATGGTAGCGTATTTTTTAAATCTAAACCCGTTTATATGGATCTAGAAAAATTATCCAGTGTGGTACAGAACTCATACATAATGGATTTCAAAGCATTGGCAGAAGATGCAAATTCCCGCAATGAAACATTCTTGAAAATACTGAAACACCAATTTGAAAATTCTCAATAATCTTTGTTGAACAACTGGTTTCTTTAACAAATGCTTCAATTCTCAAATTAGACTAGAAATAACAATATTTATAATTGTCATATATAACGGGCGGAAACTTGCAAAATATCGCAGTTTCTGCCCGAAATAATATTACAGAACTGAGTTGTATTCTTATGGCTTTGTGATGATATCCCACAACTCATCGTAGTTCTTTACAACATTATATGTGACGTGGCTATCATTCTACAGTTAATTATTACTGTCCGCTAAAATTATTCCTACAATAATAAATTAGGGCTGATTCCATTTTGTGGAGTCAGCCCTATGATTTATCTTTGCAGTTACGACACCAAAAGCATAAATCATGGGCAAAAGTACTAATTTTTTCGGACAACCGATATACGGACAGTAATAACAGTTAATACCATTTAGCTAGGTTCGAGCCTGATTCGACAACGTCCTCAATATTGTCAGTAACTATTCAGCGAATGCCCATGCAGCTGCTATCCATGCTTAGAACAGAGCACGGATAGCATTGTATGGTGAGTTGTTGTGTTTCTTGGTAGTCTCTACGACAGAGAGCAAGTCGAGGAAAGCATCAGCTCCTTTGTCGGAACGGAATGTGCCTGAGTTTTTCATTTTGATCTTGACCTTTCTGATACCTCTTTCACTTGCATTATCCAAACTTCGGGATAATGCAAGTTATCCCAACTTTAGTTTTATCCCAACTTTTCAGTTAAGTTGTTGTGCTTAAGTCTATACCTACCCAAAAAGTTGGGATAAAATATCAAATGAAATTGAAGTAATCACGGATATTGCCTGCATTTGGCAGTTTCCATAGCTTTATCGTTGAGGAGTTTTTCTCTTCCTCCAATGTGGCTAATGCGGCCAATTGCTGTTTTGTCGTTATATCCTGGTACTTCATGGTTGTTTCAAGACTTTCATG
>JBJENX010000161.1:0-1607 GCA_051880415.1 Lachnospiraceae bacterium | reverse complement strand
TAAATCATAATCAGGATAATATCTACATTGTTGATTTCATATAGCTTCGACCAGAGTGTTTTGATTTCTTCATCGGAATACCTGTCATGTATCTGCTCCGTAGAGTTTGTCCATTCATAAACCAGACCTTCTGTTAAATCCCTGTCTATGTATTCATTCAATTTAGCATATTGATACATAGCCTTCAGGACGGCTCGCATGGAAGAAATCGTAGTCTGCGATTTGTGATTGTAGGCATTTAAGCATTGCTGCAGATCATTTGTCCTGATGGAAATAAATTTGCGGTCATGCAGCTCGCTGAAATGATTAAAAGCAATCTCATAATTTCGCCATGTGGAATCACTAATCTGGTTCTTAAGCGATTTTCGGTATTTCTTCCATTTCTCGTACATCTCTGCAAAAGTAGGAGAGTCCGAGTATTTCATATGCTCGGGAACAACGGCTCCGCTATTGTATTCAGCAAGATAGGTATAAGCCATTTCCGGTTTGGCGAAGTAAGCCAGGTAGGTGTATTTTCGCTTGACCTTCCCGGTATCGTCTTCCACAAGTTTCGAGATACGGACAGCGTAGGGCTTTCGTCGTTTGCCACCAAGCTTGATTACGCTGCCGTAAGAGTTTGGTAACTTCATATTTAACCTTCTTTCTGCATTTCTTCTAATTGTTTAAGGCAATACTCTGCATATTCCTTGTAGCGTTTTACCCTTGCAATTTCATTTGGAATATCAAAAGCATAAATGGACTTCGGAAGCAGGTCAGAACGTTTGGTAGGATTAGCCACTTTGTATGCAGAGAGCTTATATTCTACAAAATCCTTTACTTCTTTTTCCAGTTCAGCCAGTTTGGTTAATGGTATCTGGGCAACGTCTTTTCCAGTCTCATTTGAATAGACGTGGATCACGCCATCTTCAGCAATTTCTTTTACATCAACAGATCCGGTTGCAGAATCGAAGGAATCCTGTAAATGGGCTTCCTGAAGAAGTTCATATTCAACCGTATAGCCGATATCATGCAGGTAGGAGAGAACACCGTAATAAGGCTGTTCATATTCGTTAATGTAGTATTTGCGTATTTCAAAGGAATTGAAATAGTCATCGATGATTGCATTCACAAAATCATTGGTGCATTCGCAATATTGCATTAAATCTCCATTCTCATTAGGAATAAACGCTTCCATAGGTATTTTGTAACCGCTGGCTAGTACTTTGAGAAAACTTTCTGTTACAGGCTTCTTACCATTTTCTACATTACAGTAATGCGTTCTGGAAATCCCAAAGTCTTTTGCTAGTTGGTTCTGTGATAACCCCCTTTCTTTTCTGATTTGAATGATCCGTTCCCGGATTTCATCTTGATTTGTCAGCATTTTTCATGTACTCCTTTCATTTACACATCATATTTGCTCGTACCATATAAGAAACAGAATTGTTTATATGTACTATATAGTACATAATCAGTATAGACAACAACAGCAACAATGTCAACAAAAATATGGAGGAGAAACAAGTGAAAAAAGAAGAAGTAAAACTGCTGATGAAGCAAAATCAGGTAAAGCAGTGGGAAGTGGCGGAAGCAATGGGAATTTCCGAATTTACGCTTTGCAGATGGCTAAG
>JBJENX010000160.1:0-1612 GCA_051880415.1 Lachnospiraceae bacterium | reverse complement strand
CAGAACCAAAAGGTAAATTGATTTTATAGCCTGCCTTTTTGAGGATGTTCATTGTTTTTACATCTTCTCCCATTTTTTTATAAGTTATCCACATTGGCATGTGGCACTTATTCCTTTAAGAAAAAAATGTGCACAAATTTTCGTTTTCCTCTTGGCAGGCATCACCTTCTTTGCTAAACTTATATCAGTTCAGAACTGCGCTATGCAGCTCCGCTTTTATATCTTCTGTTTCTGTTAGTTGCCGTCCAAAGCTTGCTAACAATTCAGAAGATATATTTTTTTGTGGCTTTTTTATATTATTCTTCTCAAGATAAAAGTGCTCATACAGCTGCTTCATGAAATCCGCTATCTGTTCCATAAGATAATGATTCTTCTGGGCCCTCTCATGATAGCTGCACGCATGCTCTATGTTTCCCTGCCAGTGCTTCTGGCGATTAAATCCCTGATTTTCTATTTTCCATCTGTTTCGTCCGGCACGCACGATTTTTTCTGCATTTCTTTTGGTAATCTCGATGCTTGTAATCCAGGCAAACTCGGTCTCTCTTTCGTCTCCTTTTACGATCCGTCTGTCCCGGTAATAGATTAGATTCACGTCGAAGTCATTGAATACGATTTTATTCTGATACTCAATAGCAACTCCCATGATTTCTTTTTCCGGAAGTGCCCTATACTCTTCGGCGATTGTTGAAGCGCTGCCTTCTTTATATCGGATAATATAATCCCAGTGATAGTCTTTACATATCTGTAAAACATTTTTGGTTACATATAACCCATCTGCAGTGATGATGATCGGTAGTCTTGGAAATTTCTTTTTGATTTTGGCAGCAAGTCTTACAAAGGCTTTACTTTCACAATCCTGCTTTACGACTTCATCACTTTGCTTTCTATATTCCTCCGAATTTTCTATTGGTTCTGACGCAATACTGCATACAAGATTTTCTCCAAAGTATATTTTTGCCTCTAGTATGCTTCTGTGATACTTAACGTACTCATTATCTGAGCCTCTGTTGTAGCACCTGCTCAGATAATGCTCATTCTTCTTTTTGTATCCTTCATCCAGTTCGGTTGCATCTACGATAACCTGCCATTTCTTTAACACTTTAGCATTATCAAAGGTCTTTCGGCGGATCATGGAATATACGATATTCTGCTGGATAGTCTCTAATTCCTGCGGTTCTAATCTTTCCAGAAATTCATTTTCTGTCACACCATGGGGCATATAATCTTTGACATCTTCTCCCATGAATCTGTATAGATTCCGGCAGATTCCCTCATCATTAAAGGTTCTTGTCATTTCCTGCATGCTCGAAATTCCTGCAATACTTTTATAATACATAGTTCCAAGCATTACTTTTACAGGATAATCCACGTAGCTCTGATGACGTGGATCTTTTACCCTGCTAAACATGGAGAACAGCTCCGGATAAAATTTGTTTTGAATCTTATTACATTCCACAATGGGATTATCTTCAAGTTTTCTCCTGATTCTTTCCTGTTCACGGCTCATTTTGCACCTCTGCGAAAAAGTTTTTTCTTTATTTTACCTTATCACAGAGGAAAACGCTGCAATTCCAAATGATTTAGTGCGAAATTTTTTTACCTGTCAAAACTG
>JBJENX010000159.1:0-1622 GCA_051880415.1 Lachnospiraceae bacterium | reverse complement strand
CAGCAGTGAGGAATAAAAACTTTTCGCAATAAAATGACTAGATATAGTGCAAGATAACCTCTTGTGCGTTAAAATGAATATAAGAAATTTTTCGCACAGGAGGTTTTTAGATGAAGAAAAGGAATAAGCGCGAGAGGAAGAAAAAGGATCGTGGAATTGTTGATTTTATGATGGTAACAAACCACTTCTTTCATTCTTTAAATAAATGGATTTCTGAAATGAATGATCCAAGACATCAAAGTTATATCACATATAAGCAGACGGATCTAGTATATTTGGCAATCCTAAAAAACGTATGTGGTCAATATACGATGAGGCAAATGGAAGAAAATTTTAACGACGAAACATGTATTGATACGCTTCGTATTATGTCTGGGAACAAAAGTCTAGACGAGATGCCTCATTATGACACATTGAATTACTATTTGGAAAAATTATCACCGGAGTGCCTGTCAGATTTAAGGAAGAAAATGGTGACGAGTTTAATCCGTGGAAAACATTTCAATAGAGGTCGTTTGCTGGGAAAGTATTGGCGTATTATTTTAGATGGAACGGGACTTTTTTGTTTTCATGAGAAGCATTGTGATAACTGTCTTTGCAGTACCCAAAAGACAGAAACTGGGAAAACAGTGAAGCTGTATTATCATAAGGTATTAGAAGCTAAGATTGCATTTAGTGATCATGTCGTGATTAGTCTGGGAACAGAATT
Source organism: Lachnospiraceae bacterium (assembly GCA_051880415.1). Taxonomy (GTDB): domain Bacteria; phylum Bacillota; class Clostridia; order Lachnospirales; family Lachnospiraceae; genus CAG-590. Next base: position 913 of record JBJENX010000159.1, on the reverse strand, counting down.
TATTGAAAATGAAAGTGAGGATGTAGGTAAACAGGATTGTGAAATCAATGCTGCAAAACGTTTGTTGGCAAGGATAAAAAAGGAATATCCAAGACTTCCCATCTGTATTCAGGGGGATGCGCTATATGCGACAGAGCCTTTTATGAGACAATGCCAGGAATATAACTGGAAATATCTGCTTACCCAAAAAGAAACAAGGCAGAAAAATCTGTCAGAGGGGTTTGAATGGATAAGAACCGGTGGAGGAGTAGAGAATTACACAGGATTGTGCAAAGAAAAGGGTAACGGCTGTTATGCCAACCATGTGGAAGAGGTTGCCGGCAAACAGGAAATCATGAATGTATTCGAGTACGAATATGAAAGCCAGAAAGAGGAAGGAAAGAAACGGCAAATACGCTTCCAATGGATAACTAATATAGAATTGACAAAAAGAAATTTAGAGGAAATGATAATGGCGGGAAGAGGACGTTGGAAAATAGAGAATGAGGGATTTAATAATCAGAAAAATGGTTTGTATCGAATTGAGCATCTGAATAGTAGAAATGGCAATGCGATGAAAAATCATTATCTTTTCACGCAGATAGCAGATATATTAATGCAACTATATCTGGCATGGAATCCATATGTTAGAGAATTAAAACAAAGCAAAAAAAATACATCTTCTTGGCTACTGGAAAGTTTTCGAAGACAAACAGTAACGAAAGAAGATGTACAATACATAACGAGATACACAACAGTATATCTTGAATGACAATACAATTCTATCACAAATGAGGAAAAAATAAAAGAAAAAATATGGAGTTATGAACATAATTTAGGAAATTGGTGATTTGAACCTATACAATGTTGATAACTGCCCCAAAAAACAAGAAAACTGAACGACGATTCGAAAAAGTGGTAAAACAGTAAAAAT
>JBJENX010000158.1:0-1638 GCA_051880415.1 Lachnospiraceae bacterium | reverse complement strand
CTCGCACACAGAAAAATAGCAGCCAACCGACTGGCGATTGACTGCATCTATGCTTTGTCCAAAGAGGAACTATCCAAGGTGGACAGGGAGTTGGAGGGGATTGTAACCGATTTGCCAAAACAAGGATATGGGATGAGGAGATAGATAGTCACTCCCAACTAACGAGAATTGCAAATTGCACTTCTCACACTTCCATAGCCTATCTTGGGGTATCTTGACTTGTTCTGTCTTATCCCTATTTGTTTTGCAATGTATTTATTGACTTCTGAAATAGTATTGATATACTCGGCATCCTCACAAATATAATACCCTGGTGCTCTTAACATGTATTTCCTAATTCCAAAGCCAAGAATGCCTTCCAGTTCTATTAAACGTGATAGGCAAATAATATCATGATTATATGCTTCACCAAGTATCTCTTTTACTTTGTAAAGCATATTTTCATTGTGAGCACGTTTTAGATAAAAATCAACGTTCTCTTTCAATAACGTGTCGGAGTTATATTCTTCGTCGTAATACATATTTACAAAGCAAATTCGATTGCACAATCTTTAATCCATTGTATTGCTTCATCTTTGGCATTAATTTCCTGCGCAAAATGAAGCATAAGATTCACAAACTCGTTAATAGAGAAGTTGCGTTTAATGGAATATATTCGCATCTTGGCATAATCCTCTATGGAAATCACAGTACAATAAAATCCCTGCTTACCAAGTTCTGCTGCCGTTTCAAAAACATTATCTTTATCAAAATTGACTTTACGACCAAAAATGAAAAGAGTTTTCTCCACTTTACTCAATGCGAATTTATGTATTGCATGTTCAACATCTTCTTTAGTGAAATCCTTATCCTTCACTTCTATAGATGATAGCAATTCATCAGAAGATGTAAATACATCAATATCACCGACTTCCTTTGAAGACGAACCGCTTTCATTTACTTTATGAGGAACCACTTTGTTTGCTCCTTCGTAATAAAGATGTTCTAAAGCAGAAACTACCAATGGGCATATTTCTCCCTCGAATGATTGTCTTGTAAGGGCGATGATATAATCTAATGTGGTTTGTGGCAGTTCTGCCTGTGATATATCCAAATCAGGAAGTGTGTACTTATCAGCTTCTTCTTTAGATATTTGGGCAATATCATAAATTGCAGAAGACAGATAAAAGAAAGCAGACTTTGAGGATTTTATAGAAGAGAGTATGGTTATTACTATTTTCAAAATTTCCATATCATTTCCTCTTCTGACAGCATTGTCTTCCGAGAGTCTTGTAAATCTTGCTGGCTTATTTAGGAAAGGCTCGTTTGAGCCTCCAATACCATTTGGATAGTACTCTCTTTCAAATGGGACGATAACTTTGTGACATAGACTTCGGGCATCGTAAGCTCCTTCTGAATCATCACCAGCTTGAAGGCTGAGAGCGTCAATTTCTTCATTAGTACTTTTTGCCAACAATGCAGTTACAAGAACGTATCTGTATGTCTTATGAGAGCCACGAAGAACCTTTTCTATCAGCTCTCCTGTCGTATCTTTTACTTTTTTACAGCGTTTCTTGGCTCTGAATAAAACTTTTTGTGCTGCTTCTGCTTCTATTTTTCTCATGTTCTAATCAAATAAACTTGTTTTGGGTAAATAAT
>JBJENX010000157.1:0-1648 GCA_051880415.1 Lachnospiraceae bacterium | reverse complement strand
AGAGATTTCTAGATGTCTTAAAACGAATATAGTAAATTCTAACGAAAAATGTGAATTGATGAGGAGTCAGCTGAGGTCGTAGTATGTGAGAAGCCACTCACAAAAGGACCTAATGTTTATATAGTGCGAATCACTATAAGCAATGTTTGAATAATCCGTAAGATGGGATAGTCTAGAACAATGGAACGTAACCATTGATGATAAAGAGGTCGAGGATGATTTCAAATATATCTACGAATGGAGGAGGAGCAGCAAATGAGCTTAATTGAAGAGATTTTAAGTGAAGAAAATTTAAGTGAGGCAATTAAAAGAGTAAAAACAAATAAGGGAGCAAGTGGCATTGATAAAATGACAGTTAATCAATTAGATGCATACTTTTATGAGCATAAGAAAGAAATCATTAATTCAATAATGAATAAAACTTATAAGCCAGAGCCCGTAAGAAGAGTTTATATTCCAAAATCTAATGGCAAATTAAGACCTCTAGGAATACCAACTGTGGTTGATAGAGTTATACAACAGGCTATAGCTCAAAGATTAACACCAATATATGAAAATGTATTTAGTGATTATTCATATGGATTTAGGCCTAATAGAGACTGTCACACGGCAATAAATAAGGTATTAGAATATCTTAATGAGGGATTTGAATGGGTAATCGATTTAGATATCGAAAAATATTTTGACACTGTAAATCACGATAAATTAATCTCAATACTTAGGGAGAAAGTAAATGATAGTCATACACTACATTTAATTCGTAAATTCCTACAAGCGGGAGTTATGGAGAATGGAGTTGTTATATCTTCTACAATTGGAACGCCGCAGGGCGGCCCATTATCGCCAATTCTATCAAATATTTATTTAGATAAATTTGATAAGGAATTAGAGATGAGAGGTCTACATTTTGTTAGATATGCAGATGATTGTAATATCTTTGTTAGAAGTGATGTGGCAGCCGAACGTGTAATGAAATCAGTTACTTCTTGGCTAGAAAGAAAGTTATTTCTTAAGGTTTCAGCAACAAAAACTAAAATTGTAAGACCTATGAATAGCAATTTCTTAGGATTTACATTTTGGAAAAACAGTGATGTATGGAAATGCAAACCTGGAAATGACCGAAAGATTAAACTTTATGATAAGGTTAAAAAGGTACTTAAGCGTAAGCACGCAGTATCAACTCCACTAGCAATTACATTTACTAAACTAAATCAAATTATTCGAGGTTGGATAAACTATTTTCGTATAGGAAATATGAAAGGTTTTATCGACACCTTTGGACAATGGTTAAGACATAAGGTAAGAGTAATAATTATCAAACAATGGAAGAAACCTATGAGAATATATATTAATCTCCAAAGACTTAATAAAGCATTTAAATGCAATTTTGAAGATGAAGATATATTCAAGGTAGCAAATTCTAGATTAGGTTGGTATCGAAGAAGCGGAATGGATGTAGTTAATTACATATTAAGTCCTAAAGTCTTAGCACTAGCTAATAAGAAAAAGGGAAGACCGGGACTGGTCAACCCTTTGGCTTACTACCTTAAGTAGTTTGTGTTCAATATAAATGTAGCGCCGTATACGAGACCCGTACGTACGGTGCAATGAGAGGGGCAAAGAATTATTTTCTTTCCTCTACTCTATT
>JBJENX010000156.1:0-1648 GCA_051880415.1 Lachnospiraceae bacterium | reverse complement strand
GTATTAAGAGCATGCGTCACAGGGTAATTAAAGTGTTGACATCAGGAACCCGCATTCCATGCTAATACAGGCTTGGGAACAGGCTCCGCACCCTGCCCGTCAATTCGGGCAGGGTACAAAGCCTGTTGGCACGATGTGCCAGCCTGGCATGGATGCCCCTAATGTAAACACATGAAATACCAGCTCCTCATGCTCGCATGCACAATGCGTTATACTTCGATTTTGCCTCTGAGAAGTGCGGGCGAAAGTATTACTTCGTCCGCAGGTATTTCTTTTAAATCGAAGAAATCTAATAGTTCTTTTGGTAGCATCAATTTAGCTAAAGCAAAAGGGGTGACTCCGCCAAGGCTTTCGCGACAAGCACTGTTGATATGGCTCATCATGAGATTTACATCCTCCTGTGTTAATCTGTCGAAAGTTGAAATTGTCTGTGGGCAAATCTTTCGGATATACTCATGATTTTTTTCACAGTGTGGTTTTTGCCATGAAGCCATAGGGTCACAGTAATAAATGCTGGTTCTTAGTATGTTGTCTGTTCCACATTCTAATGCGTCAGGGTGCTTGAACTCTCCACCACGATCAGTAATGATTAACGGCATGGTTTTGCAGAAGAGATTTGTACCAATTGCACGATTCATCCTGTTAAAAGTGTTCTCAACGCCAATGGATTCCTTCGAATCCAATAAATAGGCCATCATGAAGTCAGCATTACAAAAATGCAGGGTCAGTAAAACTTTATGGCTGCCTTCCGGACCAACAACCGTATCCATTTCAGTGATCTTTGTATCAGGAAATTCCTGAATATAAGTCAGATAATCCTTGTACGTGCGTCCTTCAAAGATACCGGTATCATCTATCTCGGTTCCGTGAGCTTGACGTGGTTTATAGGCTACTTTTTTAGGCAAGTCTAAATTACCAACTGAAAAGACACCAGAATCAATATAGTTATAGATTGTTTTTTCACATTGAGTTATTTCAGGGTGATTCTGAAGTATCATAAAGACGGACTGTCCGTTTTTAATTAATGGACTAACGATATCGTCAAGGGCTTTGATTTCTTCCTCAGTAGCGTTAATTCCTGCTCTTGATTCTGTTAGAATCGTCTTGTATTCCTTTTGTGCACGTACAGCACGATAATAATACTTGTCTAAACGACATCCGCTCTTTTTGGAACATCCATTACAGACATAAGGAGCTTTTTGGGTCTTGGGACAAGAATAATCAAAAGGTGTGTAATCCTTGCAGAAGTTGTGACATTTATTACAACGTTTACATTCTCTGTTGCAAAAGAGTTCGGTGTTGCATACATGTTTCCTGTGGCATTCTTTAGCAAGGGCACAACGAAAAGCTGGCTCATTGAACTTGTTATGTTCCTGAAAAGACCTGTGTTTTTTAATCTCTTTAGAAATAGTTGTAGGATCCTTTCCTAATTCGGCAGCAATGGTAGACAGGGGCTTTGAAGCATCTAATCCTTTTTCAATAACAACACGGTTATCCTGGTTCATGTGTTTTTGGTTTGTTTCAATTTTTTTTGACATATATACCTCATTTCTACTGCGGATAAGAGGCATATATAAAGATACATGATTATTAGATGGAGTGTAAGACTAAATTCAGCCTAATGTGGAATTTACTTTTTTATTTAACA
>JBJENX010000155.1:0-38446 GCA_051880415.1 Lachnospiraceae bacterium | reverse complement strand
CGTTACAGTTAGATATTTATCGAACAATGTGTTACAAAAAAGCTTGACCAGTACACCTTTTTAATTTTTATTAATGATTTATCATAATCCTTCTTATATTTCTCCATTATCTGCATATAGAATTCTCCAAATGAGTTAATATTCCATATTGCAACATCCTTCTTCATATTCGCAATTATCACTTCATTGCTGCTTGCCAGAATACCCAATCTCAATCCAGGTACACCATATGATTTGGAAATACTCTTTACTATATACAAATCCTCGTACATACCAAGTATTTTCTCACTAACAAGTGTTACATCTTCGACATTGGTATTTCCCTCCGGTTCAGCAAAATCAACAAAGCTTTCATCCAGTATTAATTTAATTTTTCGTTCCTTACACCACTTAATTAATCTTATTACATCATCTTTTTCAATATAATTTCCGGTAGGATTATCCGGATTAATTAACACAATTGCATCCACATTCTTATCTTCATAAAAAGACATCAAATCATCTGCATCATATCGAAAATCCTCTCGAGAAGAACGAAATACCACACTTTTATCTTTGCAATAACGATTCGGGTATTCTTCAAAAGTAGGATATATAAAACCAACATTCCCCGCAACAGTTTCCATCAATGCTTTAATCAGTTCTGCAGCACCATTCCCAACGACAATATGTTGATGTTTCACCCCAAAATTACTTGCTGCCAATAAAGAATTAACATACATTCCGGATGGATACTGAGTCAAAAGAACATCAAAGTTAGATTTGAGTTCATCAACCAACTTTTTAGGAGGGTAATAAGGATTCACCAAATAACAAAAATCCAACAAATGAGGATATCTCCAATATCCACCATATCGACCGGCAATTTTATCAAAATAATCTTCATCTGATTTAGCAAATAATGATTCCGCGATATTTAAATCCTGAATATTATCTATTTCATACCACAATTGTCCATCTAAACGTTTTGCACGAATTTCTTTAGTCTCCAACAAAGAAATCAACTTAATAACGGATTCGTAATATTCATTTTCTCCCATAGCTTTTTCGTATGCAGATAAAAAAGGAATATATGTACATTCAGAAAAATGTTTGCTAAACTTATATATATTTACTGTCTTATAATAATTTTCTTTATCATCAAAATTAAGATACTTTCCGGGAATAAAATTAACAATGCTATCTTCATCATCTAACTCCATGCAGGTTCCATCCATCCAGCTTTCAAATTTATCAACCAATGCCAGAGTTTCTCTTGGATCTTCCAGCAAAGCATCAATCAAGCTTTCTTCAAAGACCAAATCCGATTCCAACAACAAAGTATCCTCAGAACACAAATATTCACTTGCCAGTGCTAATGAATAAATATTGTTCGTCTTATCATAGATTGGATTTTCTACAAAACATATTGGTGTATTAATATGTAATGACTCGACATAATCAATTAAATTTTTTCCTTTGTAGCCTACAACGATTACAATTCTAGACAAGTGTTTCTTATCTAATATATTTAGGGAACGTTCAATCATCGTAACCCCATTTACTTTTACCATACATTTGGTATTGTCTTGTGTTAAATCCTTTAATCGTTTTCCCATTCCGGCAGCTAAAATAATTGCTTGCATTTAATTTTTCCTCCTATCTGTATCCCTCACTAAAACAACCAATGACTTAATTCTCTTTATATTCAACACTACCCCTAACAATACAACACCATCAATAACGCATCTTACAATTGGATAATTGTATAATGCCATTGCAATAAACGCCAAAACAGCAAATACTATAAAGATACTAATCAGATGTTTCATATTATAAAGGTTCTGTGGAAGATTCTTTTCTTTTAGTAGCTTTAACATGGCTCTATAATTTGCATAGGCAAATATTATATAACTAAATAACGTTGTGTAACCTGCTGCATAATAACCAACAACCGGTATCAGCAATGCATTTAAAACAATATTTACCAAAGCCGCACCGATAGATGCATATACCAGCGATTTTTTTTGTTCATAATAAAATAAAACATTAATAAATAATTGTGCATAGAAAAGCAAAACAACACTTAGTGCAACAGGCGGTACAATCCATACCGCTTCCGCATATTGTTTTCCACTTAATACTAAAATAATCTCCGGAGCCAATGATATAACTCCCATCAACATAAAGGCCATAAGAATAGAAATCCAGCTTGCAACCACTTTATTTTGTTCCGGCTTTTGATTCTTAATGCACCCGTACATCCAAGGAACATAAGAATTGTTAATTGCATTTAACACAAAAAGAAGAACCATTGCCAATGTATATGCAACTCCATAAATGGCCGCATCCTCCAGCCCCGAAAAATGTTCTATCATGATTCGGTCACTTTGGTTAAATACAACCTGTGATAAATAATATACAATTAAAGGAATGTTAAATCTTAATGCATAGGAACAAAATTCTTTATTATAGAGTTTTTTCCCTTTTATATAATTATGGATATAAAGGAAGCCACCAACTAATATATTTACACCTGCAAATCCAAGAATTCTGGCATATCCCTTTTCATTCATATTAGTCACAAGAAAATATGCTGCTAAGGGACCAACGACTGAAACAATCAAAGTTACAACAATAACACTTATATATTTATATTCAAATCGTTTATGTCCGGACCAACTGTTAACAGCTGCTAACATCAATATTTCAATCAGCATCACAACTACGATTGCAGTAGGGAGATGAAACAACATATTAAAGTACTTTGCAAACAATAAATATATAACTAAGAAACCACCACTTAATAAGGACATTATAGTTTGAATCGATGCAATATATTCTTCACGTTTATTTTCATATTTCACCATGGCTGTCAAAAACGAACCATATGGCAAATTTAAGGTAAGCAAAATAATCAAGATTGCCTGCCATGAACTATAAAGAGTAAATTGTCCGTATTGTTCTTTCGTCAATAACCTTGTAAAAATCGGAAGAGTAATCAACGAAATGCCATTTTGTAGAATATTACATATGGTATAGGCTACGGATGATTTTATCTCCACCGGAATTTCCCGCCATTTTTTTACCAAACCATTCATATATGCCTCCCATTACATAAATGCATTCAATGTATTGATTACATACTGTATTTCTTCCTCGGTCATACCGTAATACATAGGCAAACTTAGTTGTGTTTTACTTATTTCCTCTGCGATTGGATAATCTCCTGCCTGATAGCCTAAATCCCTATAACATTCCTGAAGATGCATTGGAATAGGATAATGTTTATTTGTGCCAATTCCATTTTTTTCTAAATAATCTGCCAGTTCATCTCTTCTCTTGCATCTGCAGGCAAAAATATGCCATACCGGAATAACCTCCTCCATCACAGTTGGAAGTATTATAAGGGGATTTGTAATACCCTCTATATAACGAGATGCAATCCGTCTTCTTTCCTCATTCATCCTACTTAAATGCGGAAGCTTTACACTTAAGAATGCCGCCTGCATTTCATCTAATCTGGAATTATTTCCCTTATATATATGATGATATTTATAATCCGAACCATAATTACCTAATGCCCTGATTTTATTAGCTAATACTTCGTTATTTGTAACCACCGCACCTGCATCACCTAATGCACCTAAGTTTTTACCGGGATAGAAACTAAAACCTGCCGAATCTCCAAAGCTTCCAACCATTCTTCCTTTATAAGTTGCTCCATGGGCCTGAGCACAATCCTCTACCACATATAAATTATATTTTTTTGCAATTTCCATAATTGGATCCATATCAGCAGGCTGTCCATATAAATGAACCGGCATGATTGCCTTTGTCCTTTTCGTAATATGTTCTTCAATCAAAGCCGGATCAATATTATAAGTACGTATATCCGGTTCAACAAAAATAGGAGTTGCTCCCGTATAGGTCACAGCAAGAGCAGTTGCAATATAGGTATTTGATGGCACAATAACCTCATCTCCGGCACCAATGCCCAACGCCTTTAATGACAACATCAATGCATCTAAGCCATTTCCAACACCAATACAATATTTTGAATCACAAAATTTTGCAAAAGAATCTTCAAAGTCCTTATCTTCTTTACCGTCGATATACCAACTTCTTGTAAATACCCTTTCAAAGGCTTCATGAAATTCACTATTTAACTCTTGTTCCATTGGTTTAAAACTCACAAAAGGTACCTTCATATCTGTCACCTGCCATAATAATCATTTTTAATATATTCAATCATCCGAACACCGTTTTTCCCATCATTTTTTCCCAAAACCCGTTCTACAATTTCTCTACGGATATCTTTTTTAGGATCTTCACCTTTGCACAACATGTCCAAAGTCTTTTCTAATTCTTCTACATTACTTACCAAATAATATGCATCTAACAATTCCTTACAGGAATCATTCATGGGATAGACAGTATCACAGTAAATAACCGGTTTCCCCGTAATCGCAAAATCAACCACAACACCAGACAAATCCGATATTAAAATGTCCGCAGAGGCAAAATTTTCAATATGTCCACTGTCATCATCTAATTTAACATTGGGAGAATCTTTGCATGTCTGTTTATATACATCCACATCTTCCTTTGTCATTGCACCAATCTTAACAAAGTTATCAAACATCATTGGATGCGGGCGAAACAAGAAATCATTTTCCCTATGTTTTGATGCATAATCAAACATAAACTCCTTGTAATTAAAAAAATTAGAAGCTCCTAATTTTTTATCCAGAGTCCATCTGGGGGTCCAAATTATTCTCTTATTACAATTCTCTCTTTCTCTTCCCCAACCGGATCCATGAATACCATCATATTTTTTCGTCAAATCAAATCTTGGATATGGTGTATTAATAATATGTCGAATCTTCAAAGGTACTGTAATGGGAAACAATTTTTTTGCATATGTTTCAACCGTCTTGTTTTCTACAAACATCATATATATGTTTGAAACAAAACAACGATTAACACATACCTTAACCATATCCATACCTTCTGCCAAATATCCATATCCAACATAACATACCTTAGTATATTTTGACATTTCAATACTCCTATACTCGTTGGGAAGATATGAATCATATGGTCTTGGAATAAAAACGTAATCAGGATTCAAAGACTTCAAATCAAAAAAGGTTTCTTTCTCTTCATCATATGCATTAATTACCTGTTGTCCATTTTCTTCCATATACAAAAGTGCTTCATTTGAAACATTTCCATTTTCCCAGCTTGTAGGAATTGCTAATATAAAGGTCTCTACATCCTCACATGCAACGGCAGCATCATATACTGATTGTAAAGTTAACCATAATTGTGGCAACTGACACATAAATACGATACGAATTTTTTGATTTGTATGTTTTTTGTTCTTCTGTCGAATCATTCGAAATGCCGCAGGCACCCCGAATCTCGTCATTAATAAATCCCAAATTGCTTCCTTAAGCATCTTGTACCTCCATACCTCTCTATAAGGCTGTCTATATTTATGATTCTTTCGTTTCACCAATAAACTTTAAAAAATCATCATAATTTCTTATATAATCTTCTTCCGTGTAATACTCCGATGCAAGAACCAACAAAACCGCATCTGAAGAAAAATCAAACATCTCTCTCCATATATTGTTACTTATGTATAAACCCTCATATGGTTTATCCAACACAACAATTTCTTTTTCTCTTCCGTTATCCAACAATATTTTGCATGATCCATGTACACACACCAGAATCTGTTCTAACTTCTTATGGGCATGGAACCCCCTATGAACACCCTCTCTGGTGTCATACATATAATAAACTCTTTTAACATCAAAAGGAAAATCCTTATGCTGTTCTAATGCAATTAACATTCCTCTATCATCTCCATGTTTTTGGAATGTATATTTTACAACTTCCATTCTATATCCTCCAATAAATTTTATTCATTATTATGAATCCATCATAAGATGTATACGATTATAAATATATGAAATGGTCAATTCCCTCATTCGTTGCTTATAAACTTTTTTACTAACCTGTTTTCTATATTTTTTTGCAATCGCCACTGTATTATCGTGCATAAACTTCATTCTTTTTTTTGCGCCCGGGTTTTTTGAGGTAGATGTAATGGAATTTGGATTCATTCGATAAAATACCAGGCACTCATCAATTCCACCAAGTGCATCCGGTTGATACGATAATATTCTAAGCGTCATTTCCAAATCTTCAATTCCAATTGCTTCATCATATGCTCCAACCACATTATATATCTCATGACGAATCAACAGAGCCGGTGCCGGAATACCATTAACCAGATAGATATGTTCAAAAGCACCTTCCCCACAATCCGGCATAGAATCAAATTGCTTACCGGCCTTACATTCTTCGGCAGGCGGAAATGTTGATTCCGATACTACTTTCATACAATTAGAAAATGCCATTTTTAAATGTTTATGATCTTCCATATATTTAATCATTTTTTCCAAATAATCAGGATAGAGCATATCATCAGATGCAATAATTTTAATATATTCTCCTGCAGCTTCCTGTAGCATACGATTTAAATTTACTGTAATACCTTTATTGGACTCATTCTCCATTAAAATAAATCGAATGTCCTTGTCATCAAATTTCACTTTTTCTTCTTTTATCACCGCAACCGAATTATCTTTTGATGCGTCATCACAAATGATAACTTCATAATTGGTATAAGTTTGTGCCAAAATACTAGCCAAACAATCTCTCACAAATCTTTCATGATTATAACAAGGAATTAAAAATGATACTTTTCCTTTTTTTATATCCATAATTCTTATCTCCTAAAAAACATATGGTTTTATTATACATTTCTCCATAAGAAAAAGTCAATCTTACCCAACATTCAAATGCTAATTACCCTTACGTCCTTCTTTTTTACCATAATTTATATAATGAAGATAATACTTCATTAAATCATTTCCATATGCTTTTTGAAGGTCTTTGTATCTGTTTTTGTAACTATTAACATTAAAATCCGAAGAGCCTTGTCTGCCCTCTTTCATACCATAATTCACAAAATGTTTCAGGTAAGCCACATCATCAAATCCATATACCTTTCGAAGGTCAGCATATTTGTTTGCATAGTACCCAACATTAAAGACGGCACTATAATTCACACCGGAATAAGAAACAGGCCCTCCCTGCATGGTGGTTGTTCCGGTTGCTATACGTCCTTCCTTTCTACCATAATTCATATAGTGGGTATAATACTTCTTTTTGTCATTTTTATATGATTTTCGAAGATCATAATATTTATAGGCATAGGAAGTAACATTAAAGTTTGCACATCCCTGACGTCCTTCCTTCATGCCATAATTCACAAAGTGGGTAAGGGCAGCAATGTCATCTCCGTTATATGCTTTCATAATATCACCATACTTATTAAGATAGTAGGTGTAGTTATATACCGCACTATAGTCTACACCATTTAACTTAGTAACACTTCCAACAATGGATGTACAAGCTTTCTTACCGTCACGTCCTTCTTTTTTTCCACTAGTCATGTAATGTTTGTAATATAAAAGCAGATTCTTTCCAAAGGCATTACGCAAATCAACATAGCGGTTTTTATAATAAGTAACATTAAACTCCTCGCATCCCTGACGCCCTTCCTTCATTCCATAATTCACAAAATGTGCAAGAGCCCCTGTGTCATCCAAACCATATACCTTCCATATATCTTTATGATGTGTAACATAATAATTATAATCATACACAGCACTATAATCTACACCATTGTAAACGGTAGTTGACGTTTTCTTTGCAAGAATTGTAAATGTTGCACTTTTCGTTCCTTCATAATTTCCAATTCCTGTAAGTTTAACAGTTGCAGTTCCCGGACTTACATTATTACTGTAAGTAATTGTATAATCTACATCTTTAGTCAGGGTTGTCCCATTATATTTAACAATAACAGAGGGTTTTATGGCCTTACCTGTATATGTTTTTTCTGTAATACTATCTATAATACAATTAGATAAACTTATTTTCTCCGGGGTAGGATTTTCCGGTAACTGTGTATTTTGATCAGAAACCTTATGCTTCTTTAGGTATATATTTCCATTACCTGTACCATATAATACATAAACATTTTTGTCATAGGAATATACATCAATGCCATGAAGTTCTTCATTGGTTAATTCAGTTCCTAAAGGTGTCCAGGTATTATTATCCAGACTCATAACACAAGTATGATTTTCACTGTTTACCTGACTGTAATAAAATATATAAGGCGCACCATTATCAAAACACATATCCATTATTGGTGATGCCTGATTAGAAAATGCATTACTTCCCACACGAGACCATGTAACTGTTGAACTCGCTAAATTCCCCCGGATAACCCGATTATCATCATAATTATTGGAATAATCACCACTGGATGGTCCAATCCCTTTTCCGTTTAGTAAAACATATAAATCATGTTCATTCATTACAGCTGTCGCATTATCTGCTTTTTCCCCCGTGTCCTCTAATAATGTCCATGAATTATTTTTATATTCCGCTAATACCAATGTATTACCACTTTGCCATCTTCTCGCCAACGCAACAACATGAGAACCTGAACATGTGACAGATGCATTACTGTAATCACCTGTTCCAAATACTGAACCTATATCTATAGAAGTAATACCATTATACCGAACAGAAGAAACCGTACAATTATCATCATACAAAACATATATACCATCTGAAGCTACATCCATGGAAACATTATTGATTGCCTCATCAGTTTCATGTATTGTAATCAACTTATTTCCCGATATGCGGGATAATTTCCCTTTATATCCATCATTATAATCACAATATGATACATATAAATTATTATTGTAATAACCAATATGATAAGAACTTCCTTGCATTGAGAAGGTAGAAACCGTACTGAAGGTACCATTTTTTGTATATTTGATAAGATTTATTTTTGAACTGCTGCCGGAATTATTAGATGCTAACACATAAATATTCCCCTGTTCATCCATACAGGAATCTATTTCATTAAAGCCTGAAGCAACAGATGTATGTGCAACCTCTTCCCAGTATCCTCCATAGGCTTCACTTAAATCATTAAATTCTATATCAAAGGAAATCGTATCTCCCGTAGCGGAACCCACATTTTTAATCACAATTCCGCTATTGGTACCATCTGAATAAGTAATAGCATTCTCTGTAACATTCTTTGCGGAATCATCACTTCCATATTCCGTTCTTCCACTTTCTGCAGACAAAAATGCCGTATCAACGTATACATTTGATGCATTTCCACTTTCATATCCATCCTGTCTTATTGTGTCATTTTGTCGATAGATATAAACCATATATGGTGCACCGGTTATATTCGTCTGCAATCTGGTTGAAACACGATAAATAATAATTCCCGAACCTGCAATCCTTGTATCATAATTCATTGAATATCTGCTGTCTATATAATCATCCTGTTTTTTTCGATATTCAATTACAAACACCTCCGAATCTGAATATGGAGTTTTCAATATAACTGCCTGATTATTCTTATTAGAATCATTGGTTGCCGCTGCCGCCGTCAAGGTATAATCTGTTTGATTTGTTGTAACCACAGGTAAAGAAAGCCATCCCGAAACATGTTGTCTCATATATGCCAGGGGATACTGTACCGTCTGACTGACAGAAGCCATAATGTCCCATCTTCCCACAGGAATTGGAGTTACAACGTCATTTGTATTACAATACAAATCAGGATAACCAATAGAATGCATAAATTCATGGATTAATAGTCCAGACCCTAAAACACCTAAATAAGCCTCACTTTCCGGAATGATGTTATAGCTTCCCATTTGATACACTGTACCACCTGTACTGGTAACAGAACCAAAACCGGAAGAAAATGTTACACCACCAAAAGGATCGGTTGTACTACTTCCTCTTCCTACAACAATCATGACATTATCTAACACACCATCTCCTCTGTGACTCACATTCATGGTATCAAGTATATTTTTTGCATTTGCATCATGATCTAATGCCTCCATTACATCTGCGGCTAAAGCACTTGGATTTGATGCATAATATGTAGATGTCTGTGGTAATTCATATGAAGTCATTGTATTAGTTGCAGAATCATACTGAGGAAATACATTTGTAAGGGAAAATGCCCCATAAGAAATATTATATAAATATGGTTTTAGTCCACGCTTATCCGTAGCATTTCCCTGACTGTCCGTTCCATCAAATATTGTAAAGGTTTTGTCTGCATTCCCCTCTTTTTTAAAGCAATAATCCATGGAGGAATGGGAATGCTCTCCCACCGTATCGCTACAGTCAACAAAAACAACCAGATTCGTGTATTCCTGCATTCCGTTTGCTGCCAATACAGAATAATCAACCTCTGTTTCATTTGATAAATCTACACTTTCTGTTTCGGTTGCATAAGCAGATACAGACAAACAGCTTACACACATAAATACCATTAAAATATATACAAATATTTTATTACATATTCCCTTCATTCATTTCCCTCCACGTCATTCTGCACTATATATCCTTCAATTATTACTTAAGTCTAACATATATAATATAATAATACCATAAATATGTAAAAAAGCAGATTCCCTAACATTAGAGAATCTGCTTTTCTACTCATAATATGTAAATATTCAAATCAGATTATTTACCATTACGTCCTTCTTTTTTACCTGCATTAATATAATGAATATAATACTTCTTCAAATCATTACCAAATACTCTTTGAAGGTCTTTGTATCTGTTTTTGTAATTCAACACATTGAAGTTAGCTGAACCCTGTCTTCCCTCATTCATTCCGCTATTTACAAAATGTTTCAGATAAGCAGCATCATCAAAACCAAAAGCTTTTCGTAAATCGGCATACTTGTTTGCATAGTACCCAACATTAAAGACAGCACTATAATTCACACCGGAATATGAAACAGGGCCTCCCTGCATGGTAGTTGTACCGGTTGCTACACGTCCTTCCTTTTTGCCGCTTTTTATATAATGTAGATAGTACTTCTGTTTGTCATTCTTATACACTTTTCTAAGATCATAATACTTATAGGCATAGGATATAACATTAAAGCTGGCACAACCCTGTCTGCCTTCCTTCATACCATAATTTACAAAATGTGTAAGGGCTCCAATGTCATCATTGTTAAATACTTTTTTTAGATCGCTGTATTTGTTAAGATAATAGTCATAATTATACACTGCACTATAGTCTACACCATTTAACTTAGTAACCTGTCCTATAATGGATGTACAGGCAGTTTTACCATCGCGACCTTCTTTCTTTCCACTTGTCATGTAATGTTTGTAGTATAAAGGCAGGTTCTTGCCACAGGCATTCCGTAAATCAACATAGCGGTTTTTATAATAAGTTACATTAAAGTTGGCACAACCCTGTCTGCCTTCCTTCATACCATTATTAACAAAATGAGCAAGAGCTCCATCAGGATTGCTTTCATATGCATTTTTAATATCACTATACTTTGATACGTAGTATTTAAAGTCGTATACAGCAGAATAATCCACACCATTATATATGGTAGATGCAGATCCTGCTATGGCATCCGTTATTGTATACTCATTTGAAACCGTATTATATCCAAATACCTGAACCCAATGATACCCATAATAAGAATTGGGATCAAAATAACATGCAATACCAATACTGGTATAACCTGATGTAAGAATATTAGCCCGATGTCCTTCCGATTCCATCCAACCAGCCATTACAGATGACGCACTGGGATAACCGGCTGCAATATTTTCTCCATAAATCTTGGAACAAGCCGTATAACACATAGTTCCATCGGGACGGGTATGGGAAAAATATGTAGATATCTCCTTCGCCCGTACCATTGCGGCTTTATATAAATCAATATCCATCTTCAATGGAGATAAGCCATTATTAGCACGTTGCTGATTAACAAGCTTAAGCACATCATAAGCGGCATTTACATTATACTCTGAAGATGCCCCTAACAATTGATTAAACTTATAACTGTCAGAAACGATTCCCTCCGCTAAAGTCTCGGAAGAACTGTCTTCAATTACATCCTCCGTCAGCACTTCTTCTGTAGATACTTCTTCTGTAGACTCTTCTTCAACAGAGGTAATCTCTGCAATCTCAGTTGTATCCGAGGATTCTTGTGTATCTTCCACAACCACAGAAACATCTTCTTCTATCTCCGTATTCTGATCTGACTCCATGGCATACACAGTACCGGAAGTCATTCCCCCAAACAAACTGCCTGCAGCCAAAGTTAACGCAAGAACAAATGAACATATTTTTTGCCCCTTTCTCTTCATACCTTTCTCCTCCTGTCTTAATATCTGTTATATTTACTTCCCTATACGTCCTTCTTTATACCCATAATTGATGTAATGTATATAGTATTTCTGTAATTCACTTCCAAAAACCTGCTGTAAATCACTATAGCGATCCTTATATATTCCGACATTAAATGTCTCTGTTGCCTGTCGTCCTTCCTTCATACCATAATTAACAAAATGTTTAATATATGCTTCATCATCAAATCCAAAGCATTTGCGTAAATCCGAATATCGATTTGCATAGTAGCCTACATTGTATACAAGACTATAATCTACACCTGCATATAATGTTAATCCACCCTGCATCTTTGTAATTCCCGTTGCAACACGTCCCTCTTTTTTACCATTATTTATATAATGCATATAGTATTTGGAATAATTATTTTTAAATGCTTTTCTTAAATCATAGTATTTATATGCATATGATACAATGTCAAAGGATTCGCTTGCCTGATGACATCCCGCCATACCGGTATTTACAAAATAGGCAAGAGCCCCTATATCATCATTCTTGTATTTTGCCGCATCACTATTATTACTAACGTAATAATTGAAATTATAAACTGCACTATAGTCCACTCCATTTAGTTTGGTTACATACCCTTTTAATGCACATGCGTCCTTTCCATTTCTGCCTTCCTTTTTGCCACAGTTTATATAATGCATATAATATTTAGTCAAGTCATTTCCGAATATGGTTCTCAAATCAACATAACGATTTTTGTAATAGGTTACATTAAACTCTTCGCAACCCTGTCTCCCTTCTTTTATTCCATAATTTACAAAATGTGCTAATGCACCTTCCGGATTATTATTATAAATTCTGGCAATATCACTGTACTTGTTGATATAGAAGTTAAAATCATATACATTACGATAATCAACACCATTATATATTGCCGGTGCTCTTGTAGTAATCGTGTCCCCATCCTGAAAAACAGCGGTATCTATTGTATCACCAAAACATTCAACCCAATAATACTTGTATTTGGTATCCTCTTTCACATAATAACAGGCAATACCTACACTTTTATAATTACTTTTTAGTATATTAGCCTTATGCTCAGAAGAATTCATCCATGCATTCATTACATATGAGGCTGCCGTATATCCCCTTGCAATATTTTCACCCATAGATACCTGTTTAGGCGGAAATGCAGTAAAACAACCTGTACCATCCGGTCTTGTATGGGAAAACTCTGCTGTAATCTCCTTTGCTCTTACCTGAGCTGTATTATACAGATTCAAATCCATGTTCAGTTCATTAAGGCCTGCTGCTTTTCTCTGTGTATTAATGATATCTAACACTTCAAATGCTGCACTGACACTATAGGTTCCACCTTCAAGCATGTCTGCCTGTAACAATTGTTCATCTACCTCTTCCGGTGCTACTAATTCTTCATTCTCAACCGTCGCTTCATCTGTATCGGCAACATCAGATTCCTGCTCCTTTGTTACAGCCTCCTCTATATTTTCTAAAGGGCTGTCTTCCTCTACTACAACAGTCTCATCATCTGAAAACTCTGTAGAATCTTCAGACTCCTCTAATACATAATCCTCCTCATATTCCGTTGCATACGCAACAGAAGAATTCATACCAATTAAAGAATTGCCAATCATAACACCACAAAGTGCCAAAGCAACTACTTTCTTCCAGCCTCTTTTTCTCATTCTTTTATCCTCCTATTAACTAATCCATATCAAACTTCTATAAGAATATCATTTTTTTCGACCATTTTCAACATCAGTTCCTATAGAATTTGTAATAAAAATAATATTTTTTTACAGTTTTTTCTTGTCAAAGGACCTCGTACCATTGTATCATAGAGTCATCTATATAATGAAATATTACAAGGGAGGATTAGTATGAAAAAGAAATGTCTTAAAAGAAGATTTCTAACCGGTGCATTAACATTATCTCTTATCGCCGGTTGCACAGGAATCCATTCCATCCCTTCTTATGCAGAAGGCGATGATGTGAACACAGTAACCCAAACAGAAGTTGTCACCACAGCACAGGAGAATATTACGGAAGATGCTACAGAAGTGACTACAGAAGTAACGACCTCCACGGAGGAAACATCTACTGATACAACCTCAGAGGAAGCCACACTTTCAGCAGAAGAACTGGAAGAAGACTTAGAAGAGCTTGTTACAGCTTCACAAATAGCCTGTAATTATACATTAACCGGTAACACAGCAAATTACAAATGTACATATACACCGGTTGCCATGCACGGAAAGCTATCAGTATCCGGAACCAACATTGTAGATGCCAGCGGTAATGTGGTACAGCTTCGCGGTGTCAGTTTACATGGTATTCAACATACAAACGGTAGCACAACAGCATTCAAAGATTATGTAAACCTGTCTGCATTTCAGATTCTACGGGATGAATGGGGCGTTAACTTAATTCGTATTCCTGTATATACCGCAGAAGGTGGATATTGCCAGGGCAATTCTGCTTCCATGGACACAACTATTCAAAACGCAGTCAGCTATGCAAATCAGTTAGGTATGTATGTTATGATTGACTGGCATATCCTAAGTGATGGTAATCCCCAGACATATCAAAGCCAGGCAGTTTCTTTCTTTAACAAATATGCCTCTATGTACAAGAATTATAATAATGTTATCTACGAAATCTGTAACGAACCGAATAACGTTTCATGGTCAAGTGTTAAATCATATGCTGTTACGGTAATAAAAACGATTCGTGCCGTTAATCCGGATGCATTAATCGTTGTAGGTAACCCTGACTGGTCACAGTTGCCTCATTATAACTCAGACAATGTATCAGATAATCCAATTACAAATGCAAACTTATATGGGGGCTCTGACAATTCATTGGCAAAGAATGTGTTGTATTCCATCCATTTCTATGCATCAACGCATTACGGTAACATCCAGTCAAATGTTACCTATGCACATAATAAGGGACTTCCAATCTTCTGTACAGAATTTGGAATCTGTGATGCAAGTGGAAATGGTAATTATGATATTAACAATGCCAACAGCTGGATGAATCTGTTAAAAAGCTATAACATTAGCTTCTGTTGCTGGAACCTGTCAAACAATAACGAATCTTCTGCTATGTTTTTGCCGGGTTGTACAAAACTAAACAGCTGGACAAACGCTGACCTTAATACAACAGGAGCATGGTTTATTAATACCGTGCGTCCAATGTATGAGGCAGAGCTTGCCAATGCAAATCCAAATGTATACAATGGTGTGGATTATAGTTCCGTATATGACTATGATTACTATATTTCAAAATATAGCGATTTAAAAAATGTATTTGGTGGTAATAAATCAAAAGCAATTGCACATTTTGTAAATTATGGTATGAAAGAAGGACGTCAAGGTTGTGCCAACTTTAATGTGACCTATTATAAAAATCGGTATGTTGATCTACGGAATTCCTGTGGCAAGAACCTGCCTCTATACTACAAACATTACATGACAAGCGGCAAGAAAGAAGGTCGCGATGGTAAGACTGCCTGTACATCCATTATAGGACAGGTTACCAAGTTAAATGGTGTAGACTATAGTGCAGTGTATAATTATTCCTACTATCTTAACAAATACAGCGATCTAAAAAAAGTATTTAACAATGATGACATTGGAGCTCTTACACATTTTGTAAATTATGGTATGAAGGAAGGCAGACAGGGGTGTGCCAACTTTAATGTTACCTCCTATGCCTATAAGTACTATGACCTTCGAAAAGTATTTAAAAACGACAAACAGAAGTACTATCTGCATTATATAAAAAGCGGCAAAAAGGAAGGACGTATAGCAATCGGCACAACCACCATGCAGGGAGGACCTGTTTCCTACTCCGGTGTGAATTATAGCGCTGTCTTTAATGTTGGTTACTATGCAAATAAGTATGCCGATTTACGAAAAGCTTTTGGCTTTGATGATGACGCTTATCTCAAACATTTTGTAAATAGCGGAATGAATGAGGGCAGACAGGGTTCAACTAACTTCAATGTAGTGAACTACAAAAACAGATATAAAGACCTTCAAAAAATATTTGGTAATGATTTAAAGAAGTATTACATTCACTATATAAATTACGGAAAAAAAGAAGGACGTAACGGTAAATAATAACAATAATACAGGCTACAGGATGATTCCTGTAGCCTGTATTATTATATTAATTCATTAAATATCGTCTCCAGCTTGCTCATTATCCTATCATAGGAAAAATCCTGTATACGTATCTTTCCTTTCTCAATATACATCTGTTGCAGTTTTTCATCCTTCAGCAAATGTATAATTTTATCTGCAATATCCTGAGGATTACCTACTTCACACTGCAAACCATATGTATTTCCTTTTAAAATCTCCTCTACGCCGGGCATACTACGGGTTGCTACAATAGGTGTTCCATACTTCATAGCCTCTAACAATACAGTCGGCAAACCTTCTGCCGGACTTGAATGTACGCATATTTTGGCAGCAGCATAATAATCCTCAACATCCGTACGATTTCCCACAAATACAATATCATTCTCTAATCCCAGGCTTTCAGCCAGTTTTTTATTCCTATCAAGAGTACTGCCACTCCCGGCAAAAACAAGTTTATTCGTAACTCCATAACATTCCTTTAATATCTTGTATGCACGAATCACGCTTTCCTGATCTTTGTCATCTTCGAATCTGGCTACCATCAAGAGAAAATCCCCATATTCTTCTCTTAACGCAGATACATGCTTCTCATCCACTGTAATATCCGTCAAATCGATTGGATTATATATATGCTTTATATTCAATCCCGTTAGAAAACGATTCATATTAAGTGCTGCTTTTTGATTTGCTTCTGACAATACACAGAGATTTTTAAATTTACGATATTGATCGCCATATGTACTTGCTATGGCAAGATATTCCAATAATGCCCCATGTAGCCAGCATAACTTCTTGTCACTTTTAATAAATTCTGAAGATACAAAGTTCATATCAGAAAAATGTCCGGAAAATGCAATTGCCAAATCATATTTACGCCGAATCCCCATTGTGAAACGATAGAAAAACTGCAGTATTTTTGCACCCAAATAACAGACCGGATATGCATACTTTCCCCACCACCATCTCTTAACCATAAGAATATACTGATCCGGTAATAGCCAAATCGACAAAGACTTATGATATATCCTACACTCTTTAGGATAATTTTCTTCCATTTCTGTTAAGTTGGGATTTGTATTGTAGATATCTACTTCATGCCCCATTCGAAGTAATAGTTTAACATAATCAATACCTACACGTTCTATTCCCCCCATACCTAATCCGTCAAATACCATTGCAATCTTCATATCATTCCCCTTACTAAAACACCTCATTCATATTGACTTCTTTTGCATATGGGAAGTCATATAAATATTCCTTCAATTCCTGCTCAATCACTTCTATTTCTTTTGCAAAATCCTTATTTAAGAATAACTGCGTATTCCGAATAGAGCAATCCGGATTAAATATCTGTTTTTTCTTCTCATGTAATCCATGGGACAAACCCAGTATTTGTTCTATTCTTACAACCGAATCTTCATAATTATAAATCAAATCCTCAAACTGAAATATATGTACATGTGAATTTGTGTTGGTTCCCTCCATCTGTCTCATCCTTTTATACATTTTACAGAATTGATTCACATCCGTAGGATAGGGAATTGGGCAGTCCTGCCGTGCCCATACATATTTGTTAGAAATAAACACATCTCTTGGATCCCTTTGTACTACAAAACATTCTGCATTATCATCAAAATAGTGTTCCATACGATTCAGATTAAAAGGAAGCAAAAGCTGATCTAATATTAAATTCTTCTCTTCTATTCCCAGTGCTTTCCATATTTTATTCAAATATGCCTTTGCTTTATCATAAAACTCCTTAGAATCCGGAAACGCCAGCCACATATCTTTATGGGTCAATGGTTTTGCTAATTTTATCTTTCCCCCACTCAATATTAGAATCACCTTTCGCAAAGCCATTCTACAAATTCCCCAAAATGTTAATTTTTCCTGATAATACCAGTAATAATTGGGACTGAATTCCACAAGCTCATCTACAAATTCTTTTGTATAATTCATAAAATCCTCACTGATATTTCCTTTATAATTTCCTACCCACCAAAACTTCCGATTATATAATTCCTGCATCTCCTGCATAAAAGAATGTAAAGCTTCATCTGAACGTAGAGCATTATTCCCTCTTAATAGTTTGTCTTCAAGATCAAAAAGCCCATTGGGACAATGCATAAATACATATTCAAAGGAACCATTGTCTGCTTCATAGCCTTTATATTCAGAAACCAAATCCGTAATTGCGGACGATCCTGATCCCATATAACCGGTTGGAATAATTATTTTATTCATGTCAATCCCTCTCACACTTGCCATACTTGTCTTTAACTGTAATATAAATTATATCTCCATGCGCAACCCTTATTTACATAATACGGACTGCAGCCATCCATCGAATATTATCAAAAAAATACTGAACAAAATACCCACTGGTAAACATCGCTCTGAATACACATAGGAAGCACCGGATAATATGATTATTTTTAAACGCATCTTTTCCTTTCCATAACAACTGCATAGCACAATTAAACTTCTCAATCTGTTTTTCTGAAATCATATCAAAATCCCGATTCCACTGTTCACTGGTTATAGACTCTAAAGAATTCCCTTTTCGGTACATCTTCCGAATATAACGCATTCGAATAAACTGCTCAAGTCCACGGGATTTGGAAAT
This sequence comes from Lachnospiraceae bacterium, assembly GCA_051880415.1. GTDB lineage: Bacteria > Bacillota > Clostridia > Lachnospirales > Lachnospiraceae > CAG-590. The sequence continues at coordinate 19,347 of JBJENX010000155.1, read as the reverse complement.
ACCGGTTCTTCGCATACGATATTGTAACAAATGTTGACTCATTCGCAAACATACCGCACCACTTTGCAGGGCTCGTAAAAGAAAATCCACATCTTCACAGCATTCCACATGGCGATAACCATTCAAATCCTTATATAATCGTGTTTTAATCAGCCAGGTAGGATGAGCAGATACATTTCCAATCTTTTGTATTCTTGCAAAAGATTTTCCAAAATATTCTTTCTCAAAAGTATTTCGGTCAAGTTCCCCATTCTCATATAGATAGTCCACAGAGCTCATTACAAAATCTGCATTCCTCTCCTTTAAGGCATTCATCTGACATTCTAACCGTTCGGGATATGATATATCATCTGCATCCATTCTTGCGACGTAGACACCCTTTACTTCCATTAACGCCTTATTTAAACTGCTTACCAATCCCATGTTTGTTTCATTATATAGAATACGGACTCTGGAATCAGCATGTTCATATTCCTGCAATACAGATTTCAATACCTTATTTTCCGGATTATCCAATACAATAATAAATTCCAGATTACTATAAGTTTGATTCAAAATCGACTCAATACTTTTTCTTACCCAATCCACTTCTTCATTATAGGTACTCATAATAACAGAAACTAATTCTGACATACTACTTCTCCCGCTCTTTCATGTATTTTGTAGCATCCTTTAAAAAACTGGCCACAATTAAAATCATGACAATTCCGATTGGGAATGCAGCAACAATACTTACAGACTGTAAATTATTCATTGAACTTTCTGAGAATACCAAAGCAATCGGCAATACAATTAGTAATAAACACCACATCAGCTGAATCCCCTTATTCGGCTGCTCATCTTCATTTAATTTCTTATAACTATAACATGATGCCGTCAATGCAATGGAATCAAAAGAGGTGGCATAGAATGCTATCATTGTTAATAAAACTAATATTAATACAAATGATGCACATGGTAAAGTCTTTATAATAGAAATAATCATTTCATACAAATCTCCCGTTTTGTTATACTGTGTTATAAAATCCGCTACCTCTTGTGTTTGTAATCCTAAAGAATAATTTCCCAGTACCACAAAGCTTATCAGGGTTGAACCTACACCAAATCCATATCCCCCTAAGATTGTCTGACGAATGGTTCTTCCTCTTGAAATATTACCGATAAAGAATGGTGCCGCTACACACCATACCATCCAATATGCCCAATAGTATATTGTCCAATTTTGCGGGAAGGATGTAGTTCTTTGTGGATCTGTATAAGTAGACAATGTAAAGAAATTATCAACCATAGTTCCCAAAGCAGTAACACCTGTTTCAACTATATATCTTGCCTGTCCTCCAAATATAAGAACAAATGCCAAAAGGCCAAAGAACATATATATACAGACCTTTGCCAAAATACTGATTCCTTTAAATCCATGGAGTAAAGAATAGGTATATACTGCACATGTCAGCAATAAAATAATAATGGTTACAACTGTTCTGCTTATATCAATGTGGAATAATTCTTCAACAATACCGGCCATCAAAGGGGTCGCTACACTAAAAGTAGTTGCGGTTCCTGCCAGCAATGCAAATACAGCTAACAAATCAATAATTCGGCCTCCTATACCATCCGTTGTTTTACCAAGGATAGGTCTACACGCCTCTGAATACCTCTGACGACTTCTTTTTCTAACATGCAACATGAAACCAAAGGCAACCGCAAGCACCAGATAAAATCCCCAAGGAATAAAACTCCAATGGAATAATGGAAAAACACCGGCCCATTCCTGAATACTACCAAGTTCTGCAATATGTGGATCAGTAGCATAAAGCACCCATTCCGAAAAAGAATAGAACAAAATATCTGCTGCCAATCCGCAAGTAAACATCATACATCCCCAAGCAAAGAAAGAATACTTAGGTTTTTCCTCCGGATTCCCCAGCACAATATCACCATACTTTGACATTGCAATATATATAGATAACAAAAAGATTCCCAGTCCAATAATTAAATAATACACTCCAAAAGTATCGCCAAAGAAAAATCTAATTTGACTTAACACTGTATTTGACTGTTCCGGCAAACAGAAAAATACGATACTAAGTCCAACCACAAAAATAAGGGGTACTAAGGTTATCATCCAATCAACTTTTTTTTCTTTCATCTTATTTTCTCCTTTATAATATATTTATCTATCCAATTCCTAAATCATTCTGCAAAAAGATCATTGCATGTATTTATATTTCACTTAATTCATAATTCAACCCCCATTCTTTGGCCTTCCTTATAAATATTCGATAATAATCTTTTGCATATCGATATTGTTGTAAACTATAATCTCCAAATTCTACGCCAAGCTGCCTTTTATATTCACACCAATTGCTCCATAACAATCCTGCTACCGCTATATAACAATAGATTTTGGCACGAACTGTATTTGGGCAGCCTTCAGTAAAATAGGCATCTATCAAATTCTCAATATGCTCTTCGTCATACATAGAATAGATTGCAAACATTGCAATATCAAGATGAGGATCCTGCATTCCTGCATATTCCCAATCAATTAACTTAATCCCCTCATCAGTAAACAAAAAATTATCCGGAACAGCATCAATATGTGTCAAACAATATTCTTTCATACAACCTTCAATATATCCCCTTAAAGAAAATACATGATTCTTTGTATTCTTATAATCTCTGTAAATAGATTCCTTACCATCCCACAAAGATTCATAGTACTCAATCTGCCCAAACAAATCAAAAAAATGAGGAACCTGTAGCCGTTTCTCATGAAAGCTACGTAAATAGCACATACTCTTCTTCACTTCTTCCATATTCTCAGGATCACAATTATGTGCATTTTCAACAAACTCTGTAATCTTATATCCATTATCCGGATTCATATATATAATATTATCACATATACCTGTTCCCTTAAGTTCCTGATATACACAATACTCCTGATAGCGATCAATCATCTCAGAAGTACCTTCCCCGGGAATTCTCATAATATATTTCTTATCTTTATATCGAAACAGGAATGAACGATTTGTCATCCCCTTTTTCAAAACGGTTATATCCTTAATATCCGCGGGAGCTCCCTGAAATTGTCCGGCTACCAGTCTTATTATGTCTGATTCTAATTGTGAAGAATCTTCATCCAGTTCCCTAAGCTGTTCATATGTATTAATCTCATATACGTTATGAGTATAATCCATTTTGGCATTCACAACCATTTTCCTATCATCCCATAAGGCTTTCTCCCAAAAAGAATCTGCATATTTCCCTGATTCATCCATCTGATATAACTGTTCACGCACATGACTACCGCTTTGCTTATCCAAATACGCAATCCCTACCATATAATTACCCTTCTGATCGTCCCGAATCCGTACAATATTTCCATTACGGTTTATGACACAATCACTTTTATAAGATTCTTCCGCTCTTAACATATACCATGAATATGGTTCTATCCTATGAAACGGATTACGTTCACACCATATATCACATGGAATGACATATGTATCTTCTAAATATTTCTCCGCTTTCAGCAGGGAATAATAATTGTTCTTTGTGTCATATTCCATATTTACAATCAGGGTAACGTTATATTCATCAATCAAATACTCATATTGTTCCTTTAAAAATCCAACAACAATATATATTTCTTTCACACCCACCTCATGTAATTGACGTATAAGCCGTTCAACTAATGGTTCCTGCCTTACCTCCAAAAGTCCCTTTGATACCGAAGTATTAATAGGCACCATTCGCATTCCGGTTCCTGCCGCCAGGATAATTGCCCTCTTAGGCTGATATTCTTCCCTATCATTCGTAAATTTTATTGTTATATCACCATCCATTGTAATAACCTGTTTCTCCTGTAGGCATCGGACAGCTTTATTTACAGCCCCTAAACTGTATCCCAACGCATCTTTGAGCTCTCTCTGGGATGCCATTCCATTTTCATATATGTATTGTAATATATCGCCTTCAATTCGGTTCATTACATCCACCTCACCTTTCTTGTGTTCATAATAACATTATTTTTATGTTTTGTGAACACAAAATTATAAAATAATACAACTTTGTACAGTAATACCACACAAAGTTGTATTTTTCCTTTAGAATAATGAAATTATATAATATATCATCCGGTCTAAACCAATCTTTTCAAGTGTCATGGTTACACCTACACCTAATCTGATTTTGACTGTTTGACCTTTTGGCTTAAAAATACCAACAAAAGAGTTTTTCCGGTAATCAGGAAACTTTTCTATCAAATCCTGTTTAAAGAATTTGTATTTGTTTTTCATACGATGAATACCACCGCCACGCCCATAAGTAATTAAAGCATTGACCATATTGGCCAGATAACTATATTCTATTACTTCGTATGTATTTTTATTAACCCGGGACAGGTCATGCTTTTCTAAAAACATACTGTATATCTTTGCCACAAACTCTTCATGTTTTTTCTCATAATCAATGGTGCTTGTTGTTGATTTCCTATTATAATAATAATAATATCCTGTGTAGTCCAATATTGCATACTTGGGGTTATGATAAAATAAGGACATACAAAAATATATATCCTCTCCACACCTTATATCCGGAAATTCAATATGATGATCAACAATAAACTGTTTTCTATACATCTTAGCACAACCGATAGCATATGTAACCAGACTCCACTGGCTGTCAGCAACTATATGTTTTATCAGTTTCCCATCAATATCTTTTGTATAACCTGCCACTACAACATCCAAATCATCTTTACAAATAGCAGAGTAATATACTTCAATATAATCATTAGCGATATAATCATCACTATCAATAAACATTAAATACGAACCCCTGGAATCTGCAATTCCACGTTCCCTGCTTTTGGCTGCTCCTATATTTTCTTCATTTACAAGAACACGAATCCTGTCAGGATATTTTCCGGAATATTCATCTAATATAAACTGACTGTTATCCGGACTACAATCATTCACACAGATAATCTCATAAGAATCAAATGTCTGATTTACAATACTATCTAAACAACGTCTTAAATACGGCTCAACATTATATACCGGAATAATAATCGATACTTTTGGCTCCATCATTTTGCTCAATCCTCTATAACCTTCTAATCAGCATTGTATATGCCATATCTATATAAATCACCATAGAACACAGGTATAATACAAGCCTGTAATATTTACTCTTATCCCATTGATTCTTTATCCTGCCACTTGCCATAACTGCAAACATAGGATACAGTAACGGCATTAGATACCTGCCCTGACAACCAGCAATATAATCAGCACCAACAGGCGTATAAACCATATAAAATGCAGTGGCAATTAATGCAGCAACGCCTACATACATAACAATCATATAACCACGAAGCCACCACCGTGTATTCTTAACCAGATTCTCTTCATGGTCTGTTACCGTAGCAATTAACAACAATACTACATATACAGTAGTTCCAATTCCCACATAACCCAAATTCGCAAAGTTGGCAATATATTGTCCTGACGAAGTAACAGATAAATAATCCTTTAGATACAACCCAAGCTGTAACAGGTAATGTAATAAATTACTAAATATATACGTTAACTGCGCCGATGGGGCAACAGCAGAGCTTCCTCTGGTATCACCCGGACCAGAGGTTTGTTCTACTGATTTCATCATAAGTGATGCAAACAACAGTATAATTAATAATATACATATCCCATAATATTTCTTCTTATTCTTAATCTTCTTTTTGGGCATTAAGAAAGGAATAATCATCAATGGAACGTATATCTGTTTTGGAACACATGCAAGAGCAAAGGATGAACACATCACAATAGCATTTTTATCTGTTACCTGTTCTTCTCTTTGTAATTCACCTATAAAGTAAGCCATTCCCAAAAGGGAGAAACCGGTCACCCAATAATCATAGGAAAGATTGCAGGCAATAAAAATATTAGTAGGAAATAACGCAATAATTGCCAATATTGTCTTGCCACCCTTTAATCTGCGCATAGCAAAATACACCAATAGTGAATACACCAATAAATCAGCAAATTCTCCCATTAAATATATTCCATAAAAAGGCAAATGAAGATTTCTACCTACTGCCATTGCGATTCCGGCAGGCAAATGTGGCAGGGAAAATCCGGAGGTTTCCACATCAACAGCATACTCATATATATTATTCATATGGGTAATTGTATTCATATTATCTGCACGGGTACCTTTTGAGAGAAAATCATATCTTGCTGTCATAATATCCATATCAGCCTGGGTAATCCATGTATCCCCGATATAAGAATCCTGAAGTGCCATATGATAATGGGTATCCACATCCCAGCTTGTATGTGCAAAAGGAGAAACCAGCATCATGGTAGTACCGATAAGCAACATAACCACTAAGACTACATTTTCTAATCGTTCTGCAATATCATTCCTACAGGAATAAATATATGCAGCAAGAAGACTTATGCTCCATATGAATATGGCTGTTACATAATTAAAGGAATCTGAAAATCCAAAATGGGACAACACAAGCTTCGCTAACAGAATCTCCATCACACAGGCTAGAATACCGAATGTAACAATTACAAGAACCCTTTTTCCAATCAGTTTCCTATTTTCACAAAACCATGTACATATCCGAATACTCCAGTTCTTTCTTTTATCAACAAACCAGATTACTACAGAAAAGCCTGCAGACAACATAAACATTATTATTACATATAACCGGTTCACATCCATTCCTATTATACAGACATCAGGCTGTTCTTCATGTAATTCTAATGCCTCAAAGGAGATTGTTCCCGGGGTCCGAATCACAAAAGAAGAACAATTCTCAGGAATTGTTATATAGGCATATTGGGATCCTGTGGGTACTGTAACATTCACTGTATTGGCTTCTGTGTATCCCTCACCACAATCATAATACACCTGAATCAACACATGGTAAGATACAACATCCGTTAACCGAATGGCAATATAGTTACTATCCATGCTCTCAGTCGAAAAATCCAATACCGGTGCTTCTCCCGAAATATACAGACCGCCCTCCTCATTTAATTCATATTCCGTTAAATTAGAATCACTTACATAATATTCCCTAATGATATCATTATCATTATGTATATATTCTTTTCTTTTTTGCGGTGTATATACTAAAGACTCCAGACACATAAGTGTACACAGAAAAAACGCTATAGAAAATATAATTCTTTGTTTCACAATATCCCCCTAACTCAAATCATTTGATTTCTCTGATTTGGTATAAAAATGATTAATAATTCCGGCAATCCATGCGGGCCAGAACTTACAATACATTTCATAATTCTCCTGTACTCTGGCATTATCATGTATAATTTCTGTCGTTGCAGATTCTTCATGAATCCGATGTGCCATAAGAGGCTTTGAAACATAAACAAAGGAGCCTTTCTTTACAGAAAGCATCTCCCATGCCTCCCAATCCTCACAACTACGATATTTGTTGTTAAATATTGGTCTTTCCACATTCTCCAAGCAGAAGCATACAGAAGGACAACAAATGGGATCCCCCATAGATAATACCCTTCTTCGAACAAACCGGCTTTTATAAAAAGCCCTTAGCTTCAATGGAAGCAACATGAATCTCTTTATTTTCAGCATAGGAACATCATATACCTTTTTCTCATTACGAATCTCATAATAATCCGTAAATCCTATAAGCGGCACCTTTTCCCTCTCCATCATTCCTATAACTGATTCAACATATTCCTTTTCATATATATCATCCTGATGGGCAATGGTAGCATATGAAGTTGTAACCTTACTTAATGCATAATTCCAATCCTGTGTAATCCCACTATCTCCATCATTCACATATAAAGTAATTCCATATTGGTCAGCAAGTTGTTTAATCATATCATTGGGAGTAGATGTAATCATAATAATCTTGGACTTCACTGTTTGGGATAGCAAAGACTTTATACACTCCTCCAGATAAGGACTTTCTTTATATGCACAAATAGCAAATGTATGCTGCATAATTCACCTCATATTATTCTTTATGGATTTGGGTATCCTCCAAATTCTCCAATTCACGAATTCTTTTTTCAAGTAACGCATTATTCTGGATTAATTTTTTTATCTGGTCACTTTGTTTTGACACAATAGATGTCAATGCCATCAAGATACAGAAGGAAAAGCCAATAGAAGCCGTAAATAGGGCATTCATTCCATCTAAAATACCCACAGCATGTCCTATCAATGCCAGCAAATCCGGAAATATTACAAACACAGTCATAACAATACCCATCAGCAGCCACAACAGGGTATATTTAAGTGCCAGACTCTTACGTTTTAATAATTTTACCACTATAAAAAAATAAAGTATAATTACAATGCTTAACACTGTTCTCAACGTACTTGTCATTGTTTTCTTCTCCTTTTATTTGACAAACGACATAATATAATCGCCAGACTAACCTTAATCATATAATAAACAGATCTCCACGCATGAATAGAGCTGGAGCCATTCTCTCTCTCTTTCATAACAACGGGAACTTCCATTATCCTTGCTCCCTGTAGGGAAGATTCCACAATTGCTTCCGGTTCCGGATAATCCTGAGGATACTGCCTGGCATAAGCCTCTATATATGTACGATTCACCCCACGGAACCCACTTGTAGCATCATGAACTCTTGTTCCACAACAAAGATAAATCAAATCACTCAAAAACCGGATTCCAATTCTTCGCATTACAGAGGACTGAAAACCCTGTTTATCAATAAAACGAGAGCCAATTACAATATCTGCTTCATTATTTTGTAACGGTTCAATGACCCTGCTTAAATAACCGGTATCATGCTGCCCGTCTCCGTCAATCTGGATTGCTATATCATAATGATTCTCATAGGCATACCGATATCCTGACTGAACGCCTCCTCCAATTCCAAGGTTAATCGGTAAATCAAGATAATTATACTGGTGTTCCTTCATTACCGTTAAAGTATCATCGGTAGAACAGTCATTAATTACAATATAATCTGCCAAAGGATAATCTTTCTTTAATTTTTCAATTACATTTACAATAGATTTTTCCTCATTATAAGCAGGAATAATAACAAGAATTTTCATAACTGTAACCTCATTTATACTATTTTCCGTTTCTATTCTCTTTCTTTCCATTAGAAATATAATGCAAATAATACTTCCTTAAATCAGAACCAAACGCATTCCTTAAATCTGCATATCGATTTCTATAATTAATCACATTAAATTCCGATGATGCCTGTCTGCCTTCCTTCATTCCACTATTTACAAAATGCAATAAGTAGGCGTTATCATCCAACCCATATAGTTTTCGAAGATCACTATATTTATTGGCATAGTAGCCCACATTAAATACCGGGCTATAATTAACACCACCATAGCTAACAGGTCCTCCCTGCATCATAGTAGTACCGGTTGCTATTCTTCCCTCTTTTTTCCCATACATTACATAATGCAGATAATAGTTCTTTAAATTATTCTTATATACTTTTCGCAAATCATAATACCTATATGCATAAGAAGTTACATTAAACGTAGCAATTCCCTGACGTCCTTCAGCCATTCCATAGTTAATAAAATGTTTCAAATATGCTTCATCATCATATTTAAAGGTCTTTTTCAGATCTGCATATTTACCGGCATAGAAGCTTACACTAAATACCGCACTATAATCTACACCATTATAGACAGCACTGCCTCCCTGTAATGTGGTAACCCCTGTAGCAACACGGCCCTCTCTCTTTCCTGCACTAATATAATGTAAATAATACTTTTTCATATCATTCTTATATGCTTTTCTAAGATCATAATATTTATTTGCATAGGAATTCACATCAAAAGCCGCAATACCCTGACGCCCCTCTGCCATTCCATAATTTATAAAATGTGCCAAAGTTTTCACATCATCCGTTCCAAAGACTCTCCATATATCGGCATACTTTGTTACATAATAATTATAATCATATACTGCACTATAATCTACACCATTATACACGGTTACAGGATTCTTCCGTCCAACAATACTGAAGGTTATAGTCTTACTACCGGAAAAATTACCAAGACCGGATATGGTAACCGTTGCTGTTCCAAGATTAACATTATTCTTATAGGTAACGGTATAGTCACGATTCTTTTTTAATGTTACCTGTCCATACTTTAAAACCGGATTTGGAGTAAGTGCATTGCCGGTATATTCCTGTGGTTCAATGGTACTAACGGAAATCCCATTCATATCAATAGGGTTCTCAATATTAACCACAGTCGTAAATGCTTTAATTCTCGGACATAATCCTACATCCCCATATTCCTCATACAGGTCATGAACCCGTCCGCCTACAATCCAGTAACTCTGATTATCCTGTGTACTACTGACAAAATCAATGCCTAATGTACTCTTTGATGCATCCATAAACCATTTAACAGGTGTATCCGAATCCATGGTTGTAGTTACGGCAACCGTGAAGCTGTCACCATACTGCAAATAAATATCCTCCGGCAAATCAACTGTATAATATCCTGAATATGTTGTCTGTCCTGTTATGGGTGCGGATAATAAGGGTTCTCCACCTAAGGGATTATCCTCCGGGGAATTCTTATATATCTGTACACTATAATTAACATTATCACTATACAATGCAAAAGAAACAGCTTCTATTTTCTCCTGAACAGCTCCTGTAACCTGATATGTATTTGCCATGGTAGAACCATTAGTCATACTATATACATTTGCACCAAAGGAGCCATCATACTGATAATTATAATCATATGTGTCTGTATCTGAAAATGAATATGCAAAGGCATCCTGATTAGAGATACAGGTATCCTCATAAGACACCCAAAAATAATCTACCGAATCACCCCAGCTATTTCTTACAAGCCATGCACCATTGCCTGATGGCTGATGTCCCGAATTGAAGTTTGTCAAAGAATACTCATCATCCCATCCCACAATCATAATAGAGTGATTTCCGCTGGTATTAACATTCTGATACAAAGCCAGATTCGTGGCATTAAAATATGTTGTGCCGGGATTATACATATATACTGCACTTACGACACCACCATATTCCTGTATTGCCTTTTTAATATCGTCTTTACTGCTCATTGATATTATCCGGGCATCTGTCATATACAGGCTATCCTGATATGCAAGGTCAGAGGACAAACAACTGGTTGGAGATGCACTTGAATATGGTGCAATGCTTTCATTTCCCACTCCTATCCAGCTGGAAAGTGCAAACATGGTCCAATAATTATTGCCTCCTAAGGTTAAATAATTCTTACCGTTGTTAATATTAACAGAATCTCCTGACAAATTACCTAATTCGTCATCTACATGATGATAGAAAAAATATGCCAACTGATACTCAGAATAATCCTGTTCCGTTTCAGAAGCATTTTTTAACATATAAGTCTCTGCTGCTCCCATAACAGAAAAACTCCAACAGGTCTCATAAGGATTCTGATTCTTAACCCTGCTCATATAGGGTGAGCGGTAACTTGCCGGCAGACTGCTTTCCCTTAATAAACCATTCCTATTCTCATTAATTGAATATGGTTCTACTCTGTCTCCGGTATCTATATAACCGGTGGAATATGTATCATCCGGCATATTATCATTCTCCGACTGTTCTTGTGTTTCCAAGACATCATCACCTGAAATAGTATCTGACTCAACAGTAGATAACATATTATCTTCTATACATTCTTCCGTAGCCGGACTCTCTGTTGTCAGTTCCTGCACTTCTTCCTCTGTATCATCAGGCTCCGTTATAATCTCTTCAGAGATACCCGCCGCAACACTTGTATGATATGGAGTTACACATAGACTGCATATCATTGAAACAGATAAAATTACAGATATTATTTTATATGAATTCTTAAACATAACCTACCCCTTTCATAAACCAATCAAAAAGACGAAGGGTAAAATACCCTCCGTCCTATTATATTACAACACATTAATATTTGGCAAGTTTAAGAACATAATCATTTATGATACTATATCCATAATTACGAGCTGTTGCCCAACCCTTTCCATATGGGTTCTCCTGAATACCTAACCACTGAACATATGGAGCCGAGCCACGAGATACATAACTGAAACGGCTATCTACACAATCATTATTTAAAGGCAATGTACTGGCATAAGCTTTTAAATGCTGTACCTGAGCTCTTACACCTATCCGAACGCTAGGAAAACTTGCACCTGCCACACCACCACCTGTTGCCCCAAGGCCGGCAAAATTATACTGGCTGATATCAACATCTCCACCATAACGCAGGAAACCGGTTTCCTTCATTGCCTGGCAAAATGCAATAGCGGGGTCAACGCCTTCCGCAACACACTCATCATAATATATCTGACAGAAAGTCTGAATATTTGGAGCATCGGAGCCGGCATAATAATCAGGATAGGTTGCACATGCATTGTAATAAGCAGTCATCTGTGCCACGGTTGTAGTTGGTGCATGCATAATTGGAGTATTTGTCACAATATTTTTTACATAATATTCTAACAAACCATAATCATCCATGCCAAAAGGTTCTGCTATAGTTGGATATGTACTTCTAAAGGTCCAGAAATCGTAAGTATCACTATAATCCACTCCATTATATACTGTCCATGGATTTTGTAATGTAGTTACCCCTGTTGCAATTCGCCCTTCTTTCACTCCATAGTTCATATAATGAATATAGTATTTCTGCAAATCAGAGCGAAATAATTTTCTTAAATCAGGATATTTATATCTGTAGGAGTTCACATTAAATGTTGCTTTAGCAATACGCCCTTCCTTCATTCCGTATGTTACAAAATGCTGTAATGTCTTTAATTCGTCTTCGCCAAATGCTTTCTTAATATCAGAATACTTTGACTGGTAATAGTCCATATCGTATACAGCACTATAATCTACTCCGTTTAACTTTGTAATACAACCTATTCTTCCTGTGAAAGTCTTTCCATCACGTCCTTCTTTCTTGCCACAATTCATATAATGTTTATAATATGAAGCTAAATCTGTGCCATATACAGTTCTAAGATCAGCATAACGATTCTTGTAATAGAATACATTAAAGTTCTCACAAGCCTGTCTGCCTTCCTTCATGCCATATAATACAAAATGCATTAAATATGATTCATCAGCTAACCCATATGTTTTTCGTAAATCTGCATATTTATTTGAATAATATCCAACGTTAAATACGGAACTATAATCTACACCCTGATAAGATGTAGGACCACCCTGCATTATAGTAGTTCCTGTTGCAACACGACCTTCTTTTCTTCCATTACTAATATAATGAAGATAGTATTTTGACAAATCATTCTTATATGCCTTTCGTAAATCATAATACTTGTATGCATATGAAGTAACATCAAAAGATTCTATTGCCTGATGTCCCTCTTTCATTCCATTTTCAACAAAATACTGTAAGGTTTTAATATCATCTGAACCACAGGTACTTTTCACAACAGGATATTTATCCTGATAATATGTATAATTATAGATCGAACTATAATCAACACCATTTAGCTTTGTGACAAAGCCTACAAGACCTGTAGAGGTCTTTCCATCCCTGCCTTCTTTTTTACCGCTCACAATATAATGCTTGTAGTATAAAGATAAATCAGAGCCAAAAGCATTACGCAAATCCACATATCTGTTTTTATAATAGGTAACATTAAACTCCTCTGACGCCTGACGGCCTTCCTTCATTCCATACAGCACAAAATGTTTCAATGCTCCTGCAGGATTGTTTCCATATAACTTTTTAATATCTGAATATTTGTTAATATAATACTCAAAGTCATATACGGCACTATAGTCTTCACCACCATATACTGTTCCACCGGTAGCAAGTCCAAAATATTCAGCAATCGCAGCGGCATCTGCCTCCCCCAGAGCCTTTAACCATGTATCATTATTCAGATAAGAAGCATCATATGAATTTGTTACAAATGCATGTTCAATAATTAAACCCGGGAATCCGTATAACTTTGAATTACGAATCACCGCATAATAATCACTAATGGAACCATCAGGATAATAATCATTTTGAGATGCCCCTGCATATGTGGCATAATCCCTGACTTTAATTCCTCTATCATATAAGCCCAGTGAAACAAGACGATCCTGTATAGCATTAGCCAATCCCTGACCAACAGAATGGGCATTTGCATTATAGCTTGCATTAGGATAATATACCTCTGCACCATAGGCAGAAGATGATGATGCAGAATTATTATGAATGCTTATAAATACATCTGCCCCAACAGAAGCAGCATAATCGGTTCTATCTGTTAATCCAACATATACATCTGTAGTTCTGGTCATATAAACAACTACACCTGCATACTGCTCCAAAGCAGCTTTGCAATATAATGCAATAGATAAATTGGCATTCTTCTCATAAATACCGTTTGCAACAGCTCCGCTATCTGAGCCACCGTGTCCGGGATCTAATACAACAACAACCTTACCATCGGAGGTTTTTCTTGTTAATTGAGGTCCAACCTCAGATATTGCCTGTCCTATATCCTTGGCAGATATCTCATTACCATCCGGTGTTGTAATAATTACACCTGCTCCTTCTTCACTGTCATCCGGCAATTCCTGATCTGTCATATAAACATCCGGTTCTGATAATTGCACCTGCACATTCACACCAAATCTGGCATCTACTCCAACAGCTGCCAAGTCAAGGTTATATTCTATATCCTCTACTACGTAATCAATACAACTTAACTTATACGCACCATTTTGCTCCTGACTGTCAAAGCTCATGCAAAATGTTAATAAAGTTCCCTCTACTGTAGACACCTGCTGTGTATATATTGCACCTGTGGTTTCATTCACATATGTAAGAAGGGCATCCGAAACCACCGTATCAGCAGTTCCCATATCAACCATAATATACTGGGATTCTCCTGTGGTTATGTAATCCTTACCAACAACAACATAATTTAACAAAGGAACAGCCTGCTCCGTCTCTTCCAGAATTACTTCTGTGTCATCCACTACTTCCTCTTCAATCAGTTCTGTTGATTCTTCAGTCAAGGAAGCTTCACCTAAATGTTCTTCCGTTTCTGTTGTCTCAATCTCTGTTGTCTGTTCTTCAATAATAATCTCTTCCGTAGGTTGTGATTCATCATTGAGGACTGTTGCAAAAGCTGTTATGCCATTCATGTTTAGCAACATACAACCACATAAAAGACCGGCCAACATTCTCTTCATGTTCTTCATGTTCTTCTCCTCTTTCTTATGTAAACTTCTTAATCACTGCTACATCTTAACATTTTTGCAACATTTTTGCAACATTATCAAAAAAAACTCTTTGGAAAAATCTTACATTTCCAAAGAGTTTGTAATCAATTATATATCTCTCATATAACTACTTAGCAGATTCAAAATCATCATAAGTTCCATAAATCACGTTATCAGAACTATGATTTTTATCTACAATGTTAATCCATGTCTTTCCCTGATTCAACTCAATCTCATTGCCTTCAAGGTCATAATATTTTGTCACCTTTCCATAACCGTTACATTTCCATGTTATATGAATTGCTTTACCATTTGTCAGATATATACCTTCACCTTCTCCGGTTATACCAACATCTACACGGTCATGATTCTGTTCATCATAATATGCCTCAACAGAACACTCCTGAATAATTACATTTTTAACAGCTAACTGCGTATCCGTCTCACAATCCATCTGTTCTTTTCCAAATTCATAACGGTAATATAAGCCATCCTCTTCGTTGTACACAAACCATGGTTTACAATCCGGCTGATACACCTTAATGACAGCAGCATCCTGTCCATCCTCTAATGTTATCTCATTCTCATCGTCTGTGTTAAAGTTTAAGTATCCCTCATAGGTTTCGGCATACTCTGTGCTATATCCCTTATCTTTAATAGACTCAGCAACACCATCAGAAGATGTAAACAAATTGTGAGGGGCACTCTTATCATTAGAACGGAAATAACCAAGTGCGCCCAATCTCTCATCCAGGTTGTCAACCAATCCCTGATCCAGAATCCACTGATATGTCTCAATAGAACCACCACAATGGGCAAGAATTGAATCAAATGCAATAGCCGTATATGCAAAGTACGGTCTGGTACTACGAATATTACCAATGGTATCCATTCCGGAATAGTCCGTATATAACGCCATAATTCTGGTGATTCCACCCTCTTCAGGTGCCTCATAATATACATCTGCCTTACTTGAATTATGAGAAGGAACTGATGCCGATGTATTCTCAATCATAAATGCAACAGGTCTTTGCTTCGCCAATTCCTCATCTATCCATTCACCTGTCAGGTAACTTCTCTCCATACCTTCCGGCTTATATTCTGTTGACGCCTCCTCAGTAGTTGCCTCTGTTGTTGCTTCTGTAGCCGGTTCCTCTTTCTTTCCACAACCAACCATCAAAGAGCACACCATGACACTGCATAATAATATCGAAAATATTTTTTTCTTCATTGATATCTCCTCTCTGTATGTACAACCACATGATTTTCCTTCCATCATCTAGTTTACATAAGATACTATCATATATAACTTCAAAATGCAAGAGCTTCCAGTTTTTCCAATCGTTCCTCATGTTCAAATATTTTTGCACTATGATTCTCTACCGTTAACATGATTGGATCAATTGCATCAGTTTTTTCCTCAATTCCTTTCATACGTTTATCACATTCCTCATGACTGACACGAGTTGTTAAAGCTTCATACATTGCATCAATCTTTGGCATCATATCATTCTCCATCAACAAGAATTTGTCATGCATATACTTCTCAATACCATCAATACGATTATCCAAACGTGCAATATCATCTTTCGTTGCGAAATTCTTCAAATCATCTTTCGTTGCGAAATTCTTCAAATCGTCTTTCGTTGCGAAATTCTTCAAATCGTCTTTCGTTGCAAAGTTCTTCAAATCGTCTTTCGTTGCAAAGTTCTTCATATCATCTTTCGTTGCAAAGTTCTTCATATCATCTTTCGTTGCGAAGTTAGCTCCACTAAGGGCTTCTTCTATTATTTCTTTAAATTCCATTCTCTCTTCTTGTGTCATTCTCAATACCTCTCTTTCATGTATTCTCTAAAGTTCCGGCCACATAGGACAACAACCGGTTCATACTATCTTTATCCAGATGCTGGACAGATTCAATCAAATGTCCCAAATCCGTGTCCTTGTCAACAACATAATAATCCTGCCCTTTACTTCTCTTACTTGTTGTATCTGTTCCTGATAATAACTCACCCGGTGACACTTCAAGTACCTGACATATAATCATAATGTTGTCTGCAGAAGGATTGGTTTTCTTTCTCTTCCAGTCACTGATAGCACCCTGCGCAATTCCGGTACGCATGGAAAACTCCTTCTGGGTCATATTCCTTTGTTTTAATAATTCAAATATACGTTCACTTATTATCATTCATATACCCCTCAAGTGCCTTTTCAATCTCCTTAACTAATGAAGCTGACATATTATCAATATCTAACTTTCCTTCCAAATATGCTTTGCATAATAATTTTTTCATATTTGATTTGGTTCTTTTTGACCACTCCTCTTCCTTAAGACCAATTAGAATTGTATCTATAATCTCCGCCATATTTACATAATTGAGATTTACGATATTATGATGTTTATCATTTATACCTAAAACAGGCACATTACCTTCCTGATCATCTAATACAATTCCTCTGCTAAGAAGGTCCTTCTGATCCAGTTTAACAATAAAAATCGTAGAGATATTATCCATATTGGAACCAAGTGCCACAAAAATATCATCCAACTCTGTATCATCATCAACTTGCCACACCGACAACGTGTTGTGATCTGTTTTCAAATCTATTGTCAATGTATCCGCTTCTACATCTTCCAACCCAGCTTGATTGATTATGTTCTCCTCCGGCCATTTGCCCCGACTGATTTTTCTTACGTAATACATCTATATTCTCCTCATATACTTCATCTGCATATTCCTGCAGCCAATGTTCCTCAAATCTACAAGAATGTAACAATTCAAGAGCATCCGCATCTTCCCAATTCTCAAAGCACCGGATTCCCATTTCCTGGATATCCCTATTGGGATTCCTTGTTGCCGACAGTGCAATGTACTGTCCCCATGGATTCAAATACTCATATGAAAACTGAGACAACAATACAAGCAAATTCCATAACAAACGTTTTTGATTATGTCTGCAGGCATTTGCAAAAGTACTTTGGAAATATACCTGCAAATAATATGAATTGTTTTCCAAGAATTGTGAAAAAAACTTATATTCTTCTCCATAATATCCTGGTTCCAAATCATTCTCCATTAGTCCCCGTTGAATAGGAAAAGGAACAATAAATGTTCTTTGATTATTCTCTTGTCGCACACACCAGCCATTATTCATATCTACTCACACCCATCTAATATATCAACTCTCAACCTGCTTACGGTATCTTCAAACTGCTTAAAAAATTCTTCATATACGTCCGGAGCAAATCGATTCTGTTTATTCTTAGGAACCGTATTAATATCAAAGTCTACTTGATATCCATCAACAGGACCGTCTACCCCGATTCCAGCCGATGGGAACAGACGCTTAATCATAGTTATTGCATTTACCATCTCATCCCTGTTATTCATATTATAAGTAACATTGCCCACAAGGTCTATGAAAAATTCATCCGTCATTGTATCTTTATAAAATCCTATATCATTTACAAAACGGTTTCGAAATCTTATTTTCTCTTCATCTGAAATATCAAAATACACATAACTGGTTATCATTGCGATTCTGGTTGCCATTGGAATATCATCTGAAAATACATTATAAATCTGCCCCATTATACTCCGAAGTTCATCCATGGTTTTCTTAACATCTTCATCATTAAAACCTTCCTGTTTGTCAGAATATATTTCCACATCTATACGTTCCTGCAACACAGAAAGGGTAACCGTATGATCAACAGAAACTAACTGTATCCTCTGTTCAACAGAACCTGACACTCCTACCTGGGAAATCACATTAGGAAGAAGTACCTTCTCCGACTTAATATCCAACATATTCTTAATATTCTCCGGTGTATACTTTAACTGCGTAAAATCTCCAAAAACGGAAAACTTATACATTATATTAGATAGCATTACTTCACCTCCTGATAAACATATCTTACACATTAATTCGTTTTGACGTATCACAATAATAACACCCATTTAGCTGTTTGTCAAATATTCCTGTTATATTTACTCAATCTTGTTGTTTGTAATCCGAAATTCCACTTTTGGATGGAATTTAATCTTTCCGAACT
>JBJENX010000154.1:0-1657 GCA_051880415.1 Lachnospiraceae bacterium | reverse complement strand
AACCTAGATTATTCACGGCAGAGCCGTGAAAGTGGCTAAAAACCACATAGTTTCTATATTTTAACTGAATATTGCTTTTCACCTTTCAAGTGAATGAAAAAAGAGCTGCCAAATGTGGTAAAATTAAGGTGTTCATAACTCAATAAAAACCAACAAAGGAGCCCTTTATGAGTATTGTAAACACTTTATCACTTGAAAGCAATAGACAAATTAAAATTAATTTCGATGGAGGCGATTTATCCTCCGACGCAGGCTTACTTCTGATCAAGGAATTCGTAAGCAAACTTGGCATTGACAGACTTTTCAGTCATGCATTTAAAACCAACGATTCTGCGCTATTTAGGCATCATACTGATAAGGAAAACCTTCTTCAGATGATATATATGATCATTGCAGGTTACTTTGAAGATGATGCTTCAGATGAACTTATCAATGATCCGGTATTTAGAGCAATGCTTGAGAAGGATGCATTAGCATCACAGCCAACCGTATCAAGATTCTTCAACCGTATGGATGAAGATACTTTGAATCAGTTTCTTACAATAGGCAGAATCCTTAGAAAGAAAATCTACTGTATTCAAATGCCGGAAGCGATTATCCTGGATCTCGATTCAACGCTTCTTGATGCATATGGCAGACAGGAAGGCAGAGCCTTTAACTTCCATTATCAGAGCAATGGATATCATCCACTTCTTTGCTATGATGGAATCACTGGGGATTTGATTAAAATACAGCTTCGAGATGGAACGAAATATTCATGTACCGGGATAGTTGACTTTCTTCAGCCAATCCTTGATGAATACCTTGAGGAATACCCAGCAATTAAGCTATTGCTTCGTGGAGACAGCGGCTTTGCAACTCCTGAACTTTATAAACAGTGCGAAGAAAATGGCACAAGCTACGTGATTCGTCTTAAAGAGAATGGAGTTCTCCGTTCAAAGGCATCACATCTTGTAGATGAGCTTGACGAAATCACCAAGAATAACAAGGTTGATTATGCTGTAGTATATGGTGAATTCATGTATCAGGCGGGTTCTTGGCCATACGAAAGACGCGTGGTCTGCAAGGTAGAGAAACCGGAAGGACAAATGGTGTATATGTACACATTCATTGTGACCAACATGGCTTCCTCACCAGAGTATCTCATCAGGTTTTACTGCAAAAGAGGTCTGATGGAAAACTTCATCAAAGAGAGTAAGTCCGGTTTTGATTTTGCTTCTGTAAGCAGTCATACAAGAATTGTAAATGCCAACAGACTACAGGTACATGCACTTGCTTATAACATATTTAATTGGTTTAGACGATTGGCGTTATCGGCAAATATGCGTAAACAGCGTATCGATACCGTCCGTTTAAAACTGCTGAAGATTGCTGCAAAAGTAGTTCATTCAGCAAGATATATAACATTCAAACTGTGTAGCAGCTGTCCATACAAAAATGAGTTTTATGAGACTCTCTCGAATATAGGCAGTCTGAATGTACAGCTGGAATAGCAACTATTAACGAACCTTGACAGCTCAATAACTGCTCTGAAATCTTCCATAGGGATTTTATACCCTTTTGCAGGTGATTTAAGAGAAATTGTTACGGCAAGGATCAGATTTTTTGATTCACGGTACATTTATTGGTTCAGATACTGAGCCGTGAATAATTCAGG
>JBJENX010000153.1:0-1658 GCA_051880415.1 Lachnospiraceae bacterium | reverse complement strand
TTATATATAAATTTTCTCTCCACTCATGGTAAAATATAAGTAACCACACAAACATCCCACACACGAGAGGAGAAAAAATTTATGGCTAATAATTATCATCAGCTTTCACTTAAAGATACTTTTTCAGACTGCAAGGACATGTTTGTGGATGATGTTCCTTCCTTTTTTCAACTTCTGGAGCAGCATTTTGATATTTCTCTTTTTATTCCACAAACTTTTTATAACGCTTTTTATCAGCATCTTGGTCGCAAAAGAGATTATCCGCTTACCGGTTTCCTTTCTGCCCTTATCCTGCAAAAAATCTTTCCTATCCCCACGGATTCCCTGCTGATACTATTATTGAATCTTTGCAAAGAACTTCGGGATTTCTGCGGTTTTTCCAAAGTCCCTGATCCACCTTTGTTTACACGCTTTAAACTGGGCTTTGCTGACCACATTGAACTCATGTTTCAGCAGATGGTTGATTATACCGAACCCATCTGTCAGCAGATTGATTCTTCACTGGCTCAGATTCTTACCTTTGATACTTCCGGCATCGAGCTCTATGTTTCGGAAAACAATCCCAAAACCCTCAATGCACTGATCCGAAAACTGAAAGCTTATTACAAAGATAACCCTGATGTTGACCCTTATAAGATGGCTTACGGTCTTATGCCTTCACAGGCGGCATCCTGTCCCGACGCAAAGCAACAATACATCAACGGACATTTCTGTTATGCCGATAAATTTGCCATCCTTACCAATGGTCTGGGTATCATCCGGCATATCTCTTTTCTGGATGATGACTTTAAAGCAGCTCATCCGGAAATGACGGTAGAAAAGAAATCTGATTCTCCCGATGAAGATAAGTCCATCGGGGATGCAACTTCCCTGAAACCTGTGCTTTCCGATTTCTTTTTCCTGCACCCGGACTTCCATCCGGATACTTTTCTGGGCGATTCTTCTTTTGATACCATCGAAACCTATGGGATGCTGTTGAATGACTTTCATTTTTCCAAGGCTCTGATTCCTTACAACCCTAGAAATGAAAGCAATCTCAAAAAAGTCGGATATAACGAATACGGCTATCCAACCTGCCCGGGTGACCCTTCTCTTGCCATGAAGTATTGTGGTGTCACCCATGAAAATGGACGTGCTGATCGTGTCAAATGGATTTGTCCCAAAGTTCACATGGTAAAGGGGAAATATGTCTGCGACTGTAAAAATCCTTGTTCTACCGCCACTAAAGGACGCACCACTTATACATACGAAAATCTGGATTTTCGCATGTTTCCCGGAATTCAAAGAGATTCCGAAGAATGGGATTCCCTTTACAAAATCAGAACCATTGTGGAACGTGCCATCGACCATCTAAAAATCAACATGTGTGTTGCCGGAAGGAAATCCAGAAACCACACCACCACAAAAGCGGATGTTTTTCTTGCAGGGATTGCAAGCCAGCTTACCGTCATTGTCGCCCACAGCATGAATTGTCCACAATACATCCGAAGTTTGAAACCTTTAATTGCCTGAAAAAGTATTAAATTGTCATAGTTCATTTATGGGCTTATTAAAGTACGCCCTACATCTGATGATTTATGTCAATTCAGAAACCATTCTGAATAATGACCGTTTTTTCTCTCCTTATATGAGGAAAGTTATCCACATCATAGAAAAAA
>JBJENX010000152.1:0-38734 GCA_051880415.1 Lachnospiraceae bacterium | reverse complement strand
TCATTATAGATAATCTAGTGGTTGTAGGGAATCCACCCTAAAATTAGGCGCTTACCAAAAAACCATTGTTTTTTCAAAAAACGATGGTTTTTTTGGAAAATATGACGTATAATTAATAATAATTAATAAAAAAGAGGGTGTTTTTGAAATGAAGCCATATAGTGCGGCAAAATATCCAATTGAATATAAGTTAGATAAAGAGTTGTTAAGATTATTAGCAGATGCGAATGTTAAATATGGTGAGTATAAAGCATTATTAAAAACGCTGGAATTTGATGCTCGATTCTTTTTGGATTCTGTATTATTAGCAGAAAGCTACAAATCCACACAGATTGAGGGAACACAAATTTCTCAGGATGACATATATTATTTGAAGTATATGGATAAGTCAGATGAAAGTAGAGAAATACAAAATCTTAAGAATACAATTGAGTATGCATATAAAGAAATAAAAAAAGGGGAGATAATTAATTTTTCCTTAGTTAATGAAATGCATAGGTTAATATTAGATAGTGTAAGAGGAGCTTCCAAGAATCCTGGAGAAGTAAGAACGACGCAAAATTGGATTGGACCACGAGGTGTAGGTATTGAGGGGGCAATATTTATTCCGCCAAAGCCGGAGCATGTTCCGGAATTATTGATTAATTTGTATGAATATATGAATGATGCCTTTATTGATCCGTTGTTAGTGAATGTTGCATTGTCTCATGCTCAGTTTGAAACGATACATGCATATAAAGACGGAAATGGTAGGCTTGGGAGAGCTCTTATTCCAATTCAAATGGCGTTATTAGATGAAGAGGAACCAATATTATTTATGTCAGAGGTTTTAGAGGTATATAAGCCTTCTTATCAAAGATATTTAATGGAGAGTAGAAAAGGAAATTATAGCGGATATATCAAATTTTTCCTGCAGGCTGTTCTTGATCAATGTAGTAGCTTTATATATAAGCTGAATTGTGTTAAGCGTATTTATAGAACAGACATGAAAACGATTGAACAGATAAAGGGAAATGCAGTATTTCGTATTATGCCGGTGCTTATGAAACAGATTGTATTTACCAAGAAAGAGGTGCAAGAATTGTCAGGTGTTTCTGAAAGTACAGTATCCAAAGTAATTAATCAGTTACTGGATTTGGGAATTATTGTTAAGGATTGTAATATTAAGAAAAAGGCATATCGATATCAAAGCATATATGATGTATTTGTTGGTGTGGATGAAAGGGGATAAAGAAGAATATCCTCAGTAATTAATTGAAAAGGGATATCATGATATTGCGTAACTATCATTACTAAGGGAAATTAACAAATAAGCCGATATATAGGATATATAGTAGAAGCGTTAATATCTTTGTGTTTTACAGATAATAGATAGAATCTGTATTGAAGTGGAGGGATTACAAATGAAGTTTGAATTAACAGCGTCAATGATGTGTGCCAATTTTGGTAATTTGGAAAAAGAAGTAAGAGACTTAGAGGCTGCAGGAATTGATTCATTCCATATTGATATAATGGATGGTCGTTATGTGCCAAACTATGCCATGTCATTAAATGATATGAAGTATATTGCCGGTGCAACAAAGAAACCTTTGGACGTACATTTAATGGTAGAGCATCCAAATACCCATATTGATTTGTTTTTAAGAAATCTTCGTAAAGGTGATACAGTTTATATTCATCCGGAAGCAGAATATCATCCTTCTACTACATTACAGAAGGTTATTGATGCCGGCATGATTCCGGGAATTGCCATTAATCCCGGTACAAGTATTGAGACCGTGTATGAAATGCTTCGTATTGTTAAGAAGGTTCTTGTTATGTCAGTAAATCCGGGAAATGCCGGACAGATGTATTTGCCATATGTTGGAAAAAAGGTAGAACGTTTAATTGAAATGAAAGAAGATATGGGAATCGAGGTACATTGGGATGGGGCCTGTGGTGCAGATAAGATTAAAGAGTTTGCACCAAAGGGTGTAGATGGTTTTGTTCTTGGAACAACTTTGCTGTTTGGTAAAGGAAAACCATATGCTGAGATTTTGAAAGAAGTTAGAGAATTGGATATATAAATGAGTTAATAACTTAGAAAATAGTCAACCATGGGGTTGGCTCATTTTCGTTATGTTGAGCTGAAGATGGAGTAATATGATTTATGAATATAGCACTTATTCTATCTGGCGGGACGGGAACCCGTCTTGGCGCAGATATTCCGAAACAATACATAAAAGTAAATAATAAAATGATAATATCATACTGTATGAAAACAATAGTAGAGCATCCACTAATTGATGGAGTCTGGATTGTGGCTGATAACTTGTGGCAGAAATCACTTCAAAAGGAATTTAAAGATAATGGGATTTCTATGGACAAATTTATGGGATTCTCCAATCCGGGGGAAAGCAGACAGGAATCAATATTAAATGGTCTGGAGGATATCCGACAACAAGTAAGAGAAGAAGCTTATGTATTAATACATGATGCGGCAAGGCCGTTGTTGTCAGAAGGATTGATTACTAATTGTCTTAGAGAAGTGGTTGGTCATGATGGATTGATGCCGGTACTTCCTGTAAAAGATACCATGTACTTAGCAGATACATCCGGAAGAAAAATCCAAAGTCTGATTGATAGAAATCGATTAGTAGCGGGACAGGCACCGGAAGTGTTCTCTTTGGAAAAATATTATAGGATAAATGCAGAGATGACAAAAGAGGAACTTAATGAAGTTCATGGTTCTACGGAGCCGGCATATGATGCCGGATTTGATATGGTATTGATTCCCGGTGAAGAAATCAATTTCAAGGTGACAACTCCTTCTGATTTAGAACGTTTCTGTCAGCTTGTGAAAAAGTAATAGCAATTAATAATATGAATCGATATTAGGGAAAGGATGATATATATGAAAGCATGGGTATTACACGGAGTAGATGATATTAGATATGAAGAAGTAGACAAACCCGGTGTAGAATCGGGAGAAGTACTTGTAAAGGTTAAGGCAGCAGGAATATGTGGATCGGATATTCCCCGTATATATGAAACAGGTGCCCATAGACATCCTTTGATACCGGGACACGAATATTCAGGGCAGGTTGTAGAAGTCAGTAAGGATGTGGATGAGAAGTGGAATGGCAAACGGGTTGGAATTTTTCCGCTGATTCCATGTAAAGAATGTGTTGCCTGTAAAATGAAAAAATATGAAATGTGCCGTAATTACAGTTATCTTGGTTCCCGTCGTGATGGAGGATTTGCAGAGTATGTTGCTGTACCGGAGTGGAATTTAGTAGAGCTACCGGATAAAGTATCTTATAAGTCGGCAGCCATGTTAGAGCCCATGGCAGTAGCAACTCATGCTATGCGTCGTGTTCATCCTTTAGTGGGAGACAAAATAGTAATATGCGGACTAGGAACCATAGGTTTATTGCTCCTAATGATTATTAAGAGCGAATTAGAGAATTCAGAGGGACAGAATAGAGATGGGGAAGCTGTTACAAAAAATATTTTTGTAATTGGAAATAAAGATTTTCAAAAACAACAGGCACTATTACTTGGAATTCCCGAAGAAAATTATATGGACAGTAAAACCGGTAATGTAACGGAGTGGGTTCTTGAAAAGACAGTTGGTGTTGGTGCAGATGTATTTTTTGAATGTGTTGGTAAAAATGAAACCATGTCGGATGCCATTAATCTGGCTGCACCGGCGGGAAGAGTTTGTCTGGTTGGTAATCCATATTCTGATATGACATTAGATAAAAATATTTATTGGAAAATATTAAGAAACCAGTTACAGGTAACGGGAACCTGGAATTCTTCCTTTGATCATGACAAATCAGATGATTGGAACTATGTATTGGACAAATTAAACTGCGAATGTTTTGATCCGGAAAAAATGATTTCTCATATATATAAGCTGGAAGAATTGGAAGAGGGTCTTCATATTATGAGAGATAAGTCAGAGGATTATGTGAAAATTATGGCGGTAATGGAGTAAATAGATGAGGGATTTTTCTGTTGACTATTTTAAGGATGAAGTAAGATGTGGATTTTATATTCCAACGGCGGTGAAGCAGGCATGGGCAGCCGGTCTTACAATTTTATCAGAAATAGATCGGATATGTGAAAAATATGATATTACATACTATGCGGATTGGGGAACATTGTTAGGTGCAATTCGTCATGGAGGTTATGTGCCATGGGATGATGATTTGGATATATGTATGAGGCGGGAGGATTATGTCCGTTTTCGCGAGGTGGCTGATAAAGAATTGCCTTCTGAATTTGCAATACATGACTATGAAAGAAAAGAGGATCATTGGCTCTTTTTATCAAGAGTTGTTAACCGCAATCAAATTTGTTTTGAGGAGTCTCATCTTGAGAAGTACCATAATTTCCCATATATAGCAACTGTGGACATATTTATACAGGACTATTTATATGAGGATGAACAAAAAGAAAAAGAACGTTGTGATGAGGTAAAATACATTATTGCCGTTGCGGATTCTATTGTGAAACTGGGAAAAGTTGATTCAATTAAGGATTGGCAGCTAAAGCAAATTGAAGAAAAATATCACATGAATTTCAATAGAAGGGAGAACGTGAGGACACTTGGAATTCAATTATATCAGTTGGCGGAACAACAGATGGCCAGGGTTTCCGCTGATGAATCCAAAACCTTGGGTCAGATTTTTCCTTGGATTTTAAAGGGACGTAAGGGACTTCCAAAAACATATTATGAAGAAACCATCCGGGTGCCATTTGAGAATACGACCATCCCGGTGCCGGCACGTTATCATCAGGTGTTAAGTGCCAGATATGGTAATTATCTTGAGGTTCATAAAGTATGGGGTGGTCATGATTATCCATATTTTGAGGGTCAGAGGAGAAATCTGCAGGCTGTTGCTGATTTTACCTTGCCGGAATTTTCTTATACGGAAGATATGGAAAAAATAAATGAATCTATTTACTCAAAATCTTTGGTGACCGCAACTTGTGATGACTGGAAATCTCTTGTAAAAGAATGTGAAAGCAATATTGGAGATTATCATGAAAGAATTATTCAATTAATTAAGAAAAGAGAATTACAGGAAGTATTGTCTTTGTTGCCGGAATGCCAGCAGTTGATTGTGGATTTGGGATCTTTTGTTGAAAGTATAAAGGGAGAGGAAAAGGATTATGTTGTAGAATTTGTTGGAGTTTTATCTGATTATTGTGATAGCTTATATGAAATTTATGAGGGTATTTTCAAGGATTTTCCAATTACAACACTAGAGATAAGTGGGAAAAAATTAGAATTACTTTATAAACAGATAAAGGAGAATTTAGATAAAATATGTAATAGACAGGAGGTTGTTTTTTTGCCTACCGGTGGTAATAATTGGAATGCTTTTGCACCAATGTATGCCGAGATGATAAGTGACGAAAATACTGATGTCAGTGTGATTCCATTGCCTGTTTTTTTTAAAAATATATACGGAAAAATTGTAACAAAGATTACTGACTGGAATGAACAAATAGAAAGAAATACATATCCTGCTGATTTGCCTGTTTTATCTTATTCGGAATATAACATACAATTACATCATCCTGATATTGTTGTAATACAAGATCCTTATGATGGTGAAAATCCATGTTTAACGATACCATCTCAGTATTATGCAGGCTTTATTAGGAATTACACAAGTCAATTAATTTATATACCGTCCTTCGTTTCAGATGATTTTAATGAAAAAGATTATTGTGATCAAAATAATTTAAAATATTATGTTACGGCACCGGCAATCATATATGCTGATCAGGTAATTATTCCGTCAAGGCAATTGAAAATGCAATATATTAACAGATTGGTAGAATTTGCAGGGGAAAATACGAGGAAATATTGGGAAAAGAAAATAATTTGTAAGGAAAACAAGACAGAAGATAATAATGTAATAAAGAGTCGTAAATGTATTTTATATTGTATAGGTGAGAATCAATTATTGGAGGGAAATGATGACCTGATTTCAATAATTGAATCTAAGTTTAAGTTGTTTGAACAGGAAAAAGAGAAGCTGGATGTAAAGATTTGTTTTTTCCCGGGGGATATGGAGAATTGGAAGAAGTTGAATCCAGATAGGGCAAATGACATTCTCCGTTTAGTGGAAAAATACACAGCTTATGAATGGTGTAAGTGTTGTAATCCGGATATGTCGGGTGTTCGGGAATTGTTATCTGAATGTGATGGATACTATGGGGATTCGTCTCCATTAATTCCTGAATTTGTTAGAAGTAAAAAGCCGGTTATGCTGGCACAGTACATTTAGAAAGGTAAATCAAATGGAAAAATGGAATGATGAGGGGACAGAAATATATGCACAGGAGTTAGCAAAAGAGATATGCATATGGCATCAAACATATGATGTGTTATTGCAGAAAAAACTCCAATTAATTGATCTCTTATTAAGAGAACCCTCTGAACAATCTAGAAAAATGTTATGTGATACATTAAAAGAATCCCAGCTCACCAGGGAATTGTGCAGAGATACACAATTTGGATATATGGTTATCATAAATCAGGTGTATTTGGATGAAAAGAAAAATGGTGAGCAGTATACAATTTATGATAAGGGAAATAGTATTAAGGATTTGATTAAAGTTTTAAATCAGATGAAATTTCTGTTGTGGGAATTGGAGTTTTTAAAAGATTCTGATACGCCCGAGCTTTTTAAAAGATATGTATGCGAAAATAGAGTGTCCGGCACAATGTTAAAAAACATGATCTTAATTGCGTCTGTTGACGTTAATTATATGGTTAATGTAGTTGCAGATATTTTAAATAATTAATAATGTTATAGGGAAGAAGAATATATGGACGAAAAGAAAATATGTTTTATAATGTGCAGCAATGATGAATTGTATGAGTCAGAGGCACTATATTATATTAGTCATTTAGATGTACCAAAAGGATATACACTGGATGTACTTTGTGTTAAAGAAGCAAAAAGTATGGCGGCGGGTTATAATGAAGGTATGCAGGTATCGGATGCAAAATATAAAATATATCTGCATCAGGATGTGTTTATTGTTGAAAAATTATTTTTACATAAAATGTTAGATTTGTTTCAAAATCCTCAAATTGGAATGATAGGAATGGTGGGTTCGGTGAAAATGCCGGAAAATGTTACTATGTGGTATGGTCCAAGAGTAGGTAAGATATATAGTAGCAATATAAGTGGAACCATAATTGGGAAATGTGATGATTTCTCCGGTGACTACGCAGTGGTCGAGGCAATAGACGGATTACTTATGGCTACACAGTATGATATAAAATGGAGAGAGGATATATTTGATAAATGGGATTTTTATGATGTATCTCAAAGTTTCGAATTTAGAAGAGCAGGTTATCAGGTGGTTGTACCAAATATCAATAAGCCGTGGGTATTACATGATGATGGATTTTCCGATTTAAAAAATTATGAGCAGGAAAGACAAAAGTTGAAAAAAGAATATGCAGACCTATTAGAAAAATAGGTCTGCAGGCTATTGTTTTAGTTTTAAGAATAATTTGTTTTTTATGTCAAATAAATCTTGTTCACTTAAATCTATATCAATTAGTTTTAATATGATATTATCCGGTTGATTTCTTTTTAAAAAGCGAAACGGATTCGTTTGATAATCAGGAACCATTTCTTTTACAACCATTTTCATTTGTTGATAACATTCATATGCATGCTGAGGAAATGCTTCAAAGATTTCCCAAAGCATGTAGATATAATATTTTTCTAAAAACATCCATTCAATAATATCTTTATGTTTTTCCATTAATCCCCGTTCTTTGCAGGTTTCTATAAAACCTAGGGCAATGTCCATTTTATCAAGCTGGTAGGTGTTATGGATCTGCTGCACAGTTCCCTTTGGGTTGCTGTAGTAATGATAAAATACATCCTCTATTGCATAATAGGAGTCCGCATAGAGAAAGGCAAGATAACAAAAGAAGATATCCTCATAACGAAGACCCTCTGGGCAGAAAATGTCATTATCTATGATGAAATCCTTCTTAAATACCTTGTTACACATTGAAGTAAAGCCTAATTGGATGGAGATAATTTCATTTTTAATATCTGATTTTGATAAATCATAAAATCCAGGTGGTACTTCTTCAAAAGTAACAGGAAAAAATCCTTCATCTGTAGCATAATTCCATCGGCATTCCACAAAATCGCAATTGTATTTTGCAATAGTATCTATAAGCTTTTTAAACATTGTATCTTCAATCCAGTCATCAGAATCCACAAAGCCAACATAAGGAGCAGAAGCATATTCAAGGGCACAATTTCGAGCAGCACCCTGACCTCTATTTTCTTCAAAATTGATTACAATAATATTTTCTGGATATTGTTCTTCTATTTTCGAAAGTTTTTCTAATGTATTATCGGATGAACCATCATTTACAAATATTAATTCTATTTTTTCAAAACCAAGAGTTTGGGTTTTTATACTATTAAAACAACGTTCAACATATTGTTCTACATTATAGCAGGGAATAATAATGCTAACTAATTTATCCATAGATAACTCCTTCGGCATCATACATGCAATTTCTACTAATTAAGCACAATCTTTGTGATTTCTTCAAGCTTCACCTTATAACTATGATATTTTCGAACCTTTTCCTGTCCGTTTTTGGCAATCTGAATTCGCTCGTCTTCGTGTTCCAAATAGTAAGCAATCTTATTAAGCATATCTTCCTGACTTTCATAAGCTACCAGATCTGTTCCGATTTCAAAAATATCCGGAAGCTCAGCCTGATAGTTGGTAAGCAAAAATCCACCGGCACCTAAAATATCAAAGATACGTAGTGGAAGACCGGTTTTGATTGGACGGTTTGTCATATTAAGGTTAATTTTGCTGCATTTAAATATCTTTGGCATCATGGTAACAGAGTCGGCACCACCCCTGCAATTTGCTTTCGGAAAATGAGAGGTGTCACTTAAGGTATACAAATCCAGATTAAATTGCTCGGAGATGTTTTTAAGGGTATGAATTCGTTCCTGTTCCGTACACTTATATCCGATATAGGTATCGGCAATAATTGCTTTTGTATCTTCTACATAATCTTCTCCCAAAGGGTACCATCCAGCGCATTCTTTAAATTCTTTGCAGAAATCATCGGTTAAAGAATCTTCAATAAAATTGTATCCATATATATTTAACTGTGCCTGTATCAAACCATCTACATAGCCTTGTATATACTCTGGCAGATTTTCAATATCATTATATCTACATTTTTCCTCGTAGGTTGAACCAATAAAGGAAATATCACAGTCATATTCCATATGATCCTCATTCGTAAGTGTAAAGCTATTCCATGCTTCATAGTCACAGGCAAGGGGCATATAGAATATTCTTTCCGGATTTAGATGCTGGAACTTCAAATATTGACTTTGGTCAAACATAAAAATTCGATTACATGGATTCTGAATGGTTTCAGAATACAATTGGAAGCATGGATTATCTACAGTCCAGCAAACATAGGGTATCTTATATACATTACATACTCTTGAAACAATAGGAATAAAGTTTACAGTGAATACATAGTCATACTTTGTCTTATCGAGCTTAGCGGATAGTGTTTTTAAATATTTCCGGTCATAATCAACACTTTCAAAAAGCTGTGTAATATAATCAACATGATATCCTAATTGTTTGAATCCATTATCAATTCCATCTTCACAAATACTGGTCCATTTGCAAAATAATATGTGGGGAGACTTAGTAATGTTTTGTTTTTCTTGCATTGTACCGGCCTTTTCTGTGGCTTTATTTGTTTCTTTGATTTGGGATTTTACAGGATTAGGATTTCCCATCTTCTTCATCATGTCATCCTTTAATCCTAAGAAGGTTTTTTCATCCAAAGGATAGTCTAACAATTTTAGCATGACATTATCAAACTGGTTACTTTCCCAGTTCCGATAAGGATTGTTCGTATAATTAGGACACAATTCTTTAACTGTTTCCTGCATTTGCAAAAAGCAGGCATAGGAGCGCTCCGGAAATTCGTGAAATACTTCCCATAGCATATATACATAGTATTTTTCCAGAAACATCCATTCAATGGCTGCATTGTCGGCTATTTCCTTTTCCGTTGTTGGATTCTCCTTATAAAGTCCCCGGTTTTTACATTCTAATAAGAAACCAACGGCTATATCCATTTTATCAAACTGATATTCCTGACTTTTTCTCTGTACTGTCCCTTCCGGATTCACAAAATAATGATATAATTCATCATCCATACGGTAATAAGAGTTTGCGTACATAAATACAAGATAACAAAAGAAAATATCTTCATACCGGATTTGTTCCGGACAAAAGATGTCATTATCTACTAAAAAAGATTTTTTAAATACTTTGTTCCATAGAGCCGTCAGTCCTATCTGGGTACCGATAAAGTCTGCCTTTGTTTTTGTGTCCGTTAAATCATAATATCCGGGTTTGCCAAGTTTTTTTACAGAGCTTGCCTGTCGCTCATTTTTGGCAAGGTCCCATCGACATTCCACAAAATCACAGTCATATTTTATGATGGCATCCGTCATTTTTTGAAACATATGAATATCTACCCAGTCATCGGAATCTACATAACCGATATAAGGAGCAGAGGCATATTCAAGTGCCACATTACGGGCGGTACCCTGACGTCTGTTTTCCTCAAAATTGATTACAATGATATTATCCGGATATTCCTCTTCTAATTTTGTAAGCTTATCTAAGGTATTATCCGTAGAGGCATCATTTACAAAAATAAGCTCCATTTTGTCAAAGCCTAAGGTTTGGTTTTTGAGACTGTTAAAGCATCGGTCAATATATTGTTCCACGTTATAGCATGGGATGATAATACTAATTAATTTCTCCATAGATTCCTCCTACTTAAATACCTCGATTATTCTTCTTACATTGTAACATACAAAAAACATATTGTAATCAAATGAAATATGAAAAATAAGAAAATATGAATAAAATAATAGAGCGCTCTATTATAAATGAGCACTCTATTGTAATAAGCTTAATACATCCTGATTTGATTGTAAGGCAACTGGTTTTTGGAACATAATATTCAGCTACGAACTGAATGACAAGACAATGCTTCTATTCTAAAATGTATTTATTACATTAGAACTAAGGAGGATAATATATGCGAGAAATTAACCAGATTTTTGATAAGACATTTAAAAAAGTATTAACTCTATCATCAAAGGCGGTTATTCGTTTTGTAAATGGATTATTTGAGACCGATTATCCGCTAGACAGTATCATAACATATAATTGGACAGAGTTTGAAGATAAGGAATTAAAGCGAATTTTAGCAGATACAATCATAACCATTAATCATCAGTATAGCTATCATATAGAAGCACAGGTAACGGAAGATAATGAAATTGTATTTCGTATGTTTGATTATGGATATGCCCATGCCAGTCGTACTCGTATTGTTAAGAATGACAGAATGATTTTGCCATTTCCGGAACCTAAAATTATTTATTTATATTCTGAAAATACAGTTCCGGAAGAATTTACATTAGAATTAGATTTTGGAACACAGGGAACATTTGATTATCATGTGGGAACATTGCAATTCATGCAAATGTCAACAGAGGAATTGAATCAAAAAGGAATGGTTATTTTAATTCCGTTCCTGTTATTAAAACTACGCAAATTACTAAAAGAGTCCCGTTCTAAAGAAAATATTGCGGCATTGAAAGAATTATTGTGTAATGATATAATCGGAAGTATTCAGAACAATTATGAGATGGGTAATATATCGTATTCAGATGCCACATCCCTTATATCATTTACAAAGGTTATGTATAATCAGATATATTACAATCAGTATGAAGAGTTAGAGGAGATGGATGCTATGACAGATGAATCCTACATGACAGATATTGATTTGATAATAAAAGAGCAGGAAGAAAAATGGGGTGCGGTTGTTAAGGAGCGTGCACTTGAACTAAAAAGGATGAATGAGACATTAAAAAATAAGGAATTAGAATTAAAGGACAAGGATGCAGAATTAAAGGACAAGGATGCAGAATTAAAGGACAAGGATGCAGAATTAAAGGACAAGGATGCAGAACTGAAGGATAAGGAT
This sequence comes from Lachnospiraceae bacterium, assembly GCA_051880415.1. Classification (GTDB taxonomy): domain Bacteria; phylum Bacillota; class Clostridia; order Lachnospirales; family Lachnospiraceae; genus CAG-590. The sequence goes on along the minus strand of JBJENX010000152.1, from coordinate 26,622 downwards.
GCAGAACTGAAGGATAAGGATGCAGAATTAAAGAAAAAAGAAGCAGAGATAGCTGAGTTGCGTAAATTATTACGAGAAAAACAGTAGGAGAAGGTGTATGATAGATACAAAAGCCACAGGAGAACATTTAAGAAAATTATGTAAAAGTCAATCTGTTACTATTTCTCAAATACAGAAGCAATTGAATATTGGAGCTTTTCAATCCGTTTATAATTGGTTTTCGGGTAGGACAATGCCAAGTCTTGAGAATTTTTATGAATTAAGTAAGTTGTTATGTGTTCCAATGAACGAAATGATTATTGAGAAAAATCCAAAGATAGTGATTGATAGTCATGTTTTTTTGGAGAAAACAGAAATTTGTTTCATTGATGATATGTTTTTGAAAAATTGTGTAAAACGGTTTCGGATATATAATTCACTAATATGATTTTTATTTTCCTTTTTTTGCAGCTATGCTATAATAATTAATTATATAAAGAGTTTGCAACTGTTTTCCAAATGTTGTATAGTTAAATAATACTCATTTTTGTTAGAAGTGTATAATATCTGGCAAAGATCCGTTAAAAATAATTCCTTTATAAAAGGATATCAACTATTATATTAGGAGGTTATTAAATGAGTTGGGATGAAGCAATTGAAGAATTAGAAGAACGTCGCAGCAAGGCGGAAGTTGGTGGCGGAGAGGCCGCTATTGAAAAACAGCATGAAAAAGGAAAATTAACGGCCAGAGAGCGTCTGGAGATTTTATTTGATGAAGGAACTTTTGTAGAAGTTGATAATTTTGTGGAATCCAGAATCGATGATTTTGGACTGGATAAGAAGAGAATTCCGGGAGATGGTGTTGTTACAGGTTATGGTAAGATTAACGGAAGAACTGTATTTGCATCCTCAGAGGATTTTACCGTGATTGGAGGAAGCCTTGGAGAATACCATTCCCGTAAAATTATTCAAATTCAGGAGATGGCTCTGCGAATGAGATGTCCTCTTGTAAATATTAATGACAGTGGAGGAGCAAGAATTGAAGAAGGTATTGATTCATTAAGCGGATATTCCGGTATTTTTGAAAGAAATACAATTGCATCCGGAGTAATACCTCAGATTGCAGTAATTTTAGGACCATGTTCAGGTGGAGCCTGTTATTCACCTGCAATATGTGATTTTATATTCGTGGTAGATGAGATTAGTAAAATGTTTATTACGGGACCTCAGGTTGTAAAGACAGTAATTGGTGAGGAATTATCAGCAGAGGATCTGGGTGGAGCTATGGCACATGCGGCTAAATCCGGAGTTGCACATTTCTTATATAAGAGTGAAAGAAACTGTTTAGGTGGTGTTCGTGAATTATTATCATATCTTCCACAGAATAATATGGATGCACTTCCTGTAAAATCAGGCAGATCTGTGGATAATTGTAGTGAATTAACTACCATTGTTCCGGATAACAAGAAGAAATCCTATGATGTACATGATGTAATCAATGCCATGATTGATAAAGACAGCTTTTTTGAGGTACAAAAGAACTGGGCTATGAATGCGGTGGTTGGTTTTGGCCGTATGGAAGGCAAGACCGTTGGATTTGTATGTAATCAGGCAAATTGCAAAGGTGGTTCTTTGGATATTGATGCATCAGATAAGATGGCAAGATTTATTCGTTTTTGTGATTGTTTTAATATTCCAATTGTGTCATTGGTTGACGTGCCTGCATTTTTGCCGGGTTCAGAACAGGAGCATAACGGAATTATTCGTCATGGTGCCAAGATATTATATGCTTATTCTGAAGCAACGGTTCCAAAGATTACATTGCTTATGCGTAAGGCATATGGCGGAGCTTATATTGCAATGAATTCTAAACACATGGGTGCTGATATTGTATATGCATGGCCAATTGCTGAGATTGCAGTTATGGGTGGAGAAGGTGCCATCAACATTATTGGTAGAAAGCAAATTGCGGCAGCCGAGGATCCGGAAGCAAAACGTGCAGAGTTAATCGAAGAATATGAAACCAAATTCCTTAATCCATATATTGCAGCAAAACGTGGTTTCGTAGATGAGGTTATCCGTCCTGACGAGACAAAAATTAAAATTATGGCAGCTTTAGACATGCTTGAAACAAAAGAAGTTGAAAGACCATATAAAAAGCACGGAAACATACCATTATAATTGAAAGTAAGAAGTATAGTCTTCCTAAGGTGGCAGATTATACTTCTTTATATTATTACATAGGAAGAAGGAGAGAGAATATGAATAAGAAACAAACCACATGGCTGATTGTGGCCGCAGTTATTTTTGTTGTAACCGGTATATTAAGTGTTATAACCAATACTGTTTCAAGTGTATTTACGAAGGAAACAGAGGTCTCTGGATTTGACAGCTTTTTTTCTGAATTATATGGAGATACTGAAGATATGGCGTTGATGGATATGCCATATGATGAGGATTTTATAGCTGTTGTTCCTGTCGAAGGAACTATCCAGGCATCCAGTGATGCATCCGGCTATGGTGGAACGGTAGGGTATGATCATGATATGTTAATGGAATATGTAGATGAATTAATTGACAATGATTGTAATAAGGGAATCATTTTACGTATGAATACTCCCGGTGGAACTGTATATGAAGCGGATGAATTGTATTTAAAATTAATGGAATATAAAGAAGAAACAAATCGTCCTATATGGGCCTATATGGAAAATTATTGTTGTTCCGGTGGGGTGTATATTGCATCTGCAGCGGATGAACAATATGCAAACCGTAATACAACAACCGGTTCCATTGGTGTTATTATTTCAACTTATGATATGTCAGGATTATATGAGAAACTGGGCATTAAGGAGGTTAATATTGTATCAGCTGAGAATAAAGATATGGGAAGCTCCGGTAAGGAGATGACGGCTGAGCAGCTTGCTATTTATCAAAGTGTTGTTGATGAAGCTTATAATCAATTTGTGGATATTGTTGCAACGGGCCGTGACATGTCTGTTGATGAAGTTAAGAAATTAGCGGACGGACGTATATATACAGCAAATCAGGCATTGGATAATGGTCTGATTGATGGAATAAAGAGTTCTGAAGAATTTGATCAGTATGTAATGGATGAAAGCGGTGTTGATTATTTTTATGAGCCGGAACAGGATACGGGAAGTTATTTTTCGGCACTGTTTGGTCAGCTTCAGGAAACAAAGGAGAAATCTGAGGCTGAGGTACTTGTAGATTTGATGAACGAATTAGGAAGCGGGGTGCCAATGTACTATGTCGATGTCTATGGAGAATAAAGTAAGTGCCGGTTTTTTCGTTCGATTATTTGCATATGCCATTGATAGCATGATTGCAGCATTAGCAGTTTCTATTGTAAAGTTTCCTCTTAGTATTGCAGCGGGAAGTATTGATTTTTTAAGTGCTAATTTTTTGTTTCATTATACAATTGTTGATGTAATCGCATATGTAGGTGTTGCAGCATATTTTGTATTGTTAACTTATTTTGCCCATACAACCATTGGTAAAATGATGTTTCGTTTAGAAGTTGTAACAAAAGACGGAAGCTGGAGTTTTATTAATATTTTATATAGGGAGACAATTGGGCGATTCTTATCTTCCCTGTTATGTATAGGATATTTTGCTACTATTATTACAAAGGACCATCAGGGATTTCACGATATGTTGTGCAATACCTGTGTGGTATACAAAAAAATGCAGAAGGTAAAAGAGGAACCTGCAAAAGTAGTGGTACAAAGGGTTGAACCACAGATTCGGACTGTAGCACCTGTAGTGCCGGTAGCACCTGTAAAGCCGGAAACACCTGTGGCACTTGTGGCACCTGTAAAGCCGGAAACACCTGTAGCGCCTGTGGCACCTGTTGAACCACAGCAAAATGATGTAAGTGCACCAACTTATCATTAATTGGGAATAAATGAATATAAAAACCAAATGCCGTCAATCCTATAAAAAAGGATTGGGGGCATTTTTTATGACTAAAAAAGTTAAAATTAGTTTTTTAATACTGGTATGGGGAATTGTGGCAATCCAACTGTGTATTAATCATATGGATCAGTTGTCACTTCGACAAAATGCAGTATTTCCCTCTGCAAATAATGACAAAAAAGAGAATGTGATTACAGCATTTTCCATTCAGTCTCAGGATACACCGGCAGAAAAACTAAAAGGTTTTGGGTATCTTGGGACAATGGAAGTAAAGGAGGAGGCCAAGGTTGATACTTTGAAAAAATTTGCACATAGTATGGGAATAGAAGATGGCTATACATTGTCAGGAAAAGAGGGGGATAATTATACTGCGACATGCTTACACAAAGATGGAAAATATGCCAAAACAATGATTCAGTTTGTTACAATCAGAGAGGGGGGCGAAACTCCTGAGCAATATATATGGGTTGATATAACTACGGAAGCAGATGTTATACAGGGAAATGCATTATATCATAAGCTTTGTAAAGTATATAATGATATGGATATGAGTTATAACGTAAATATGGAATACACAATCCAAAAGAAAGGGGATATAAGTAAGGATAAAACGGAAAAGCAATTACTTATTGATGAGATTTTTTCAAAATTTTCGGCAAAGCAGGTAACTCTCATGGATGATGAGGATTATGATGCTGTATATGGATATACAAAGCAGGATGATAATTATTATGAGATAGATGGGGAGAAAATCAATATTCAGATTGTATTTTCCTATTCTGAAGCTGAAGATATTACTTATATCAAAGTTGGGTGTCCAATTGTAAATTCTTCGTATTAATTTTTTTAATTTTGCCAAAGTCTGTCATAGTACAATGATATCCTATTAACAGATCATGATTGAAAACTGTTAATGAAAGGAAAAGGTGATTGTTATGAGACATTTTATGAATTTGGTAAAAGAGAATTGTACATGTGTAGTTGGTTTGATTTCATTTCTTTTATTTATTGGAGAAATCTTTAACTGGATGATGTATGCATAACACAATGATTGTTTTTGATATCATTAATCAAAATATCGATTTCCGGTCTGAAGGAGCCGAATCCGGAAGTCGATATTTTGTATTTGTGTTAGTTTAAATGTTGAGAATCATAATTCTTCCGGTATATCATAGTTGTCGAGTTGGCTTTGATAATTTGTGAGCGCATCCTGACAGGATGATACAAAGTCTGGATCTGTATTTATCTGAATAAGCTGTGAGTAACAATTTATTAATCCCTTAAGTGGTAAATCGCCGCATGTGTGAACGTCTAGAATGCATTGTGTTTCGTAACAGGCATTATAAAACCAGATGATTGCTTCGTCATAATCTTTGGCAGCATAATAATATTCACCCAGATCATAGCAGATTTCTGAGCATGGAGTTTCCAGCATATCTCTTAGGGCATATTTAAATAATTCATTTCCGTTTTGAATAAGTCTTGCATGACGACTTAGTACGCAGGCAGCTTCCTTTCCGGATTCCGAGGAGGGATCTTTATTCCATTGACTGATAAAGAACGGTTTTGCAGCATCAAGATCTTCTATGGAACCCACTTTTAAAAGCTCTTTTGCGTACATTTTTGATATTCTGGATGATAAAATTCCATTCTTGTTATATGCATCTAAGAAAATTCCAAAATCTCGTTTTCCATGTGATCCTATTGGCATATGAAGAATTTCTATGTCACTATCATATACTACAGGATTAAGTCTTACTGTTTCGTGAATCGGGTCTATCCATGTAAAGCTGCGAAGCCGTTTAAAAAGCTTTGGTCGATATTCTTTTTTAGAATTTAATACTGTATTATTTGATACAGTAATGTATTTCATTTGAACCATTTCTATTTCCGGAAGAAGATGTTTTTTTAGATTTAGAAATCTTTCATGGTTTATGTTATCTAAAACCTCATCTGCATCCGGAACATAGATATAATCCATCGTTGCTTTGGAAAAAGAATAATTTCTGGCATCTGCAAAATCATTTATCCATTCATAATCATATATTTTTGAGGTATATTGACTTGCGATTTTTTTTGTATTATCAGTGGAACCCGTATCAATAATAATGATTTCATCCATTAAATCCGCAATGCTGTCCAGACAGCGTTTTAAAGTTGATTCTTCATTTTTTACAATCATGCATAGGCTGATAGTAATCATATATTCTGCTCCTTGTAAAAAGAAACTGACGCTTGACGTCAGTTTCTATATTTTAATCTTATAATTTTGAATACCCGTAACTATTTACAATGGCTTCAATTCTCTTTCCACTTTGGCACATAGGACACTGATTATGTGGATATGTTGCATAATGAGGAAGATCTTCGGTTTTAAATAATGTATGTACCTTTTGACCGGCTATTTCCTCACTGGCAGAGAAGATAGCAGATACACCGGCAACCATTCCGCCATAGTAACTGATACATTCAAGACTCCGCTCAATTGTTCTACCGGTAGTAGCTGATGCGAGAAGCAACAATATATGTTTTCCCTTTATCATTGGCTGAAGGTTATCTCTGAATATCATCTGACCTGCTGAGTTAAATTCAGGAGTAACAATATACATTGCCTGATGCTGGTTCATAGAATGAATTCCTGAATTGGTTAATTCTTCTGCTAAATACGCACCAATAACTTCTGTTCCGTCCATACATATAATTGTATCAATTACGGTTGAGGCAACATATTCGCTGGCAATAGATACTGCAGCAGCACGCGCCATTGACTGACGGGTTTTTAATATAGACATATCTATATAATGCGTAATATGGGAATGATTTGTAGCAAAATGACCGGGAACCGCCCGAATCATTACACTGTTGTTGTATTGTGATAGAATCGTTTCTGGTTGATGTTCAAATGTCATATACATCCCTCCATATCTTTTTCATTTTAATACTATTTCTATTCTATCTTTTTTTGGGGCGTATTTCAAGTGTAAGCCATATTATTTCATTGTATGCTCACAGTTTTTGCAAAATGTGTCGGTAATTGCGTTTGACACCTCACGTTATTTTGTGCAATGATATTACAGAATTGTTACAAACTATTAACGAAAGTGTTATAAAAAATATATTAGTGTATATACTTGTATATATATCATTTTTTTATCGGGTTATAGATATTAGATAATTGTGAAACTCATAAAAAAGTATATTGGGTTGTGCAGATTTGACAAGTATCCTAAGCAGGTGCTTTGAGACCGCCGGCACTTAACGAGTGTGAAACACGAGTTTCGCAATTATCTAAGTTATAGATGTTAGATAATTGCCCATGAATATGTAACAAGGAAAGGAATAATATTATATTAATTATGAAAACTAAAAAAATCGCAATGATACTTATGATGACAGCAATGTTATGCTTTATGATACCAATGAAAAGTGAGGCGGCGACAGTTACTACAGATACAAAGGATAAGTATTGTGCAAGCGATCTTCGATATTTGACTTCCATTATTTATTGTGAAGCGAGAGGAGAGGGTTATGCAGGACAAAAGGCGGTTGGAATAGTGGTCATGAATCGTGTGGAAAGTGAATTGTTTCCAAATGATATTGAGGAAGTTATATATCAAAGCGGTCAGTTTGCTCCCGTTAGTAACGGTAGCCTTTCTGCTGCACTTGGTATGTATGACAGCCAGAGAAGAACCGGGGAATGGGATAAGACAATGTTATCCTGCTTTCAGGCAGCAGAGGAGGTTTTAGAAGGTTCACGAAAGATAGAAATAAACGACGGGGAACAGGATATGAGTGATTATCTGTTTTTCTCAGTATATATAAATGGAGCAAGATATCGGTTGGGAAATCATATGTTCCGGTAGATAATGAAAAACAGGTCTTATAAATGGCATAGATTAATATACTAAATATAGTAGAAGTTTATAGGACCGAGACTATGGGAAAAAAGAAAAAATGGATATTGATAGTAAGCATTTTGACCTTTTTCATTGCCTGCTTAATAGGCTGTGAGGTTGAAGAGACCAGTGAGAAAAAGATCAAGGATTTGGAATTTACAGTTTGTGATGAAAGTCGGCTTCCGGATGCATTAGTAGACATTATAAAGGAGAAGAAAAAAGAACCCTTTAAACTGACTTATCGCACGAAAGATTATATGTACATAGTGGTAGGTTACGGGGCTTCGGATAGAACGGATATCAGTGTTACAATGACAGACCTGTATTTAACGGAAAATGCTGTTTTTGTAAACACTGATTTAGTAGCAAATGGGGAAGAAAGATTAGAAGGAGAAATGGTTTCTTATCCCTGGATTGCGGTTAAGTGCGAATTATATGATGTTCAGGTTGTATTTCAATGATGAAATGCGAGATTTGTTTAAAAGGAATGTTTTGCATGGTTTTGCATATAATGATGTAGGTATCAAAAGTTGTTAATAACAAGGATGCATTAGTAAAAACAGGAGTTTGCTGTAAGGAGGTAACATGGAGCTTATCAAAAAAGACATTCATAATTACAATTGGAAAACCAAAAATTCAATGCAGTTTACAATAGATGATACAATTAATGTTCCTGATAATTTAATGGATTTGGAAAGACTTGTTTTGGTGAAGGGAAATGTTGTAATTGAGGAAACCCAGGCTATGGTGGACCGTTTTCAGGTAAAGGGAAGTCTTAATTATCAGATATTATATTCCGGTAATGAAACAGAAACAGCCTTTGACAGTATGACAGGAAAGATTCCTTTTGTAGAGTATATAAATGCAGATAATACGGAACCGGAGGATTACATAGAAGTTCATACCTGTTTAAATGATTTAACCGTAACAATGCTTCATTCCAGAAAAATCAGTGTAAAAGCATTGGTTGGAATGGATTATCAGGTAAAAACAAGAGAAAACTTCCAGATTGTTACCGATATAGGAGAAACACAGGATATCAGTGTTTTACGTGGAAATATTTCCATGATGAGTTTGCAGATGCAGGAAAAGAAATGGATTCAGATAAAGGAACAGGTAGAAATTCCTTCCAATAAACCTAATATTTATCAGGTAATCTGGAAAAGTCTTGCACCTACGTCCGTAAATATTAAACCGGAGGATGGTGGTCTTTTGGTTACCGGAATGCTAAATATCTTTCTGGTATACACAGCAGAAGACGAAGGAATGCCCATTCAGTATTTTACAATGGAGGTTCCTTTTGAACAAAGGGTAGATGAGAGTATTATAAGTGAAGATATGATATCCGGTAGTTTTTTAAGCCTTGACCAGTATCATATTACGGTAATGGCAGACGAAAGGGGTGAGGACCGTTTAATTGATATTGCTGCGGATTTCACCTTGGAAATGAAATTATATGGATTGGAAAACATTAGTCATGTAAAAGATGCATATGCAACAGAAATGGATCTGGCATCCTCTTGGAAGGATTTTACGGTTCAGCATTTATTGCTTCGTAATTGTGCAAAAACAAAGGTGACGGATACCGTAGAATTACCATCCTCCCAAAGTATTCTTCAGGTATGTAATGTGGAGGCCTCTGTTTCCATTGATGAAACCAATCGTACACCATATGGTATTATGGTAGAGGGTGTTGTGGGAACCCAGGTGACATTTTTAAATAAAAACAATGGCGGTGCTTTATCCTCTGCCACCTTTGATATTCCATTTTCTTATGAAATAGAAGTAAACGGTATAAATGAAGGAGTCACTTATTCAATTGTTCCTTTTGTTGATAGGATAAGTGCTGTACAAATGGATGATACCTCTATTGAATTAAAGGCGGAGGTTTCTTTGGATGTATTAGCATTTACAAATGAACCTGTTAAGGCGGTATTGGATATTGAGGAGAAACCGGTAGATGTTGAGAAGAAAAAGAAGCTCCCCGGTGTGATTGGATATATAGTGAAGGACGGAGATACCCTTTGGAGTATTGCAAAAACTTATTACACTACGGTAGACCGAATTAAGGAGTTAAATGAACTGGATTCGGATATGATAGGGATTGGGGATAAACTGGTAATCATGAAAGAATAGATAATAAAAGAAAACAAGGAACCGGCACCTGTTTAAAAGGGTTGGTTCCTTGTTTGTTATAGTATGGATACAATATTTAATTCCGGATTTTTGGACAGGTCTACAAATTCTCCACCTATTAAAAGTCCCGGTTTTGATACCTGTATTTTGTTGGTAAGAATAATTTCCCCTTCTCTGCCATCATTAAGTAAAACATTGTTATGAAGATAAGTATCTGAAATACCCTGTAAAAAAGGTAACAGATATTTTGGGTCATATTTGGTATACCCTTCTTCCTCAAACATATGGATAACTTCAAAAGGACATATTCCCTGACGGTAGACACGGTTGGCAGTCATGGCCTCATATATATCAATAATAGTAATCAGTTTTGCAATATTATTGATTTTTTCGCTTTTTAATCCTAAAGGATAACCGCTGCCATCACATTTTTCGTGATGTAAAAGTGCTGCCTGACATATATTTTCATCTACGTTTTTTGACTTTAACAGCTGATAACCTTTGTAAGGATGCTGTTTTATGATTTTGTATTCTTCTTCTGTTAACGGACCGGGCTTTTTGATTATTTCAGGGGGGATTAACACTTTTCCGATATCATGTAACATTCCTGCAACGGTTAGTGTTTTTAAATCCTTATCATCCAGATTAAGCCATCGGCCTAATATGTTTGCAAGCATTGCAACATTTAAAGAATGGGCATAGGTAGAATCATCAAAATAGCGGATATTACTAAGAATATCCATTAACTGATAGGTGTTGTTCTGACCGGACATAATATCATTTGCCACGTCAAACAGACTGTCCACATCTACCTCTTTGCTTCGGCTGGCAATATCATTTAAGGTATAGGTAAATTCTTCCGTAGATTCCTGAAAATTGGATTCAAATTCTTTAAATTCCTTTGATTCCCGAAGACTTTCCGAATGGGTTTTTTTGGGCATCTTAATGGTTGCCGTTTTCTTTTTTGAATCATCTTTTCCGTATACAGCAACGGAAATAATGGAAGAATAGCGGAGAATCTTCAGTACTTCGTCATCTACAACAGTATCTTTTTGAACAAGTAATTGGGAATCCCGATATACATCTTCTGCAATTGTCATTCCAAGGGTTACTTTATGTAACATAACCTGAACAATATTCATGAATCCTTCTCCTCACTATTATATAAAAAATCGCAAAAATATAACCCAATAATACTGTTATTATAAAAAAAAAGAATTTTAAAGTCAATCTGTTCTTGACCTATATGGCTATATGGTGTATAGTGTCACTTGAAATTAAAAATTCTCTTATTCAGAGTGGTGGAGTCAGAAGGGACTGTGAAGCCACGGCAACCCCCATATGGGAAGGTGCCGGCCTGAGGCGGACGAATATGTACCGATCAATAAGAGGACTGAACATATTGATATTATCAACTCTCAGTTCTCCCGATTGAGAGTTTTTCTTTTCTGAAAAATATGGGTTTGTGAAGCCCATATGAAACAATTAGACATTTGTGAAGGAGGAACGAAAGATGGAAAAATTATTGTTTACGTCAGAGTCTGTAACAGAAGGACATCCTGACAAAATTTGCGACCAGATATCCGATGCTGTATTAGATGCATTAATGGAGCAGGATCCAAATAGCCGTGTGGCTTGTGAAACTTCTATTACAACAGGTCTTGTTTTGGTTATGGGTGAAATTTCTACAAAGGGATATGTTGATATTCAAAAAATTGTCAGAGAAACCATTCGTGAAATCGGTTATGACCGTGCAAAATATGGTTTTGATTGCGATACCTGTGGTGTTATTACTGCAATCGACGAACAGTCATCAGATATTGCCATGGGTGTAGATAAGGCACTTGAGGCAAAAGAAAATCAAATGAGTGATGCTGATATAGAAGCAATTGGTGCCGGCGACCAGGGTATGATGTTTGGCTATGCAACAAATGAAACAGAAGAATATATGCCATATCCAATCTCTCTTGCCCACAAGCTTGCAAGAAGACTGACAGAGGTTCGTAAAAATGGTACATTACCATATCTTCGTCCGGATGGTAAAACCCAGGTGTCGGTAGAATATAACGAGGATGGAAAGCCTGTGCGTTTAGAAGCAGTTGTACTTTCTACCCAGCATGACGCAGAGGTTAGTCAGGAGCAGATTCGTGAAGATATTAGGAAGCATGTGTTTGATGTAATTCTTCCGAAGGAGTTAGTTGATGAGGATACAAAGTTCTTCATCAATCCAACCGGTCGTTTTGTAATTGGTGGTCCAAATGGTGACTCCGGTCTTACAGGACGTAAGATTATTGTAGATACTTATGGTGGATATGCCCGTCATGGTGGTGGTGCTTTCTCCGGTAAAGACTGTACCAAGGTTGACCGTTCTGCTGCTTATGCTGCCCGTTATGTTGCAAAGAATATTGTGGCAGCCGGTCTTGCTGATAAATGCGAGATTCAGTTATCCTACGCAATTGGTGTTGCCCGTCCAACATCTGTACGTGTAGATACATTTGGGACTGGTAAGCTTGATGAATTAAAGCTTGTTGAAATTGTTCGTGATAATTTTGATCTCCGCCCTGCAGGAATTATTAAGATGTTAGACCTTCGTCGTCCAATTTATAAGCAGACTGCTGCTTATGGACATTTTGGTCGTACGGATCTTGATTTGCCATGGGAGAAGCTAGACATGGTAGATAAGTTAAAAAGTTACCTTTAACAGATAATTGCGTTTCGCAATTTCCTATTAAATAAAAATACCCAACTCTGCGTAGGCAAAGTTGGGTATTTTTTATATTTCTTTGTTTGCCAGATATTCATTAATGGTATTAAGTAATTCATCTACATCCATATTATGAACCTGACAGGCTTCTTCTAAGGTTTCTCCCTGTGAAGCAGGGCATCCCGGACAATGCATTCCATTTGCCATAAGAATGGCAGCATTTCCCGGATCGATTGCGATAATATCTCCTATAAGAGTATCTGTGCTTACAGATTTGCTCATAACTACCTCCAATGTCTTTTCTAATAGTATTGCCTAAATTATTAAAGTTTAGCTAATGTTTCTAAGGCATGTTCTTTAATAATTACCTTGAAATGTTCAGACAAGTAAAATGGGGTTGCATAATTAGATTTTACTTTGGTTCCATGTTCGCTTAAGCAATTGCATACTCTCTGGTAATTTTCCAAATCATTTCCTTCACAGCCAATTAACAGATAATAATGGTTGTTAACCGGATTTTTGTATAAAACACTGTCATCATTATAGATACCCGCTACCATGGCAGCAGCTTTACTTATCTCATTAATATTAGGGAAAGAGAAAATTCTGTATTTTACTTCCTCTTCTTTTGCTGCTTTTGAAGAAGATTTCTTAACTGAAGTTGTGTCCTTTAAAGGATTAAAGGAAACTCCGTTTTTATTACCTTCTTCTTTACCGGATACATTTTGTTTTGCTTTGTTCTGGCGTTTTACCTGCTCAATATTTTCTACAATATCGGATATTGTTTCCATGAGAGATGCCGCATTACTTAACAAATCTATATTATCCTCATCTGTAGTATCATCATCAGCATCGGATTCTTCTATATCGATATCGGTATATTTTGAAAATCTTGAAAATCTGGTATCTAATTCTTCCGGATCCTCAACCTTTGTAATGATTAATATTAAGCATTCCGGAGAAACAGGTATTGCTTCTATCATTAATGGGATGTCATTGACTTCAAATCCCAATTCCTCGGAAGCCTGTTCCATCATATCCCGAAACAATTCTTTTGCTTTCTCTGTTCCATATGCTAATTCGTTGAGCATTAATTCACGATCAACTAAATCAGATTTATTTAAAGTACAGCGAATCTGATTCTCGCTTAGTCGTTCTAACTTCATAGAATCATCTCCTTCTTTATAAAAACAAATAAGTGGTTAAACTAATATATTATATGATTTTATTAAAGTGTGGTGTTCTACACAATACCATAAAACCTTAATAAATGCAAATATATCCGAGTCGCAAAAAAGTAAATATTTATTTACAATTAGTATATCGAAATTGAAATAAAAAATGATTAGATATATCTGGTGTAAAAAGAAACATTTACTATGCATATAGTTTATCACAAATAATTATCAAGTAAAGAAGTTCATAAAAAATACACAGTTTTTTACAGGGTTAAAAATGAAGAAATGTATATTCTAAGATTAAAATGAAATAAAAATGATGAAATTCTTACAATTTCTTTTTTTCTATTGATAGCATATGTAATCTATGATATATCATATATATGGTAAAATTATAATATTACATACAATATTTAGTATATATATACGGAGGGACAATTCTTTGAGCCAGTTGTTGAATAAAGACTCCGGCAAAGTCGTAATAGAAGTGAATAATCTCCACAAGGTATTTCGTATAGGTACCAATAAATTGCATGCTTTAAACGGTGTCAGTTTTAAAGTATATGAAGGTGAGTTTTGTGCCATAGTGGGAACTTCCGGTTCCGGCAAATCCACATTATTAAATATGCTGGCAGGGCTTGATAAACCAACAAAGGGAGAGATTATAATTGCCGGAAAACACATAGAAAAAATGAATGAGAAAAATCTGGTATTGTTTCGGCAAAAAAATGTAGGTTTTATATTTCAGTCATTTAATCTGATTGGAACCTTAAATGCATTGGAAAATGTTGCATTGCCTTTGGCATTTAGAGGGGTTCCCAAAAGTATGCGGTTAAAAAAGGCCTCCAGAATGTTAAAACTGGTAGGACTTAAGGAACACGCACTACATAAACCAAATCAAATGTCAGGAGGCCAGCAGCAAAGAGTGGGTATGGCAAGGGCATTGGTAACAAACCCCAAAATTATGTTTGCAGATGAACCTACGGGTAATTTAGATTCAAAGACATCAAGAGAAATGATGGATTTAATGAGAAAAGTGGTAAATGAACACAATAAAACATTAGTTATGGTTACCCATGATAATAATCTGGCAGCCATAGCTGATAAAATTATTCGGATTGTGGATGGAAAGATTGTATCCATAGAGGAAAACAGGAAAAGGGAGGATTCCGAAAATGAGGAAAGTAAAGAAACAGTATAGACTTAAAAAATGTATATTTGCAGTTGTAACCTGTATGGTTGTTGGCTTGACGGCACAAGGTGGGTCATTGGGAAAGACCGGGATTGTTTATGCATCGGAAACCAATGAGGAAGAATTGCCTAATCTCGATGCAAACGGAATGTTGGGACGTAATTCAGATATTGGCCTGTCTTTAGATGAATCAGTGATTGGAACTGCGGGGGAGGCAGTGACTTTAAGCTTTACATTGCAATCGGCAAATCCTGAGAAAATTAAGTTAAAGGATGTATTTCCGGTAGTAGATAATACCTTTCCTTTTGAAACAAGTAAAGACGCATATAAGGTAGAAGCTGCCGGTAATGACGGAGACAAACAAAAGGAATTAAGTGTTTCTTATAATATGGTGGCACGTACGGATTTATCTTCCGGCTATCACAGTATTCGATACATTGTTGAATATACAAAGGAGAAAGGAAATGGTCCTGAAGATTTTTATGTTGTAAAGACAATTAATGTATATTTTCATGGATTAGAGGAAAATAGCGAATCTGAAAATGGATCCTCTGAGGATAAAGGGGATGTGGAAGATGCCGGTGCAGGAGATGCCGGAGGTACCGGTGGCAGTGGAAATGTAGCTGCTCCAAAGCTTATTATTACCGGCTATGAAACCAGTCCTAAGAAGGTTATGGCAGGTGATACATTTACAATTACCATTCATGTACAAAATACGTCAAAAAGAACAGCAATAAGAAATGCCAAATTTTTAATTGGAAACGAAGCAGGCAGTATTTTGCCCACCTCCGGTTCCAGCTCCATATATGTTGAGAATATTCCGGCAGGACAAACCGGTGACTTGACAATTGAAATGAAAACTGCTTCTGATCTTGCTCAAAAAAGCTATGTATTAGCTGTAAAAGGAGATTTTGACGATAATCAGAATAACAGTTATACATATAGTGAAAATCTGTATTTACCTATCTATCAGGAAGTGAAGCTTTCCTTGTCGGATATTTCCATGACACCGGAAGCTTTGGGAATTGGTGATATGGGAACCTTAATGTTTACCATTAACAATCAGGGAAAAGCAGGAGTATATAATGTTAATGTTGCTGTAAAAGGAGATTCTGTTGAGGCCGAGGAAATGTATTTAGGTAATATTGCTGCTTCAAGTTCGGCATATGCATCTTTGTATGTAACCGGTATGTCTGATAATTCAGATACAGGAATGGTAACTGTGGTAATTTCCTATGAAGACTCCGAGGGAAATGTGAATAAAATGGAAGAGGAAGTTCCTTGCTATGTGGGAGAAGATGTTTCTTGGGAAGGTGACCTTGGTGATGAGATGGAGTACGAGGAAGAAGGTAGTGGATTTTCCTTTGGCAAATTATTGATAGGTTTGTTTGTTGCTCTTGTAATAATTGGAGTGATTGCCGGTATTGTTGTATTTGTTGTACTCAGAAAAAAGAAATTAAAGGCAATGCTTGATGATGATTTAGAGGATGAGGATTTAGAAGATGAGAATATCTGATATCTTGGGAATGAGCCTGTCAAATTTGTGGCGACGTAAAACAAGAACAATTTTAACCATACTGGGAGTGTTAATCGGAACAACCTCTATTGTGGTTATGCTTTCTTTAGGTATTGGCTTAAAGTCTGCCATGATGCAGGAAATTGGTTCCTCCGGCGGATTGACACAAATCCAGGTATATACTGACATGTATTATGGTGAGGATAATTCGGCAGAGAATCTGTTGTTGGATGATGCAGCAGTGGAGACATTTTATTCCATGGAGCATGTTGACAGTGTGGAGCCTATGCTGGAGTTTTATATGCCTATTCAGGTGGGTATGTATGAATCTTATATTAGTGTTTATGGTGTCAGTGAGTCCCGGCTTTTGGATATAGATATGGGAGAGGGTACGATTCCATCAGGTAACTCCGGGGACATGGAGTTAGTGGCAGGTAATATGGCGGTTATGGATTTTTATGAATGGAATTCCGGAAGATATCCTTATTGGGAAGACGAGGAAATGCCCAATGTGGATTTGATGAATTCATCTGTCATTGCCGGACTGGATATTCCGGAGAATTCCGGAGGTGAAAGCAGTGGCGAGGGTTCTTTGTCCGGTGACCAAGTGGTATTTGATCCTACTTTCTCAGATAATCCTGAAGAATCGGAAAATCCCAATGCAAAACCACAGGATAATATTTCTTTGGATACCGGGTTAGAGGATGAGCCAATTAACGATTCGGAAATCAGCTACAGCAGTTTTACACCTTCAACAAAGCGTATCCCTATAAAAATAACGGGTATTACAGCCGGTGATGAGAATACATATACAGAATATTCCTATGGATATTACACCAGTATTGACCGTTTAACAAAATTTTTGAAAGATAATTATCCGGAAGGAACCTTGATTCCGGGACAGCCTACGGATAAGAATCAAAAACCATACAGGGATTTAAAATATTCACAGATTAGGATAAATGTGGATAATTCCGATAACGTGGAAGAAGTATTGCAAACGATTCAGGATATGGGTTATCGTGCAAGTGCAAATAAGGAATGGTTAGAGGAAGTTGAGAAGGAATTTATGATTATAGAGGCTGTACTTGGAGGAATCGGTGGAGTTGCCATGCTGGTGGCAGCCATTAGTATTGCCAATACTATGACAATGTCTACTTACGAAAGAACCAAAGAAATCGGGGTTATGAAAGTATTGGGATGCCGTCTTGGTAATATTCGGGCGATGTTTTTGTCAGAAGCTGCATTCATTGGCTTTTTTGGTGGAATTATAGGTATTTTGTTAAGCTTTCTGTTATCCAAGATTGTTAACAGTCTGGCACCGGTAGTAATGGCCCTTGATTTACCGGCAGATGCAAAGATATCTGTTATTCCCTTTTGGCTGATTGTACTTGCAATTGCATTTTCAACTGTAATTGGTATGCTGGCAGGATTTTTCCCGGCCCAGAGAGCTACAAAATTAAGTCCTTTAAATGCCATTCGTAATGAATAATCATGCCGGTGTTTACATATATTTTAATTAAGATAAGTGTTCGTATGAAAGTATGTCCGGAAAGTATGCAGTTATATTAAGTGGTGTAATTATTTGTATTGGAATCCTGCTGTTTTGGAATGGAGTCTCTGATGTTTTTAGTCCTAAAAACAGTAAGGCGGTTGTAGTAATCGATGTAGGACATGGAGGTATGGACCCGGGTAAGGTAAGTGAAGACGGAACCAGGGAAAAAGACATTAATCTCCAAATTGCCAAGTGTTTAAGGGATTATCTCATTGCCCAGGATTATACAGTGTATATGACCAGGGAGACAGACTGCGACTTGTCTGATAGTGGTGTGTCAGGTAAGAAAAGCTCAGATATGAGAAACAGGGTTGCCTTCTTTACTGACCACCAGGCTGATTACGTAATCAGTATTCATCAAAATAGTTTTCCGGATGCATCTTCCCATGGTGCCCAGGTGTTTTATTATGATGGAAGCGATAAGGGAAAGCATATGGCAAATTATATTCAAAATGCATTGCTGGATTTTGATGATACCAATAAAAGACAGGCGAAGTCCAATGGGGATTATTACATACTAAAGAAATCAGAAGTTCCAACAGTAATTGTGGAATGTGGATTTTTATCAAATAAAAAAGAAACAGCAAGTCTTAAAGATACCAATTATCAGAAACAATTGGCCTATGCCATATGTATGGGATTTTGTAATTATGCGGAAAGTGAATAACTACAAATCGGGAAGCCACGGTTTTGTGACTTCCCTTTAACTTCTAATTTTCACTGATGCCACAGGCATCGGTCTACGTGACAATCTTTTAATTTGTCTTTTTTCAAATTTCTCGAAATTATAATATTGCTAACACTCAACAAAATAATAGTTCTTTTATCACCTCCTGATAAATAGTCAACTGTGTGTATGTGATGTGTTACACGGAGTTGCTTTTGAGTCTCGTTCTGGATAATTTATAGAAAAAAGATTAACAGATGACCCGGGCCTTCTAGAACTTGGATTGCAATCTGCCCTGTCAAGAAACTCTGTATAAATCATACATAAATACAACATGAAATGCAATTAAATCCATATGAAATATTATGAAACCTTTCTGAAATGATTTTGAATGAAATTTAATTATTTTGTGAAATATATTTTGTTTTCTTGCGAAATAAAAATGATTTGGGGTATAATACCCTAAGAATATATAAAGAAGGAATTATAATGGATCAAAACAAAAGAGATAAGATGAACACAATAGTAATTGATGTATCACATATGTTAGATGATTTTACGATAGGAAAGGATGATTATAAAAAGGGATTTGAAGAAATGCTTTATCCTGCAGCTATGTCCTTAAAGCATGGAGAGCTGGTAGCATTTCCTACAGAAACGGTTTATGGTTTAGGAGGGGATGCTTTAAATGATACGGCGGCAAAAAGAATATATGAAGCAAAAGGCAGACCTTCTGATAATCCGTTGATTGTTCATATTTCCAAGGTATCAGATATGGAGGCTTTGGCATATCCAAATGATAAAGCCAGGATACTGGCAGAAAGCTTTTGGCCGGGGCCTCTTACGATTATTTTGCCTAAAAAAGATATTGTTCCTTATGGAACAACCGGGGGACTTGATACAGTCGCACTTCGTATGCCGGCTCATCCTGTGGCACTTTCCCTGATTCGTCAGTCAGGGGTATATGTGGCGGCACCAAGTGCCAATACCTCCGGTCGGCCATCTCCCACAAAAGCCGGTCATGTAGTAGAAGATCTGACAGGAAAAATTGAATATATAGTGGATGGTGGTGCTGTTGGAATTGGTATTGAATCAACAATTATAGATTTAAGTGTTGAGATACCTACAATATTGAGACCGGGATACATTACAAAAGAAATGCTGGAAGGGGTAATTGGTTCTGTAAGAATTGACCCGGCATTGGAAAAACCATTAGATGGATTTAAACCTAAGGCACCGGGGATGAAATATACCCATTATGCTCCCAAGGGTGAACTGACATTGGTAGAGAATACTGAAATATTGACTACAGATAATATTGATATGCCGGTTGTGAATATGATTAAAGATCTGACAAGGGAAAAGAAAGATGAAGGATACCGGGTAGGAATTATGGCTGCTTCTGAGTCGGTGGAACAATATGAAAATGTTGCGGATGTATTGATATGTGTCGGCAAACGGCATGAACAGGGGACTGTGGCATCGGGACTATATGCAGCTCTTCGTGAGTTTGATGAGGCGAAGGTTGATTATATATATGCGGAAAGCTTTAGGGGAGACGGATTATCTTATGCCATTATGAACCGGTTGCTTAAGGCAGCGGGACATAGGGTTATAAAGGTATAAATATTATCTGAAGTTAGTGGAGATATATGTAAGTCTGTGCTATACTTTCACTGGATGTATTGATAACAAATATTTTATGGAAAGGAAGATATTATGATAATAGCATTAGGTTGTGACCATGGTGGATATCCACTTATGCAGGAGGTAAAGAAGCATTTAGAGGAAAGAGGAATCGAATATAAGGATTTTGGATGTTATTCTGAGGAGTCGGTGGATTATCCGATTTATGCAAAGAAAGCTGCCAATGCAGTGAGCACAGGAGAGTGTGAGCTTGGTATCTTAATATGCGGAACGGGTATTGGGATTTCCATTACTGCAAATAAGGTAAAAGGTATTCGTGCGGCCTTGTGTCACGATTGCTTTAGTGCTGCGGCAACAAAGGAACATAATAATGCCAATATGCTGGCTATGGGAGCCAGAGTGATTGGTCCGGGACTTGCATTAAAAATAGTGGATACTTTCATTGACACACCATTTTCAAAGGATGAAAGACATATTCGCAGAATCAACATGATTGAAGATTAAATAATGATTTTATATTTCGGGTTTGTCGTATAGACAAACTCGTTTTCTTATAGGATGGGATTTTATTATGAAAATGATTAGTTTGATTTCTCAACTGGCTATTTCCATGTTAACTGCAATATTTATTTGTGGTGTAATAGGATATGGAATTGATTATTATTGTGGAACCAATGTTTTGGTGTTTTTTTTGATATTAGGTGTGCTTGGGGGATATCGTTCCTGTTATTCCATTATTTGCAAATTTTTGGGTAAAGACAGTTTGTTTGATAAAACATATAATGGATATAGTAAAAAGGCGGAAACAAAAATTGACATATCGGACGAAAATGATTCTGACAAATAATTTGGAAATCGCAAATTTAGTGAATTTTAATAGACAGAATAGGGAAAAATTAGTATAATTGTACTATCTGTTTGTATATTTGGATGAAGGAGAAGAGGATGAACCTGATAAAAAAAACACTTCTGGGTTTTTTGATTGGTATAGGCATTTATGGTGCTGTAATTGAAGTAATAGGATTATTTTTTTCAGAAGACAGGTTGGCATATACCTTAGGAGTTTTATTGGGTTTGTTTGTTGCAGTGATTTTGATGCTGCATATTGCTTATACTTTGGATAAGGCTTTGGATATGCCGGAAAAACAGGCTACAGGCTATACAACAAAACAATCTCTTATTCGATTGGCCATTATGCTTGTGGCTATGGTTATTGCCATTTATTTATCTAAAGTTAATTTTGTTGCAACCATATTGGGGATGTTGGGGCTTAAAATGGGTTCTTTTATCGCATCACCGGTATTAAAAAAAATATATCCGGATGACTTTATTACAAAGCTCGATGAGGGGGCATCGGATAGCATGTAGAATTGTTTAAGGTTGGACAATTCCATTATTATCAGCGGTAAACGAAGCAACCGTATTACGGTTGTTTAGCTTACTGCTGATATACGTACAATATTATGAGAGAAAGGAAGGTGAAGGAATGGGTTATGGAATGATGCCGATGTTATTAGCGGACAAGGAAGTTGATTTTTCCATTCATCATTTGATAGGATATCAATTTATGGGTCAGACCGTATACATCACCACTTCCCATGTTTGTATGTTAATCATTATTCTTGCAATTATGATATTCGCCCTGGTTGCGAGACGTAAGATAATGAAAGCAGAAGAAATTCCAACGGGATTGCAGAATGTTGTGGAATTTGCGGTGGAAACAATTCAGGGATTTGTTGATTCTTCTATGGGTGAACATGGTAAGAAGTATGTGAATTATATCGGAACCTTATTTTTATTTGTTCTGCTGTGTAATATTTCCGGTCTTGTTGGATTAAGGCCGCCTACAGCGGACTATGGAACAACCTTCTGTCTGGCACTGATTACATTTATTATGATTCAGTATAATAATTTTAAATGTAATAAATTCGGTGCTATTACAGGATTATTTCAACCAATTTGGTTCTTATTTCCAATTAACCTTATCGGCGAGATTGCCACACCGGTTTCCATGTCACTGCGTTTATTTGGTAATGTAATGGCAGGTACCGTAATGATGGCACTGTTTTATGGATTGTTGCCGATTTTTGTGAAAATTGGTATTCCGGCAGCACTTCATGTGTA
This sequence comes from Lachnospiraceae bacterium, assembly GCA_051880415.1. GTDB lineage: Bacteria > Bacillota > Clostridia > Lachnospirales > Lachnospiraceae > CAG-590. The sequence goes on along the minus strand of JBJENX010000152.1, from coordinate 4,089 downwards.
CTTTGACTTGTTCTCCGGAGCAATTCAGGCATATGTATTTGCAATGCTTACAATGGTATTTGTAACCCAGAAAATAGAAGGGAACTAAGAAAATCCCGTAACTAGAAATATAATTTGGAGGTATTAATATTATGGAAAACATTACAAACGAAGGTTTAATTTTAGCTTGTTCAACAATTGGTGCAGGTCTTGCAATGATCGCAGGTATCGGTCCCGGTATTGGTCAGGGTTATGCAGCAGGTCAGGGTGCAGCTGCAGTAGGACGTAATCCCGGTGCAAAGGGTGATATCATGTCTACCATGCTTTTAGGACAGGCGGTAGCAGAGACAACCGGTCTTTATGGTTTAGTAGTTGCATTATTGTTAATGTATGGTAATCCAATGTTATCTAAGTTCTTAAAACTGTAATGATTACAGAATGTTAGATAACAGGAAGCGTAAGGCTTCACTATATTTTGAAGATAGGAGGATTGCTCTTTGATGAATACCATAGTTACCCTTGGGACTAATGTCATGTCATTAACAGAGGGGCACATTTTTGAATTGACTCCACAGTTAATCAGTGATGTGCTGATTCAGGGTATTGCAATATTCGTCCTTTTTATTTTCTTATCACTTGTTTTGTTTGAACCGGTTAAGAAAGTTTTGAATAATCGAACCGAGAAAATAAAGAATGATATTGAAGATGCAAAAAGGGATAAAGAAGAAGCAGCAGCTTTGAAAGAAGAATATGATAAAAAGCTCAAGGCTATTGATAAAGAGAGAGAAGAAATCTTAGCAAGTGCCCGTAAAAAAGCATTACAGCGTGAAAATGAAATTGTAGATGAGGCAAATGCTGAGGCAAATCGTATCATCAAACGTGCAAATTCGGAGATTGAACTGGAAAAAAGTAAGGTTTCTGATGAGATGCGTAAAGAGATTGTTCGTGTTGCAACCGCTATGGCTGCCAAGATTATCGAGCAACAAATTGATGAGAGTAAACAGGACGCTTTAATAGAAGATACTTTAAAGGAAATGGGTGGTAGTACATGGCTAAGCAAGTAAGCAAAACCTACGGAAGTGCACTTTTTGAAGTGGCAAAGGAAATGCAGGCTTTGGATACCATTTTAGAAGAGGTACTTTTTGTAAAGCAGACATTTATTGAAAATGAAGATTTATACAGGCTTTTGTTACATCCAAACATTGAAAAAAGCGAAAAGATTCAGGTAATTGAAAAGATTTATAAGGGTAGAATATCTGATGAGATTACCGGTCTTATGACAATGTTAGTGGATAAAGGACACGTAAAGGATTTTGTTTCGGTTTTTGATTATGTAATTCAGGCAATCAAAGAGGAGAAGGGAATTGGTGTTGCATACATCACTTCCGCTGTTGCGTTGAATGACAGCCAGCAAAAGAAAATTGAACAGAAGCTATTGGAAACAACAGATTATAAAGCAATCGAAGGTGTTTATCAGGTGGATAAAAATTTAATCGGCGGTTTAGTGATTCGTATTTGTGATACGGTGGTAGACAGCAGTTTGAAAACCCAGCTTGATAAACTATCAAAACAATTATAAAACAGAGAGAAGGTGCTAAATTTCTATGAATTTAAAACCAGAAGAAATCAGTTCGGTAATCAAAGAGCAGATTAAGAACTATTCAAAGGAATTAGAGACCTCCCAAGTTGGTACGGTTATTCAGGTGGCAGACGGTATTGCCCGTGTACATGGTTTGGAAAATGCCATGCAGGGTGAACTTCTTGAATTCCCGGGGGATGTATACGGAATGGTAATGAACCTTGAGGAAGACAATGTTGGTGCGGTGTTGCTTGGTGCTAATAAAAATATCAACGAAGGAGATACTGTAAAAACAACAGGACGAGTTGTGGAAGTTCCCGTTGGTGATGGAATGTTAGGTCGTGTTGTGAATGCACTGGGTCAGCCTATAGATGGAAAAGGTCCTATTCAGTCAAGTAAATCAAGACCAATTGAGAGAGTGGCTTCCGGTGTTATTTCCCGTAAGTCGGTAGATACCCCGTTACAGACAGGTATTAAGGCTATCGATGCCATGGTACCAATTGGACGTGGACAAAGAGAGTTAATTATCGGTGACCGTCAGACAGGTAAGACAGCCATCGCAATTGATACGATTATTAATCAAAAGGGACAGGGTGTAAAATGTATTTACGTAGCAATCGGTCAGAAGGCTTCTACCGTTGCCAATATCGTGAAGTCTCTTACAGAATATGGTGCAATGGATTATACAACGGTTGTTGCGTCTACTGCATCAGAGCTTGCACCACTTCAGTATATTGCGCCTTATACAGGTTGTGCAATTGGTGAAGAATGGATGGAAAACGGAGAGGATGTATTAGTTGTATATGATGACTTAAGTAAGCATGCAACTGCTTATCGTACACTTTCATTGCTGCTTCGTAGACCACCCGGACGTGAGGCTTATCCCGGTGATGTATTCTACTTACACTCAAGATTGTTAGAGCGTGCAGCCAGACTTTCTGATGAGTTAGGTGGAGGCTCCTTAACTGCATTGCCAATTATTGAAACTCAGGCAGGAGATGTTTCTGCATATATTCCAACCAATGTAATTTCCATTACAGACGGTCAGATTTACTTAGAGACAGAGATGTTTAATGCAGGTTTCCGTCCGGCAATCAATGCTGGTCTTTCTGTATCCCGAGTTGGTGGTGCGGCACAGATTGGTGCCATGAAGAAAATTGCTTCTCCAATTCGTACAGAGCTTGCCCAGTATCGTGAGTTGGCAGCATTTGCCCAGTTTGGTTCAGAGTTGGATGATGATACAAAGGACCGTTTGGCACAGGGTGAACGTATTAAGGAGATGTTAAAGCAGCCTCAATATAAGCCAATGCCGGTTGAGAAACAGGTTGTTATCATTTATGCAGCTACAAAGCGTTATTTGATTGATGTACCGGTAGATGAGATATTAGACTTTGAAAAAGGTTTGTTTGATTATGTGGAAACACAATATCCGGAAATCTTTGCAAAGATTCGTGAAGAGAAGAAGTTATCTCCGGAACTGGAAGAAATGTTGGATAAGGCAATCACCGCTTTCAAAGAACAGCGATAAAAAGTATATTGAAGAAAGAGGTGAAGTGTCTTGGCATCCATGAGAGATATTAAAAGGCGGAAGGAAAGCGTTGCAAGTACAGGTCAGATTACGAAAGCGATGAAATTGGTTTCCACCGTTAAGCTTCAGAAAGCGAAAACCAGGGCAGAAAGCAATAAGCCATATTTCACATTATTGTACGATACCATGTGTTCTACATTAGCCAGAAGCGGAGGAATGGAGCACAGATATTTAACTGCAGGAGAGTCAGGTCGTAAGGCTGTTATTGCCATTACTTCCAATAGAGGACTTGCAGGAGGATATAACAACAATATCGTAAAGGAAATTGCAAAGGCATTTAATCCTGAGGAAACAGATATTTATGCACTTGGAAAGAAAGGATTGGAAGGTCTTACAAGAAGAGGGTTTCAAATAGTAAAAGATTATTCTGAGGTTATGAATGAGCCATTGTATTCAGATGCCATTCATATCGGAAAGAATGTGCTTGCCGCATATGAAAGCGGACAGGTGGGAGAAATCTATCTTGCATATACCAATTTTAAAAATACGGTAGTGCAGGAGCCTCAGATTATTAAATTATTACCCATTGATGTGGATGAGCTTATAAAAGATTCGAATATGGAGATTGATACAACCACTCCAATGAATTATGAGCCGGAAGCAGATGAAGCATTGGATATGATAATTCCAAAGTATATGAACAATATTTTATACGGTGCATTTATTGAGGCGGTAGCCAGTGAAAATGGTGCCCGTATGCAGGCAATGGATTCTGCAACAAAGAATGCAGATGATATGATTGCAGATTTATCATTAAAATATAACCGTGCCCGTCAAAGTTCCATTACTCAGGAGCTTACGGAGATTATTGCCGGGGCAGAGGCTATTTCTTGATGATTGATTAAGATGAGTTTTATTGTTTTAGTGCGATAAAATAATCGCAAATCCAAAAATATGAGGAGATAAATATATGGCAGAAATGAATGTCGGTAAAATCACCCAG
>JBJENX010000151.1:0-1699 GCA_051880415.1 Lachnospiraceae bacterium | reverse complement strand
TGCGTTTATTGCGTGCCTGCAGCTTTAAGATTACATAGTAACGCCTTCTACGTGGCCGGGAAGGGCATAGGAACTGGCTTCTGGGAGATTTACACCATTTTTCGTCAGGCTATTTTACAATAGTAAAATTACTCTAAACTTGATATAATAATGGACAGGTATTGAAGTTTTATCCTGTCCGTAGAAAGGAGCAGAATGATTACAGTAACAAAAAGTGATTTGATAAAGTTAGGTTATGGTCCTTCTTTTTCAGCAGATATTATCCGGGAAGCGAAAAAGCTGATGATTGCCAAGGGCCATACTTATTATCAATCAAAGAAACTGGACAGGGTGCCAAAGGAAGCGGTTGAGGAATTATTGGGAATCACTTTGCCAGATACTGAAAACTAAGTGTACTTCTTGCATTAGAGAAGGAGTGTAACCATGGCAAAAGATCCAATCAAGAAAGCAACTAACGGAACCTATTATTTCAGGGCGAACTTAGGAAAACACCCTGTAACTGGGAAACAAATACAAAAATATCGCAGTGGATTTGCAACAAAGAAAGAGGCTCGGGCAGAATATTCAAAGCTTATTCTGTCTACACCAGATGAGCTTACTGAAAAGAAAGAGGAAGTGACTTTCAAAAAATTTATTCAAGAGATTTATCTTCCCTGGTATAAAACCCAGGTAAAAGAAAGTACATACAAGAACAGATATGCTACCATTGAAAAACACTTTGCCTATTTCTATAAGATGAATACTGACAAAATTGAGCCAATTCATGTGCAAAACTGGCAATTAAAACTGGCAAAAAACTACAGCCCAAATTATGTGAGGATTATACAGGGAATGCTTGCAGTCGCATTTGACAGAGCTATCGTTCTGGGACTTGCAAAGAAAAATCCGGCCAGAATGATCGGAAATGTCAAAAGCAGAAAACCGAAAATTGATTTCTGGACACTGGAAGAATTCCAGAAAGTCATTTCTCTACTGTATAAGGGGGATTACTATGAACACTACTTGTTCATTTCTTACTGGTTGTTATTTATGACTGGAATGAGAATCGGAGAAGCTGCGGCTCTGCAATGGTCAGATATTGATTTTGAAACAGGTATTCTCAGCATCAACAAAAATCTTTACTACAAAACCATGACCGACTACAAATTTGTAGAGACAAAAACGCAGGCTAGTATACGGGATATCGTTATAGATGATGATACGCTTAAAGAGCTGAAAGAATGGAAAGAAGTTCAACAGAAAGTTCTATCGAAATGTAATTTTGTATTAAGCTATAACGGAACGCCCACCAGCAAGACAACTCTACCAAGAGCCCTCGAAAAGCTGGCAAATCTTGCTGGTGTCCACCGTATTAAAATTCATGCCTTACGGCATTCCCACGCTTCCCTGTTAATCAGCATGGGAGAAAACCCATTAATCATCAAAGACCGTTTAGGACACGAAAAAATCCAAACGACTTTGGGAACCTATGGGCATTTATATCCAAACAGCAACTTTGAAGTAGCAAAGAAGCTGACAGGAAAACTTACCTATACACCTGCAACAGAAAGTGTGGCTGATTACACAAGCAATCAGTTCACAGCTGAGTATCATAAGCAGGTGAATTAAAAAATGCAATAAAAATGCAATTTTCAAAGGCCAAAGCCCGGAAGCCCCGTAAAATAAGGCTTTCTGGCCCACCGCCTACTATTCAAACTCA
>JBJENX010000150.1:0-1704 GCA_051880415.1 Lachnospiraceae bacterium | reverse complement strand
GCTTATCCGAATTTGCAATGTGCAAATTTTGCACATTGCTTTCTTCAAGCAACTCGCCTTCGTTAAAAATGTTCTTTATATGCTTTGCTATTACACTTCTGTCGCGCTGAAATAAATTTGCCATTTGTTTCACAGATAGCCAAACCATTTCATCATCATAAACCACATCAACCTTGGCAAGTCCATCCTCAGTTGTATAAATTATTATTTCAGAATTGTTATTCATCATCAGTCTCACTCCTCTAATATAACTATATTTGAGTTGTTTTATTTTTCTTTAACACTTAATTGCTTAGTACGTACAAATTATGTATAAATTTGCAAATAAGCCATACATTCATACACATTAATCACAATTCTCCCAATGTTGTTACTTGAATTCCGTTATCTGTTATTTTCTCCAGTTTTCTAATATTGGGCATATCAATTTCATACTTTTGATTCATAATATCCCAAACACATATATAAATTACTTGAAATGGAGATTTTAACAAAGATTTAAAACAATTGTTAGCATATCCATTCCACTGTAATTCATGAAATATTTTGAAGAAATATTCATACTCTTCTTCTGCTACGAATACAAATAAATCCACATCACCATTGGGATATTTCTTTGCTTTATCCATAGAGATTTCCCTCAATACATTATCAGCAGAAAACTGAATTGTAGGAATATCGCACTTAAATTCACTGAATGGTTCATCAAAAGAAGCTGGATTATAACCCATATATTCTTTCAACAAATTACAGTCTTTTTTATATTGTTTTAATCCATCAACCGACAACCTAAAATCTTCTTTCTCGTACTCTCCATGACGAACTCTGTAAATAGCATCTGTTGCCTCTTGACTTATTTTTGATTGTTCGTCAATCGTTTTTTTGACATACTCTCTTACTTCTCTATAGATTGCGTTATTATGCCTTGTATGCGTTACTTCAAGATACCTTCCGTCTTTGTATTTCAAATCAGGCATACTCTTTCCGCAATTTTCATCACCATAAGTATCGTCAAATTCTATTCCGAATTTTTCAAGAATAATACGCGCCTCTAATTCACCCTTTTTCATTTATATCTCCAAATCTAATACATCAATTTCACCTGACATAAGCCTTGGAAGCAAGCTATATCTTAATGCAATCAAACGACAATTTTCCTCATAATTAGCTTTAATAATTGCATCCATAGGACTTACAATATCTTCAAACTTATCCATCAATGCCTTATTGGGAATCTGAATAGCCATGCCATTAATGGAATCCTTGTTGATTGACCCAAACACCGTACCTTCACCATTATAAACATCGAACTTCTCTTTTAAGCTGTACATCGTGTATAAAACAAAAGATTGATGGTTATCTTTAGACGCAACCGAACACAAACCTCGACCAATGCAACATTCTTCATAAGCAACATTAACATCACCTACTGGCGCTCTAACACTCATAAGCACAGAATTTTCTTTTGCCATTCGCTTAGGACCTGTCGTAAACAGTCTGCGAGTTGGAAACCTATCCCCAAATTCTGCTCTTCCTTGGTAAAAGACTGCTCCTTCTCCATTCTCATTATAAGTGTCACCCTTTGGTGATTGTCCCATAATAACTTCAACAATATCTGAGAGAATTCCATCATTGCACTCTTCGGTAGCATCAAGAATCAATTCCTTGTATATAGCCATTGCCTGCTCCGACAAATTTCTATTT
>JBJENX010000149.1:0-1714 GCA_051880415.1 Lachnospiraceae bacterium | reverse complement strand
CAGCGGTGAGGAATAAAAACTTTTCTTTCTATTCTCCAAAAGCCCCTCACTCGCCATCTATCAATTATCCACATTTTCTATATAATTCTTGAGATTATTCACATCCAACTGGTCTGAAATGCCAATTTATATATTTTGTGGATAAATATTCTGTTATTTCATCTTCCATTCGACCACCACCTGTGTTAAAATAACCTTGTTATTCCAGATACACCGTTGTGTATCTGAAAATGTAGGATACATCTTCTTTCGTTACTGTTAGTCCGCGAAAACTTTCCAGTAGCCCTGAAGATGTATTTTTTATTGTCTGCTTCAGCTCTTTTATATATGGATTCCATGCCAGATAAAGCTGCATCAGTATATCTGATATCTGCGTCAGCAGATAATGATTCTTCATCGCGTTGCTGTTTTTACTGTTTAGATGCTCGATTCGGTAAAGACCATTTTTCTGGTTATTAAAGCCCTCATTTTCTATTTTCCAACGGTCTCTTCCTGCAAGTATCATTTCTTCAATATTTCGTTTCGTCAGTTCAATACTGCTTACCCATTGGAATCGGGTTGTGTGCTTTTTTCCTTCTTTATCTTCCGTCTCGTATTCGTATTCGAATACATTCATGACTTCTTTTTTTCCGGCAACCTTCTCTACATGATTCGCATAGCAGGCATTCCCTTTTTCTTCGCACAGTCCGCTTTTCCTTTCCGCTCCATCACCACTTTTTATCCATTCAAAGCTTTCATCCAACAGTCTCTGGCGGGTATCTTTCTGCGTAAACAGGTACTCCCAGTGATAATCTCTACACAACTGCATGATTGGCTCTGTCGCATAAAGTGCATCGCCTTGCATGCAGATGGGTAGTCTTGGATATTCTTTTTTTATCTTTGCCATCAAGCGTTTGGCTGCATTTGTTTCACAGTCCTGTTTACTTACATCTTCCTTTTCGTTTTCAATAAACTCTGTTCCCAGACTAATTACAACCTTGTCACTTAACACTATTTTTGCTTCTATTACCTTGTGGTAATATAATTTTACCTTTTTACCATCTGCCGTTTCCCTTTCTGTACAAAGGCAGTTCTTACAGTGTTTTTCCTTAAAATAAAACAGACCTGTTCCATCAAATATCACTCTCCAGTGTTTTCCAAGAAGCCGATTTCTGTTGAATTGCTTCCCTCTTATCAGGCTTACTACCATCTTTTTTCTCAGTCCTGAAAGGCATTCCGGTGACAGTCTTTCGAGATAGCAATTTAATGTGTCGTAATGAGGCATTTCGTTAAGTTCCCGGTTCCCCGACATAAGGCGGAGCGTACGAATACAATTCTCGTTATTAAAGTTTTCCTCCATTTCTCTCATGGAGTACTGTCCACATACATTTTTCAGAATTGCCATATAGTTTAAATCTGTCTGCTGATAAGTGATATAGCTCTGATTTCTCGGATCATCCATTTCTGCAATCCAGTCCCTTAAATCATGAAAAAAGTGGTTTGTAACCATCATAAAATCCACAATTCCATTGTCCTGTTTCTTACGCTCTCTTTTTTCCTTTTTGGTCATGGTGCAACCTCCTGTGCGAAAAATTTCTTAAACTTATTTTACCGCACAAGAGGTTGTTCTGCATGAAATCTGACTATTTTATTGCGAAAAGTTTTTATTCCTCACCGCTGCGCTTTATTTGTCTTATTTTATGATTTTGTTTGTCTTTTTTAGGAGATTTCTTAA
>JBJENX010000148.1:0-1724 GCA_051880415.1 Lachnospiraceae bacterium | reverse complement strand
TTTTTGATTCCGCAAATGTTTTATGAAAATGGTCGACCTGTCGGCCATTTTCTTCATATTCAGTGCCATTAGGGCAATTCCAATTTGTCCTTTGGCTTTCTCAAGGCCACGCACTGTGAACCTTTTAAAACCCAAATAAGCCTTCAAATTACCAAAAACTGTTTCCACATCATATTTTCGACGTGAATAAGTATTGGAATTTGAAAGTGACTCGCGTGCCTTCGCCTTAAAGTATTCCCACTGGGGGTTAACCATGATGTATTTAGTGTTTCCGCGTGGCGTCAATGCTTGCGGAATTACTTGGTGGTTCTCATCATATTTTTCAGCTTGGTAAACCTTAAAATCACGGTGGAATTTATACTTGTCGTTGCGGTAGGCATATCGCTTGAAATCAAAGCGAACACCATTTGGAGCAATATAGTAATCATCTGCCTCATGATATTCCCAGTTCATTACTTTGCGATCATCGGATTGCCATTTTCGACTGTTTTCTTTGAGCATTGTGCTATAAGGGATCAGAACGGTACAGTTTGGCAACTCATCTTCAATATATTTATAATTACGTTCAGAGCCGTAACCAGCATCAGCAACGATTGCTTGCCCCAAAACGTCGTTCTGGGCAAGCTTTGATAGGAATGGAATAAGCGTTCTAGTATCAGTAGGATTTTGCATTAGGTCATAGCCAAGAACAAATTGTGAATTGGTCATGATTTGAAGATTATATGCCGGTTTAGTTTGGCCATTCCGCATTGGGTCTTCTTTCAAACGCATGAAAGTAGCATCATGATCGGTTTTTGAATAGCTATTACGTTGCCCAGCAATTTGAAGTTGGGCTTGATATTCAGTATTCTTTTGACGACAATGGTCTAGCGCATGAAGGTACTTTTTAGCATGACGTCGCTCTTGCTTGGCAGGGTTTGGTGAAACCTTTTTGGTTTCACTCACCTGTTGATTCAACGTTTCAATTCGTTGTTCCAGTAAAGCAATCACGGTATCGAGCTGGTCAATATCAAAATTATCTGCATCAACATTAATCCGAATTTCAGCTTGCTTAATTTCTTGAATTAGCTTCTGTGCCTTTTCGACATTCAACTCGCTATACTTAATAGTCCGCTTCTTCCAGACGAAGGAGTACTTATTAGCGTTAGCTAAGATCTTAGTCCCATCGATAAACGAAGCTTCATCAATCATTCCATGAGCTTTCAAATAATCATGAAACTCCTTAAAACTGCTTTGAATCATCTCTTCTAGGTCTTGAGAAATAATAAAGCGGGCAATTGTCCGATAGGTTGGTCGCTGTTCTTGTGTTAACCACATCGCTACAATATTTTCCCGAGCAAAGCGTTCAATTTTGCGACTAGAAACAATCCCGTAGCTATAGGCCAACAGAACTAATTTCAATAACATCCGAGGATCATATTCTTTCGGGCGTCCCATGATATTAGGCTTCTTGACAGCTAAGCTTTCGACTAGCTGGTTAATATAACGTGCAGGATGATTTAATTCAGGTTCATAGGCAGTAGGTATGTTCAAACTAAGCTGATTAATGTTATAATTAAGACTCAAGGTTTTGTATCCTTTCGAGGGTATATTTGGGAAGCATCGACGGGCTTGGTCGATGCTTCTTTTTTAACTAGTAATATTTTAAAGGAAAATGGAGTTAAATGAAATCCGAAGATTTCATCTAACTCCATTTATTATTGTGGGACTTATGTCACAGCCCC
>JBJENX010000147.1:0-1733 GCA_051880415.1 Lachnospiraceae bacterium | reverse complement strand
TCTTACTTAATTAATCCACTTTCTCTAAGTAGAATTTCTACATCGGTTCCTTCCACAGCCTCAAGTACTTTCTTTAATAGAATCTTTTCTTTGAAAGTCATCGGAAGTTCGTCAAGGGTTTTCTTATCAATTGCATAATATGCAGCACGAAGTAATTCTCTTACGTCATACTTGGAACCCCAAACCTCCGGAACACCTCTGTCAACGTTAAGAAGTGTATATACGGCTTCCATACCGGTTCTGATAGAGTACTCTGTTGTGAAAATGGTATCTCTTGGAGTTTCTGCAAACTGACCAACGAATGCAAAGTTTACAGCTCCCTTAGGAACTACCAGTGGTCTGTCCTCTTCCTTTCTAGGCTGGAAGAATGCGTTGATATATGGCATGAAACAGGTTGTTGTGTTACAACGATTCTTTGCCCAATCATCAATCTTATCTGTTGGTACTCCAATATGGTACAGCCATTCACGGCATACCTCTTCTCCGGTACAGTCACGCATAGCCTTCTTTACGTAATTACCTTCTTTGTTGGTAGAAAGTGAATATACCCAAATAAGAACCGTATTTTTATCCTGTGCCTTGAACTGTGGCTGACGATTAATTGTCCATGAAAGATACCAGTTATCTGTGCTATCCTTTACTGTAACAATACCACCGGTTGTAACTTTTCCTTCTCTTGGATCTCTCTTGCACACACCAATGATCTTCTGAATAATTTCTTCGTCTGAAGTTTCAACTGTTGCACTCATCCAGTTCGTCGCTTCAACGTCACTACAGAATTTCTCCGGATTACCATACTCACCGTTCTTAGCCTGTGCAGCTATATTTTTCCACAAATCCCATGACTCACCTTCGCCATTCTTGATATTGCTAAGATCCGGTGCAGTATTCTGATCACCATAGCAAGAGGTATCAGTGCAGCAACCATTTGTTATGAACACCAGATCATCCTCAACAAGATCGATAGTATCTGTCTTTCCATCCTTCTCATATACAATCTGAGTTGCAACCTTCTTTCCATTTTCGTCCTTAATGACAACATTTTTTACATCCATTCCAAACTCTACAGTTACGCCGTGACTTTCGAGATATTTTACAAGAGGTAAAATCATGCTCTCATACTGATTATATTTTGTGAATCGAAGAGCTGTAAAATCAGGTAATCCATCAATATGATGACAGTATCTGCACAAATATCTCTTCATCTCAAGAGCGGATGACCATCTCTGGAAAGCAAACATTGTCTGCCAGTAAAGCCAGAAATTTGTGTCCCAGAAGGAATCAGGAAGAACTTCACTGATTTTCTTATCCTCAAGGTCCTTTTCCGGTGTCATGAATAACTTAGAAAGTGCCATTGCAGATTCCTTATCAAGAGCAAATTTCTTATCCGTATGTGCATCCTGTCCACACTTTTCTGATGCTCTACAGAGAGAGTAATTTGGATCATGCTTGTTTAACCAATAATACTCATCAAGTACGGAAATACCAGGAGTCTCAATAGATGGAACATCACGGAACATATCCCACATACATTCGAAATGGTTATCCATCTCTCTACCACCTCTCATGTAAAAGCCCTTACTAACATCCTTTCTGCCATCACAGCTACCGCCTGCAAGATCAAGCTTTTCAAGGAGATGAATTCTCTCTCCTTTTACCTGTCCGTCTCTAACCAGATAAAATGCAGCGGAAAGTCCTGCAAGTCCTGTTCCGATAATATACGCTGATTTTCT
>JBJENX010000146.1:0-1737 GCA_051880415.1 Lachnospiraceae bacterium | reverse complement strand
AATTTGCATAATTATAATTTATATCGAGTGATGTTTGACCAATTGGATGGAAAATGCATTGCTTGAAGTAATTTGTTTTTCTGAGATACAGATGTGGTTGTAGAAAAAGAGTTTAATAGTTTGGTTAATTCTTTCTTAAGTGATTTAAAATCTTCTTTATCTAGTAAATAACGAAAGGCTATGAGCAATGCAAACATATCGTGCTTTCCATAAAGATATTGTGTACCTTTTTGTGGAATACTCATTTTTTTATGAAGTATGGTATTAGGGATTTCAAATCTGGTTTCAAATGAAAACAGACGCTCATTGTGTGCGCATATATTACGAAAGACGGTAAGTACTTTTAAATACTGAATTAATTCTTTTTCTGAAATGTAGCCATAATGCACACTAACTTTGGATTTTATGCTAGGAAGCATAAAGGAATACATTTTAGAAGTTTGTCCAAGGGTAAGTGTTTTCATGATTACCCACAATGGGACATTTCCATATGTGTTTCTCTGATATACCACATAGCCGTGTTCGGTGTTTTGATTGGCTTCGTATGTTAATATGGATATCAGTTTAGAAATATCACCACTGTTTTTATTGGAAACATTGTAATTGGCAGAATTTAAATACGCTGATTGATTTTCAGAAAACGCTTCACAAAACGAGTAAGAAATCAATGAGCGGATTTTTTGCTCGATATGACAAATGTATTTAAATACAAGAGAACGGAGATTTTCATCGAATTCATATAGTGCAACAATATCCGCAAAATCTGTTCCTTTCACATACGTTCTTGTCATCGGGTTGTAAAATATATCTTTATAACCATCTATTAAGGAGTAATAGCCAATATCATGCAATTTCCCCTCAGCATATGACAAATCGGAAATATTAAGTTGTTTTTTCTGAGTCAGAATATTGATCTGATCAGAGTATGTAATAAAGGGTTTAATTGGTTTCTTTGGCATATTTTTCTCCATGCGTTTTTGTACAAAAAAAGGAAGGCCCGCAGGTCTTCCTTCCGGTCGCAGGCATCGCAAGTTTCTGCAACCTGATCACTAGCAGATATGATACCATTAATATCCGCTAAATGCAAGCGGTATTTTTGATAAATCTGCAATAGTATTATATGCAGTTGGAGAGTTTTTATGTTAAGTGTTATGTTGTGAAAATATTTTTATAAATAAGAAAAAATAGATTGAGAATTGGTTGGAACAGAGGCATAATTTTGTTGGGACAATAGAAGAGCTTGTGAAAACAGTAGCATTGATTGGAGGAGGTTTACATGGAAATATCAAAAAGCGATTGGAAATTATTCAGAGTACGCATTGCTGAATGGCAGGAAGAATATATGGAACGCTTAGTGAAAGAATATATTGATGTGTTGAATGGAACAGGAAATGCTTCAGATAAGTTCTGGGAACTGGAAGAACGAATAAAGAAAGATAAGAAACATCCTGGAGTTATGCTTGAATTAAGCAAAGGAAATATGATTTTCGATATTGTGGCACTGATTAATAGTGGTGTGATAACAACTGCTGATTTGGAAGGTTTTAGTGATGAATTAAGAGAAAGTGTTGATTTTCTTTTGCATAGGTAAAAGGTGCGCATACACATATATGAATTGCAGGTGATATTTATGAATATAGAAGCATATGATGCGGAGTCTTTGAGGAAGCTTGTCAGACTTTTAGAATATGAGAACAGATTACTAAAAGAAAAATTGAAAAAAGAAAATATTCCATA
>JBJENX010000145.1:0-40681 GCA_051880415.1 Lachnospiraceae bacterium | reverse complement strand
GTTCGGAAAGATTAAATTCCATCCAAAAGTGGAATTTCGGATTACAAACAACAAATGTTGAGTTTTTTTGAAAAAACAATTGACAACGTCCATGAAAAATGTTAAACTATGTTTAACTTAATAGTTTCTAGATTGTTACTATTGAATTAGGCAAGACTGGGTTGTACCATTTAAGGCAGTGAGATAATTTCAGAGGACTCATGATTTGGTATGATGCAGTTTTTTTATTACCTCGATTTGGAAAGGCTGGTAACAGATGCAGATATTAAAGGTAATTAACAACAATGTTGTTAGTGCATATAACGAAAAGGGAAAAGAAGTCATCGTTACCGGCAAGGGCATTGGATTTCAGAAGAAACCAAAGGATGAAATCGACGATACAAAGGTTGAGAAGGTATTTCGTCTGGATGATGAGATGACAGGAGAATTTGAAAGAGTTGTTGCAGACATTCCTTATGACCATATTCAGATTGTTGCCCGAATTATAACCATGGCAAATGACCTGATGGATCATGAGCTTAGTAAAGGGATTTACATATCTTTGTTAGATCATTTGAATTATGCCATTATTCGGGGAAAGGAAGGAATACAGATTGAGAATTCCCTGCTTTGGGAGATTAAGCGATTCTATTCCGCAGAGTATCAGATTGGTTTATATGCCATTGATTTAATTAAGAGAGAGCTTGGGATTTCTCTTCCTGAGGATGAAGCCGGATTTGTGGCTATGCATATATTAAATGCAGAGCTGGGAAGCGACATGAAGAAAACATCCATAGTTCCTGATGTATTAAAGGATGTATATAATATTATCGGATATTCTGCAAAACATAAAATAGACGAAAGCTCTATCTACTATGATAGATTTGTAATTCACTTGAAATTTCTGGTAGAGAGAATTGTGAAAAAGATAGAGTATACCGGTCAGGATGATGCACTGTATGATATGATTCGGGAACAGTTTCCGGAAAGTTATAGATGTGCACTTCGGATTCAGACTTATTTAAAGAGTCGAATGGATTATGTAGTTCCTGATGAGGAACTGGCATATCTTACCATACACATTGAGAGTCTTATGAAGAATTCATAGGATATAAGGTAATAATGGGTATATCCCATAATTATAGACAACGAAATAAGGGATTGTGACATTTGGTTGGCAAAACCCGCAGGATTTTAGACATTTTTCTGTATGCTTTTACTATGGGAAAGAAGCATATAGGAAGAAGGTTTAGGATTTGTGCGGGTTATTTTTTTACAACAAATGTGGCAATTAGAAAGAAAGGGAGGTATCGCTTATGGCAAGTAAGTATGATGGATTGGCAAGAATGATAATCCAAAACGTAGGTGGAAAGGGTAACATTGAAAGTATTACCCACTGTGTTACAAGACTTCGTTTTAAATTAAAGGACGAGTCTAAGGCACAAACAGATATTTTAAAAGATTTGGATGGGGTTGTAACCGTTATCCAAAGTGGCGGACAGTATATGGTTGTGATTGGAAATCATGTACCGGACGTGTTCGCAGCAGTGGTAGCTGTTGGACATTTAGAAAATATTGCTGTGAAAACAGGTGATGATGAAGAAGATGGTCCAAAGGAAAAACAGAATCTCTTTAATGCATTTATCAGTATTGTAACAGGTGTATTTACACCTTTCCTTGGTGTTCTTTGTGCCTGCGGTATTTTAAAGGGTTTCTTATCTTTGTTTACTGCAATCGGTGTTTTAGATGCAGCAGGTGGTACTTATAACATTTTATATTCATTAGGTGATGCGGCATTTTACTTCTTACCGGTTGTTTTAGCTTACAGTGCAGCAAAACGTTTTAAGCTTCCTGAAATGGAAGGAATTATTATTGGTCTGGCATTGGTTCATCCTTATGTATTAAATGATGGAACCTATGACATTTCCAATATATTCCACATCCCGGTTATTGCACCATCAACAGGTAACTATACTTCAACAGTATTACCTGCAATTTGTGCAGTAGCATTTGCAGCATGGTTTGAGAAGAAATACAAGAAGTTTATTCCGGATACCATTAAGTTATTTATGGTTCCACTTATTACATGTATTGTAACCATTTGTTTAACATGGTGGGTAATCGGACCGGTTACTTCTGTAGCATCTAGTGCAATCGGTACATTCTTTAATGCAGTAAATGATTTTAGTCCAATCCTTATGGGATTATTGGTTGGTTTCTTCTGGCAGATTCTTGTTATGTTTGGTTTACATTGGGCACTTGTTCCAATTGCACTTTTAAACATGACAACGGGTGGAGATGTTATTTTAACAGCTATGCTTGGTACAACCTTCGCACAGACAGGTGCTTGTCTTGGTATTGCATTAAAGACAAAGGATCAGAAACTTAAATCCATTGCACCTCCTGCTATTATTTCCGGTATCGCAGGTGTTACAGAGCCGGCTATTTACGGTATTACACTTCCTAAGAAGGCTCCATTCTTCCGTACCTGTGCAGTGGCAGGTATTGCGGGTGCAGTTCTTTGTGCATTAGGTCTTAAGGATTATCAGATGGCAGGCATGGGTGTATTCTCATACACAATGTTTATTCATCCGGAAACAAAAGAGCTTATGCCGATGATTATTGGTATTGTAGTTTCTATCATTTGTGTCATCGTATCCTTTGTTTTAGAGTTAATCTTCTATAAGGATGATGTAAAGGTTTCTCCTAAGAAAGAGACCCAAAAGGCTGCAGCGGTTACAGCTGATGCCCAGGCAAATGGTGATAGATTTGAAACATTAGTGGCACCTATGTCTGGAGAGGTGATTGCTCTTTCTGAAGTAAAGGATGAAGCATTTTCAACAGGAGCATTAGGAGATGGAATTGCAATTATTCCTTCAGAGGGTAAGCTATATGCTCCATGTGATGGCGAGATTACCACAATTTTCCCAACAGGCCATGCAATCGGTATTACAACTGCAAAAGGTGCAGAGCTTTTGATGCATGTAGGTATGGACACTGTTAAATTAGATGGTGACGGATTTTCACCAAAAAAGGCACAGGGTGATAAGGTGAAAAAAGGTGAGCTTCTCCTAGAGTTTGATATTGAGAAGATTAAAGCAGCCGGGCTTGAGATTGCAACCCCTGTTATTGTAACCAATTCTGATGATTATGAATCAGTAAAGCCTGTTGCACCCAAAACAGTAGCTGTTGGTGAAGATTTGGTTGAATTGATATAGTCTGTAAGATATTACAGCATAGTTGTTTGTTTTAGGTTATGTACAGAATTAGATTGTTGAAGGATATTCCCCCCCTTCACTCAAACCTTTAACAATCTAATTTCTGTTCATATAAATTTAGGAGGTAATTATGAGAACATTTCGTGAAGATTTTTTATGGGGCGGTGCTACCGCTGCCAATCAGTATGAAGGTGCATGGGATGTAGATGGAAAAGGTGCATCCGTATCAGATATGTGTACAAACGGCTCTCATACAACGCCAAAGAGAGTAGGACCGACTTTTGAAGAAGGAACCTTGTATCCAAGCAGGGAAGCAACAGACTTTTATCATCATTATGCAGAAGATATTGCTTTGGCCGCTGAAATGGGATTTAAGTGCTTCCGTATGTCCATTGCATGGACAAGAATATTCCCAACGGGAATGGAAGAAACCCCAAATGAAGCAGGACTTGCTTTTTATGATAAAGTATTTGATGAATGTAAGAAATATGGTATTGAGCCATTGGTTACCATTTCCCATTATGAGATGCCATATGCACTGGTTGAGAAATGTAACGGATGGGAAGGAAGAGAATGTATTTCCTATTACATGAATTACTGTAAGGCCATTTTTGAACGTTATCAGGATAAAGTAAAATACTGGCTCACCTTTAATGAAATTAATGCAGGAACCATGCCAATGGGTAGTGTGTTGTCTCTTGGAACCATTAAAGGATATCAGGGGCCTGTAACACAGGTTCCCGATAAGCCACAGGAAAGATATCAGGCATTACATCATCAATTTGTGGCAAGTGCAATGGCAGTTAAATATGCCCATGACAATTATCCACAGTTTAAAATGGGTAATATGTGTATTTTCTCAACCATGTATCCTTTAACCTGTAATCCGGATGATGTGATTGAAACCCAGAAGGAAATGAGAAAAATGAACTGGTTTGCTTCCGATATTCACGTAAGAGGTGCTTATCCGGCTTATTCTGAACGGTTTTTTGAAGAGAACAATATTGTGATTAAAAAGGAACCGGGAGATGATGAGATTCTTAAAAATGGAACCGTTGATTTCTATACTTTTAGCTACTACATGAGTAACTGTGTTTCTGCTAAACCGGATGAGGACCAGTCCAATGGTAACTTAATTGGTGGCGTAAAGAATCCATACTTGAAAGCCAGTGACTGGGGATGGCAGATTGACCCTCAGGGACTTCGCTACTGCTTAAACGAGCTATATGACCGTTACCAGATTCCTCTTATGGTAGTGGAAAATGGTCTTGGTGCTTATGATAAATTAGAGGAAGACGGTTCTATCCATGACAGTTACCGTATTGATTATCTTCGTGAGCATATTAAGCAGATGGAAGAAGCGGTTAAGGATGGTGTAGATTTAATGGGATATACTCCTTGGGGCTGGATTGATGTGGTAAGTGCATCTACCGGTGAAATGGCAAAGCGTTATGGATTGGTATATGTTGACAAATATGATGACGGAACCGGTGATTTATCCCGTAAGAAAAAGGATTCCTTCTACTGGTATAAAAAGGTTATTGCCTCAAACGGAAGTGATTTGGATTAATGGGAAAAATATTATTTTTTGATATTGATGGAACTTTAATTGATTATAATGGAAAGATGCCTGCTTCAACACGCCTTGCGTTGGAGCGGGCTCGTTTCAATGGACACCAGATTGTAATCTGTTCCGGACGTGCCAGATACCAGATGTCAGAAGAACTCCTTGCATTAGCTGACGGAATGATTGGAACTACCGGTGCAAATGTGGTTTATCAGGGAAAAACCATATACGAACATTTTATGCCGGAAGATACCAGAAAGAAAATATTTCAGGTGTTGGAACAGTCCTTAGCACACATTGCAGGTATGAGTGAAAAAACCATGTATATGAACGAGACGGCCTACCAATATTTATGTGATAAATTTGGCAGTATGGGTGGTGATGAAGGCCGTATTCAAGAAATTATGGGTGATACGGTTGTAACAGAGGATGCATCAGGTGTAAAAGAACTAAAAAAGGTGCTTTATTATGCCAGTTCATGGTCAGTAGAACAGGTTGCAAAGGCGTTAGAGGATTGCTGTGATGTGACGCCTTCAAGCTTTGAAAAACCGGTAGATGATTGTGGCGAGATTACCTGTAAGAGTATTAATAAATCCTATGGTATGAAGAAATATATTGAATATCAAAATATTCCAAGGGAGGATACCATTGCTTTCGGAGATGGACCTAACGATTTTGATATGATTGAGTATGCTGGTATTGGTGTTGTAATGGGTAACGGCCGGGAGGAGCTTAAAAACCTTGCTGATTTTGTAACGAAGGATGTAAACCGGGACGGTATTAGTTATGCCATGGAAAAGCTGGGATTGATTTAAGGATATATAAAACAGAGGAAAAGATATACTACAGGAAATATATATTTTCAAAGGCAGATTAAAATGATATTATATGACTTGTCATATAATATCATTTTATATTATTTGGAAAAAGGAGAACCTATGCTTTATATTGTGACAGGTGGAAGCGGATGCGGTAAATCTGCTTTTGCTGAAGATTTGGCAGTCAAATTACATAATGAATCTTTAGGGGGAGGTTTGTATTATATTGCTACCATGCATCCCTATGATGAGGAAAGTGTATTGCGAATTAAACGCCACCGTAATATGCGAAAGGGAAAAGGTTTTGTAACAATAGAGCAGGAGCTTTTTTTGGAAAATAATATGGAAGATATCTTGTCTACCTTGGAGGTCGCAGGAACTTATCTGTTGGAAGACCTATCCAACTTATTGGCGAATGAAATGTATATAGGAAATTATAAAGAGTTGTTTTTGATAAATGAGGAAGACATCCGGAGAAAGAAGCCTCAGGGGATAGTTGAAGAAAATAATAAAAAGGGTGTTGAAATGTTGTTTAAAAAAATGAAATCATTATGTGAAACAGCAGCCAATGTTGTTATTGTTACAAATGAAATTTTTTCGGACCATTTTGACTATGATAGTGAAACGGTAAGCTTTATGAAGCAATTAGCATATCTTAATTGTCAACTGGTAAAAGAAGCAGGTGGTGTAGCAGAAGTTGTTTGCGGGATTCCAATTTGGCAGAAAGGGGGGAAAGAATGTTAAAGTCGTTTATTATTGCATTTTCTACATATTCCAAAATCCCCATGCCTAATGTAAAGTGGGATGAAAAAAATATGAAGTACAGTATGTGTTGTTTTCCCTTTGTAGGATTTGCGATTGGTTTTGCTTTGATTGCATGCAATAAAATTTGTCTGTGGTTAGATTTTGATTCTCTGATAAAAGGAGTTCTCTTTTCCGCAATTCCTATAATGATAACCGGAGGAATCCATATGGATGGATTTATGGATACCGTCGATGCAAAAAGCTCTTATGCTTCCAAAGAGAAGCGGTTGGATATTCTAAAGGATCCCCATGCAGGGGCTTTTGCTATTATTTTTTGCTGCCTTTATTTACTGGTAAGCGTTTCTTTGTTTGCATCCTTAGAAAACACACAGATTATATATGTTGCATTTGGATATATTTATTCCAGAATATTAAGCGGATTATCGGTAGTAACCTTTAAAAAGGCAAAAAAAGACGGTATGGTGTCAGATACAGCAAAACATGCGTCTGCCGGTGTGAAATGGATTCTGCTTATAGAATTGTTGGTTTTTATGATAGCCATAATAATCGGAAGTTTCTGTTATGGGAATATGACACATCGTTATTTTTTAGTATGGTATGGAGTGGCAGTTGTTGTTTCCGGACTGCTTGCTTTTATGTATTATGGATATACTGCAAAAAAATGGTTTGGTGGAATAACGGGAGATCTGGCAGGCTACTTTTTACAGATATGTGAATTATGGATATTAATTGGAGTTATGGTTTTAGGAAAGCTAATCTAGGAAAGGTTAATATGAGGCATAGAAAAAGCGGTACAGTTTTGTACCGCTTTATGCTTTAGTATGAAGTGCTGTCTGTAGGAATCAATTTTTGGATTCCCTCCAGTTGACCTATTAAATCATCGGAAACGGAAACAACTTCCTTGTAAGTTTCCTCTGCAAGCTCGTATTCGTTATCAAACATTAAAGCAATGATTTTTGAACCAAGTAAATGAAGTTTTTCGTGTTTTTTTCCTACCTCATCCCAAATTGCCTGACTTCCGTCAGTAGCTGGCTGCATAGAGTAGAAAAAATGTCCGAAACGGCATTTTTTCGCATTCACCTGGAATGGAATAATGCGTTGCTCTTTTATAATTTTATCAAGAGTAGCTACCCATGATCGGTGTGCCTCAATTGCGTTGCCAATATAGGAAGAAAGGTCTTTTTTGGATAATGCATAAAATGGATCTGTAGCCATTTTACCCATATTAGAAAGTATTTCATCCATTTGGGTTTCAATATCTTTCAGTGGTTTGATGGCAAGAAAACATTCCTGTCCGATTTCTTCCAGTCCTGTTGTATCATCTTTTAATACAGCACATGAGTTTTCGATTTCTGCGGCTCCGGATTCAATCTCAATCATATTACTTGTGATTTCTTCACTGACTGCAGCCAAATTGCTAATGCTATCGGTAATTTCAGCAATATGGGACTGATTTTCTTCATTTAAGGTCCATACAGCCTTGATCTTGGTGTTCACATCGCCTAATGCGTTGATTGCCTGATTGACACTCAGGGTGCTGGCATCTGCTGCCTGTTGAACACTGGCAACAAATTGTCCCATATTATCAGTCAGATTTTTTGTTTCATCCGCAAGTGTACGAATCTCATCTGCAACCACCGCAAAGCCTCTGCCTGATTCACCTGCTCTGGCTGCTTCGATGGATGCATTTAATGACAATAAATTTGTTTGAGCGGAAATATTGTTAATGGCACCGATTACCTCATTCATATTGTTAAGAATATCTGACAGCTGATCCATATCGGACTTCATTTTTTCGGAAATCTTAATTGTGTTTTCAGATAAATGACGGATATCCGTAAGGCTTTGCTGGCTGCTGTCAATTTTCTGATATACATTAGAGGATTCTTCTGAAACTGTAACGATTGTATTGGTCAGGTCCTCGTGACGTTCTGCAATCACACCTGCCACCTGAGCCGATTCACTTGCTGCACCATAGATATCCTTTGTTGCATTCGAAACGCTTTCCGATATTTTTAAAAGCTTTTCGGTATAGAACTGGATTTCTAAATCCAGTTTGCTGATTTCAGATACTGCATTTATATTTAATTCGTACATTTGGGTAAATGCATCGCGACCTTCGGAAAGTCTGTTGTATATATTCTCAACTTCAGAATAATTGGGATAATTATCCGGTTGCAGATTTGATAAAGAATATATTAATTTAGGATCAATTTTCTTTTTTAACATTCGTACACACCCCCAAAAAATTTTAATTGGTAGTATACTATCACAAAATACTTAATTTTTCAATGGATTAGACCGTAACCCCACTTTTTCATTGTAGAAATATAATGTTTTATGGTAAAATACTTTTTTATAAGGGAAAGTTTTATATATTACACAAAATGTATAAGCACATTATTGGGTTTTGCAATTACCTAATAATTAAATCATGAGAGGATGGAAGCTATGCAGGGATACGAAAGAAAAACAATTTTGGTTGTAGATGACATTATGATTAACAGAATGTTGATAAAGGGAATATTTAATGAGCAGTTTGAGATTTTAGAAGCTGAGGATGGCGAACAGGCCATTGAGATAATAAAGGAAAAAATAGATGATATTTCTTTAATTTTTTTAGACTATATGATGCCTAAGAAAAATGGTTTGGAAGTTCTTAAATATATGGCATTATACGGATATACGGATTTGGTACCTGTTATTATGATAACCGGCGAATCTACTGCTGAAACAGACGAAAGAGCTTATGAATTTGGCGCATCTGATGTAATTTATAAGCCTTTTTATCCGAAAGTAGTTATGCGTAGAAGCATGAATCTTATGGAATTGTATGAAGGCCGCAGAAATCTTGAAAAGGTATTAGAGGATAAAACCAGAGAGTTAAATGAGAGTAGGGATAAGCTGGAAAAAAGTAATGATTTTCTTGTGAATGCCTTAAGCTCCGTTGTAGAATTTAGAAGTCTGGAATCAGGGGAACACATAAAGAGGGTAAAAACATTTACAAAAATAATTTTAAAGTATCTTCGCAGGTTCTATCCTGAATATAAACTGACAAAGGATAATGCGGATTTGATTATTAATGCAGCAGCTCTTCATGATATTGGAAAAATCGGAATATCTGATGATATTTTGTTAAAACCCGGCAAATTAACGGAAGAAGAATTTGAGATTATGAAGACTCATACCACCATTGGCTGTGAATTGCTGGAGAACTTCAAGCAGGAGGATAGTGAATTTTACCAGTATTGTTATGATATATGCCGTTATCACCATGAACGGTATGACGGAAAGGGTTATCCGGATCATTTGGCAGGTGAAGACATTCCGATATGGGCACAGGTGGTTTCCATTGTAGATGTATATGATGCATTGGTTAGCAAACGTGTATATAAAACACCTTATGCCCATGAAGAGGCGGTTCGTATGATTCACGATGGAGAATGTGGCGTATTTTCACCTAAGATTTTGGATTGCTTTGATTTGGCAAAAGAGGAATTTTTCAGGAAAGAGGAGTCGTCTTCATATGCAGATGTGGAGAGACAGGAATAACATAATTTGGTAATGAGGATAGAATGGTATTAGTTGTTGGAGGAGCCTTTCAAGGGAAAAAAGAATATGTGAAAAATAATTATAATCAGGAATATGCACTGATTGATAACTATCATCTTCTTATAAGACAGCAGATGACAGAAGGAAAAGACCCCTTAAAAGAGGCAGTTTCTCTTGTGAAAAAAAACGCGGGTCGTAAGCTTATTATTATTTGTGATGAGGTTGGCTGTGGTGTAGTGCCTATGGAAGCATTTGAACGCCGGTACCGGGAAATGGTAGGCAGGATATGCTGTTATTTCGCAGGGGAAGCATCAGAAGTGATTCGTGTGGTGGCAGGAATTGGTACAAGAATAAAAGCGGATGAGTAGTATGAAGGTAATCATGATACGTCATGGAGAAACAAAAGGAAATAGGGAAAAGCGATATGTAGGCAGTACAGATGAGGAAATTACCAATGAGGCAAGGGATTTTCTTGTCAGACTGAGGAGAGAAAAATATCAATTGCTAAAGGATGTGGATTGTCTTTATGTAAGTCCTATGATTCGGTGTAAGGAAACTGCTGATATTCTGTTTCCTGATAAGTCCGGTCATATCATTCATGATTTTAGAGAGTGTGAATTTGGGGAATTCGAATATATGAATTATGGGGAGTTAAAGGATGACTATCGGTATCAGGCATATATTGATAGCGGTGGACAAAGTGGGTTCCCCGGTGGAGAAACCAAAGAGATGTTTCAGAAACGATGTATAGAGGGATTATATGGATTGTTAGAGGACATAGACCGAATTTATAAAAAAATTTCTAACAGAGAAATTACCCTTGCCCTGGTGGTTCATGGTGGAACCATTATGTCTTTATTGGATGCATTTAGTGAACCCCACAGAGATTATTTTGACTGGCAGATATCAAATGGAAGAGGATATGTTATGGATCTTCAGACAGAGAAGGAACAATTGATTCTCCATAATATTTTGCCAATATGAGTGGAATCTATAAAGGATAATATAACAGATTGGATAGCAGATGAAAGAACAAATTGGCGTTATCTGTATAGGATATTTGCTGGACCGGATAATCGGTGATCCTCATAGATTGTGGCATCCTGTACAGGGAATTGGTAAATTGATTAATTGGATAGAAAAGCTTCTTTGGAGGCTCTTAGGATTATCTGAAGAAAATGAAGAGCAAAAAATTAAAAAAAGATTTGCCGGAGGGCTTTTGGTTTTTTTGGTGCTGGGTATTGTTATGGGAATAACGGCTTTGTTATTGTATCTGTCAGGAATAATTTTACCACAGCTAAAATTTGTCTGGAAATGTATAATCTGTTATCAGATGCTGGCTGTAAAGTCTTTGAAAACAGAAAGCATGAAGGTGTATAAAGCACTTAAAAAAGAAGGAATTGAAGCAGGCAGAAAGGCGGTTTCCATGATTGTTGGAAGGGATACTGACAGTCTTTCACAGGATGGAGTTATTAAGGCAACAGTAGAAACAATTGCAGAAAATACTTCTGATGGTGTCATAGCACCCCTTTTTTATATGTGTATATTTGGTCCTTTGGGAGGACTGTTTTATAAGACTGTAAATACCATGGATTCCATGATTGGGTATAAAAACAGGCG
The DNA here is from genome assembly GCA_051880415.1 of Lachnospiraceae bacterium. Taxonomy (GTDB): domain Bacteria; phylum Bacillota; class Clostridia; order Lachnospirales; family Lachnospiraceae; genus CAG-590. Next base: position 29,162 of record JBJENX010000145.1, on the reverse strand, counting down.
CTATATTGATTTTGGAAGGGTAGCTGCCAAGCTTGATGATATCCTTAATTATATACCTGCCAGATTATCCGCTCTCCTAATGCTTGCAGCCTGCAGCGTGACAGGAGGAGATAAACATCAGGCATGGAAAATATATAAGAGAGACCGTTACCGGCATATAAGCCCTAATGCAGGGCAGACAGAGGCGGTTTGTGCCGGAGCATTAAACATAGAACTTGCGGGTCCGGCCTGCTATTTTGGTGAGATGTATGATAAACCCTCAATTGGAGATGGAAACCGTAAGGTAGAATTAGAGGATATTGTTCGGGCAAATGAATTGATGACGGTTTCGGCGAATATTATGTTTTTGATATATGTCATAGTTGCCATGACAATTTATTTAAAATTATATAGTTAGCAAAATTCTTTTTTATTAATGGTTTTTGAAGTTTTTTGGGTGTTATGAAGGAGAGAGGATATGAGAGAATCCCATGGTGGAAACATATATGATTACAACAAAATAGTCTATGATTTTTCGTCAAATGTGAATCCTTTAGGCATGCCCCGAAAAGCAATAGAGGCTATAAAAAATCATGTGGAAGCTGCAAGTGCCTATCCGGATATGTGGGGAAGAGAGCTAAAAAAACAAATTGCTGTTCATGAAGATGTTGCGACTTCCCATATCATTTTAGGAAATGGAGCAGCGGAATTAATATACGGTATATGCAATGCCATTCGCCCTGAACGTTGTCTTGTGCTTGCACCGGCATTTTCTGAGTATGAGGCGGCTGTGAGGGTGTTTGGATGTAAGTTAAGCCGCATGAATTTAAAAGAATCCCTGGATTTTCATATGACAAGAAATGAAATGTCTGATTTGTTTTCCTGGATTCGGAAAACCTCAGGAAAAAGAGTACTTTTTTTTTGTAATCCCAATAATCCTACAGGGGTATTAATGGAAAAACAGCAATTGCTTCGTATTGCGGATGTGTGTGAGCAGGAGGGAGTGTATCTTTGTGTAGATGAGTGTTTTCTTCCCTTTTTGGAAGAGGAATCTTTGTATACCTTGAAATCTCAGGTGCATGCATATCCCCATTTGATTGTGCTTCGTGCATTTACAAAGTTTTATGGAATGGCCGGATTAAGACTGGGGTATGCCTTGTCTTCCAATAAGGAGCTTTTGAAACGGTTTATGGAGGTATTGCCTCCGTGGAATACATCTTCTCTGGCCCAGGTGGCTGGAATCGAAGCCATGAAAGATATGGAATATGAAAAACAAACCAGAATGCTTGTAAAAAAAGAGCAGGCGTATCTTCTTTCTGAAATGGAAAAAGGTTTGGTAGACAAGGTATATATGCCAAGTGCCAACTTTATATTTTTTAAAGGAGAACCGGGATTGTTGAAAACCATGTTGCATTACGGTATCCTCATAAGGGATTGTAGTGACTATGCGAACCTGGAGGAAGGTTATTACCGTGTGGCTGTTAAAGGTCATAATGATAATATGGTATTAATTGCGGCGTTGAAAAAACGATTGCAGGAGAGGATATAAATATGGCAAAATCAATTATGATTCAGGGAACAATGTCAAATGCGGGAAAGAGCCTGATTGTTGCAGGACTTTGTCGCATTTTTAAACAGGATGGATATAAAGTGGCACCTTTTAAGTCCCAGAATATGGCGCTTAATTCTTATATTACAAAGGACAATCTGGAAATGGGAAGGGCCCAGGTGGTTCAGGCAGAGGCGGCCGGTATTTCCCCTGATGTATGTATGAATCCCATTTTATTAAAACCCACTACGGATATGGGCTCCCAGGTCATTGTGAATGGCAGGGTAACGGGTAATATGGATGCTTTAGAATATTTTAAGAAGAAAAAAGAGTACATTCCGTTGATAAAAGAGGCTTACGAAAGTCTTTCAAAGGATATGGATATCATAGTGATTGAGGGAGCAGGAAGTCCGGCAGAGATTAATCTTAAGAAGGATGATATTGTGAATATGGGTTTGGCAAAGCTTGTGGATGCTCCGGTGTTGCTGGTAGGAGATATTGACCGGGGTGGTGTGTTTGCCCAGTTGATTGGAACGGTTATGTTACTTGATGAAGAGGAACGGGACAGAGTGAAGGGTCTCATCATCAATAAATTCCGGGGAGATGTGAAAATATTAGAACCGGGACTTTCCATGTTAGAGGAAAAATGTGAAAAGCCGGTGCTGGGTGTTGTTCCTTATGAAGATATTCATATTGAGGATGAGGATTCTTTGTCGGGAGAACTTGAACAGACAGAGTGCGGAAAAGATATAGATATTGTAGTTATACGGCTTCCCCGGGTCTCCAATTTTACGGATTTTCAGGCATTATCAATGGAACATATGGTTAGCGTCCGTTATGTAGACAGGCCTTCAAAGCTGGGAACCCCGGATGTGATTATATTGCCGGGAACAAAAAATACAATCGCCGATATGAAATGGCTTAGGGAAAGTGGAATGGAGGGAGCAATTCTTCGTCAGATGGATACAAAAAGTCAAAAGGAAGCTCCTGTTGTTTTGGGAATATGCGGCGGATACCAGATGTTAGGAAAAGAGATTGAAGATCATAGTGGTGTAGAGGGATTTGGAAATATTAAGGGTATGGGATTACTGCCCATACATACCTGTTTTGAAGAGAATAAGACAAGAAGTCGTGTAACCGGACAGATACACGAACTGGATGGTATGTTTCAGTTATTATCAGGAAAAAAGATACAAGGTTACGAGATTCATATGGGAAAGACGATAGTAAATGGCAATTCCTTTGCCGGTTTAGAGGATATAAAGGGAGAATGCAAGGAAGACGGATGTTATGGGAATCATGTTTTTGGAACCTATATCCATGGATTATTTGATGAGGATGAGTTTCGGGAAGCATTTTTAAAAATGCTGTGTGAACGAAAGGGTATATCATATCATAAGGAAGTTTCCTTAAGTTATAGGGAGTACAAGGAGCGGCAATATGATAAGCTGGCGGATATTTTAAGAAGCAGTCTTGATATGGATAGAATATATGAAATCATGGGAATGTAATACGAGGTTATTATATGAAGGACGAAAAAAAGGATAGTAAAATACAATTACAAAGTGTTCTTCCGGGAGAGATAGAAAAAAGAAGCTTTGAGATGATTACGGAAGAATTAGGTGATATTTCTTTAGATACAAAGCTTGCACCAATTATAAAAAGGGTAATACATGCCACTGCAGATTTTGATTATTTAAACAATTTGTGTTTTTCGGATTCGGTGGTGGATATACTGCAAGATGCCCTTAGAGAGGGAGCCTGTATTGTTACGGATACCCAGATGGCTAAGGCGGGAATTAATAAAAAACGACTGGCCCAATATGGCGGGGAGGTATACTGCTTTATGAGTGATGAGGATGTGGCGGATATTGCAAAAAAACAGGGAAGCACCAGAGCTATGGCAAGTATGGATAAAGCATCAAAGATTGACAAAAAATTAATATTTGCAATTGGAAATGCACCTACGGCACTAATCAGATTATATGAGCTCATGGAAGAAGGGAAGATTGCTCCGGTTGGAATTATAGGGGTGCCGGTAGGCTTTGTAAATGTTGTGGAAGCAAAAGAGCTGATTATGGACACGTCTGTGCCGTATATTGTAGCAAAGGGCCGAAAGGGTGGAAGTAATGTGGCTGCTGCAATTGTAAATGCACTATTGTATTCCATGTAGATAAATTCTACGAAATTCATTTTAAAAAATACGTTGTAAAAATATATAATTCAATGTAAGGCACGCTTTCGCTACTTGTCGCTCGTAACGGTACTAAACAATGTAGCACTATGTGCTCATTGTAAGTACCGACGGCTCCAAAGTGCCATTACATATGAATTATATATTTTGTACAACTGATATTTTTTTAAAATGAATTTCATAATTGATTATTTGATTAGGTAATTGTGCAACTCCTGAAAATGTATGTTAAGTTGTGCAGATTTAACAAGCATCCTAAGCAGGTGCTTTGAGACCGCCGGCACTTGACGAGTGTGAAACACGAGTTTAGTACCGTTGCGAGGCGAGAGCAGCGAGAGCGTGCCTGCGTGGATATTGTTAAAACTGCTCAACTTTTATAGAAGAAGCAGGAGTTTCACAATTACCTGTTGATTATTCAACGGAGAAAAGGAGAGGAATGTATGGAACCAATTAAGAGATTGAAGAGGGAGCTGCGGGCTCAGGGGACAGTGATAGGACTTTATAAGGATACGGTTGAGGTTAATGGGGAAGTGCTGGAATGGGATTTTATTCACCATGACGGAGCTGCTGCAGTGGTAGCGGTAAACAGTGAGGGAAAGCTTTTAATGGTCCGGCAGTATCGGAATGCATTAGACCGGTTTACTCTGGAGCTTCCTGCAGGAAAGCTGGACGATCCAAAGGAACCTACATTGGAGTGTGCCATGCGGGAGTTAGAAGAGGAAACCGGATATAAGGCAAATAAGTTTGAATATTTACTTACCGTAAACACAACGGTTGCTTTCTGTAATGAAAAAATTGATTTGTATCTTGCAACGGAACTTGTTAAGACAGAGCAGCATCTGGATCCGGAGGAAGAAATTAATGTGGAAGAATGGGATTTAACGGATTTACAGGAATTAATATATTCCGGTCAAATGACGGATGGAAAGACAATTGCCGGAATTATGACCTATGCACAAAAGTATGGGAAAGGAAAGTGAATGACATAAATGATACGGTAATTTTAGGGGGATGACTTTTGATTGACAGCCAGCTATAGGGTATAACTATAGCTGGCTACTTTTATTTCCTAGTAGACAAATAGGGATTTAGGTGTTAATATTTTCCTATCAAAGAGATAGGAAAAGGAGAGAGGATATATGACAGATCAAAGAAAACACGAATATGATTGCTTTTATTATATCCGGTGCAGTAATGCACGAATGTAAGATGTACAGGAACTCGATATAAAAAATGTAATAAAGAAAGAGGTATATAGATATGGGAAAGAAAACAAGAGCAGAAAGAAATTTTAAGTTTGAAACAAAACAGTTACATATAGGACAGGAAAGTCCGGATCCGGTTACAGATGCCAGAGCGGTTCCAATATATCTGACATCATCATATGTGTTCCATAACAGTCAGCATGCAGCTGACAGATTTGGATTAAGAGATGCCGGAAATATATATGGCAGATTAACAAATCCAACTGAGGATGTTTTTGAAAAAAGAATTGCAGCATTAGAGGGTGGTGTTGCAGCTGTTGCAGTAGGTTCCGGTGCCGCAGCATTGACTTATGCATTACAAACAGCTGCCCATGCCGGAGATCATATTGTGGCAGCAAAAAACATTTATGGTGGAACTTATAATCTGTTGGCACATACTTTGCCGGATTACGGAATAGAAGCTACATTTGTAGATCCTTTTGATTATGAGGGAATCAAAGCGGCAATTAAACCAAATACAAAGGCTATTGAAATTGAAACTCTGGGAAATCCCAATTCAGAGGTGGTTGATATTGAGAAAATTGCAAATATTGCCCATGAAGCAGGGATTCCGTTAATTGTTGACAATACATTTGCCACACCATATCTGGTGCGTCCGATAGAGTACGGAGCAGACATTGTTGTACATTCTGCCACAAAATTTATTGGTGGCCATGGAACGGCAATCGGTGGAGTAATTGTAGACAGTGGCAACTTTGACTGGACGAAGAGTGATAAATATCCATGGTTAACAGAGCCTAATGTATCTTATCATGGTGTTAGCTTTGCAAAAGATTGTGCACCTGCCGCATTTGCAACATATATAAGAGCCATACTGTTAAGAGATACAGGTGCAACCATTTCTCCGGTTCATTCCTTTATCTTTTTACAGGGACTGGAAACATTATCACTCCGTGTTGAGCGGCATGTGGAGAATGCATTGAAGGTTGTAAAATATCTGGAAAGTCAGCCATTGGTTGAGAAGGTAAATCATCCATCCATTTCTACCGATCCGGTACAACAGGAGCTTTATAAGAAGTATTTCCCTAATGGTGGTGGTTCTATCTTTACATTTGAAATCAAAGGAGATGCCAAAACAGCGCAGGCATTTATTGACCAGTTAGAGTTATTCTCATTATTGGCCAATGTAGCAGATGTGAAATCGCTGGCTATTCATCCGGCATCAACAACCCATTCGGAATGTAATGAAGCGGAATTACTTGATCAGGGAATTAAGCCAAATACAATAAGACTTTCAATCGGAACCGAAAATATTGATGATATTATAGAAGATTTAGACGAGGCATTTAAGGCAATCGGATAAAAATTAGTGCATCAGAAATTGTTAACCATTTCTGATGCACTTTTTTTTACGTATAATGAAAGTAATTTTACCGGATTGCAAAATACAGTAATACCAATATACCAAGGATAATACGGTACCATCCAAACACCTTGAAATCATGTTTTTTAATGTAGCCCATAAGAAATTTAATTGCAAATATGGATACACCAAATGCAACAATCATTCCAAAGAGCAATACTGCAAGTTCTGTAGCAGTAAAGGAAAGACCGAATTTAAGAAGTTTAATGAAACTTGCACCAAACATAACAGGTATGGCTAAGAAAAATGTAAATTCTGCAGCAATTTCTCTTGAGGTTCCGATTAAGATTCCTCCGATGATGGTGGAACCGGAGCGGGAAGTTCCGGGTACCAAAGATAATACCTGAAATATTCCTATTAATAAAGCATCTTTAAAGGAGAGGCTTTCCAATGTAGTAATGGAAGGTTTTCTTTTTTTGTTATAGTTTTCTATCAATATAAAGAAGATACCATAAAGAATCAGCATAAGAGCTACCACGGTTGCATTGTGCAGATGTTCATCCATCCAGTCATCAAAGGGAAGACCGATTACCATGGCAGGAATACAGGCAACAACAATTTTTAACCATAGTAATATTTTATCCATATCACAATAGTTATTACAAAATGAATAAATTGTTTTTGTAATACCGTTTTTTGGTGTTTTGTTGATAAAGTTTTTTGGATCTGCCTTGGCTTTACCGTGGAAGGGCCAGAGCTTTCCCCAATAAAGAACTACTACAGCAAGAATTGCACCAAGCTGGATTACCACATCAAACATTTCCATAAATGCATCGCTTTGCTGTAATTTTACAAATTCATTTACAAGAATCAGGTGTCCGGTGCTGCTGATTGGAAGCCATTCGGTAACACCCTCCACGATTCCTAATAACAATACTTTTAGCCATTCAATTAATGTCATAGAAGTCTCCTTTTATACGATTTCCAAAATTGTATTAACCATCTGGTCATTTTGTTCCGGCTTTAAGAAGCAGAAACGGACATATTTGTCTCCTAAGCCTTCGTAATCGGAACAATCCCGAATCATAAAACCTTTCTCTAAACAGTATTCAAATACCTGTGTTGCCGTTAAATCTTCCTTAAGTAAGCGGATTAATACGAAATTGGCATCCGGTTTAAATACTTTAATGGTTTTACGGCTGCACAAAGCAGAATATATCAGGTTACGTTCTGTCTGTATGAGACTTGTTGTAAGATTCATAAAATGCTCGTCACTAAACATTACACTGGCAATGGAAGCAAAAGAATTAATGTTCCATGGAATTTGCGTGTTATCTGTGGCGGATAAAAATTCTTTGTTTGTTGTAATTGCATAGCCCAATCTTAGTCCCGGTGTAGAGAAGAATTTGGAGGTACTTCTAAGGACAATTAGATTATCGTATGTATTTGTCAGGGTAACAGATGAAACCAGGGATACTTCCTGTACAAATTCTACATAAGTTTCATCTACCATTACCATAATGTCATGTGTTTTACAGGCATCTAAAATGGTATTCATATCTTCTTTTTTGATGGCTTTGCCAGTTGGATTGTTTGGGTTACAAATGATTAACAAATCAAGTCCGTCATATAGTGTATCTATAAATCGGGTTACATCCAGTTCAAAATCTTCCGATTGATTTAGCATATACATTTCCACTTCACTTCCGGATAACTTTGCAGCGTTCTTATATTCTGAATAGGTTGGACCCACGATTAAGGTTTTCTTTGGTTTTAATGTATCAAGGGTTATACGGATAAGTTCAGAAGTGCCGTTTCCTAAAATAATCTGCTCCATATTAATATTGCAGTAGTTTGCAATGGCAGTTCGTAGTCTTACATATCCCCGGTCAGGGTAAGACTGTATGGCATCTACGTATTCAACAAGTGCTTCTTTTGCCATAGGTGACATACCTAAAGGATTTACATTTGAAGCATATGGTAAAATGGAATCCTGTGAGATTCTATACTTTTGTGAAATAACCTCAATATCGCTTCCGTGAAAAGATGATTTATTGTTCCCCATAATACAACCTCTCTTTCGCTTTTTATTCTTTCCAATTATACTAAAATTTGATATAATGTATGTAAGTTTTGTTTTTTGAAAAGATATACTGTTATTTATCATTATATTATCAGATAACAAAAACTTCAATATTAAAAACTATAAGCAAATGATTGAATAAGAGAGCGTATCCCACTTATGAAAAGTAAAGTAGAGCAATATGCAAAGGGTGATTTTTATGTGGAATATCCAAAGGTTACCTTTAGCAAAAGTCATTTACAATTAAAAATAGAGTCAGGCAGTTTATATCAGGGTACAATTGAAGTAATCTCGGATAATGGTATCCCTATGAAGATGATGGTATATGATGATTCTTATCTGTTGCATTTTAAAGAGCATAGCATAATCGGGAAGAAAGGCACCATTGCCTTTTCTTTTGATGCAACAAAAAGAAGACGGGGAACTACCTTTGAAGGGATGATACATGTGATTGGGAATGGAATGGAAAAACAGATTCCCTATAATATTGAGGTGGTGGCTCCTTTTATAGATGCAGACGGTGTGGCACTTGAGGATTTGATGAAGTTTTCGGCATTGGCAGAAGAGGACTGGAATAAGGCTCTTCAGATATTTTATTCAGATGAATTTGTTAAGACCTTGCTTCATGGTAATTCCGAATATATACAGGCTTATAAAAGTATAAGAGATTCCAAGGATAAAAATCAGGCTTTGGAGGAGTTTCTTGTTTATATTCATAAAAAACGTGCCACCATGTTACAGGTGGAGCATGACCGTTATCAATATAATTTCCCTAAAATGAGGGAAGAACATCAGTTGCTTTTGCGGAAAAACACCTGGGGTTATTGCAGGATGTCCGTAAAAACGGATGCAAAGTTCATTATTTTACATCAAAACAGTGTATGCAGTATGGACAGTAAAGAGGATTACTGTACCGTTTCTTATGCATTAGACCCGGAGATGCTTAAGGAAAATGAAGCAGCTTCAGGAACCATTGTGTTAGAAAATACCTATCAGAGAATAGAGGTTTCCGTATTAATTAGAAAACCGGAGGAAACCGGCAGAAGGGTTATCCATAGGGACAAAGATTATCATTTGGAAAAGATAGAGATTGCAGCATTATTTCATAATTATCTGGATTACCGGATTGGGCTGCTTCCTCTTCATCAATTTGTGGATAAAACAAGGGAATCCTTACAGGCCCTTATTGAACTGAAGCCGGGAGTTGGAATATACAGACTGGGACTTCTTCATATGAGTATACTGGCAGGTAAGGAAGAGAATGCAAGACAGGAAATACGCCGTATGGAAGCGGATATGGACCGTGCCATGCAGGGACCGAAGGAACACTGCTATTACATGTATTTAAAGGCATTGCTGTCAAAGGATGTCCGGTATATAGTCAGTGCCTGTGAAGAGATTGAAGATGCACTTGCAGGTGAAAAAGATAAGCTGTTTTATTTTTGGTTACTTATTTATCTGGATGAACGGTATCAAAAGGATAAAGCATGGCTTTTTGCACAGATTGAAGGACTTTACATGGGTGGATATGAAAGTCCTGTTCTGGCAATAGAGATCTGTGATTTAATAAATCAGGAGCCTTTGCTTCTTAAAAAATTATCTAAGGTTGAGATATCTGCCATTCGTTTTGGATTAAAAAACGGATATTTAAGCAAAGAAGCACAGGAGGAGTTTTTACAGCTGGTAGCCAGGGAAAAGAATTTCAGATCTTCGGTATTTACATTGCTTAAGATGATTTATGAAAGGGAGCATAAGCCGGAGATTGTTAAGTTGATGTGTTCTTTGTTAATCCGGGGTGGAAAGTTAGATCAAAGGTACCACACATACTATCTGGATGGTATTAAATGTGGATATAAAATTGTAGGTATTCAGGAGAATTATCTGCGTAGTATGAACCATAGCCAATATGATTTGATTCCTGATTCGGTGTTAAGATACTTTAATTATAAAAGCTTCTTAACTGACAGTGAATATGCATATCTGTATGCCAATGTTATTTCCAATAAACGTCAGTATTTGGGACAGTATGATGAATATCTTCCCAATATGGAAGCATTTATGCGGGAGCAGATTGTTAAGGGTAATATGAGTGACGATTTGAATGTGATATATAGCGAATTTTTGCGTCCTCAGTCTGTTAATGCCGGCTTTGCATCAAGTCTTGTCAATGTAATTTTCAAGAGAAAATTAACTGTTTCTAACGATAATATTGTGGCAGTAATTGTATCCCATGAGGAATTGCAGGAGGAGATTGTGGTTCCGGTTGTTCATCATGTGGCTTATATTGACATGATGACAGAATCTGCCGTGGTTTCTTTGGTTGACAGGGAACAGAACCGGTATGTCAGTACCATTCCGTATAAGCTTCAAAAACTGGTGGATGAAACGGCCTATATGAATATATTGAAGCAGTATTCGGCAGATGATTATCGTTACATATTATATCAGTATTATGTAAGGAAGGCTTATGATGCTACAGATGCAGGAGAGGTTAATATTGCCAGGGATATTTTATCCTTCAGACAGATTAGTACAGAGACAAAACAGCAGGCATTATTTGGTATTGTGAAATACTATAAAGAACATTTGGATACAGATATATTGGCAAGTTATCTGAAACGTGTGGATATGGAATTTGTATCAAAAAGAGATGCTATGTTTTTTATCAATTGTCTTTTGCAGGTACATTTATACGAAAAGGGATATGAAGCTGTAAAGGTATTTGGTTATCAGGGAGTGGAAACAGACCTTATGGTGGAGCTGGTGGAAACCTTGAAAGAGTATTCCCAGTATGCCGGGGATGAAACCCTTCTTGCCATGGCACATCATTTGTTCAGTATGGGACATGAAACACCGGAGATATTGTCTTATCTGGTGGATTATTACCAGGGTGGTTTAAAAGATATGATTCGTTTGTGGAAACGGGCGAATAACCGTTTAAACAGACTGGAGTTATTAGAAGAAAATATTATTTGCGAAACCTTATATACGGAACAATGGTACAAAGAAATATTTGACATATTTGCCCATTATGTTGATAAGAAACGAAGAGGTATGGTTGTTAAGGCATTCTTTAAAAGGGCTTCCTTCGCATACCTGATTGAAAATAAAGAATTGCCGGAAAGGTTTTTCCAGTCTCTTTATCAGCAAATGGCACTTGAGGAATTAAATGATGATATGTGCCTTGGGGCCATGCTTTTGTATTTCAGCCGGCAGGTAAAATTAGAGGATAGTGAAATTTCATGGATGAAGGATAAAGTAGAATACTTTATGAAGCGGGGGATTTTGCTGCCATTTTTCCGAAGCTTCAAAAAATATATGAAGCTGCCTAAAGATTTATTCTTAATGACATATGTTGTTACAAAGGATAAGGCAGGAAAAGAGATTATCTTCCATTATGGAATACAGGTAGGTGTTGAGAAACCGGAATGCAAGAAAGAGGCAAGAATGATAGAAGTTCTGCCGGGATATTACATGAAGGAATTTGTGTTATTCCATGGTGAGAATCTTCTTTATGAGATGCCTGAGGAGAATGTGCAATGCACAAAGGTATATGAAAGTGAAGGAATTAAATCCAAAGGCGAAGCAGAGGATTATGAAAATCGTTTTGAGATGTTAAATTCCATGTTGTTGAATCAGGAGATTGGTGAAAATCAGGTGTTGATTGACAAAATTGATAAATACTTAAAATTAGAAGCAGTTGTGGAAGAAAATCTTAAGGTGATTGAGTAAATTTCAACAGATACCCATAAGAAAGGGAAAAACATGAAGGAAATATTTCTTGGACTGGATTTGTGTAAAAAAAGTATACAGTTAAGCTATTACAGGGAAGACAAATCTGAGCCCCAGTCTATTTGTCAATTAAATAATACAGAAACATTTCTGTTTCCCAATGTAATGTTTTATGCCACACAGGAGAAAAAGTGGTATGTCGGAAATGATGTAAGTGGGGTAAGATTTACAAAGGAAGGAACCATTGTTGAAGATGTGATAGGAAATATTGATTCCGACAGTCATGTTGTGATTGGTACATCTTCGTATACCTATGAGATGCTTTTGTTAATTCTGTTAAAAACCCATGTGCAGGATTTTCTTTCGAGAAATGAGGACTATGTGTTAAAGGGAGTAACAGTTACCCTTGAAGAATATCATCCGGTTGTATATAAAGTATTAAAGCGTTTTGGTGATGAACTTGACCTTGACAGTGAGCACTTTGGAATTATCAGTCACGAGACTGCTTTTTTCCAGTTTGTTATGAATCAGGATGAAAAAATACATACCAACAGTGTGGCAATGTTTGATTATGGTCATGAAGGAATGGATTATTACCGTATTGACAGAAAAAATCAAAGAAATACAAAAATCTATTATCTTGGATATGAGAGTCTTAAAGAGGATTTGCCATATTTAAAGCTTTTTTCTGATGTTGAGGAATTGGATAAATCCTTTGCTGCCATTGCAAAGATGAAAATGAAAGAGACCTATGTTTCGGCAGTGTATTTGACGGGCCCCGGATTTAATGATACATGGATTCAGGAGTCACAGAGGGTCCTTTGTGAAGGCAGAAGAGTTTTTATGGGGCAAAATATTTTTACAAAGGGTGCCTGTTATCATGCCAGACTTGGAGCCTATGAAAATGGAAATGACATAATCCTTTGTACCCAGGGAAGCATTCCTTTTGATATTGGGGTAACCATTGGAGATTTGGAAGGCCGAAACCATTTCTGTCCTATTGCAATAGGCGGAAGAGAATGGTATAACATGCGGGGAAAGGTCAGCCTGTTTTTGGATGATACAAAAAGAATCAGTATGGTATACAGAGATAAGGTAACAAAGGAAATGCAACAGGAGGTTATAGAAATTAACGGTCTCCCCAAAAGACCTCCAAAAACGACTAAAATTTCACTTGAAGTTGAGATGTATAATGAAACAATGGGAGCAATCATTATCCGGGATGAAGGTTTTGGAAGTATATATCCAACTACAAACAAAATATACCGGAAAGAGTTTACTGTTAAAATGTAGTGAAATGAGGACTTGATATGGCAAGAGTAATATTGTGTGAAACAACACCGGCTACAACTTCATATATTTTTCCAAACACAAAGATAGAGGTATATTCTTATGAAGAGCTGTGTTATTACATATACAATAATGTTGCCCTTATTTCAGGAGAATATATAGGAATTGGATTATTTAATTGGATAGAAAATTGCCTGCATCTTCCGGAACTTTCCAATTCCCTTCGTAAGGTAAAGGCGAAGGATAATACGGATTTAACGGATTTGCTTACAAGGATTTTAACATATAAAGAGTTTTATACCATTGAAGAGGTGAAGGAGTTTATTTTCAGGCTGGAGAGAATAAAGGGAATGTCAAGGCCTCAGTTCAGGAAATTACAGGCGGATGGTTTTTTGCGTTATCACAAATATATGAAGGCAATATCTATTTATGATGAGATATTGGAACAGAATAAAGATGTGAATAAGGAACTGCTGGGTGCTATTTATCATAATAAGGCAGTTGCACTGGCACATAATTTTGAGATAAAGAATGCAATGGATGATTATCTGACATCTTATAAATATACCGGGGATAAAGAGACGATATATGAATATCTTTTGCTTGCGGCAACGGTTTATGACAAAAAAGAGGTAGAGACTTTAGCTACATTTTATAATGTAGAAGATATGCTGGAAAAAATATATGATGCAATGGAAAATGCACAGGCGGATGTGGCAGGCTCACCACTGTATCATCGTATGGAGCAGGCGATATATCATTATCAGAAGAATAATTTGACAGATTTTAATAAACGAATGGATACTGTATTAGAAGAGTTAAAGCAGGAATTTCGGGAACAGATGGTGTAAATAGGAGAATTAGAATATGGGATTGTTAGCTTCCGTAAGGGATATCTTTACAAAGACAGAGATTACAGAAGAAACATTTGAATATGAAAGTATAGACAGTTACTTGTCTAAAAAGGCAGAGAAAGAAAGTACCGGGCCGGAAGATGATGTGGCATATATGTGTGACCAGATTGTAGATGCAACCTACCAGATGGAGGATTTAAGGGTAGAATATGAGATGGTTACGTCTTATTTTACAGATATCCAAACCATTGAAGAGCTGCCTCAGAATGTTCGGAAAGAGCTTACGGACATTGCGAAAAAAATTGCATTTTTAGAGAATGAAACATCCCAGTTTTTGCATGCTGATGACAGAATTAGTGATGAGAATTTCCGTATGATTCAAAGCCTTGAGAAGGAATTGACCCAGATATTTGGTCAGCTTAAGGATTTAGAAGATATGGATATGAAAATAAAAAGGGATATGAAGCATTTAGAGGCTGAGAAAAATACTCAGGAATATTTGCAGGATTCCATTGAGCACAGACAGAGTAAGCTACGTATGTTTATGATAGCATTTGGAACAATATCCGTGCTTTTGGTTATAACCCTTTCCGTAATCGGAATATTAGCAGATGTCAGTCTTATTATTCCTATTTTGATTATATTATTGGTGGTGGCTGCTATGGCAGCGTTATGTGTGGTAACCTTTCGGAATTTATCTTATGAATATAAGATGTCAGAACTTAGGGAAAACCGTGCCATTAATTTAATGAATAAAGTGAAAATTAAATTTATTAACAACACATCAACCCTGGATTATCTATATAGTAAATATAATATTAAAAGTCTTCGGGAGTTAGAATATTTATATGAGCAGTATCTTCTTATGGTAGATGAGGTGCGGAAATATCAGAAAACAGCCGGTAATTTGCGGGAGTATTCAGATGCTCTTACAAAATTATTGTTTTCCCATGGAATTAAGGATCCGGATATCTGGGCAAAACAGTCTATTGCTTTAGTGGACAGCCGGGAAATGGTGGAAGTAAAACATTCTCTTAATGTGAGACGACAGAAATTAAGAGAACAAATTGCATATAATGAGGAACTTAGGCTGACAGGCCTTAAGAATATTAAGGAACTTCTGAAATTAAATCCTGAACTTCGTGCCCAGGTTAAGAAGGAATTGGAAATATATCATATTAATTTACAGTAGTTTAAGGTTACATATTAATTAAGGGGGCTCCCTATGGAAGGTAAGAAGCTTAATAAAATATTAAATAAGGATTCCTATGGTCTTACATGGTATGAGCATGCACAGCCATATCTGGGAAGCCACAGGGGAATGAGATACCGTATTGCCAGAAATCCTATGGAGGATGTGGCACTTGCACCTCCTGATAAAAAAGGGGAAGCAGAATTTGAAGTGATTATATGGCCGGAACCTTTTTGTTTTGAAGCTACACCTGATGACCAAAAAATCATAATGAAATTTCCCTTTACTTTGGAAGGAAAAGAAGAAATGATAGAATGGCTTAACAAACAGTATGAAGAACGGTATGAGGAATGGGAAAAGGTAAGACAAAAGCATTAATATAAGAGGAAAGTATATGGCAAAAAAGAAATATTATGGAGTAATGAAAGGACATACTCCCGGAATTTATTTTACATGGGATGACTGCAAAAAACAGGTGGAGCATTTTCCCGGTGCGGTTTACAAGGGATTTGAAACCATTGAAGAAGCAGAAGCTTTTGTAAAATCAGGAAGTGAAGAGGCATGTGTTTATAGTGGGAAAGAGCAGCCGGTAAGTGATAAGGAATGTTTAATTGCTTACGTAGACGGAAGCTATGATGATGAACAGAAAATGTATGCCTATGGTTGTGTTTTGGTGTTTGAGGATCATGTTGAGACCCTTAATGGAAAGGACGCAAAACAGGAAGATATATCCATGCGGAATGTGGCAGGAGAAATTCTTGGAAGCCGGAAAGTGGTTGAATGGGCCATTCAAAATGGATATAAAAAGATTATTATTTTTTATGATTACGAGGGAATTGAAAAGTGGGCAAATAATGTGTGGAAGGCAAATAAGCCGGGAACCTTAGGATATAAGGAATTTATAGCAGATAAGCGAAAAGTAATTGATATTTCATTTGTTAAGGTGACAGCCCACAAGGGAGATAAATATAACGAAATGGCTGATAAACTGGCAAAGAGTGCCCTTGGGATTTTGGAGTTATAGCATATAATAAAGGAGACGGATATGGAATTTAGCAAATATTTTGATCACACCATTTTAAAAGCTGATGCCACGGAGGAAGATGTGAATCAGGTATGCCGGGAAGCAGTTTTATATAATTTTGCATCGGTATGTGTAAATGGCAGCAGAACCAAACAGGTTGCTTCTGCATTACTGGATACGGATATTGATGTATGCACTGTAATAGGATTTCCCCTTGGTGCAATGAGTACGGCTGCAAAACAGTTTGAAGCATTAACTGCAATTGAAGATGGGGCATCGGAGATTGATATGGTAGTTCATGTAGGTGCCGTTAAGGATGGAGATTATGAATACGTAAAACAGGACATTGAGGCAGTAAAAGAGGTATGTGTACATAACACCATGGGGAGAGATGTTTTGTTAAAGGTTATTATTGAAACCTGTTTATTAACAGAGGAAGAGAAAATAAAGGTGTGTGAAACGGCAGTAGAAGCAGGTGCTGATTTTGTAAAAACTTCTACCGGTTTCTCAACGGGGGGTGCTACGGTAAGTGATGTATTACTAATGAGAAAAACTGTTGATGCCAAAACAACTGCATTGGAAAAAGAGACCGGAAAGACATGGAAGCGTGTAAAGGTGAAGGCATCCGGTGGAATCAGAGACATAGAAACTGCAAAGGCGATGATTGAGGCGGGAGCTGACCGATTGGGAACGTCTGCCACAGTAGATATTGTAACATCAGTATAAAAGGAGGAGAAAAATGAGAAGAATGAAGAAATTTACAAGTGCTTTGCTTGTAACAGCTATGACACTTAGCTTGGTGGCCTGTGGTTCAAAAGAAAATACCACACAGGAGCCTGCATCAACAGAAGAGATAACCCAGGAGGTAACGGAAGAAGTGTCAGAGGAAGTCATTGAGGATGACGGTAATCTTTTGACAAATGGGGATTTATCTGATGGAGATAAGGATTTTTATATCTATACCAATGGTGGATTAGCTACCATGGAGGTAAACAATGAAGAACAGCTTCAGGTTAATATTACAAAGGTCGGAGGCGTTGAGCATGGTGTACAAATATATCATGATGGGTTTGGCTTAAACAAAAATGCCCAGTACAAGATCTCTTTTGATGTGTCTTCAACTCTTGAAAGAGATTTTGATATGCGTTTTCAGTTAAATGGTGGTGATTATCACGCATATTATGTGGAAACTGTAAATGCAGCTCCTGAAATGCAGCACGTTGAATATACATTTACAATGGAGGAGGATTCAGACCCTGCACCTAGATTTTGTCTAAATTTGGGATATACTTCTTCCATGGAGCAGGCAGGAATTGATAAAACCCAGATAGAGGCCCATACGGTGATTCTGGATAATTTCAGATTGGAGTGTACAGATGATTCTAACGCAGAAACTGCGTCAGTGGGTGTGGAGCCGCCTAAAATCAAAGTAAACCAGTTGGGCTATGGAACAAAGGCAATGAAAACGGTTACATTTTCTGACCTGAAGGATAAGGAATTTCAGGTGGTAAATGCAGATACCAATGAGGTTGCATTTGAAGGTGAAATGAGTGATGCAAAGCACAGTGAAGGTGCAGATGAGGATGTATGTGTAGGTGATTTTTCAAAATTACAGGATGAAGGTACATATAAGATTGTTTCTAATGGAGAGGAATCTTATTCCTTTGTAATCAGTGATGACCCATATGGTGACAGCTTTGATGCCATTGTAAATATGTTTTATCTGCAACGTTGTGGAATGGAATTAACTGAGGGATATGCAGGGACCTTCTGTCATCCTGCATGTCATACCGGTGATGCCACTCTTTACGGTTCAAGTAAAACCATTGAAGCAACCGGTGGCTGGCATGATGCAGGTGATTATGGCCGTTATGTTGTTCCGGGAGCGAAAGCAGTAGCAGATTTGTTATTGGCATACGAAAATAATCCTAAGGCTTTTAGTGATGACATGGGAATTCCGGAAAGTGGAAACGGTGTGAGTGATATATTGGACGAGGCAAAATATGAATTAGACTGGATGTTAAAAATGCAAAAAGATACCGGTGGTGTATACCACAAAGTTACATGTAAGGTATTCCCGGAAACAGTTATGCCGGAGGAAGAAACGGATGAACTGATTGCATGTACGGTTTCTGCTACGGCATCAGGGGATTTTGCAGCGGTAATGGCCATGGCATCCAGAGTATATGGAAATTGTAAGGATCCGGAACTTCAAAAATATGGGGAAACCTGTTTAGAGGCGTCTAAAAAAGCATATTCATATTTATCTGAAAACTTAAAGAAAAGTGGATTTGTGAATCCTTCCGGTGTTGTAACAGGAGAGTATCCGGATGGAGAGTGTATTGATGAGTATTTTTGGGCTGCTGCTGAACTGTATAAGACTACAAATGACAAAGCTTATATAGAGGATATTGCAGAGCACTTAGATGAAATTGAAAATTTCTCCGGCTTCGGCTGGGCTGATGTAGGTGGATTTGGCTCTTATGCCCTTCTTACATCAGAGGGAGCTTCAAAAGCAGATAAGGAAGTATATAAAACGGTTCATGATGCATTTATTGAAGCTGCGGATTCGGTTGTTACAGCAAGTAAAGATAATCCATATATGATAAATAGGGACCTTGCATTTGAATGGGGTTCCAATATGGGAATTGCCAATGATGGTATGATGTTGATTTTAGCCAATGAAGTTGAAGAAAATGATGATTATACTGCATATGCAAAACATAATTTAGATTATCTGTTAGGTATGAATGCCACAGGATATTGTTTTGTTACAGGTGTGGGTACCCAGTATCCGGAACACCCTCATCATAGACCGTCCCAGGCCACAGGTGTTTGTGTACCGGGCATGCTGGTAGGTGGACCAAACAGCAATTTGGAAGATCCGTATGCAGCTTCTGTATGTAAGGATATGCCTGCAGCAAAATGTTATATTGATAATGATCAAAGTTATTCAATGAATGAGGTTACAATTTACTGGAATTCGCCACTTGTATATTTAATGACGGCTTCAGAAGAATAGGATGGAGATAGATATTACAATGAAAAGATTACATCAATATCTTTTTCTGTGTTTTATGTGCATATTCTTAGCCGGATGTGGACAAAAAGAGAGTCCGGAAAAAGAAGTAACTACAACTATGGAAATAACCACAACAGAGCAGATTACAGAGGAACAGACAACAGAAATGGTTACGACAGAGGCTGTGGAAATTCAAAGTGAATTACCGGAAAATAACTATACGGTAGTAATAGATGCAGGTCATCAGGCACAGGGAAATAGTGAACAGGAACCTATAGGACCAGGCGCTTCTGAGATGAAAGCAAAGGTTTCCGGCGGAACCCAGGGAAGTACAACGGGTATTCCCGAGTATGAGCTTACCTTACAGGTAGCATTAAAGCTACAGACCGAGTTGGAAGAAAGAGGCTATAGGGTTATTATGGTAAGAACCACCAATGACGTAAATATCAGTAATTCGGAACGGGCAGCGGTGGCAAACAATGCAAATGCAGATGCATTTATAAGGATTCATGCAAACGGTTCAGAGGATCCTTCCGTAAATGGAGCCATGACCATATGTCAGACAGCTTCCAATGTATATAACGGAAGTTTATACGATGAAAGCAAGGCGTTATCAACAAATGTACTGGATTGTCTGGTTTTGTCAACAGGCTGTAAAAAAGAGTATGTCTGGGAAACAGATACCATGAGTGGAATAAACTGGGCACAGGTTCCGGTAACTATTGTTGAGATGGGATATATGACCAATCCCAATGAAGACACATTAATGGCAACAGATGATTACAGGAATAAAATTGTAGAAGGAATTGCAAACGGTATTGACCTGTATTTTGAAGGCGAATAGGGAAAGTGAGTGGTAATATGAAGTGTAATAATTGTAATGCAGAGGTAAAGGAAGGTTCAAAGTTTTGTACAAAGTGTGGAACGAAGATAGAATTTCCGGCAACAGAAACTTCGCTTAAATCCATAGAAGTAGAAGATTATAATATGAAGACAGTACCTTTAAAGGATTTAGAGATCGGTAATCGGAATGAAATTAGCAGGGATGAAATAAATAGAAATGAAATACCTGAAAATAAGCCGGTACAATCAGGTGCAGCTAAAAAAGGAAACGGTGTAGGGCTTATTATTGCTGCTGTTATTGTGGTTGTATTATTGGTGGTGGTAATTGCAGTTTTAAGTTTGAAGATATTCGTTTTGAATAATGATAAAAAAAAGGATTCTGAGGATGTGACAACTGAAGTTACAACAGAAAACGATACTACAACAGAATCATTAAAGGTTGCTGAGGAACCGTCTCTCTTCGAATCGATGCCTACAAATTTCGTGTTTGCAAGCGGTGCAGGCGGATGGGATACTACAATTGATATAAATCCCGATGGAACATTTACCGGAGTATATCATGATTCTGATATGGGCTCAAGTGGTGAAGGTTATGATGCTACGGTTTATATATGTTCCTTTGAGGGAAAATTTACAACGCCGGTTAAGGTAACAGATTATTCATATACTACCACTCTGGAATATTTAAATGTAGATGATGAGACCAAGGAAGAAATTATAGACCGTGTTAAGTATATTCCTGCATTTCCTTATGGATTAGAGGACGGGGGACAGTTTATGATTTATCTGCCGGGTGCAAAGGTTTCTGACTTGCCGGAAAGTTTTATTGCCTGGACAATGGGTATGCGAGGTGACGGTAACAGCGATACCATTAATTATTATGGAATATATAATGTAAATACCGAAGAAGCATTTTTCGATTGTAATTACGATTCAGAACCGGAATATCCTGAATATATTATTGCTGACAGTGATGTAAGACTGTTAACAGATGATGATGTGGCAGGACTTAGTGTTCAGCAGATTAATTATGCAAAAAATGAGATATATGCAAGACATGGTTATATTTTTGAATCTCCTGAGTTACAGGAGTACTTTGGAAATCAACCATGGTATGAGCCACGTTATGAAAGAGCAGAGTTTGACAGATTGGGATTATTATCTGATGTGGAAAATAAAAATGCATCCTTCCTAAGTGGAAAAGAAAAGAGTTTAGGTGGTTATGAACTGGATAAGTAGAGGGAAAACAACAGAAATGAAAAAGGGACTTGCTATTTTTATATGTAGTGTGTTGTGTTTTTGTGGACCGGTTTCCTGTGGTATGGAAGAAGAGGAGAATACAACAGAAATTGTAACAACACAAATGACAACGGAAGAAGCCACATCCGAAGAAAATGAAAGTATCGTAATAGAAGATACAACGAAGAAACCATCGCTACAATCAACAGAGGATGAACAGTTAACTGCCCTGTTGCAGGATTTAATGAAGGAAAGAACATATTCCGGAGATTGTTCTATTGGAGTGGTGGATTTGACTTCAAAGGCAGGGGCATATATTGACAGTCATTCCATGCAGGCTGCCAGCCTGATAAAGCTGTACATTGCCGGGGCAATATATGAAAATATAGAAAATGGCTTAATCCCAAAAACAGATAATATTGATGCCTTGTTATCAATAATGATTTCTCAAAGTGATAATGATGCGGCAAACAGTCTGGTTACCATATTAGGAGAGGATGATGTTGTTCTTGGTATGCAGCGGGTTAATGAGTATTGCCTTAAGCATGGGTTTGAGGATACACACATGGGAAGGCTATTATTGGCGTCAAATGATGAGGATGATAACTTTACTTCTGTATCAGATGTAACTTTATTTATGGAAATGATATATGAGGGAAAGCTGGCAGGCTCTATTGATATTTTGGCGTATATGAAGGAGCAGGAACGTACTGCGAAGTTACCGGCAGGTATACCGGAAGGAATTATTACCGCCAACAAAACAGGAGAGCTGGCAGATGTGGAAAATGATGCCATGATAGTATTGTCACCACAACATCCTTATGTAATTTGTGTTATGTGTCAGTATGTGGAAGGAACTGCAGATGCCAGAGAATGGATGACCAAGGTTTCAGGGGATGTTTATAATTACTATATGGAAGGTTTGCCTGACACAGTGAGTAATGTGGAGAATGAGGAGAATTGATAATGAAATTAATTTCATGGAATGTAAATGGGATAAGAGCCTGTGTCGGAAAGGGATTTATGGATTTCTTTCGGGAAGTGGACGCTGATATTTTCTGTATTCAGGAATCAAAGATGCAGGCGGGTCAATTAGAGCTTGATATGCCGGGATATTACCAGTATTGGAATTATGCGGAGAAGAAGGGATACTCAGGAACGGCAATTTTTACAAAAAAGGAGCCTGTTGCTGTCGTAAATGGGATTGGGATTCCTGAGCATGATATGGAAGGCAGGGTAATCACACTGGAATTCGATAACTTTTTTATGGTTACGGTGTACACACCTAATTCCCAGAATGAATTAAAAAGGCTTCCATACCGTATGACCTGGGAAGATGCATTTCGCTCATACTTAAAAGGTCTTGAGGAAAGAAAACCGGTGGTGGTTTGCGGAGATTTAAATGTAGCCCACAAAGAAATTGATTTAAAAAATCCTAAGACAAATCGTATGAATGCAGGTTTTACCGATGAGGAAAGAGAGAAAATGACGGTTTTGCTGGACAGTGGATTTATTGACACCTTCAGGCATTTTTATCCTGATGAGGAGCAAATATATTCCTGGTGGTCGTACCGGTTTAAGGCAAGGGAGAAAAATGCCGGCTGGAGAATTGATTATTTTCTGGTATCGGACTGCTTAAAGGATCAACTAAAGGATGCAAAGATTTTAACGGATATATATGGTTCCGATCATTGTCCCATTGAACTGGATATTGAATTATAGTTATAAAAAGTGCAGTTATCGTTTATCTGTTAGTATAAACGATGGCTGTATTTTTTGTGCCGGTTAATAAAAATAATGTATCCCCATATAACAATGTTACAATTTTGTAAGAATTCAGTTTGTGTTTTGTAATTGAATTTTGACACAAGATATTGTATATTAGTGAAAAAATATTGATTATATAGATTGAAAAAGGAGGAGCCATGGGTTCATTAATTGAAGTGTCGGATATGTACAAGATATACAATCCGGGAGAAAATGAAGTTCGTGCATTAGATGGTGTCAGTCTGTCCGTTGATGAAGGAGAGTTTGTTGCCATTATCGGTCATTCGGGCTCGGGTAAATCAACTTTGATGAATATGTTGGGCTGTTTAGATATTCCTACGGATGGAACTTACATATTAAATGGAAGGGATGTTTCGGATTTATCAGATGATGAATTGTCGGAGGTTCGGAATAATTACATAGGATTTATATTCCAGGGATTTAATCTGATACCGAATCTCAATGCACTTGAGAATGTTGAATTGCCACTTATATATCGTAAGGTTGATAAAGCAACAAGGCGTAAATTTGCAAAAGAAGCACTGGAAAAAGTTGGTCTGGGAGATCGGATAAAGCATAAACCCTCGGAGATGTCAGGAGGCCAACAGCAGCGTGTGGCAATTGCCAGGGCAATTGCAATGTCACCTCCTTTAATACTGGCGGATGAACCAACAGGAAATTTGGATTCAAAGTCTACGAAGGATATTATGAATATACTTAATCAATTAAATGAACAGGGAAATACCATTGTACTGATTACCCATGATGATGGAATTGCGGCGAATGCAAAGAGGGTGGTTCGTATTATGGATGGAAAGATAGAATCAGATACAAGACAGGAAACCGTGGAAGTGGGACAAGGAGAAGATTATGAGTAAAGAAAAGAAATCAAAGAAAAAAATCAAAGTATGGATGATTGTAGTTGCTATTGTTGGCGTGCTGCTAGTGGTAGGTGTTGTCTCTATGGTTATGGAAGGAAAAAAGGCAATGGAGGCTATGGAGGATATGGCCATGGACAGCGATGATATTTATACTGTTGAAAAACAGGATCTTAAAAGTGAGATTACAACCTCCGGCACAGTTGTCGGTATTGACCAGATTGCCTATACTTCACCTGTTACCGCAAAGGTGGAAGATATTAAGGTGGAAGTTGGACAGACGGTTCATGAAGGAGAAATGCTATTGACATATGATGCAAGTGATTTGGGAGATGATTTGGCAAAGGTGGAGCTTCAGGCGAAATCTGAAAAAGCTGCAGGCAGTGCCAGTTATGAGGCTGCCAATAAGGCAGCAGGAAAGGCATCGGATGCCAAGACAAAAGCCAGCAGTTTGGAAGGGGATATATCTGCCATTCAGGCAAGGATGACAGAATTGAATACTATTATTTCCACATACGAATTGGAGCATCCGGATAATTCCCAGGCGGGGAATGGAAGTGCCGGTAATGAAAATACCGATGAGAATGCCGAAAATTCCGGTACGAATGTACCGACCACAGAAACAGTGGATTATGCCACATATCAAAGTGCAACTGTTGAATTAGAAAGCTTAACCGGAGACCTTGCAGACAAACAGGCAGAATTATCTGAACAACAGGCGATTATTGAGGCTGCTGATGATGCAAAGGTAACAGGAAGTGCAGCTACCCAGATTAGTGTGGCAAACCAGTTGGCTGATATGAATGTTTCAGATGCACAAAAGACATTAGATGCAGCAGAGGCAGGAATTACAGCTAAGAAAAAAGGAATTGTAACATCTGTTGATATTATAAAAGGAGCATACGCTGCTGAAGCCCAGACCCTTATGACCATTGTAAATGCAGACGATATTGGTGTTGAATTTGTAATATCCAAGGATGATTTAGGGATCGTAAAAGAAGGCCAGAAAGCAAGAGTTGTAGTTGCAGGCAAGGAATATGAAGGAACGGTAAGCTATGTCAGCCGTGTAGCAACTATGGATAATGCAATAACCAGTACAACAGCAACCGTTAAAGGAAAAATCGCTTTAGATAATCCGGATGATGATATTTTCATTGGTGTATCTGCAAAAGTATATTTATTCATCGGAGAGAAAAGTGATGCTTTAGCAGTTCCTTATCAGGCACTTAATTCTGATGTGGATGGAGACTATGTATATACCGTAAATGAAGAAAATATCATTGAACGCAAGGATGTCACAATCGGACTGATAACAGATGAATACTATGAAATTACAGAGGGTCTTAAGGCCGGAGACAGAGTCATTACCAATGTTACAAAGGATATGAAGCCGGGGGATGAATATGTTCCTGAAATAAATCCAATGGTAGTACAATAAGAAACGGATGAATTAAGATTGGATAGGAGGCACACATGACACAGTTTGGTGAATATGTGAAAATGGCCCTTAAGAATATATGGGCAAATAAAATCAGAACCCTGCTTACTATGCTTGGAATTATTATTGGAATTTCTTCTGTTATCCTGATTATATCCATTGGTAATGGAGCTACAGAATTGATTACTTCTGAACTGGGAGAGATTGGTCAAGGCCAGATAAATTTTTATGTAAATGATTCATCAGATAAATATCTGATTACTGATGAACAGCTTGAAGACATTCGGCAGATGGATGGAGTAAAAGCAGTAGCGGTTCAAAATTTTTTTGATGGTGTTACAACTACAAAAAGAGATGATTTTAATGTAAGTGTTGTTACGATTAATCCGGATGGATTTGCAATACTTGATGAAGAATTTGTAAGCGGAGCTCCCTATACGGAAGCAGAGGCTCAGGGAGGAAAACCTTATGCTGTTATTTCAGAAGAAGATGCTATGCTGCTATTTGGTTCTACCAATGTAGTAGGTATGGATTTATCTTTTAGAATGTGGGATCGTGATGATATCAATGTCATTATATGTGGGGTTACAAAGTCTGAGGATGATAATATGATTGAGAATATGGCGGCAACGCCTATGGTTCAGGTACTTATTCCTCAGGAGGTTATTACAAATCAAACGGGATTAGATTTTTCAGATAGTATATATGATTTTTATGTATTGAAAGAAGATGATGCAGATGCCAAGGTACTTTGTGAGAATATTATTGAATATTTAGAAACAAAAAATCATTGCAAGGGGAAAGATGTATACTTATATCAAAGTTTTGATGATATCATGGCTACCGTTAATTCAGTTATTAAATTGATTACCGTGTTTGTTTCTTTTGTTGCTTCTGTTTCCTTATTGGTTGGAGGTATCGGTGTAATGAATATTATGCTTGTATCGGTAACAGAACGGACGAGGGAAATTGGTATCCGTAAGGCATTAGGAGCCAAGACCGGCTCTATTACCATACAGTTTTTGGCAGAGTCTGCATTTATTACTCTGCTTGGGGGTATAATCGGAATCTTGATGGGAATCGGAGGAGCATGGATTATTGCAGGAGTAATTGGAATGATGGTTCCTGAGATGCACTTTGCACCGGCACTTGGGATTGGAACAATATTATTGGCGTCGGCATTTTCTACTGTGGTTGGTTTGATATTTGGTGTATATCCTGCAAGAAAGGCTGCAAAATTAAGCCCTATTGAAGCATTAAGGCAGAATTAGAGGGAAATCTTTAAAACGTATCACGGGCAAACAGGAGGAAGCAGAATGCTAAAATTAGGATGTCATGTTGGCATGAGTGGAAAAGAAATGATGGTGGGCTCCGTAAAGGATGCGGTATCCTTTGGTGCCAATACCTTCATGATATATACAGGTGCACCGCAAAATACAAAGAGGAAAGATATAGAATTATTACGTGTTGAGGAAGCTCAGACTATGATGAAAGAACACGGAATAGAAGAGTTTATCGTTCATGCACCTTATATTATTAATCTTGCCAATACTGTTAATCCGGAAACTTATGAACTGGCAGTTGAATTTCTGGAAAAGGAGCTTGCAAGAACTTCAGCAATGGGAGCAAAGGTAATGGTGTTACATCCCGGTTCCCATGTTGGTGCAGGAGCTTTAGAGGGTATCAATCAGATTGCAAAGGGTATAAATGAAGTTCTTTCTAAGGATACAGATGTATATGTGGCACTTGAGACCATGGCAGGTAAGGGCAGTGAAATAGGAAGAAACTTTGAAGAGCTTGCAGCCATTTATGATAAAGTGATATATAATGATAAGCTTCGGGTATGTTTTGATACCTGCCATGTCAGTGATGCAGGATATGATATTATCCATGATTTTGATGGAGTAATAGAGCGGTTTGACAGGTTGATTGGAAAAGATCAGATTGCTGTTTTTCATATGAATGACAGTAAAAATGAGCCGGGGGCGGCAAAGGATCGTCATGAAAACTTTGGTTTTGGTCATATTGGATTTGATGCGCTTATGTACATTATGCATCATAAGGATTTTGAGGGAATACCTAAAATTCTGGAAACGCCATATGTAAAGAATCCGGATAATGCCAAAATATCTTATGAACCTTACACATCGGAGATTGCCATGATTCGTTCCGGCGTTTTTGACCCTGATATGAGAGAAAAGCTTATAGCGGAAAAGAAATAATCATAAATTACACATATATGGGTATCATTTTATATAGAAGAAACGAAATATTGTATGACGAATGAAAATGACAGAAATTCCTGTAAATAAAGGAGTTCTGTCATTTTTGCAGTTTATATGTAAATATTAGAAAATCTTCTTGACATGAAAGTTTTACTTGTCTATAATGACAAATGCATGCGAATTTTTATAGAATTCCTGCGCCCAAAATTTACAAACAGGAGGTGAAAAACATGCCAACATTTAACCAGTTAGTTAGAAAAGGTAGACAGACTGTAGAGAAGAAGTCTACTGCTCCGGCTCTTCAGAGAGGTTATAACTCATTACAGAAGAAGCCTACCAGCTCTCCTTCCCCACAGAAGCGTGGAGTTTGTACAGCAGTTAAGACAGCTACTCCTAAGAAACCTAACTCAGCTCTTAGAAAGATTGCCAGAGTACGTTTATCTAACGGTATCGAGGTTACCAGCTACATTCCGGGTGAAGGTCACAACCTTCAGGAGCATAGCGTAGTTATGATCCGTGGTGGTAGAGTAAAGGACTTACCAGGTACCAGATATCATATCATCCGTGGTACTTTGGATACAGCCGGTGTTGCAAAACGTCGTCAGGCTCGTTCTAAGTACGGCGCTAAGAGACCAAAGGATGCGAAATAAAATCTAGGTTAGAGTAAGTCTAAACAAATTAATAGTGCTGGTAAAGGCTATGTTTTTCATTTTTAAAAATATAAGCAAACCTGCACGAACACATTCCCCAAGCGAGCGTAAGCTCCCAAGCGGAATATGAGTACCTTTAGATTGATCGGATATCAATCTAGTAATAAAATAATAGGAGGGAAGTACCGTGCCACGTAAAGGACATATTGCAAAGAGAGACGTATTAGCGGATCCAATTTATAACAGTAAAGTGGTTACTAAGCTTATCAACAACATTATGTTAGATGGTAAGAAGGGTGTAGCCCAGAAGATCGTATACGGCGCATTTGAGCGTATTGCAAACGAGACTGGTAAGCCAGCTTTAGAAGTATTTGAAGAGGCTATGAACAATGTTATGCCGGTTCTTGAAGTTAAGGCAAGACGTATCGGTGGTGCTACTTATCAGGTTCCAATTGATGTAAGACCTGATAGAAGACAGGCGTTGGCTCTTCGTTGGATTACAACATTTTCTCGTAACAGATCTGAAAAGACTATGGAAGAGAGATTAGCAAAAGAGTTAATGGATGCTGCAAACAATACCGGTGCAGCAGTTAAGAGAAAAGAAGAAATGCACAGAATGGCAGAAGCAAACAAGG
>JBJENX010000144.1:0-1762 GCA_051880415.1 Lachnospiraceae bacterium | reverse complement strand
AATTCATAGCCAAGTTTTTCAGCCAGGCAAACAGAGTGGATATTTTGGGCATCCCAGCTTGGATACAAGCCTTCCTCCAGACATTTCAGTATCAGGGCGGAACACGCGATTGTCGCTAAATGCTTTCTTCTTTCTGATGGCAGCGTATCTACTTCAATTTCGATTCCTTCGTTATATCGTGTATAGGAAGAAGCACCGGAAACGATTCTCCCTTCTTTCAGGATCACCATACCTCTTCCAATGTTCAGGTACTGTTCCTTGCTTTCAAATACCGAAACAAAATCAGCCGTTTCAGGGTTTTTCAGGCACTGATCGTAAAGGGCCGCATCGATCTGCCTGAGTTCATATTCCGGTGGAAGATCGCTGATTTCTTTTCGGAGCTTCTCAACATCAAAGATCGTGTCCTTTTTGATCGCGTATCTTTCGACTTTTTTCGCAGCAGGATAACATTCTTCAATCAATGCCGCCCACGCTTCATTTTGTGGAACCAATATCACAAATCCGCCAGGCTTATGGCTAACCAGCTCTCTGTCCGGACTGCCAGCAAAGAATCCAAAGCATCCGACAAACGCAAATGCAGATTCCGGTTTTTCGGTATCCGTAACATAGATCTTGCCCATGACATTCTGTAAGCACGAATAGATCAGCGTTTCCTGCCAATCTGCAAATAGCTCTTTGACCTTTGATGTGTCTTCTAATTCGTATACCAATGATCTCTCACCGCCTTTAGCCCAGCAAACTGGAATTTTATTTCTTCTTTTTATTCTTTAGACCAGCATATATACCAACTGCAATTACAAAGATAACAGCCACTGCTACCCCATATTCCATAAGAGTCACCTCCTTCCAAATTCTGATTTTTCAATCTGTTTATTTACCCGACAAACTGGAAGTTATTGCGCAGCCTTTACTGATAAGAATGTTTTTCTGGTCTTAACGGAATACTTCAGCTCATACATATCGCTACCACAAATTAACGCCTGACGGATTTCTTCCATTTCTTTCATGACGCTTTCTTCTGTCATATACCATCCCAAAAAGGTGCTTGTCGCGCCCCAAAAAGAACGCTCGTTTTGATCCTGTGCAAATAATGCGTATTTCGGAGAAGACTTTCCACCTTTGAATTTCTGGGATTTTACAACCTTATTGCATCGAACAATAACGCCTTCATGTGGTGACGTGATTGTAATCTGTCCGGGCGCATTATTCTTGTTTGCCTCTGTATTTACAATCTCTGTGCCCATTAAGTTATCTAACGACACATTCAATTTTCCTGCAATAATAAGCAGCTTTTCAACTTCAGGATATCCATCTCCCAATTCCCATTTTGAAACAGCCTGTCTGCTCACGCCCAACAACTCCGCAAGTTCTTCCTGCGACAGATTTTTCTCTTTACGTATTGCCTTCAAGTTATCTGAAAAGCTCATAGTAAATACCTCCTTGTATTTGATACTTCTTTTTTATCAAAACCAAAGCGAAATAACTACCAACCTACGTTTGCAATTCAGCAACTTGAAGTTGCATATGAACAAATAGAATTACAATAATAAATTCCGATTTGTGTTCTTTGATTTCTCTTATATCCATAATTACATCTCTCCTTTACCGGATTCCATTATAGAGATGTAATCTAATTTTTTCTTCTGAATTCGTGCTATTGTCAAGCGAGGGGCATTAATGCCCCTTATGCTTCTCCCTTTTCCGTAACTGTTTCAGTTCAAATTGACGCTGCTTCTCTGCTTCCCGCTGTTCACGGCTGACA
>JBJENX010000143.1:0-1776 GCA_051880415.1 Lachnospiraceae bacterium | reverse complement strand
CGTCAACTTCCCGCAATATTTATACATCTATACAAATAAACATCCCGTTGTGCTGTCACAACGGGTATTCTTTTATGATTCATTTAATGCTTGTACTATTTTATTGACTTTATCCATATAGTCTTTTTCTGTTACACCGACTGCACCTAATATCTTTTTCTGTCTGCTGGTCAAACTATATCTTACATGATATTTATTATCCGAAAGCTTTGTTATTCCGAGTCTTTCATATTCTCTTATTACTTTCGGCACCGTATTATCTTTGCGGTTCTTTTTGTACATTGGCTTCAACGCCTGATATATTTCGTTTCTTAGTATTAGTGCTACAAATGATATAAACACTTTGCTTTCCAACTTTTCTGTATCATGTACTCTGAATACATCAAAGCCCAGGTAACTCTTTTCCATTCTGAATGTCTTTTCTACGGCATCTCTGTCTCTGTATATACTTAACGCTTCTGCTGCATCCATCTTCTTTGATGTTACAATCACAAAGTAACCTACTTTGTTCACCATTTCCTTAATTTTCTTCTCTTTTCTTTGATACGCAAGTAAATATCCATTATCATCAAATCTTACTTTATAATATCCTTCATAGGCCTTTACATCTTCTTTTCTCTGGGTCTTTCTTTGTACTTTTTCTTCCATGATCTCATCCATCTTTTTGTATCGGCCATTGATTATTATTTTCTCTTTCTCTGCCTGGATTCCATCGTAATATACATGTACATATTCTGTTTTCCCTGTTCCAAAAAGATCTTTCTCCAATGTCATTCCGTATAATTCATGTTCTTCAATATAATTCGTATATCCATTTCGTAATATGGCCTGACATTCTTCTACCGCTTCCTGTACAAATCCTGCATTCCCTTTTGTCATCAATATGTAGTCATATCCATTTCTTTCAAAATAGCGAATGTTCTTTATTGAGAAATATCCTCTGTCCAATATAAACCCCATATTTTCGCATTCATAATATTTCGCTCGTTCCACCATTTTTTCACATTCTGTATTGTCTATGATACTTCCTGGATACAGTGAATAAAATAACGGCTTGTTTCCGGTTTGATTATATCCAAGTGACATGTTCACCTGTGGAAGGTCCGGATTATCTTTGGCATGACCATATTCGGCAAGTTCAAGATTTCCCGCAACACAGTTCATATTTGTTGAATCATAGGAAATATAGATATCTTTATCTGCGTGCATTTTCACCCATGCTCTTATAAACAGATCCATGTCCTTTATATTCATATTGTCAAACAGTCTTCCAATTGTGCTGTCCGTAAAATTACTTTCATTAAACAATGCATGATGGTAACCATAATCCTCAAAATACTGCATAACATTGTTTTCTGTCATCATCATATATGTAGCTAAATCAAGTATCTTTTCCCACTGTTCTGGAAATACACTTTCAAGCACATCCATAAGCTGTGTCTTTCTGGCAATCGAGTCTACAACGACAAACGGACCACAAGATATAGAATCAGCTCTCCCACCTGGAACGTCAAGTTCAACAGGCTTACCATAAAGATCAAAATAATTCTGGTTAGGAATCAACATTCCTTCTTCATTTAACTTTCCAATCGCAATTCTTTTAGGACGAGAACATTTAAGTTTTGAGGAATATTCAACACTCTGTGTCAGATACACATAAGTACCACTTTTAGTTCGAACCGTGACCGTACGATCCGGTAAATCCACTGGTTTATAATTAATCATAAAAACCAACCATTCCTTTCCGCTTTGCTCCAAGGCACACATTGGAATTAA
>JBJENX010000142.1:0-1781 GCA_051880415.1 Lachnospiraceae bacterium | reverse complement strand
GGTCTCAAATGATTTTCATTAAATGGCTGATTGTCACGATATGCCATAAACAATGGCTGTTTTAATATTTCAAGCAAGCTGTGAGTTCGGATATTTGCCCCCGAATAATGAATAAATACACATGGTTCTGCATCACCATTTGCATTAATGTGGAAATAATTTCTTCCTCCTGCAATACATCCTCCAACAAACTCACCATCATTCTGGAAATCCATCGTAAACAATCCTTCACCGTTCTCTAACTTACGAATCTCCCTGATTCGGTCCTTGATATACATTCTTTGTTCAGGCGTAGGAAGAAGCTCTAATGATGCATCATTTCCAACCGGCATATAGTGGAAATACATTGCATACCTGCATCCCTTATCCACCATAAGTTTCACGAATTCCTTACTTGTTACTGACTCACAGTTCTTCGAAGTATAGCAGATGGATGTGCCAAAGATCAGTCCATTTTCCTTAAGCAGATCCATTGCATGCATAACCTTTCCATATACCCCTTCTCCCCTGCGTAAATCATTTACTTCCGGTGAACCTTCAAGACTGATAGCAAGCATCAAGTTTCCGACTCTTTTCATTTCCTCACAAAATGCTTCATCCACTAATGTACCATTTGTAAACGCAAGAAATTGACATTCATGATGCTCCTTACACAACTTGATAATGTCATTCTTTCTTACTAATGGCTCCCCACCTGTAAACATATAGAAATAAACGCCTAATTCCTTTCCCTGTTTTACTACATTTGATAATTCATCATACGAAAGATTCAGCTTATTTCCATATTCTGCAGCCCAACAGCCTGTACAATGAAGATTACATGCACTGGTAGGGTCCATTAATATCAACCATGGAATATTACAATCATGGATGGTTCTCATCTTACGAATGGTCTTTGTTCCATGAAGCATTGCCTCAAAACCAAAGTTAAGAATCGTTGTCTTTACCACATTTGGGTCTAACTCATCTAAGAGACGATTTAAATAATGATTTAAGGCGCAGTCCTTATTGCAAATCAATTCTCTTACTTTTCCATAATCAACATCAAGTTTCTCACCTGACATATATTTTTCCATGAAATCTATTAGCTTTACAATTTCTTTTTCTCTGTCTTCGCCAATATTCTTGACTACTACATCAATTATTTTAGCTGCAGTTGCTCTGGCTGCTGCATGTCCTAAGTTACTCATCTTGAATTCCTCCGTTCGTATTTTTATTTGTTAATCAATATCAATTATTTCTTTTTGTGCTTTTTTAATCGTTTTTACTGTATTTGTAACTACTACAAGATTCATTACTCCATCGAAGCAGATACCTAGTCCAACCATTCTAACAATTAAATTTGTTGCTTTCATAGGTGAAAACAAAAGAAACGCTCCAATAATTCCAGCTGCTATAGCCGTTATCAAGATCCATTTCCATTTTTCAATTCCAAAGCGCCTTGCCTCAAATGCCGTCTGTATTTTTAGTGCAGCATCTATTAACATAAATATGCCAATGCAAAAGGCAAGAAATCCAACAATATGATCTGTCCTGAAAATCATCAAAGCTCCTAATATAATCGATACAATACCCAAGCCAAAATCAAATTGAAATGCTAATTGAAACAAATCTTTTGTAAAATAACTTGATAGCTTTGCCAATCCATATACCAGGAAAAATACACCACAAATCTTACATAAAACATCCAGTCCTAATCCCGGCCAAACGAATAGTATTGTACCGCCGACAATACAGCATATTGTCATTACCACATACACATTCTTTACTGTTTTTAAGTT
>JBJENX010000141.1:0-1784 GCA_051880415.1 Lachnospiraceae bacterium | reverse complement strand
TGACCAACATCAATGGTAAGTTCAGTGTGAACGCCAATCAGCAGTTCTCCATCAGTATTGACAACACCTGGGCTACTCAGAACAACAATGTTAACATTAGGGAGTCAGGAACTAATACCCAAAGTCTTAGCTATGACGAAAATTATGAATTCTAAAACTGTAAGACGATGAAGAAGTACATTTATACTATCGTAGCTTTCGCAGCTATGCTCGCATCTTGCAGCAAGGATGCTGAACTCAACGAAGTTATTGATAATCATCCAAATGGCATCACTCAGGTCGGTGCTACTACATGGGCAGCCACACGTGCTGCAGTTGATGCTACAGACAACACCATTGTTAATTGGCAGGCTGGTGATGCCCTGAGCGTATTCAGTGCAACTTCAGCTGCAGGAGGTTCAAAGTTCACAACTACTAGCACAAGACCCGCTGGAATATTCAATATCGTTGCCGAACAGCCTACTATCAGTGCTGTAACAGCAATGATGTACCCATATCAGGCTACTGCCACATGGGACAATGACAACAGCAAACTCACTTGCGAGATTCCATCAGTTCAGTCAGCCACCAAGGGGTCGTTCGACAAGGCCGCTGCCATCATGTACAACATCGGCAGCGATACAGAACCTACACTTACTTATGCTGTGAACTTCCTTAAAGTCACGGTGAATGAGGGGAACGTGCATTCTATCTGTATCAGCAGTTCTAAAGAATTATCAGGTAAGATGGAAATCACTTCAAATGCTATTGCTCCAGTGTCAGGTTCTTCGCTCAACAGTGTAGTTCTCGTTGCACCAGCTAATAAGGTACTTGAACCAGGCGACTATTATATTGCCGTCAAGAAGGGCGACATCCTGTCTCCTGAAATCAGCTATACTTACTACAATACGGCAAACCACACAGCGACAGTCAAGACAAAGGCAGGATCTTCAACAATCTCATTTGCCGGTGGTAAGAATGTTAAGCCTATATCTGTTGATTTCAGTAACGGTACTGTAAATTCGCGTAATGCTGTCCAGCTTTGGGCAGATGGTCCATATTTTGCTCAGTTCAATGTTGGAGCTACTATTACCGACTATTCTCAGGCAAATAAAGATTATTCTGTCAGTGACAATAATAATACAGCCGATTTAGGTGGTATATATTGTTGGGGCGGTTTGACAGATTTCCGTTGTGAAGGTTCTACGGCCGATTATTATTCAGGCAATATTTCTTCAGGATTTATTCTCCCAATCTACAATGACGTAGCAAGTGTATTATGGGGCAGCAATTGGGAGATTCCTACAAATAACTGTATTCAGAATTTGTTTACTGGAATAATAAATTATGCTGCACATTTCGACAAGGTTGAAGCTGATATCTTAGGAATACCACAGGAGGGTACTTATGTGGATTGGACATGGTGCAACGGTAGTACTGTACAATATGTAACAGGATGTACGTTATCTGGATTCAAGATTTCCGGAAAAGATGATTATGTTGGAAATAACATTTTCATTCCATTTACGGGTGTTAGGGACCCTAATCCAACTTATGCTTTAAACAATAATAAATATGCATCTTATTGGCTTTCTACTTGTGAGGACAATACGACATATTCACAAATTTTTTATTTTAGACGTTCAAGTGGCAACCCGCATATAGAACTCTATTGGCAACGCTTCAATTATGCCACTGAAGCATTGTATGGCAGAGCTATACGTGCTGTGTTGAAGTAATAAATAGTAATATCATAATCATAACATTAACATAGGGCTGCACGTGGCTACATGCTGCTTGCAGCC
>JBJENX010000140.1:0-1791 GCA_051880415.1 Lachnospiraceae bacterium | reverse complement strand
TTGTAGTGCCGAATCCATTGTCAAAGGATGCCAGTCTTCCCACTTCATCATAGGTATAGATAGTTCTGGAACTTTGGTACACTTACAAAAATCGCATTATATTTAATTGGCAAATCAATCAGCTAATCTATTATTGCTCAATCATTGATGTATCACTTATGAATTATGCCATATAGTACTTTATTCCTTTTGAGCCAATTTATATCCAGAGATAGCATCATCGACAAATTCATTCCATAAAATAATACTACTTGTTTGATTAGATATCTCTTCGTCTATAGGAAACTTAACATTATCTGTGTTTCCTATAAATTTTATTTGTCGAGGTATTTTCCTATCCGATACTTCCCCTAAAACATATTTATATCTCTTTTTATTTGTCTTCAAATTATTAACAGAACAACAATACTTTAGAGATAAAATTTCTTCCACAGACTGCAAATCACTAGGAGAAAGCATAATATAAATTATTGGACACACATCATAAACTCCTGGTACTACAAATTCAAATTTGCTTACCTCATAAACATATATAACAATATACCATCCTTCATAATCTTTCATGCATTCACAAGATGAGTTTATAGGAATAGTATATATATCTCCAGGCCTCCATGCAGTTACATATGGTTTATGGACAGATATATGTTTTTTTTCCCCCATTTCTAACATAAGTTTTTTTTCTAATTCTTCCAACACATATCTTCTTCTCAAAATGTCCTTTTGGGAATTCCATCTTTTTTCCACATTTTCAGATGGAATTAAATTTAAAACAATATTTTTTATTTCCTCATTTAATCGCCCCAAATTCCACATAGTGTCAGCCAACGCAAACCAAACATTATATATATCATCTTCATCTACCATTTCATTTTTATATTCCTGAATGATTTCATTATATGCATCGTATTCACATTTTCCTGCACGCAATTTATTTTTATAGTCATCTCTTACTTCAATACCTATATCATTTTGATATAATCCTGTTCCCCATGTACTCATATCATTCTCCTTAAACTCGTTTATTAAAACAATCTACAATTTACCACCACATTCCTATATTCTCCAACAAGTTTAAATACTCGTTATCAACTTGATTTTCAAAAAAAGAAACTGTCTCATCATAGTATAATTGCTTATTGTTATTGTTTTCTGATATACCATTAATTTTATTATATCCACCCTCTGAAAGCCAGTTTCTAGTATGGAACCATACCATCCATGTCTGTTCAATTCCTCTAGCTTGTTCATAAGTCAGCCCATCTTCTCTTAACGTACCTTCCTTTAGACCATATTTTTGCATTACACCCCCATTTCTCTTATGTTGTAACATTCTTTTACTATAATTTTTTGTTCTTCCTACATATCGAACATTACCGTCATCATCCACCAATGTATACACAGAATAACAACATATTTTTTTAGTTGATTCCTTAGTAATATCAATCACAACAGTTTTAACTTTATTAACTGCTATATCTATATCACTTGTTAAATCCAACTCTTCCAATGCAATATCAACGGCATACACATAATTGTAACGTGCAGAAACAGATGCTATTTTTTCTTTCAGCATTCTTATCAATGATATCCCTATAGTTAATACTACGGCATTATAAACGATTTCACTTGCAGACAACTCAGCATTTATAATCATTCTTGTCTTAAGACCCATATACCCACTCGGATCCGTATACATTACCGGATTGGCATTGGCATACAGATACTTATGAAGCGTTACCGGGTCATAGATACTTCCCTGGTAGCTGTCCATGCTGATAAAGATTCCGG
>JBJENX010000139.1:0-1794 GCA_051880415.1 Lachnospiraceae bacterium | reverse complement strand
AGCTGAACAAACCGGACGGTTATTTCAACCGGATCTCCACTCTTTATGGCTTCCTGTATCTGGTCTACCTGATTTCCCAATCCAAAGATTGCCATCATTGGTTTTAATATTATGCCAAGTGGGGTTTTACACATCTTTTCCACCATAAAACCAACAATAACACCCTTTAATAATGCGCCGATTACATCAACGATACTTCCGCCGCCAAGGATTACATTCCGGATCTCCATTGCAGTATCATAAACCGTACACATGGCATTTGCCCATTTGATAATCTTGGTCAAAGACCTGATCTGATGAACGTAATTAATCGTGTTCTGTATACACGTAACAATGGTACATTCTGGAAGTGACATATACCCACTCGGATCCGTATACATTACCGGATTGGCATTGGCATACAGATACTTATGAAGTGTTACCGGGTCATAGATACTTCCCTGGTAGCTGTCCATGCTGATAAAGATTCCGGTAGACGGATTCATGTATCTTGCACGTAAGTAATATAGTCCGGTATTGGCATTGTATTGTTCCCCTGTGTAGAGGAAGTCGTTATCTGTATCACCTTCTTTTTCTAATATGTTTCCATAAGCATCATAACTGTAGCGGTCTGTTATTCTGCCTGCTTCATTGGTTTTTACCTATATTCTATAACAAAGAACACTCTTTCTCACAACATTCCAATATTTTTTCTCCACTCATCCGACTTAAACTCTTCAGGTATATCATCCTCAAATGGGTTTTCAAAACCCATTTTATCCAATATATCAAACCATAAATCACGTTTTGATTTAGGAAGTTTTTTCCCACACCACGGACAAAAGTGTATTTTTACTTTTGACTCACCTTCATCGTGGATAACTATTCCATATTCATCAAAAATATTATTATATTTGATAATATTATCTTCACATTCCATAACATAAAAAGACATATTTTTACAACAAAACATATTTTTCCTTTCTGAAACTCATATCAAATAATAAAATTAATTAATATCAATTGTTCTTCCCGGAACAGGTGGTTTATATATTTCACCTGTAGTAGGATCCATAGAGCCTAGATGCCTTCCTTTATTATCATATACTTCAATATCATTATGTGTATGATCCCATTCATAATATTTTTTCTTTTTACCGCTCCCACTTGTTTTTCTATCCTTTCCTTTTACATTATCTAAACCTTTCCATACTTTGCTATCACCCTTTTCTGGATTTTTCTTTCTTTCATCAGGTTCTTTATTTACATTTTCCTTATCATCCAATTCGTCAGGTATTCCAGGAGTATCAACATTCTCATCAGCATCTTTCACATCATTAATAAATTTAAATAACTGCCATGACAACAACAATGTTACTGTTGTTACAATCCATCTAGTATCAAAATGATGTGCGGGAAAATCTAATATCGTGTTTCTCCAATCACCCGCTGAAACTGTACATGTTTGTTCTAATGTAGCATCTACAGTATTTCTTCTCATCGAAGAAAAAATATTAAGCATAACCTGATCATGGAATACAACTGCTGTTGCCAAAATTGCCGAGACAGTTACATCCGCCACCGTGGTGGCAAGGGACATATCAGCCGAATACCCGCTCGGATCCGTATACATTACCGGATTGGCATTGGCATACAGATACTTATGAAGTGTTACCGGGTCATAGATACTTCCCTGGTAGCTGTCCATGCTGATAAAGATTCCGGTAGACGGATTCATGTATCTTGCACGTAAGTAATATAGTCCGGTATTGGCATTGTATTGTTCCCCTGTATAGAGGAAGTCGTTATCTGTAT
>JBJENX010000138.1:0-1802 GCA_051880415.1 Lachnospiraceae bacterium | reverse complement strand
AAGGATGATATTATGAAAATTATCATGAGAGATGGTTCTATTGAGGAGAAAACATTTGATGAGGAGCTTGGAAGAGAGGCATTTCGTCATACTACAGCACATATTCTGGCACAGGCTGTAAAAAGGTTATATCCAAGTACAAAATGCGCGATTGGTCCAGCGATTAAAGATGGATTTTACTATGATTTTGAGTTTGACTTTGAATTTTCTGAAGCTTGTTTTCCAGAGATTGAAAGGGAAATGAAAAAAATTGTAAAGGAAAACTTACAGCTTAGACATTATACATTGAACCGTGAAGCTGCCATAAAGTTGCTGGAAGAGAAGAACGAGCCTTTTAAAATAGAATTGATTCAGGATCTTCCGGAAACAGAGGAATTGAGTTTTTATCAACAGGGAGAATATGAAGAGTTATGTGCCGGACCACATGTGGCATATACAAGTTCAGTAAAGGCATTTAAATTATTGTCAGTGGCAGGGGCGTATTGGCGTGGAGACGAAAAAAATAAAATGCTTACACGTATTTATGGAACATCATTTCCAAATAAAGAAATGCTTGATGAATATATAAATAAAATGGAAGAAGCAAAAAAGAGAGATCATAGAAAATTGGGGCGAGAGTTGGGTATATTTGCAATGCTTGATGAGGGACCGGGTTTTCCATTTTTTCTTCCCAAAGGAATGGTACTAAAAAACCTTTTAATAGATTATTGGAGAAAAATTCATACAAGAGAAAAGTATGTGGAAATATCTACTCCTATGATGCTAAACAGACAATTATGGGAAACTTCTGGTCATTGGGAACATTATAGGGAGAATATGTATACAACGGTGATTGATGAAACTGATTTTGCAATCAAACCAATGAATTGTCCTGGTGGAATGCTGGTGTATAAACTTGAACCACGTTCTTATAGGGATTTCCCAATGCGTATTGGTGAACTGGGACTTGTGCATAGACATGAGAAATCGGGTGCATTACATGGACTTATGCGTGTACGTTGTTTCACACAGGATGACGCACATATATTTATGACGAAAGAACAAATACAGGATGAAATCGCAAACGTGATACGATTGATAGATGAGGTGTATCAAAAATTTGGATTTAAATATCATGTGGAGTTATCTACGAGACCTAATGATTCAATTGGAAGTGATGAGGACTGGGAACTTGCAACGAATAGTTTAAAAAATGCATTAAACCAATTAGGTATTGCGTATGTGGTTAACGAAGGTGATGGAGCATTTTACGGACCTAAGATTGACTTCCATTTGGAAGATTCAATTGGAAGGACATGGCAATGTGGAACCATTCAATTGGATTTTCAATTGCCACAAAGATTTAAAGCGGAGTATATTGGTAAGGATGGTGAAAAACATCGTCCAATTATGATTCACCGAGTCGTTTTTGGTTCTGTGGAAAGATTCATCGGTATATTAATAGAACATTATGCTGGTAAGTTCCCATTATGGCTTTCGCCAGTTCAAGTTAAAATTTTAGCTATTTCTAATAAATATATTGAATATGCAAAGGAAGTAGAGAAAATTTTAGAGGAAAAAGGATTTAGATGTGAATTGGATGATAGAGATGAAAAAATTGGTTATAAAATAAGAAGTGCCAGAATGGAGAGAATCCCTTATATTCTTGTTGTAGGGGAGAAAGAAAACTCTGATAATAGTGTTTCTGTTCGCAAAAGAGATGAAGGTGATTTGGGAAATATTTCTCTTGACGCATTTATAAGTATGCTTAATGAAGAGAATAAATTATGAATAGTTGCAAAACTAAAAGGCTTGGAGCATAT
>JBJENX010000137.1:0-1802 GCA_051880415.1 Lachnospiraceae bacterium | reverse complement strand
TAATGATCATCTTGCTTTTAATCTTGCCAAACTACCGCATCCCAATGATTTCAGCTATCGTTACCTTCCTCATCTTGTATTTAATCTCAAAAATATGGAGCGATAAAAAGACTGTTTAAAAAAAGCGCGACAATCGTCGCGTTTTTTTATTCGTCTATTTTTTTGATCATTTTTGCGGGTACGCCAGCAATGACCGTATTCTTTGGTACATCCTTAGTCACCACTGCCCCAGCAGCCACAACAGCATTTTCACCAACGATTACGCCTGGACAAATAGTAGCTCTAGCACCAATCCAGGCATTTTTCTTAATAAGTACTGGCTTTAATTCAAGCTCTTTTCTTTGTTTAGGTTTTAAACCGTGGTTAACGGAAAGAAGATATGCACCCAGTCCAATTAAAACATCGTCCTCAATAGTAATTCCGCCTAAGTCGACCATCATCACATTCGAGTTGATAAAGACGCGCTCACCTATTTTGATGTTGTGACCGTAATCCGTGTAAAATGGCAATCTAATTTCTGTACTCTTGGGGATTTTTTGTCCTGTAATTTCACTGATTAATTGCCGCGCTTCACATTCATAATGACGCTGCGTGTTCAAGTTCTGCAACAAGCGCTGATTTTGTTCGACAATTTCTTGAATAAGTTCTTTATCTTGGGTCTTCATAATCTGCTACTCCTTTTCTTGCTCATTTTTAGTTTAAAAGGTAAAGTAAGTAATGTAAAAAACTTATTAAATATCACGTATAATAACTTTTATTTATGGTGAAAATATGGAATTAAGAGTTTTAAATTATTTCGTTGCCACAGCACAAGAGTTAAACATGACGAAAGCGGCACAGAAATTATTAGTTTCTCAGCCTGCTTTATCACGCCAGATTGCGGATTTGGAAGACGAATTAGGGGTCAAATTATTCAACCGCCAACCACGCCATTTAACTCTGACACCTTCAGGACAATATTTATTAGAGCAAGCAAAAGAAATTTTAGCTTTAACTGCCAAAACTAAGAGCAACCTGCAATCATCAGCTGTAATCAGTGGTGATTTAACTATTGCTGCCGGCGAAAGTGTTGGTATGCAAAGACTGATGAATATCGTCAGCAACATTATCCAAGACTACCCGACAGTTAAAATTCATATTTTAAGTGGTGATTATGAATTCGCTGAGAAGAAATTAAACATCGGCACAGTTGATTTTGCGGCTATCATTGGTAACGTTAACCTTTCCAACTATGCTTCCATTCAGCTGCCAGAAC
This sequence comes from Lachnospiraceae bacterium, assembly GCA_051880415.1. Lineage (GTDB taxonomy): Bacteria > Bacillota > Clostridia > Lachnospirales > Lachnospiraceae > CAG-590. The sequence goes on along the minus strand of JBJENX010000137.1, from coordinate 547 downwards.
GAGACGTATGGGGCGTATTAATGACCATGGATGATCCTTTAGCTGAAAAGAAAGTAATTACACCAGCGGATCTGGTTGGCCGAACTGTACTTAATTCTCAACAAGCTGACACGATGCACTATTTCGATAATTGGTTTGGCAATTACAAAGACGACGTTAATTTCATCGGAACGGTCAACTTAAGCTTTAACGGAACTTTACTAGTTAAAAACAATGCAGCTGTGATGTTAACACTAGATAAAATTGCTAATACTTCTAGCAAATCCGGTTTAACATTTAGGCCGATAGCCCCAACTTTAAGTGAGCCAATCACCGTTATCTGGAAACATGAGACCAACTTATCGCCCGTCGCTGAATTATTCTTAAACAGACTGCAAGCTTCAATTGCTGATGACTAAAAAAATCCCAAGGCCATTTGACCTTGGGATTTTTGTTTTGCTTTATTTCTTCTTACGAGTAAAACGTTGCTTAAGTTGTTGCCACATGCTTAAAGCTTTACGCATATGGTCAGCTGGTACGTATTTTCTGATTGCACGCAATACCTTCT
>JBJENX010000136.1:0-41640 GCA_051880415.1 Lachnospiraceae bacterium | reverse complement strand
TACAGGATTTGGGGCTTGTGACCAGAAAACGTGCACCGAAAGACAGGGGTGAATTTTAATGGCAGAGAAGACAATATATGTGTATGAAAACTGGAGCAGTGATTTCCCTGCTTTAATTGGCAGATTATATGTATCATTTATAAAAGGAAAAGAACAGTTTTCTTTCGAATATGATGAGAAATGGCTTGCTTTGAAAGGTGCCACCTTTTTTTTAGATCCCGATTTGGAATTGTATAATGGAAGACATTATGTTCCGTTGGAAAAAAAACTGTTTGGGATATTTTCAGATTCTTGTCCGGATAGATGGGGAAGACTTTTAATGAAACGCAGGGAGGCAGTTAATGCCAGGAAGGAAGATAGAAAACCTAGAAGATTAGGGGAAAGTGATTTTCTTCTTGGTGTTTATGACGAAGCAAGAATGGGAGCGTTACGTTTTTCCCTTCAGGAAAATGGAGCTTTTTTATCAAATGATAAGGCATTAGCGACTCCGCCATGGACAACACTTCGCACACTGGAAGCAGCAAGTAGAGGTTTTGAGAATGATGAAAGTGGATTGGAAGATAAATGGCTAAACCAGTTATTGGCACCCGGTTCATCTTTAGGTGGTGCAAGACCTAAGGCTAATGTGCAGGATGAAAGGGGCAATTTATGGATTGCTAAATTTCCGTCTAAGCATGATGAAGTAAACAGTGGGGCATGGGAGAAAGTAGTGCATGACCTGGCAAAACTATGCGGATTAGATGTTCCAGAGTCTAAGGTAGAGACATTTTCAAAATGTGGTTCTACCTTTTTAGTGAAGAGATTTGACCGTGATGGAGATAGAAGAATCCATTTTGCTTCAGCAATGACGTTACTTGGGAAAACAGATGGGGCTGATGGAGATACCGGCTCCAGTTATCTGGATATGGTTTCCTTTATTAAAGAAAAAGGAGCAGCTCCAAAGAAAGATCTGGTGGAGCTCTGGAAACGGATTGTTTTTAATATGGCGGTTTCAAATACGGATGATCACTTGCGAAATCATGGTTTTTTATTAAATCCAAAAGGATGGTGTTTATCACCATTATACGATGTTAATCCTATCCCATATGGTGCTTCTTTATCCTTGAATGTGAATCTGTATGACAGTTCTATTTCAATTGATTTGGCTTTAGAGGTGGCGAGATATTTTGGTATAGAGCAGGAGGACGCAAAAAGAATGTGCGAGGATATCAAAAAAATTGTACGTGATAATTGGGAAAGACTTGCCAATGTATATGGATTATCCAGAGGAGCATGTGAGTTTATGCGACCTGCTTTTGAATTTAATTATTAGGCTTGATGCCTCAATTTTTCCAGATAGCATTGAAATTACTTTTTGTCAAAGGAGATTATGAAAAAATGAAGATAGCAGTATTTTTTCCTGGCATTGGTTATCATTGTGATAAGCCACTTTTATATTATTCACGAAAGCTGGCACAGGAATATGGATATGAAAAACTCGTTTCCCTAAGTTATTCTTATGATGGGAAGAATATACGTGGGAATGAACAGAAAATGCAGGAAGCATTTGACAGTTTGTATGAACAGGCGGGGAATGACCTTGCAGCAATCGATTTTACGCAATATAGTGAGATATTATTTGTTTCCAAAAGTATTGGTACTGTTATTGCCTCTGCATATGCCGAAAAGCATAATGTAAAATGTCGTCAGGTTTTATACACACCCCTTGAACAAACATTTCGCTTTCGGCATGATGATGCCATTGCATTTATCGGAACTTCGGATCCCTGGAGTGATGTTTCTGAGGTGAAAAGCCTTTCGGAAAGCCAAAGGATACCGATACATGTTTATGAGAATGGGAATCATTCGCTTGAGACAACGAATACATTAAAGAATCTGGAAATTCTTCGGGATGTAATGAAACAAACATCGGGATTTGTAACTTCTAAGCGTGAGTATTGACATCATAAAAGGGAAATGCAATAATGAACATCGTTTACGTCTGTTGAATACATGTATTACATCAAAAGAAAAAATTCATCTAAGGAGGAAGTAATTAAAATGAATGAGTACAGCAGAGAAGGATCGGTGATTATGGAAAGGCCCTCTCTTTTTCATGTGAAAAAACGTATGTTACTTGCTGTTGCAGGATGTGTCTGGATGCTTGCAGGATTTAATGTTGCAAGGCTTGGCATTATTTCTTATAGAATAATATCTCCAATTTTAGTGATACATATTTTGTTATCAATTCTTGTTTTTCTTATCTTTGGATTGATGTTTTATAAAATGAGCATAAAGCATACAAAACGGATTAAAGGATATAAGGAAGCATTTCGTCCGATTTGGCATTTCTTTGATGTTAAGGCATATTGCATTATGGCGTTTATGATGGGAGGCGGAATCTGGCTTCGTAGTTCCGGATTGGTACCTGATGTATTTATCGCAGTGTTTTATACCGGACTTGGATGTGCGCTAACATTGGCAGGCGTATTGTTCTGGATAATGTATTTTCGTTATTCTGATGATGATGAAATCTGAAGATAGTGAATTGTGAATAAGTAATAGGAGTCCACAGTGGATAGAGAGAATGGGGACGATACCTTTGGGTGTCGTCTTTTTTACTGTTTTTTGGAAGCAGAGCAGTAGTTTTTAATGCCGGTATCGGCATAAACAATAAGAATAGATGCATAAATTATTGTAATTTTGCCGATGCTGTTTTATAATGAAATCATATAAGTGTTTCGTGATTTGAAAAAACAGGAGCTGATAGGGATGAATTATTTTTCTGTTTCTGAAATTGCAAAAAAATGGGGAATTGCCGAGAGAACGGTCCGCAACTACTGTGCGCAGGGGAGAATTCCCGGGGCATTTTTAACGGGAAAAACATGGAATGTTCCGGAAAATGCAATCCGTCCGGAGCGAAAAAATAAGCATAAAGAAAATCCAGCGTGTTTATTAGATGTTCTACGGTTGGAAAAAAAAGGACATATCTCCGGTGGGATTTATCATAAAATACAGATTGAATTAACATATAATTCTAATCATATGGAAGGCAGTAAGCTAACCCGTGACCAAACGAGATATATTTATGAAACAAACACCGTTGGTATGGATGGGCAGATTCTGAATGTGGATGATATTGTAGAAACGGCAAATCATTTTTGCTGTATTGATATGGTGATTGATGAAGCAAATTATATTCTTACAGAAAAATTTGTGAAAGAACTGCATAGGTTACTAAAAAATGGAACCAGTGACAGTCGTAAGGATTGGTTTGTGGTGGGGGATTATAAGAAACTCCCAAATGAAGTTGGAGGAAAAGAGACTACTTTGCCAGAAAATGTTTCTATTGAAATGAAACGGCTTTTAAGGGACTATAATAACCGAGAACATAAGACGTTAGATGATATATTAGATTTTCATGTACAATTCGAAAAAATTCATCCTTTTCAAGACGGTAATGGACGTGTAGGACGGTTAATTATGTTTAAGGAATGCCTGAAAAACAGGATTGTTCCCTTTATCATAGAGGATGATATTAAGATGTTTTACTACAGAGGTTTATCGGAATGGAGTTCGGAAAAAGGGTATTTGAGGGATACCTGTCTGACGGCACAGGATCGGTTTAAACAATATATGGAATATTTTAGGATTCCGTATGAGGGGTAAACCATTACTATTCAGGTGTATATAAATGGGAGGGGTGTATACAAATGATATTTAGGTGTTCAAATTGTGGTAGTGCTTTGCAATTCGATGCAATTACTCAACACATGTGTTGTGATTTTTGCGGCAGCTTTTTCCAGGCAGAGGAATTCGCTATAAAGTATGGTGTTTCTGTTGAGAATATGCTGAATCATTTGGGAGAAGAGGATGATATAGAAGAGCAGGTCCAGCAGATTATGATGGAAACCAATATATATAGCTGCAGTGCATGTGGAGCTTCGATTATGATGAATGAACAGGAAAATGCTTCGTTTTGTGCATATTGCGGGCAGCCCTTCATTTCTTTTGAAAGGGTGGATAAGGTGCTGCGACCAAAATATATTATTCCATTTAAGTTGTCCAAACAGGAAGCATTAGACAGAGTTTCCGAAGAATTAAAGTGGAATACATTTGCTCCCAAAAGGTTTAAGCATGCTAAGGCAGAAGATATCCATGGAATTTACGTTCCCTATTGGCTGTTTGATGTAAAGTATCATGACCGGCAGTTTTACACAAATTACTTTGGGCCAATAGCTGTTAGAGACGATGACTGGCTGTATCGTGAAGCGGTTGCTACGTTTACGGGTGTGACCTATGATGGTTCAATTAATTTAAGTAATGAAATGTCAATGCGTTTGGAACCCTTTGACAGAAAGGATTTAAAAGAGTTTACACCGGCTTATTTGTCCGGTTATTATTCGGATTGCTATGATGTAAATGAAAAAGCAGCAGAACGGGGTGTGGTTGCACGTTGTAAGGAGTTGTTTGACAACCGTATCAGGGAATCTGTTCACAGGACATCCAAATTACTGTCTACAGATCCGGAGGTGAGCATTGAACAGAAAAATTATGTGATGCTTCCGGTTTGGTTTTTGTCTATGAGAGAAAAGGGAAAAGTATATAATCTGATGGTGAATGGACAAACCGGAAAGGTAGTAGGGACACTGCCCTATAGAAGGGCAAAACTGGCTGCTACATTTTTGGTATGGTTTGTCTGTGTATTTGCGGTTATGTTTTATAGCATAAGTCGTTTTTGGACGGCACTTGAGATGGATAAAGTTGGATTTATGACGACTATTTATTGTATTCTGTTTGTAGTTTTATTAGCATACCAGAAGAATAATATAATTGCATCCTGCTGTGGATATTTTATGGGAGGGCTGATGGTTCTCTATATTTTTATGATGCAGATAATAGATTATGTTCCAAACCTTAATTTCACGTATCCATTTTTCGCCGTAGGAGTTGGAATATGGTTGTTGCTGAAGGGAAAAAAGAATATTTCTTCCATAAAGAGTCACCTAAGCATGGTGCGTAATCTATCTATTAAATCTTTTGTGGGAAATCGGCAGGGAGGAAAATAATATGATAATTATTAATATTTTTCTGGCAGTTGCTATAGCTTTTTACGTGGCTACATGCATTGTGTTAGAAGTGGTGAAAAAAAGTATAGATATCGGTTCTGATAAAAACGGATTTAATGAGTTTGTTGGTAAGGAATTCGATATGCTTCATGAGTTTGATTAATCTATTGAAAGAAGATGAAGAAATGAACCAGAATGAAAAACGTCTGTTTCTAATTGAGAGATTATTAAAAGAACAGCCAAGGTACAATAAAATACAGATACCTGTCGGCATTGATGGGCAAAAAACTTTGCTTCGTTCTCTTATGAATATTAGAATGCCCGGCATTATTGATGATGAATTTTTAAGCGTTCAAGATGAATATTTGCTGCAAGTCAATGCTAAAAAGGGTGTTGTTACACTTTCGGATATGAATGAGATACAGCCGGGTATTTATATCTGGAAGGGAGATATCACAAGGCTTCAGGTTGGAGCAATTGTAAATGCTGCAAATAGTGGCATGACCGGATGTTATCAGCCGTGTCATAATTGTATAGATAACTGTATACATACTTATGCAGGAATTCAATTAAGGATTAAATGTGCTGAAATAATGGACCGACAAGGGCATGCGGAACCAACCGGTCAGGCAAAGATTACGATGTCTTATAATCTTCCCTGTGATTATGTGATTCATACGGTAGGACCAATTGTACAGGGGAAATTGACACGAGAGCATGAGGAACTGCTGGAATCCTGCTATCGCTCGTGTCTTGAAATTGCGGATGAAAATGGAGTGGAGTCCATTGCGTTTTGTTGTATTTCAACGGGAGTATTTATGTTCCCAAATAAAAGAGCAGCGGAGATTGCTGTGAAAACGGTTAAAGACTATAAAGAGAAAACAGGAAGTTCCATGAAGGTAATATTTAATGTGTTTAAAGATATGGATGAAGACATCTATATGGAACTGTTAAGATAGAAGTCTACGTTTCGTAGGTTGTCATATATGGGCCATCCATATAGAATGAACCTATAAATGTTAGGTAAAAGGAGTGTCATGTATAATGAGTTATGTTACGGGAAAAACAATTAAGGAACTGCGGGAAAAGAGAAGGTTAACCCAGAAGGAACTGGCAGAAAAAATTGGTGTGAGTGATAAAGCTGTTTCCAAATGGGAAACAGGAAAAGGCCTTCCGGATATAGGAATTGTGGAAGATTTAGCAGGAGCATTAAGCGTTTCAGTAGGTGAATTGCTAACAGGAGAGTACAGGGAAAATGAGAATCCTTCAGGTAACATGAAAAAAATGGAATTTTATGTTTGTCCGGTGTGCGGGAATATCATTGCCTCGGTTGGTTCCGGCAGTTTTTCCTGCTGCGGCATTATTTTGCCAAAGCAGGAGACAGAGGAAAGTGAAGAGAATCACTTCATTAAAATTGAAACTGTTGATCAGGAATATCTTGTTACCATGAAGCATCCTATGGATAAAAATCATTATGTATCATTTATTGCATATGTAACATCCGACTCCTGTGAAATTGTCAAGCTGTATCCGGAACAGGAGATATCCGCAAGATTTCGGAAAAAAGGACATGGCGTATTTTATGCATATTGTAATCGTCATGGGATGTTTTATAAAAATATTTGAAATCTGAAAATATATGAAACAATATGAAAAATAATTGCAGGGCAAATGGGTATATGATAAAATTACTGCATAGACTGACTTTAATGGGTTGGAGGTGAACTATGACAGTAACAGAGATTGCAAAGCTTGCAGGTGTATCAAAGGCATGTGTTTCGCGATATTTTAATCATGGATATGTAAGTGAAGAGAAAAAAGAAAAGATAAAAAAGGTTGTAGAAGAAACGGGATATGTTCCGAATAAAAAGCTGCAGTCCCAGACGCAGACGAAGAAACCTACCATAGGGGTGATGATTCCTAAAATTAATTCAGAAAGTATTTCTCGTATGATTGCGGGTATTTCTCAAGTACTGAATCGAGAAGGATATCGTATGTTGCTGGCAGATACGGAGAACAGTGTAGAAAAGGAGCTCCAGTATTTGCAATCTTTTAAACAGGATGAACTGGATGGGATTATTTTCATTGCTACTATAATTACGGAACAGCATCATAAATTGTTACAGTCTTTAAATATTCCTGTAGTGGTTTTGGCACAGGAAACCCAGGAGTACTCATGTGTTTATCATGATGATTATGGAGCGGCGGTAGCCGTGTCAGAATGTCTGATTGGAACAAAAAAAGATAAATATGGTGCAATCCTGGTAACATCCAAGGACTTGGCGGCAGGAGATGCAAGATACCGGGGCTTTATGGATGTTATGAGAAAGAATCATATTCCTGTTGATGAACAACGTATTGTATATTCGGACTTTACCCTTGAATCCGGATATGATGCTGCGGAGAAACTATTTACGCAGGCTCCGGACACAGAAGGAATTTTCTGTGCCACAGACACCATTGCCATTGGTGCAATGCAATATCTTAAGGGAATTGGGAAGCGGATACCTGAGGATGTGGCAATCACAGGTATTGGTCATTCCCGTATGACGGAAATTGTTTCACCAACCTTAACCACAGCACATTTGTTTTATAAATCCACCGGGATAGAAGGAGCAGATATGTTGTTAAAGATGATTGATAGTGGAATTGATATGAAAAAGAATTTAAAGATGGGATTTGAAGTAATTCAACAGGAATCTTGTTGATATGAAACCGATTGTGAAACGAAGTTTCCGGTCGGTTTTTTGTGTATACGATGAGCCGAGCGCAGATTCGTGCTTGCACGAGAATCTGCATTCGGCGAATGTACATCATCGAGCCGACAGGCGAGATGTTGTACAAAGTATAAGAATCGAGCTTGCTCGATTATAGTAAAAAAAAATTGTATTACAGGGGATTTATAATAAAAATATACATACTGCATAAAAAATACATGAAAAATATGTGAAAATAATGTGAAAATACATAGTTGAAAATATGAAACAATGTGGTATAATATGAAACATAGATGAAACAACAGGAGCGTGGCAACATATTACAAAATCGAGGAGGTGTTTTTATGGATTACAAGAAATCCGCTACCGAAATTATTGAAATCATCGGTGGAAAAGACAATATTATTTCTGCAGCACATTGTGCTACAAGATTGCGTATGGTAATTGCAGATAACAGTAAGGTAAACAAAAATGCGTTAGAAGAGGTTGACGGGGTAAAGGGTGTATTTGAAGCATCCGGACAGTTACAGATTATTTTTGGTACCGGGGTAGTGAATAAGGTCTATGATGAATTTATTGCCGTGGCAGGAATTGCTTCTGCAACAAAGGAAGATGTGAAAGCGGCAGCAGCAACTAAGGGAAATCCCTTTCAAAGATTTATTAAGACATTGGGAGATATATTTGTGCCGATTATTCCTGCCATTGTAGCCTCCGGTTTCCTTATGGGAATTATGGAGACATTAAATTTCCTGATAAATAACGGCTATATTGGTTTGTCAAATGAGAGTAGCATTTTTGTATTAGCGAATATATTTGCAAATACTGCTTATGTATTTTTACCAATATTGATTGGTTTTTCTGCCGCAAAGGTTTTTGGTGGAAATCAGTTTTTAGGTGGTGTCATTGGTATGATTATGGTGCATCCAAGTTTACAGAATGCATGGACCATGACCGGTGGTGTAGAACAATATCTGGATGTATTTGGTTTATGGAAGGTTCCTTTAGTAGGCTATCAGGGACATGTTATTTCCGTAATTATTGCAGTATTTGTGATGGCAACCATTGAAAAATGGTTACATAAACGGGTTCCGGCAATGTTTGACCTGTTTATTACACCATTGGTATCTGTTTTTGTTACAGGATTTTTAACAATGACAATTATTGGACCTGTATTTAATATGGTTGAATCCGGAATTATTAATGGTATTCAGACATTAATTTCCCTTCCTTTTGGAATTGGTTCATTGGTAATGGGTGCATTATACGCACCTACAGTGGTAACAGGTATTCATCATATGTATACGATTATTGATTTAGGGCAGATTAAGGAATTTGGTTGTACATATTGGCTGCCACTGGCATCTGCGGCAAATATTGCTCAGGGTGCCGCTGCATTGGCTGTAGCCCTTAAAACAAAAGATAAGAAATTGAAATCAATGGCTTTACCATCATCCTTATCAGCATTTATGGGTATTACCGAGCCTGCAATTTTTGGTGTGAATATGAGATTTTTCCGTCCGTTTATCTGTGCTTGTATTGGTGGCGGTTGTGGTGCCATGTTTGCATCCATTACTTCCCTTGGTGCAACAGGAACCGGTGTAACGGGAATCTTTGGTATTTTGCTTTGTTTAAATGCACCGGTAAAATATATTCTTATGTTCTTAATAGCAGCAGGTGTTTCCTTTGTTCTAACCTGGATGTTTGGATATGAGAATCAGAAAGAGGAAACAGCGGCAACTGCCGAGTCAGAAAACACATCTGACTTAGAAAAAGAGCCTGAAATAAATGGATTACTTACGGTTTCTTCGCCTTTAGCCGGCAAGGTTGTTTCATTGAAAAAAACAGGTGATGAAACCTTTGCTACAGAAATACTCGGTAAAGGGGTTGCAATTGAACCTTCAGAAGGAAAAGTATATGCACCTTTTGATGCTACTGTAAGTTCACTTATGGGACATGCAATCGGTTTGGATGGTAAAAATGGAATTGAAATGCTGATTCATATCGGTATTGATACCGTGAAATTGGAGGGAAAGCATTATCAGTCTCATTGTAAAGAAGGTCAGGAAGTCAGGACCGGTGATTTGTTAATGGAATTTGATATGGAAAGTATTCAGGCAGAGGGTTATAAAACGGTTACACCAGTTATTGTAACAAATTCAGATGACTATGAATCAGTTAACACTTTGTTAGATATAACTGTTGACGTTGGAGAACAACTACTTACTGTTAATAAATAAGTAGAAGTTTAAAGGTTAAAATAAAATGAGGTTTTGATAGAATGGATATAACAAAAAACATGCTAAATCAACAAATTCTTGCTGCTGAAAAGGCAGCAGGAAATAAAATGGCGGATGATATTTATCGACAGGGATATCATTTGATGCCACCTTCCGGATGGATGAATGACCCAAATGGACTGTGTTGGTATAAAGGAAATTATCATGTTTTTTATCAGCATAGTCCTTTGGATGCAAATCGGGGAAATATTTTCTGGGGACATTTTACAAGTCCGGATTTGCTTAATTGGACCCAGCAGCCCACCTTTTTGTATCCGGTGGACCCTTGGGATTTAAATGGGGTATATTCCGGTTCTGCATTGGTAGAAGATGATGCATTGTATTTGTATTATACCGGAAATGTAAAATATCCGGGTGATTATGATTATATCTATGAAGGCCGTGGGCATCATGTTTGTTTAGCAGTGTCAAAGGATGGCATTACACCGGACAGTAATCAATTGCTTTTGTCAAATGAGAATTATCCATCTGATATGAGTTGTCATGTAAGAGACCCTAAAGTATGGAAAATGGATGGAAGATATTACATGGTTCTAGGGGCAAGGACGAAAAATGATGTAGGAGAGCTGCTGATTTTTGAGTCTGAAGATAAATTACATTGGAAACATATTAATGTGATTAAAACACCGGAGCCTCTTGGCTATATGTGGGAATGCCCTGATCTATTCTGTGTAGACGGTAGGTGGATTGTAATGACTTCTCCCCAGGGAATGAAGCCTCATGATGATGTAGGTCAGAATGTGTACTCTTGTGGATATTTTTCCTTGGATGGAGATTTTCGGGGCGAATATACATTAGGGGCATATTGTGAGTTAGATGCCGGATTTGATTTCTATGCACCGCAAACATTTGCAGCACCGGATGGGCGTCGGATTATGATTGGCTGGATGGGGATGCCGGATGCAGATTATTCGAATCCTACAACACAAAATTTATGGCAGCACTGCATGAGTGTTCCCCGTGAACTGCATTGGAAGAATGGAAGGCTTACTGCGTTGCCTGTTGAGGAAATAAGCAGGTTAAGACAAGAAAAGTATTTATTTACCTGCCAGGATAAAATCAGCTTGCCAATGAACCGGTTTGGAGATATATTTTTTTATAATCAGAGTGATAGTCTGGTCATCAACATAGGAGAGGATGTAAGTATAGGGTGGAAGGATGGAATTCTTCGTCTGATGATGAGTAAACAGGCAGGATATGGACGCAAAGAGCGTATTTTGAACATAAAAGATTTAAAAAATATCCGTTTGCTTTTGGATGCATCTTCCCTTGAGTTATTTATCAATGATGGAGCATATGTGATGACATCCCGTTACTATCCATGTAAGGATAATGGAATAACAATACATGGACGGGGAGAAGGGGTACAGTATCAATTGCGTCCAATGACAATTCATTGGGCACAATGACAAGTAAATAGGTGTCTGACCCTGTTCACACATTGTTCACGGTGTCTGTGAAAGGTGTCAGACACCCTTATGGAGGAAATTTTATGAAAAAAGTAGTTGCAATCGGGGAACTTTTAATTGATTTTGTTCCACAGGAAAAAGGCTGTCCGTTACATGAAGTCAGTCATTTTGAACGGGTGGCAGGTGGAGCACCTGCAAATGTGGTTACTGCTGTAAGTCGACTTGGGGGAACGGGTGTTATGATTTCTCAGGTTGGAGAGGATGCATTTGGAACTCATATCCTGGAGACGTTAAAAAACAATAATGTAAATACAGACTACGTATTCCGGACGAAAAAGGCAAATACAGGTTTGGCGTTTGTATCTTTGGATGCTTCAGGAGACAGAGAATTTTCCTTTTTCCGGAATCCCAGTGCAGATTTATTTTTGTCACCGGAACAAATTACGGATGTAATGCTTGAAAATACCGGTATTGTTCATTTTTGTTCTGTGGATTTGGTAGACTGGCCGGTAAAAAAGGCACATGAAAAATTAATCCGGATGGCGAGGGAAAAGGATATAATTGTCAGCTTTGATCCCAATGTGCGTCTTCCTTTATGGGATTCTCCCAAAGACTGTCAGGATGCAATTCGGGAATTTTTGCCTTATGCTGATATTGTGAAGCTATCTGATGATGAGATTTCATTTGTTATGGGTTGTGATTCGGAACAGGAAGCGGTGGAAAGATTATTTGCAGGGAATTGTCGTATGGTGATTATCACTAAAGGTGGTAATGGTTCCTTAGTCTTTACAAAAAATGCAAAGGTACAGATTCCATCTGTTCACGTGGAACAGGTAGTAGATACCACAGGGGCAGGGGACTCCTTTATCGGTTCCTTTTTATATCAATTAGCTGCAGCAGATTATACGCTGGAACAATTGGATACTATTAGTGATGATGAATTAAAAAGATTTCTTGACTTCTCAGCTCACTATGCAGCATTGACGGTAGGGAAAAAGGGTGCCCTTATGGCAACAATGCAGGAGATGAGGGAGCATGGAATAGAATAATTGAAAGAGAACAATTGAAAAGAGCAATTGAAAGGGTAAAAAATACCATGAATGTTTTATGTCCATTCATGGTATTTTTTGTCGAATTTTTTGTACTGATGATATAAGGGGGATATGATAAAATGATATACGAAGATTCTTGTTGGAATTGTAAGATTTTTAGATAAAAATGTAAATTGGGAGGTTATTTTGCTGGAGATGAGAAAAAGGATAATTGCGTTCATGATGGTTTTTGTATTGATTTTACCCCTTGTAGCATGTGGAAATACTGAGACCGGAGAAAAAATAAAATCACAAACGGACTCAGAATCAAAGAAAGAAGAAAAGATACAGATTGTATTTGAGTATCAGGACGGACATGTTAATGAGGAGTTTGAATCTACATTGGAAACGATGTTTGATGTGGATATTATAATGGATATGAATAAAGCTACGAGTCCATATATGCGTTTAGAACAGGAACTGACACATAATATGGCACCTGATATGGTGTTATGCGAATACATTAGACGTATTGAGGATGATGTGCAGGCACAATATTTTTATGATTTAGGTTCTGAAAGTTTTGTCAATGATTATTACTTAAGTGCCATTGAGGCATGTACAGCTGCGGATGGGGGGCTTTATTATATTCCCGGACCCAGTTATGTATATGGAATTGTATATGATAAGACTGCTTTTTCGGAGCTTGGTTTGTCTGTGCCAACAAATTATTCTGAATTTGTAGAGTTAATAAAAAAGGTTGATGCAATGGAATTGACCGGTATCGAGCCGGACCCGGATGATGAGACAAAAACTGTGGAAGTGCCTGTCAAGGCATTTGTTCCCACTATGCGTTGGAGTGATATGTTCCAGATAATCTTTAATACTATGAATTATGAGGATTCCATTCGTGGAATAACCAATGCTAAGTGGCTTAATGATTATCAAAAAGGTACCGGAAGTATGGTAGGACACATGGAGGGTGCTGCAGAAAAATATATAAAATTATTTGATGATGGAATCATGTCTTTGGATTACTGGAATGTGGGACCCGGTTATCGTTCCAAAAAACTTTATGATTATCACACATCCTTGATGACCATTGAATGTCAGCAAGGCTATGAGTTTAACAAAGAATGGAATAAGGATAAACCTGAAAATATGCATGAAATGGGTATGATGCCAATCTATACCAGTGATGAACCGGATTCGGGATATCTCTATTCTATTCCAAGAAGTTTTATCAGCATTACAAATCAGGGAGCAGAAGATGCAAAAAAGCTGGATGTGATGCTAAAAATCATGGACTATTTAAGTACCCCTGATGGTCAGAAACTGCTTATAAATGGTAGTGATTATTTTGGTTTTTTAAAGGATGATATGTCGTTAGATAGTGATTTCTATGCAGATGTAATGGATACCATTGAGGAGGAACGAATCATTTCTTCCTTCTATTATGAGGATGATAACAATGGAGGCGTTGTAGAGAACTATATGCATAGCACAACATCGGATTTAATAAATGGTTCTATTTCAGTGAAAGAATGGTTGGAAGGTGCAGATATTGAAAGAGAAAATGCATTGAAACAACAAGAATCTCAGGTCTATGGAACGGTACAGGAAACTATGGTTCCGCTTCAGACGGCTTATATTGATGGTCTTGCTTATTTAAACAGTATGGATGCTGATATCGCCTATGTCCCGGTGGATGCATGTTATGGTACCGAGAGCTATTTTTACAGTGGAGATATAACAGACGATATGATTAATCTTATATCAACTGAAAAATTCTATAATATAAATCCGGATGAGGATGATATGCAATTTGTTATTGTAGAGATGACAGGACGGGAATTGTTAGATACGGCTCTTTCTTTGTCTGATTATGGTATGGCAGCTTTTGCCGGAGTGGAGATGATATATTCTATGTCAGGAGAGAATGGTGAACAGTATGTATCTTTAAAAATCAACGGAGAAGATATGGATATGGATAAAAGCTACAGAATAGCAACTCTTAGAGGGGCTGTTTCCGGCTTTGAGGTTTTGGAGACATATGAAGAGTTAAACTTCGTAGATATGTTTAAGTGTTATCTGGAAACGCAAAATGGAATGATTACGGTGCCTCAACAATTAGAGATTGTTGAATGAATGGGAAGATTATGATATAAAAGGTACAAATATACAAATGAAAGGGGAGTGGGTGCGGTGAAAATGCTTAAAACGAGGACAGTAATAATAGTCGTAATTTTGATTGCTGCGCTTGCTGCCGTTTATATCCTTCAAAGAAATACACTGTCTTCTGTTAACAGAGTGAGCGAACAGACAGCACTTAATCTTTTGTCAGATAATGTTAATCAGGTTAGGGAAGTATTGGATAATCAGTTAAACAATATCTGGGGACGTATGGAAATGGTAGATGGTGCTTTGAATTCTATTGGAGATATGACCACGAAGGAAGCTGTATCTTATTTGCAAAATAGTGTTCCTGATGCGTACCGGATTGAATTGGTTTCTAAGGATGGAGAGTATATTGACCAGAATGGAAAAACGGGATATGTGAAACCAACGAAAGAACTGTATCCTCTGTTTCTGGAAAATGAGAGAATCTGCATATTAAGTCAGGATGGTGAACAGGATACATTATTATTTGGCATGCCGGTTACGGCAGTAACGGTAGACAGGATAGAAGTTCAGTATTTAATGGCATATTTTAATTTGGATACATTTATGAATCTTTTGTCGGTGGAGTCGTTTGCAGGAAATGGTATGATTCGCGTGGTAAACCGAGATGGGCTTGTGTTATTATATTCAGATAATCTTGATGAAGATGAAACAAGCTATTACTTTTTCAAAGTATATGAATCAGCACATTTTATTGAGAGTCACGGAATCTCTGATTTTGAAAGCTTTAAAAATAGTGTACTTAGAGGTGAAAATCATGCGATACATGTTATTTCTGAGGATGGAAACGACAAAATAATAAGTTATGCGAAAGTTAAGGGAATAGATTGGTTTGTTACGATTGTTGTAGATTATGAGTCTGTTCTTGGTGAACTGTATGGGAATATCCAGTCCATTGGCAGAAATTCTATTCTGGTTACCATGAGTGTGGTTTTTTTAGCTATTATACTTGTTGTGTTTATCAGTTTAGATATACGAAAGGTAAGAAATGAGAAGAATCAGTTACAGGAATTAAATCAATCCTTAGAACGGGCGAAAAAAATTGCGGAAGAAGCTTTGCAAATTGCGGAAAATGCAAATAAATCCAAGAGTTATTTTCTATCTAATATGAGTCATGATATTCGAACACCAATGAATGCGATAGTTGGTTTTGCCACATTATTGTCAAAAAATACGGATAATCCGGGAAAAGTAAGAGAGTATACGAATAAAATAGTTGCTTCCAGTCAGCATTTGTTGGGCTTGGTTAATGATGTTTTAGATATGAGCAGGATTGAGAGTGGGAAAACGACCTTGAATCTTTCAAAAGAGTCCATTACAGATATTGTGGATGGGATTGATTTGATTATACGTCCCCAGATGAATGCAAAAGGGCATACCTTTAGTATTGATGTACATAATATTGTTCATGATACGATTGTTGTAGACAAGGTTCGCTTAAACCAGATATGTATGAATCTTTTAACGAATGCTGTAAAATATACGCCGGAAAACGGCTATGTCAGTTTTAAAATCACGGAGCGATATGTATCAGGTCATTCAGCACATTATACGATAGAGGTAATCGATAATGGTTATGGCATGAGTAAGGAATTTCAGGAGTCTATTTTTGATTCATTTAGCAGGGAAGAAGATAGCAGAACCAGTAAGATTCGTGGTACAGGTCTGGGAATGGCCATAACCAAGAATCTGGTAGATTTAATGGGGGGTTCCATTAGAGTACAAAGTGTAAAAGGTGTTGGCACTACCTTTACGGTTGATATTTCTTTTCAGCTTAGTGAAAATGGGGAGGAGGTTTTATACGAAGAGACTGAACAGTTGGAGACAAATGGTTTTGAAGAAGATAGTATTTTTAAGGGAAGGCATATTTTGATTGCTGAAGATAATGACCTGAATGCAGAGATTCTTTCTGAAATTCTCAAAATGACCGGTGCAACCTGTGATATATGCAAGGATGGGAAGCAGACGGTGAAGAAATTCGAGGAATCGGAAGACGGAAAATATGATTTTATTCTGATGGATGTGCAGATGCCAGTAATGAATGGATATGAAGCGACAAAAACCATTCGGGAAAGTAGTCATCCCCGGGCACGGGAGATTCCA
Organism: Lachnospiraceae bacterium; assembly: GCA_051880415.1. Lineage (GTDB taxonomy): Bacteria > Bacillota > Clostridia > Lachnospirales > Lachnospiraceae > CAG-590. Next base: position 24,854 of record JBJENX010000136.1, on the reverse strand, counting down.
ATTATTGCTATGACAGCAAATGCTTTTACTGAAGATATTCAGGATGCATTAAAATCGGGTATGAATGCCCATGTTGCAAAGCCGGTTGATATGAGAGTTTTGGAGAAAACAATAAAAAAAGTTTTAAAGAGTGATGGATATCTGATTTAAATTAGAGGAGGAAACTATGCAGATTTTATGTATTGGGGATAGTAATACATGGGGATATAACCCGGAAAATGGATTACAACATAAAAACAGATGGACAAAAGTTTTAGGAGATTTACTTCCGGAACATGAGATTATAGAAGAAGGAATGTGCGGAAGAACAGTCTTAACAGTGGATTCCTTTGAACCCGCATGGTGTGGAATTCATGCACTTCCGGGAATTATACAGGCACATAATAGAGCAGATATTGTGATTCTGATGCTTGGTACCAATGAGTTAAAGGCAGAATTTAAACATAATGCAGAGTATATCGCACAGGGAATCGGAGCATTTATAAAAATGCTGCAAAATCCTGATTTCTGGAACTGTAGAAGAATTCCAAAGCTTTTGGTTGTTTCTCCCATTTTATTAGGGGATGATATATTGGAAAAAGACGGTATCTGTACCCAGTTTGATGAAATGAGTCTTTGGGAATCCAAACAAATGGCGGGAGCAATTGAGAACATATGTAAGCAATATCATGTGGAATTTATGGATGGGGCGAAATATGCCCGGGCATCATTGACAGATGCAATTCATATGGATGAAGAAAATCATGTAAAGCTTGCTCATGCGATTTATGGAAAACTAAGTCAAATAATATAAATTTCTTTATATCGCATAATTCGAGAAATCGCCGAATGTATTATTGATTCGAGAAACTGCCAAATGTATTTTATTGACATATTTGTTGTGTGAAGATACAATAAAACCCATGGGAAGATGTTTCAAATGGGGGGATGATATGAAAAAAAAGACTAAAAAACAAAAGGATTCTTTTGCCGGAATACTGAATGCAACCATTGATTCTTTGGTTGGTATTTTCTCCTTAAAAAAACATTTTCCTGATTTTACTCGAAGTGATATGCGTAAAATGAGTAGCAGGTTTATAGAAGATAATTATAATCGTCTTCCTGCTATGGCAGCACTTGGGTTTATTTTTTCTGTTGTTTTTATTCTGGGAGATATCAAATCCGATTTCTATTATCAGAATTTTCCGATTTCAATTTTGAATATTATATTTGAGGGACTGTATTTTTTTGCCGGGCTTATTACAGTTGTAGTTATTGGAACGCTTCGGTTTAACAACAGGACTGTATCTCCGCGGTTTAAGATTGCGATTCATACCGCTTTCTATGTTTGTGCATCTGTTGCAAGTGGGTTAGGGTATGTATCGGAAAGCCTAAGAGGTCAGAGAAGCATAGTTCCCATGTTCTTTATTATTTATTTTGGAACGATTACAACCATGCCTTTAAGCTTATTCTTTTTTTGCTATGGAGCGGTATTTCTGCCTGCATTAATTACCCAGGGATGCATTGGTACATTGGAGGCGGCAGAAATTCTTACCGCAATTGCCAGTGGTTTGTTCTTTTTCTTTAACCGGACTATTTATTTGCGTTTTCGTATTACTCAGGGTGAACTGAAAAAAGCAAATCGAGAGCTTATGGAGATAACCATTACGGATCCCCTTACGAAAGTGGGAAATCGTACAAAGCTATATCGTATCTTTGAATGTAATCGGGAGAAATGGTTAAAGGATAATTGCGAGATATGTCTGGTGATGTGTGATGTGGACAATTTTAAAAATTATAATGATACCTATTCCCATTTAAAGGGTGATGAATGTCTGGTTAAGATTACGGAAATGATAAAGAAAAGTCTGCCCGGTGATGAAACCTTTGGGCAGCTGATACGTTTTGGTGGTGAGGAATTTCTGATTGTCCTTGTGGGGCACAATCTTTCCGAAACATTGAATACAATGTACCGGCAGATGAGGGAAAATATACAATCACTTAAGCTTCAATCCGGAAAGGGTGCTGTTCATGAATATGTGACCCTTAGTTTTGGAGCATATATTTCCCGCTTTGATGAGAATTTCGTGTTGGAGGAACGGATTCGACAAGCGGATTCTCAGCTATATCATTCAAAAAATAATGGGCGGGATAAACTGACAGTGGAATCGGAATTGAATTAGATACGATATAATTAACATTCTAATTTTGTATATAAAGAAGCAAAACCGTTACATTGGTTTTGCTTTTTTGTGGTCTGCTTTTGCGTTTCCCTGAATTTCAGGTACAGGGGGAGCGTCATTTTTGGGAAAATGATTCTTTTTATTACTTTCTGTACCGTGGGGGTCCTTTGGGTCTGGTCGTTTCATACCGGCTTTCGCCATAATTGAATACCTCCATAATAAATATTTATCTGTTATCAGTATTTCATATAAAACTTTTTTTATGCATGGTTACATGGATTTTCTATTTTCGATAATTTACTTTTTTTTTACACAGATATGGATATGAAATTTACATCTTTTATTTATAATGGGGAAAAATGAAAGGTGAAGAGAAATGAAATTATCAGAGAGAGAATTACTTGAAAAAAAACAGATAAAAGAGTTGGATAGAATAATTGCAAATAAAAGAGTGTATCCGGTTTTCCAACCTATTGTTGATCTGCGTAATGGTGAGATTCATGGATATGAAGCATTAAGCAGAATTATTACTCCGGATTGTATCAGTAATCCTGAGGAACTATTTGATATTGCCATGGGGCAGGGAAGAACCTGGGAGTTAGAAAAACTGTGTCGAAAGAAGATTATTTCAAGATATGCCAAATTTGAACAGAACATGAAAAATGGAAAATTGTTTATTAATGTTAATCCAATGGTTATGATGGATGAGTCATTTAAAGCGAATTTTACAAGAAAACAGTTAGAGAAATATGGAATTAGCCCGGAAAAAATCGTTATTGAAATAACAGAACGTAATGCTGTAGATAATATTGAGGAATTTATAGAAGCAATTCAGCATTATAAAAAAGAGGGATACCAGATTGCAATAGATGACATTGGTGCGTGTTATTCAGGGCTGAATGTTGTATGTAATACCCATCCCCATTACTTAAAGGTTGATATACAATTAATAAGGGATATTGACAAGGATCAGATGAAATATGCGCTCGTAAAGGGGCTGGTTGAGATAGCCATATATGCTTCTATTTGTATTTTAGCAGAAGGGATAGAAACGGAAGAAGAATTAGAGACTTTATTGGACTTAGGTGTTATGTATGGGCAAGGCTATTTCTTAGGAAGACCTGACTGTAATCTGGCAGATACGAGAAAAGATGCAAAAAAGGTTATTAGAAAATATAGAGATAATAAGAATTATTTAAATATTACATACAAAGAATATAAAATTGTATCTATCGCAATGAAAGATTACCGATCTTATGAAGAATATGCTAAGAAATATGGCGATGAAAGAGCAAGTGAGATTTCGGAAATGCTTTTTGAGACTGTTGGAAATGTTTTACATACTTCGGACTTGATGAAAGTTGTGTCTGAGACAAAGTGTATTGTTATATTAGAAAAAAGCAGATGTAATGAGGTTTTGGAACAAATTAGTGAACAATTTAATAATGCAATTATATCATTCTATGATGATGAAACTATAAACAGAGGATATACAGAGAGAATAACAAAGAAGGGGAAAATAAAAACTGTACCATTATTAAAATTGGAAATGGACGAGGATATTCTTTGACATGCCGTTATTTCAATGTTAGGATGAAAACAATTACCGGTGAATCCGTTCTCGGAAATAGAACCGGTTACGGGAGGAATTTGTATGGAATTATCTGTATATATGAAAAGCATAATCGATATGGACAGGGCCTCTGTCGTAATCTGTGATTTAGACCATAAAATCATATATATGAATCCTGCTGCGGTGAAGCGTTATGCAAAACGTGGCGGGGCGGCGTTAGTAGGAAAAAGTCTTTTGGACTGCCACAATGAGAATTCAAATGGAATGATTAAAAAGGTAGTAGCCTGGTTTCTGGAAAGTACAGACAATAATATGATATATACATATCACAATGAGAAAGAAAATAAGGATGTGTACATGGTGGCGTTAAGAGAAGACCGGGGTACATTAATCGGTTATTATGAAAAGCACGAATACCGGGACAGGGAAACCGGTAAACTGTATGACTTTGACCATCCATTGACAATTTAATATATAGCATGTCATTCACCACGTTTATTACACAATTCACCACATTTTTTAATGTGGTGTTTTTTTCTTGACAGGTTACCTATGGGTAACTATAATGTAAAGTGACTTTGGAGTAACTTTGCGAGGTTGATTGTATGAAAACGAATCGAGAAGAAATATTAAAGGCTGCATTAGTTGAATTTTCTAAAAAAGGCTATGAAGGTGCATTACTTAGAGATATTGCTGCATCTTTAGGTATTACAAAACCGGCACTTTATAAGCACTTTGAGAGTAAGGAAGCACTTTGGAACGAAATGATTGATTATTTGGAAGCTTATTATCAGGAACATATCAGTGCTGTCTCTGATATCCGGATTCCAAAGAACTGGGAAGAATTTAGAGAGCTTTCTTTGAAGCAGATTCAATTTACATTAAATGATGAAACGGTAAAGCGTGTCCGAAGGCTGTTAACATTAGAGCAGTTTCGGAACGAAAGAATGTCTGCTCTTGCAACAAAGTATTTCTTAACCAGCATTGAGGAACGTTATCAAAAAATATTTGAAGGTATGATGAAAAATGGGATTTTAAGAACCACGGATTCGGAATTGCTGGCATTTCAATTTACCGCACCGGTTACAGTCATGATTCATCTATGTGACCGTGAACCGGATAGAAAACAGGAAATTATGGATAAAATTGATGCTCATATCCGACAGTTTTCACTGGACTATGAGGTAAGAAGCATTAGGTAACTGTTTATCGTTTACCGGACAATAAGCATTTGCGAAACTCATATTAAAAAAATATAAGTTGTATAAATATATAATTCATATGTAATGGCACTTTGGAGCCGTCGGTACTTAGGTGCCGTATTACGGCACCTTATGTACCGTTACGAGCGACAAGTAGCGAGAGCGTGCCTTACATTGGATTATATATTTATACAACGTATTTTACGAAAATCAGAGTTTCGCAATTGACTATTACAGGAATATTGGAGGAGAAAATTAATTATGGAACCAATTATAAAATTACAAAATGTATCAAAAGAATTTAAAGTTTTAAACAGACGGGAAGGCCTGAAGGGAAGTATTCTGGACTTGTTTTCAAGGGATTACAACATTGTGAAAGCAGTCAGTGATATATCCATGGATATTATGCCCGGTGAAATTGTTGGATACTTAGGACCAAATGGTGCCGGAAAGTCAACCACCATTAAGATGATGACCGGTGTATTAAAGCCAACCAGCGGAACCATTCTTTGTAATGGTGTCATTCCCTATGACAAAAGAAGCCAGAACGCTCAAAATATCGGTGTTGTATTTGGTCAGCGTTCCCAGCTTTGGTGGGCACTTCCTGCCATTGAATCCTTTAAAATATTAAAGGATATTTATCAGGTGGAGGATCAGGCATACAAGGATATGATGGATTTGTACGGAACAATGGTAGATATGGAAAGTCTGATGCATAAGCCGGTAAGACAGATGTCTCTTGGACAGAGAACCCTGTGTGATATTTTAGCAGCATTTTTACATAATCCGGGAGTTGTATTTTTGGATGAGCCAACCATTGGTCTGGACGTTGCCATGAAGGCGAAGATTCGGGAACTGATTAAGACATTGAATAAAGAGAAGAATACTACCGTTATTCTTACCACCCATGATATGGGAGATGTGGATGCCCTGTGCGAGAGGATTGTCATTATTGATAAGGGAACCATGTTATATGACAATGATATTGCACATTTAACAGAACTGTTTGGCGCATATCGTACCTTAAGCCTTTCTCTGTTAAAGAATGGAGAAGAAGTAACGGAAGAGAAAATGCAGTCTTTGGCAGATAGTGTAAAGCTTGCGGCATGTAATGTATGTGCAGGAAAGCAGGGAGATTCCGGTGAGGAAAATATTTCTGTTACTGTCTGTGATGATAAGATAGAAGTTTTGGTAAATGAAGCAATTGTAAGTGTAATGGATGTGTTGAATGGTATACAGAAAGAACATGCCATTTATGATATGCATTTAAAAGAAATCTCTACAGAAAGTGTGATTCGTAAGATTTACGAGGGAGGGATTGCATAATGTTATCAAGATACAAAAGTCTGTTAAAAGCAGGCATTATGGAGCAGCTACAGTTTCGCTTATCTGCGGTTTTAGTAGTTGTAGGTAATTTGTTATATTTATTGTTAGTGTACCATCTGTGGAAAGCCATTTATGCATCTGCAGGTACAGATGTGGTAAATGGTATGACTTTTTCAGATACCATGATATATCTTGTATTTGCCACAGCACTGTTTAACTTTATGGAGATGTGGCTTGTATGGGAAATGGGAAGAAATATTCAGGATGGCAAAATCGTTGTTGATTTGTTAAAGCCAATTCCTTATCGTTCCTACATGTTTTATGCATTAGGGGGTAATTGTATTGTAAATTTTATTTCTACCTTTTTGCCAACTGCAATTGTTGTATATTGTGTATCAGGAGGAGCAATTCATCTCGGCTGGAATATTCTATGGTTTGTGATTAGTGCTTTTTGCAGCCTTATTATTAATTTCTTTATTAACTTTATTATTGGTACAGTGTGTATTTATACAGAGTCTATATGGGGAATTAATATTATGAAGGAAGTGGTAGTAGGCGTGTTAAGTGGTGCTACCGTACCTTTGGTTTTCTTCCCGGATGCACTGAGACAGGTGGTTATGTATCTGCCCTTTCAGGCAATTATTAATTCGCCTTTGGAGCTGCTTCTCCATGGAGAATACGGCTTAGAGAAGATTGTAGAGATTCTTGCGTTACAGCTGTTTTGGCTTGTGGTGTTAGGTATATTAAGTGATGTTTTTTTCCGTGTTTCACTGAAAAGAATAACGGTAAATGGAGGTTGATGGGAGATGAAGAAACGTTCTTTTCTATATTATGCAAAAATATATTTTAAAATTATCGCCCAGGATATCAAAAGCAAGATGAGTTACCGGGCAGATTTCATTATTTCCATGATTGGTATGATTGCCACCAATATTGCCGGATTATTCAGCTTCTGGCTTGTATTTCAGAGGTTTCCATCCATAAATGGCTGGACTTATTATGAAATGATGTTCCTGTACGGATTTTCCTTATTATCTGCCACACCGGCGCAGTGTTTGTTTGATAATAACTGGAATTTGCGAATGCAGGTATATTCCGGGGACTTTATTAAATACTGTTTCCGTCCCATTAATATATTCTTTTACTTTATTTCGGAAATATTTGACGTAAAGGGTCTGGGACAGTTTGCCTTTGGAATCGTGGCAGTTACCTATGCATGGATGAAGTTATTCATACCAGTGCATGTATTGTCCATATTATTATTTATTGTTGCGGTAATATCGGCTTCCCTGTTTGTAATTGCTATATTAAATCTGGCAGCATCTGCATGCTTCTGGATTATTAATTCCTTTTTTGTGCTTTCTCTGTCCAATCAGATTCGGGATTTTGCAAAATATCCAATGAGCATTTTTGGTCCGGCACTTAGGGTAATGTTTACATTTATTATTCCCATTGGATTTATGTCCTATTATCCGAGCCTGTTCTTTTTAAGACCTGAGGAGGTGTCATGGATTGTATGGGCAACGCCTGTATTCGGTATTTTATTTTTCTATTTAAGCTATAAGGTTTGGATGAAGGGAGCTACAAGCTATTCCGGTACCGGTAGCTAACACTTAAGAATCAAATGAAAAGCATTGAAAATATTTGCCATATTATATAAAATAAAGGGGTAACTATGAATAATAGATAACAAGAGGGGTTTACATAATATGGGAAAAGGGATATTAATAATAGAAGACGATAAAGCAATCAGTGATTTATTGTCTTCTTTTTTATTAGAAAATCAATATCAAATAAGTCAGGCCTTTGACGGTATGGAAGCTTCCTCTATGTTATCAAAGAATACATATGATTTGGTTTTGATGGATTTGATGTTACCATATAAGGGTGGAGATACCCTGATTAAAGAATTAAGGGAACATTCTGATACACCGGTTATTGTGCTATCTGCCAAGTCCATGATGGAAACCCGGTTAGAGGTGCTTCGGTTAGGTGCAGATGATTATATTATGAAGCCCTTTGATTTGGATGAGGTGCTGGTTCGTATGGAGGTTGTTCTTAGAAGAAGTGGCAGATTAGGTAATAAAGAACAGGATATGGAAAATGCTTTATCTTATGATTTGTTGACACTTCATGAGGAAAAGCACTTAGTAACTTATGCAGGAAACCCGATTTCCTTAACTGCTAAGGAGATGCTTATACTGAAACAATTGTTAAAGCATCCCGATACAACCTATACAAAGGCAAATTTATATGAAATCGTCTGGCAGGATACCTACTATTGTGAGGATAACACCATTAATGTTCATGTCAGTAATTTGAGAAATAAATTAAAAAAGGCAACGGGTAAAGATTATATTGAAACGGTATGGGGAATCGGATACCGGTTGAAGAAACAGTGAGAATGGTTTATAAAATGTCAGTTGACATAATATCGTAAAGGAACTATAAACTTTCATATCAATAAATGTGGGAATATGAAGGGATAGTTTACATAATACAAAAATATGGGAGCATGTATTAATGGTTGACATAATATTGAGCAAGTCCTTCTATATATTTTTAGGTGTTTTGTTTGTAATATTTCTGTTCTGCCTGATTTTATATGTGATTCTCTTAAAAAAGGAATTACATAAGATGCAAAAGGAACTGGAACATACAAGAAAGCAAAACTATAACCGACAGATTACCATATCCTTATTGGATAAGGATTTGACCAATTTGGCTACGGAGGTTAATAAAAATTTAGATTATCAGAAGGCATTAAAATTAGAACAGGAACAGGCGGAAAAAACCTTAAAACAGTCCATATCTGATATTGCCCATGATTTGAGAACACCCCTTACGGTAATAAAGGGAAATCTGCAAATGATTGAGAAAAATGATACACTTTCTTCTGATGCATTGGCATATCTTCATATTTGTCAGGAAAAAAGTGATGTGTTAAAGACCATGGTGGATGATTTCTTTGAACTGTCTGTATTAGAAAGTGAGCAGACAGAGGTTTTACTATGTAAGGTGGATGTTACCAAGCTTTTAATGGAGTTTTTGATTGAACATGAGGCAGTCATCCGTGAGCATGGTTTACAGCCGGACATTAAGCTTCCCCAAAAGAGCATTTTTATTCATGCAGATGAAGATATGTTAAATCGGATGTTTAGTAATTTGCTTAATAATATTATCAAATATGCCAAAGACAGCTTTGAAATCAGGCTGGTGGAAGAGGAATGCAAAGAAACCCGAAAAGAAAATGCCTCTACCTGTAAGATTATATTTGCAAATGAACTGTTTGATAACCGGGATTTGAAGGTGGAATATTTATTTGACAGAACCTATAGGGGTGATAAGGCACGTACCGGTTCCGGAGCAGGCTTGGGTCTTTATATTGTAAAGCTACTGGCACAGAAACAGGGAGCAAAGGTATATGCCCAAAAGGATGATAATTTTTTGTTCATGGTAATTGAATTTCAAGTGTGAAGAATGGGAACATTGCTTAAAATAATGGTTTTTGTGCAAATGTTCTTTTTTCTTTTGAAAATTCCTAGGCTTTGTACATTTATAAAATATTTAAGATTTTCTTTATAATTTCTTTGTATAATGAAAATATCGAATCACAATGGGTGAAATGGAGGAATAAAATGTCACAGGTTATCATTGACGTAAAAAATTTAGGAAAACAGTATATGGAGCAGCATGCGGTAAAGGATGCTACATTCCGGATTAGGGAAGGTGCCATTGTAGGTCTGATTGGGCCAAATGGTGCAGGTAAAACAACCATTATGAAAATGTTAGGGGGACTGATTCATCCTACAAGTGGCAGTATTTCCATATATGGAAGCTCCACAGAAGAGGAGTTTGCAAAAGCAAGGAGCAGAATGAGTTTCATGATAGAAACTCCTTATGCAAAGGAATCAATGACTGCAAGAGAAAATCTGGAAAAGCAACGTTTACAAAAGGGGGTACCTAATAAGGACCGAGTTGATGAGGTATTAAGTATCGTAGGTCTTGAGGATACGGGCAAGAAAATTGTAAAGAATTTTTCTCTTGGTATGCGACAGCGGCTTGGTATTGCCAATGCATTGCTTTCGAAACCGGAGATTCTTATATTGGATGAGCCCATTAACGGTTTGGACCCGGAAGGCATTGTGGAAATCCGGGAGCTTTTGCTTAAATTAAATCAGGAACAGCACATTACAATTGTGATTTCCTCCCATATTTTAAGTGAATTATCGTTGCTTTGTACGGATTATATTTTCATCAGTCACGGAACCTTAAAACAGCAATTATCTGCAGAGGAACTGAAAGAGCAGTGCAGGGAATTTTATAAAATACATACCAATAATGATACAATGGCACTTGCCGTTTTACAGGACAGATTAGGAGTGACACAGTTTGACGTGGATGAGGATGGAAGTATTTTGCTGTATGAAAAACTGGATACATTAGAGACGGTTTCAAAGACCTTATATGACAATGGTGTGATTCCGGTAACACTTTGCATGAATGAGGCAAACTTAGAAAAGTATTATATGGATATGGTAGGTGATGAGTAAATGATAAACATTATAAAATCCATGAACTATCAGACGAGAAATGATATCTTTACTGTAATTACTTATTTGATTGCTGTTGTTGTTCAGTTTGCGGCCATGTTTTTTGCTGAGGGAAATGAACCCTTGACCTATACAGGCAGTGATTTTGTTGTGTACATGGGTTCTATGATTCCGGTTGTGTGTCTGATTCTTGCATTTTTATTAACCTGTAGAATATGCGGGTGGGATTACGCAGACCGGACATTGAATTACGAAGTGTTATCCGGTCATACAAGATTTCAAATCTACATGGGAAGAATACTAACCAGCATATTATGGTGTGTCATGGGCTTTCTGGTGATTTCATTTTTGCCTGTTCTTATTTTTACCTGTATCAACGGATGGGGATATACCCTTAGTTTTTCCGGTGCAATCCTTCGGTATGGTCTTATGGTTTTATTGCTGATCCGGTTGGTTACAGGCTTTGCAGTTCTAACCTTTATTGTGAGAAATAGTTATATTGCAATGGTTTTAGGCTATGTGTGGACAGGTGTTTCTGCTGTTGTGCATTTTATTATGGAAGAAATTGCCACATTTAACACCGCTGTTTTTGTAGGGTGGATGAATATGGTGCAGGTATTCACCTTTGAAAATAGTAAAAATATGTACATAGATGGTAAAGATGTAACCGTGTTTGACGGGACCATTTCAGGTACATTCTTATTGGGAACGGTAGGATGGTCCCTGCTTGTGATCCTGGTATTATTACCGATTGGTTATCGAGTATTTCGTAAACATGATTTAAGGTAGGAGGCAGGAATGAAAGATATTATAAAAGCACAGCTATATCAGCTGCGACGGGATAAATTATTAAAAATTTTATTTTTTGTCGTTTTATTTTTACAGATTACAAATATGTTTGGTGCAATGGATTATGATACCGGAGAAATGTTTTCCGGAGGATATTACCTTATAAACCAAGGTTTTTATCTGGCATTGCTGGCAGCCTTATTTGGTATGCTTATGACAAGTCAGGTGTGTGGTGGGGATTTTATTGACAAGACAACAAACTATGAATTAATGGCAGGTCATAAAAGAAGCGAGGTTTATTTTGGAAGAACCATAATCAGCATTGTCGGGGGGCTGATGGGGACTGTAATAATGTTTTCCCTTCCTATGATACTGGTTTGTGTTGCATATGGCTTTGGGACAGAGATTTTGCCGGAACAGGCAATTCTCCGATTGATACTGGTTATTTTTCCTGCTTTCCGAATGATTTGTGAGATTATTTTTCTTGTTTACGTGATTAAAAATCCATATGTCGCTATGGTTGTTAGTGTACTTATTTTTATATTTGGACAAAATATATCCATGTTTTTGGAAAAGACAGATTCTGTTTTCCTTGGAATGACCAATATCATTGGTCTCTTTACTTTTGATGCGTATAGAACCTATAGTGCAGTAACCTTGGAGCAGTTTTATATATATAATGGCAGCTTGAATAGTGCCTATATTGTAGAAACAATCATGGGTTCTCTTATAATCGGAGGCGTGTTTTTGTTTCTTGGCTATGTATTTTTCAAAAAAGATGATGTAGGTTAGGAGGAAAGGTATGATTTACGGTGATTGGTTATATATCGGATTAGAAGGGGTTGCCTGCCTGCTTTTATTTGTGCTGGCAGATTATGCAACTAAGAAACTCAATACAAAATGGAAGCTTTGTTATCTGATACCGGCATTACTTTCCATGGTTTTTATTGCTCTATTGCAGTGGGAGATTTCCTTAATTGGGGTGTATATCGGTTCCCTCATTCTTTTGGTGGGTTTTTTCAAAGAAGAAAGAAGGGTACGGAGGATTGTATCTGTAGCTGCTGTCATTTCAATAATAGGTTCCACAATATTTGCCTGTAGCTACAGTGGGTATCGGGCACCGGATTATGTGGCAGATTTTCAAAAGGGATTTGAATGTATGAAGGCACATTATGCTCTTGCTGATTATAAGAATATTGATTGGGATGCCCTTTATGAAGAATATTTACCCAAATTTCAGGATGTAAACCGCAGGCATGATGCTGTGGATAATGATATTGTATGGCAGGATTTTTGTCATGAGTTTTATGATGGACATGTTGGTTTTTCAGATACAGAGGAGATACAAAGGAAAGCATTGGAACGAATTGCAGGAAATGATTATGGAATGTCCCTTATGACTCTGGAAAATGGCCATACGGTTGCCGTGAATGTGGCAGATAATATAGAGGATTATATGGCATCTTCCAATGGGGATTTCATTAAAAATGGTACTGAAATTATTACATGGAATCATATGACAATAGATGAGGCAAAAAGTACCCTGGAACATACAATTATGGCATTTCCGGATAAAGAAAACGAAGCATTTTATTCTGCTCTTTTAGTAGCAGGTTTAGGTGAAGATATCGTTTCTGTTACCTATTTAAATGATAGGGGAGAAGAGGTGGAGGCGACCTTAACTGCCAGGGGAAATTATTACGACCGCCTACAGGATACCCTTGCAATCCTTAATCAGGGTGTAGAAGGTGGTAACCTGTCATGGAGCCGGCCGAGTGAAGGGATTGCATGTCTTCGTGTGAAACAAATGATGTATGACAGTAAGTCCTATGAAGATGGTGACCATAGCCGTATGGAGGAGGAAATCCGGCTTCAACTTAATGAGTACAAGGAAAAAGGTGTGAATAAGCTTATTATTGACCTTCGCAGTAATGGTGGCGGTTCTCCTTATTTTATTATGACACTGGCAAAGCTTTTGGCTCCTAAGGGAGAATACACTTACTGCAGGGAAGCATTATGGAATGATGAAACAAAGGAATATACCATAGACCCTGTTACCGGAAAGTATTTGACAGGCAATGCCCTGACCTATGAGGGAGAAGGCCTGTGGGATGATGGGGAAATTCTTCTGTTAATTAATGCGGAATGTGTCAGTGCCGGGGATCATTTTACAATGCTTATGAGTCAGCATGAAAATGTTACTGTTATGGGATTTACCAAATCCATGAGCTCTGCCCAGGCAGTAAATTCCATTTCTTTAGATTCCGGTGTGCTGTTTTATTCCGATGTGCCTGTTTTGGACGAGGAGGGAAATATATTCGTAGATACAGATGCTTCCCGCATTTCACCGATTCCCTTAGATGAAAAAATTCCTTTTGATGAGAAAGCAGTGAAGGCTTTATTTGATAACGGGGAGGATTATCTGTTGGAGGAAGCTGTCATGTATTTGGAATAGATTAGATATCTATTCCCGGATTTTTGATATTAAGGACATATACCTTGCGGCAACAAAATCCCAGTCAATGAGACTGAACCAGTTTTCTACATATTTTTGACGGTCATTTTGATATTGGAGATAATAGGCATGTTCCCATACATCAATACACATAACCGGCATGGCATTTTCTGATATTGGAACATCCTGATTTGGTGTGGAGATGACTTCCAGATGGTCATTACTGATAATAAGCCAGGCATATCCGGAACCGAACTGGCTAAGGGCAGCACCGATAAATTCAGCCTTAAACTGGGAAAAAGAGCCGAAAGCACCGTTAATTGCAATTGCCAGCTGATCGGTTGGCAATTCTTTATTGTTTTCATTCATGCAGGTAAAATATAATTCATGATTATATACACCTCCTGCATTATTGAGAATGCTGGTACGGGATTCGGCAGGTAATTCATTTGTTTTTGTCAGTAAGTCTTCCAGTGACATATTTTGCAGATTCGGATAATTTTTCAATATATCATTTAATTTGTTGATATAGTTTACATAATGTTTGTCGTGATGGAAATGCAGCGTAGTAGCATCGATGCAGGGTGCTAATGCTGCATATCCGTAGGTTAATGGTTCTGCTTCAAATGGATACTTCATGATTGAACCTCCTAAATCATAGTGTTATTTATCATTAGGATGTACCAAATCATTATAAATTATGTGCTCTCTTTTTATTGAAGCATTTCTTTTAAATCCTCAACACTAAATTCGTATTTTTTATTACAAAAATGACAGCAAACCTCTATTGGTTTGTTTTCTGCAATCATTTCTTCTATATCCTTACGTCCGATTGATACTACCGCATTGTAAACACGATCTTTAGAGCAGTTACAATGATATTCCGGAATAATGGTGTCATTTATCTGAATATCATATCCGGCAAATAAATGTTTCATCATATCCTCCGGTGACATTCCCTGATCCATTAAAGAAGTAACGGAGGTAAAGTCTTTTAGTCTGTTTTCCAGATTTGTAATTAACTCTTCATCGGCAAATGGCATCAATTGTATGATAAATCCCCCTGCATGACGAACCGTATTGCCTTTTTCTACCAGAACACCTAAAGCAACGGAAGTGGGAATCTGTTCACTTGTTGCAAAATAGTATGTTAAATCTTCAGCAATTTCCCCGGTAACAAGGTTGGACTGACCTACATAGGGCTCCTTTAATCCAATATCTTTGATGACACTTAAAACACCTAAATCCACAGCTTTTCCGACATCAAGCTTTCCCTGGGCATTAGGGGGTAAAATAACCTGAGGATTGTTTGCATATCCCTTAACCTGTGCCTTGGCATTGGATGTGACTGTAAGCCCTCCAATAGGGCCGGAACATTGTATCTGTAAAGTCATTACATCCGTATCGTTTTTACACATGCTGCCCATGATACAACCGGCTGTAAGAAGTCTCCCCAGCGCTGCCGTAACTACCGGACTTGTATTGTGAATGGAACGTGCTGTTTCAACCACCTGTGTGGTATATGCACTAAAAAAACGAACCTGATTGTTGGCTGCAGTACCTCGTAAAATAATATCTTTCATGATTGTTCTCCGTTTCTATAACCTATAATGTATCTTTCATATTAAATAATTATATATTTTTAGCTATGACATATATACGCTCACTGGTTGGGCCGGGAGCATTATCGGTAAATGCATCATATGCCGTTACATATTCTAACCCTGCCTCCTTTAATAAGTCAATGATTTTGGATAATTCGTGTGCTTTTTGGTGATGGGTTTCTTCAAAACGTCTGTATAAATTATTTTTTTCTTTTACAAATAAAGTTAAATCATACTGGTTAATATGATCCTCTTCGTAAAAGCTGTTTTCCCAGGTGTAACTGCAATCAGGCTGATGATCGCAAAACACTTGGTCTCCCAATATTTCTTTATAATAATATTGTGTTTTTAAATCAAAAATAAATACACCGTTATGCTTCAGATAATGTTTTACACATTGAAAGGTTGAGAGAAGTTCTTCGTCATATAATAAATAATTCATACAGTCACATAATGAATAGAAGGCATCATAAGTCAGCGTATCATCTAAAATTAGTTGGCACATGTTTTGTAATGACAAGGTGATATTCTTGTCTTTTTTTGTTTTTTTGGAAGCTATGGAAAGCATATCCTTTGAATTATCAATACCGGTTACATTATAGTTATATTGGGCAATAAGTTTACATAATGTACCGGTTCCGCATCCAAGCTCTACAATATTCCCTTTTGTAATACCATATTCTTTTAAAAGTGTGAGAAGATAGTTGCACCAGTCTTCGTAGGGAATATTATTCATAAATTTATCATATACATATGCAAAATTCTGGTAGGCGGTTGGCATAATACAAAATACTCCTTTTGTACAGAATAAATGCAACCTCGTAAGATAAGGTTGCATTTATAATTCTTTATGTTTCTTGTTATTTAAAAATCTAATTTATCCTGTTCTTCTAATGCGTCAGGATCTTCATAAACATCAGAAAGACCTTCGTTTTCATAGCTTTCTACGGTTGTGTTAACCGAAGCTTCCTTTTCTGTGGAATTCTGACTATCAAATGTGAAAGTAGGATTCACTACAATATCTTCTACATCGGATGTTGGCTCCTGTATAGCAGAAGGGGTATCTGTAACCATGTTTTCCTCTGAAGTATCACTCTCGGATGGGATTGCATCATCATCATCTTCTGATGTAATTGTAATGGAAGTGTACTCCCGGTTGTTTTTTGCATCAGTTGAGAATAAATCATCATCAAATTCGTCATCATCAAATGTAAAATCATCATCTTTATTTGTTAAGTTTGCAAGTTTTCCTGTAATTGTCTGAAATAATTCACTTTCTTTAATTTTATCACGAAAGACATAACAGGTTCCTCCAATTGCTGCAACAGCAGCAGAAAATGCAATAAATTTACCCAGTTTGCTCTTTGCCATATGCGTCTCCTTTTCATAATTATTTTTTAGGGAATAGTATTTATTTACAAAAATTATCCCCAATTTATTCATATTTTAATACTGTATGATAAAAAAATCAATTGATTTTTTGTTAGAAATGTACAATTTCTATATGTAAATATAACGAAAGTGAATTAAAATCGGGTTGTAAAACCGCAGGCTTTGTGATATTATGTCAATGGTATATGTGAAATTTATTATTTTCATACAATTCATACAAGAGAGATTATATTTTATATATAAGGAGGATAGGAAATGCAGAATTTACCGGCAAATATTACCAATAGTAGTGATACTAACATTATTTCCATTGCGGCTTCTTCTAACAAAGGAATGTTAATCCGTTTCTTAAATGAACAGGTTGAAGAAGGCTTTTATGCCATGGTTATTGATTATTTAAAGGATCGTAATTTCGATTTGAAGACCATGCTTGTTGATGATGATGCCAGAGCACAGTGTACAAAGCTTTATGAGTTAGGTGAATTTGTAGACGAGCATATTAAACAGGCAGGAAAATATGAGATAGAAGAGTGGATTGAACCATTATTTAAGTTTGTATATGGTGATATTGAACCTACAGACACAGATGCAATTATTAATACAACAGGTATTTACCGTTATAGTATCTGGCTGTTATATTTGTATCAGTTAGACCGTTTCCCTGAGGCAATGAGATTAATCGGAGAGAGAGTTGCGCCTCTTTTGATTAATACCTGTTACCAGATTGCAGATGCAGATGACAGACCTGCAACATATGATAAAGCGGTTATGGGATATATGGATTTAATTAATGTTGTTATGGAGATGGATTTGCCGCCATCAGCTGCTAATTCTGAGTCTTACCTTAATAACTTAGAAGTATTGTATGACTACTTTATTGAAGATACCCATGTTGGTAATGATTATAAGATTCAGTTTAGTATGGGTATGTTTAATTCATACATACGTAAACAGGATTACAATAAGGCATTTGAGTTTTATGGATTAAATGCAGAATATGTTCCTGTGGATAACATGCTTGTATATGATAATTTTAAGGAATTAATCCGTAATTGTAACAGCACCCAGTATACAAATGTTTTAAGTAGATCTATTATTTCAGCAATATCAAAACAGGATATTTATAATAAGAGGATTGATACTTTGCTTGTGGAAGTATCTGCCTTTGTTAAGAAAGTTTGCCGTTACATAGAAGATGAGCCTACCATGAAGAGAAATATGCAGATTCTTGGAACCGGTTCTTCCTTAAGTGATAAAAGTAACATTTTTGAAGGTTTGTATGAATATAATCTGGTGTTCCATGAATGTGGAATTAAACAGATGATTAATCAGGATTTATCAACCCGTTCCTGGGATGAGAAGTATGAGATACTTGATTTATTGTATACAACTCTTAATGTAATATTTGATGGTTATAATGTTTATGAGATTTCCAATAAGATTGAACATCAGTATGTAGAGCTTACCTGGATTGGTAACTATGTAAATGCCAATCCGTCAATGCTTAAATTATTCTTCAGTATTAAGGAAAAGATTAAGGCATTTAAGATTCGTAAGGATACCATTATTGAGAAGAGTAAAACCAATATAGAGATTAAAGAATTACTTGAGGATCGTCAGAAACATTTGGTATTCTTAGCTGCTGATGATTTGATTAGAAATGGCTTAAACAATAAGGATGTACGTATTGTCAGCAATACATATAATGGGGATCGTGCAAAGAAGATGTTCCAGGAGGCATTTGGAAAGATTAATCTTCCATCAAGATATGATACAAAGCAGGAGTCTTCCGGTGGCGGTATGTTTGGTTTTGGTAAATCAAACAATTCGTCTTCAAATAATGAGCTTCATAAATTGTTATCAAATCCTGAGATAGAAGAAATGGTATGTAAGTCTGAGTGGCTATGGCGTCAGTATCAGGAGAAGGGAAAAGACAAGCAGACGGAAGAGGAAGTAACATATAGTGTGGCTTGTTTAATAAAAGTTGTGGAATTACTAATTGTCCGTAAGAATGGTTCTTCTTCATCAACTTCATCTACACCTGCTCCAAATAAGAAAGTCATTATTACAAAGACAGGTAAGGTAATTGAATTGTCTGATGAATCAGATGATAAGTCGGTAACAAGCAGAAATAATGAGCCTACGGTAATTGAGCATATCCGTAATATCCAGAATAATCTAAAGGATCAAAGTCTTGATAATGTTGCATATGTTAAGGCGTATATTGAAGATTGGGTTAATTTGCTGATGCAAAATAAATTTGACAGAGATTCATTATTATCTGTATTTGATGCAGATGAGGTTCGTTCAAAGACTATGCAGACAATCAAAAAATTATCTATGGATATGATATTATAATAATTGTATAAAAGAGAGACTTGTCAAGTCTCTCTTTTTTTATTACAATGGGATTATGTTATTGTAAATGAGAGGTGCGGATATTATGAAAAGAAGTAACAGTTTTAACAATAAAGGTTTTTCCATGGTTGAGCTTATAATTGTAATTGCCATTATGGCAATTTTGGCCGCTGCACTGGCGCCGGTACTTATTAAATATATTAATAAATCCCGTATCAGTTCTGATATTGATACAGGTAAAGCGGTAGCATCTGCAATTATGGCTGTTATTGCTGATGGTGGTGATTTTAATGATCAGGCATCTATCCATGCTGCACCATTTCCGGTGAATTCCATGGATGGAGCGGATTTTAAAGAAGAGGTATTTTCAGTACTTGGGGAACAAAGTGGTACATTACAGGGAAAAGCCAAAAAGGATATGTTTGGTGATCCATTAGATATGGAATTTTACTATACACTAGACACTACAAAGAACATGGTAGAGGTTTATTACGGAGGTACAGATGCTTCAAATCAGATTTACCCCAAATTAGGAAGTAAACTATCCGGTGAACAGTAAATGAAAAAGCACAGAAATGTGCTTTTTTTCATTCCTGTGCATCTTTCGTGATTGTTCCATGTGTTTTTTGTATAGCCCGTGGCAATGCATCCTTTGCATTTTTCCAGGGTTCGTTTTGATAGCGGTAATCATATTTATTAATAAACCATTCAATATCTTCCTGCATACGTTCCATATTATCAAAATATGCAGTGTTAATATCATTGATAAAATCAGATAACTGTTCTTTTCCTAAATATTCAGGAGCTTTATCAAATAATAATGCATAATGATATGTACAAAATCCTTTTGAATCTCGTATTTTTTCGGATAGAGAAGGATCTTTTTTGTATATATGGAAAATTGTATCTACATACCGGTTAAAGGTATTTTCCATACGGTTACAGATAAAACAGTTTTGTTCTAATTTTTTCACATAAGAACCCACGCCTGTTTCACCGGAGCCTTTTTTAAATAATGATTTTCCCGTAACAGGTTCCTTTGACAGCTGTTCTAATTCTTTTCTTGTTTTTAACATATGGGTGCTTAAAATAAGAGCCAGGCCCAAACGATTTTTTTCCTGATACAAAGCCTGAATATGTTTCTCACAAAAGCCGGATTCATCGGTCATTGCCCTGTTGTCATCCTCCATATAGCTTGGACCAAGTGTATATTCAATGGCATTTCGTTCCAGGTCTTTTTTCATTTTACATAATGGACATTCGCAGTCACTTTCAAATGCCTCATTAACGGGTATTGTATATAATTGTTCTTTCATCTGCCGCTCCTTTCGCCTCTATCCCTGATTACTTAATAAAAATATTATACAGGAATTATAAATGATTCGTAAAGAAAAAAGTCCTAAAAATCCTATAAATTGCATAATATAATTACGAATGGTAAATGTTAACAATTTTGTCACAATTTTTTCCATAAAAGGGGTTGATTTTTTTAAAAAAGTTGATAAAATATAAAACATGTTAGCACTCTATTTTGATGAGTGCTAATAAATTGATATAAAAACAGATGCTATTAAGAGATGGCGGAAAAAGGAGGACAAAGATTATGAAGTTAAAACCATTAGGTGAAAGAGTTGTATTAAAAGAGTGTAAAGCAGAAGAGACAACAAAGTCCGGAATTATTTTAACGACAGCATCACAGGAAAAACCACAGTATGCTGAGGTTGTTGCTGTAGGACCCGGAGCAGTGGTTGACGGCGAGAAGATTGAGATGCAGGTTAAGGTTGGTGATAAGGTAATTTATTCTCGTTATGCCGGTAATGATGTTGAGTTAGATGGTGAGAAATATATTATTGTAAAACAAAGTGATATTCATGCTGTTGTAGAAGATTAATTACAGTGTGACAATATGTGATTTATAAACCTTTCCTGAATGATTGGCATTGAGTATATGATGAGGCTGCAGGTAAGGTGATATGTAATGAATGGAGGAATTAAACATGGCAAAGGAAATTAAATATGGTGTAGAAGCCCGTAAAGCATTAGAATCAGGTGTAAATCAGTTAGCTGATACGGTTAGAGTAACACTTGGACCAAAAGGAAGAAATGTAGTACTTGCAAAGTCTTACGGAGCACCACTTATTACAAATGACGGTGTTACCATTGCAAAGGATATTGAATTAGATGATGCATTTGAGAATATGGGTGCACAGATTGTAAAGGAAGTTGCAACCAAGACAAACGATGTTGCCGGTGATGGTACAACAACAGCAACTGTTTTAGCCCAGGCAATGATTAACGCAGGTATGAAGAACTTAGCAGCAGGTGCAAACCCAATTATCTTGAGAAAGGGTATGAAGAAAGCTTGCGATACAGCAGTAGAGGCTATCTCCAATATGAGTCAGACCATCAATGGTAAAGAGCAGATTGCAAGAGTTGCTTCTATTTCAGCAGGTGATGAGGCAGTAGGAACCATGGTAGCAGATGCTATGGAAAAGGTTTCTAACAATGGTGTTATTACAATTGAAGAGTCTAAGACAATGAAGACAGAGCTTGACCTTGTAGAAGGTATGCAATTTGACCGTGGTTATATTTCAGCTTATATGTCTACAGATATGGAGAAGATGGTTGCAGAGCTTGATAATCCATACATTTTAATTACAGATAAGAAGATATCTAACATTCAGGATATTCTTCCTATCTTAGAGCAGATTGTACAGAGTGGTTCTAAGCTTTTAATTATCGCTGAGGATGTGGAAGGTGAAGCACTTACAACATTGATTCTTAACAAGCTTCGTGGAACATTCCAGGTTGTTGCGGTTAAGGCTCCGGGTTACGGTGACAGAAGAAAAGCAATGCTTGAAGATATTGCAATTCTTACAGGTGGTACTGTGATTTCTGAGGAATTAGGACTTGACTTAAAAGAAACTACAATGCAGGATCTTGGCCGTGCAAAGAGTATCCGTGTTGAGAAAGAGAATACAATTATTGTTGACGGTGCAGGAGAGGCAGATGCCATTGAAGGCCGTGTAAATCAGATTAAGAGAGAGATTGAAGAAACAACATCTGAGTTTGATAAAGAAAAATTACAGGAGCGTCTTGCTAAGCTTGCCGGCGGTGTAGCTGTTGTTCGTGTTGGTGCTGCAACAGAGACAGAGATGAAGGAAGCTAAGCTTCGTATGGAAGATGCTTTGGCTGCTACAAGAGCTGCAGTGGAAGAAGGAATTATCGCAGGTGGTGGATCTGCTTATATTCATGCAAGCAAGGAAGTTGCTAAGCTTACTGAAACACTTTCAGGTGATGAGAAGACAGGTGCAGAGATTATCTTAAAGGCATTGGAGTCTCCATTATTCCATATCGCTGGAAATGCAGGTTTGGAAGGTGCTGTTATCATCAATAACGTAAGAGAGGCAGAGCCTGGTGTAGGATTTGATGCATTAAATGAGAAGTATGTCAACATGATTGATGCCGGTATTATTGATCCTGTTAAGGTTACACGTTCAGCATTACAGAATGCAACATCTGTAGCTTCAACATTACTTACAACAGAATCAGTTGTAGCAGATATTAAGGATGAAAATGCCGCTGCAGCCGCTGCTGCAATGCAGGGGGGCATGGGCGGAATGATGTAGCATTCCAATCTGCAGTGCACGCATAATAAAAAGAGGCCTCTTGTAAGCTTGCTTACATAAGAGGTCTCTTTTTGTTATGCGTATAGGGCGGATGCCCGTCTATCGAGATGAAGCGAAGCGGAATCGAGATAGCACTGCAGATGTAAGCAAGGCGGATGCCCGTCTATCGAGTCGAAGCAAAGCGAAGACGAGATGATAGGTGTGCCTGCACTGTCGGCTGTAACGTAGCAAGGCGGATGCCTATCATCGAGATGGAGTATTTGTTGTTTGTGTGATATAATGTCTGTAATACTTTGGATTTTCGATGAAAGGAGTATTCGTAATATGGTAAAACCAATAGTAAGGGACATCTTATTTTTAGGGCAAAAATCTGAACCGGTAACGCCCATGGATGCAAATATTATGATGGATTTACAAGATACTCTTGCAGCTCATCGTGACCGTTGTGTTGGTATGGCTGCAAATATGATTGGTTATAAAAAACGCATGATTATTGTAAGAATCGGTTTTCAGGATGTGATTATGATAAATCCTGTGCTGATTTCCCGAACCGGACCTTATGAAACAGAGGAAGGGTGCCTATCTCTTGAGGGTAAACGAAAGACTACCAGATATCATAGTATTGAGGTAGAGTTTCAGGATGCAAGCTTTACAAAAAAGAAAATGAGATTCGATGGAATGATAGCACAGATTGTGTTACATGAGATGGACCATTTAGAGGGAATTATCATTTAGAAAGTCGGAAATACGAATGAAAAATCCGGAATGTGTAAATCCTATTTAAAATTTGAGTGTAAGGAGCAAAAAGCCATGAAGGAATATAAACAGGCAATTGTCGTTGGTGCTGCACCAATGGGAAAAGAGAAGACCAGATTGCTGGGAATTTTAAAATGGGCGGGTTTGATTCCCCCCACGGAAGAAGAAAAGAAGCTTGCGTCCCTGTCGGATTGTGGTGGAAGCTGTAAGACCTGTAAAAGTGCATGTGCAGGAAAAGAAATGGTAAAGGATGTTTATGTTGCAGCAGCAGATGGTGGTTTGCAGTTTTTAATCCAAAATAACGTTACTCCCGATTATTGGGTAGGAGACATGGATTCCATGGATACTTCTGATGATAAAAAAATACAACAGATAGAGAAATTGATTGAATCAATTGGGCATGACAAGGTTCCGGTTGAAAAAGATGATACAGACACCGCATTAGCAGTAAAAAAGGCATATGAAGAAGGTTATCGGGAAATATTATTGTTTGGATGTAGTGGTGGAAACCGGATTTCCCACACGTTTGCCAATGTTCAGCTTATGTGCCGATATGAAAAGAAAGACTGTCACATAAAAATGATGGGAGAAACCTATCAGGCAGAAATATTGATGAATGGTAAAATTGAATATTCTAAGGCACTAAAGGGAAGTGTTTCTGTCATTTGTTTAAGTGATGAGGCAAAAAATGTTGTAATTAAAGGATTAAAATATGAATATACCGGGAATCTGACAAATGAAGTGGCACTTGGTGTAAGCAATTCTTTTGTTGGACAGGATGGATTTGTACAGGTGGAAGACGGTATATTGTTGTTGATTTATGAAAGTGAAAATGAATAGCAATTGAGTTTTGCTGGAAATCCAGTCACATATTTATGAAATCGATGTCATATATGCGTCAAAAAGATGTCATAAAGGTTTCATAATATTTCATCAGGAGTTAATTGCATTTTCCCGTTGTTTTTGCTAATGTTTTTACAGATGAATTCATACTTTTTGCTGCAGCAAAGGAAAAGCAGGAACAACATATGGAAAAAAGAATCAAGCATAAGCCC
>JBJENX010000135.1:0-9222 GCA_051880415.1 Lachnospiraceae bacterium | reverse complement strand
AGTGCTCATCCCAATGGGGATTGCAAAATAAAGAATGGTAAGTTTCAGGGTATGACCTTAAGCGGACTCTGGAAGGAGCATCAGGAAGTATTTGGTAATGTCGGTGGAGATGTTTTTCCTCTTCTTACAAAAATCATTGATGCAAAACAGGATTTGAGCATTCAGGTACATCCGGATGATTGTTATGCAAAGGAATATGAAAACGGCTCTCTAGGGAAAATGGAGTGTTGGTATGTATTGGATTGTAAAGAGGATGCTACAATTGTGATTGGTCACCATGCTCAATCTAAAGAAGAATTAAAAGATATGATTGCTGAAAACCGATGGAAAGAACTGATACGGGAAATTCCAATCAAAAAAGGGGATTTCTTTCAGATTAATCCCGGATGTGTTCATGCAATTAAAGGTGGAACCATGATTTTGGAAACCCAGCAAAACAGTGATATTACATATCGGTTATATGATTATGACAGATTAAGTAATGGTAAGAAACGGGAGCTTCATATTGATAAAAGTATAGATGTAATTCAGGTTCCATTTTCAGAAGTAAGGTCGGAAGAAAAGGGAATGAGTGCCAATTCATGGTTAGAAGAATTAATTCACTGTCCAAGATATACAGTATGGAAAGGACAGATTTCCGGAGAAGAGACATTCATACAGGATAGAAAATTCATGCTTGTTTCCATTATTGAAGGGGAAGGTTCCTTTGGAAATACACCGGTTAAAATTGGAGACCATTTTATTGTGCCATACAATTTTGGTAAGGTGGAAGTAACAGGAAACTTTACCTGTATCTGTTCGGCTGTATAGAAAAAAGGATTTGATATGGAAGTCCCATATCAAATCCTTTTTTTTGCGTGTATTTAGCAGTTATCTGTTCTATGAATATAGAAGACATGTCAGAATAATCAACCAAAAATCAAATCGAATAATATCCGAAGTAGGGTTATCATAGCTGCAAAGGACATGAAACCTCCGATTGCCATTATATATATCGGTATATATAGATCCTCTTTTTGGTAATATTTTTGAGGATTATTTGGATTAATCTTAATAAGATGTTGGCTGCCAACCTGATTAGAACTTGAGATTCTTCTTCCTCTGGCATTGAAATGAAAACCATTATAATTGTAACCAAGTATTCCGTAGGAATATTTATGATGAGAATTATAATTATAATGGGATTCCTTTTTTTCAACAATGGCTGTTACTTCTACCGTGCATCCCTTTTTTTTAGAAAACAGTAAAATACAACCGACAATGACCAGTGTGAGGGAAATAATCATAAAAACAGAAACAATAATAAAATCAACCATGTATACATACCTCCTATAGATTCATATGGGACTTATTTCCTTGAATAAATATGTAATTCATATATGTTCCTGCATAGAAGTATAGCATAATTTTGTTACATTACAAGCAGAAACCACGTACTGAAGTGTTTCGTTCTTTGGATATTGCATTTTGTCTGTTATTATATAAAATATATAATATATGAAAGGAAAACATCATGAATATTTTTATGGATAAAAGATACAGACCCATATTAGCATTTTTGTGTGCGTTAGGATGGTCTTTGGCTTATCCTCTGATAAAAGTGGGTTATCAACAGTTTCATATTGAACCATCTGATTTAGGGGGGAAAATTCTGTTTGCAGGAATTCGTTTCTTTTTTGCAGGTGTTATTGTGTTATTGTTTTGCAGGATTAAAAGAACCGGATTGGAGATAAAGAAAAGAAATGATTACTTGTGGCTGATTATACTTGCAGTTGTTAATACAACCCTTCATTATATGTTTGCTTATATTGGCCTTGGTTATAATTCCAGTGCAAGATCCACCATTTTGGACTCTATGGGAGGATTTTTTTTAATTATTCTTTCCGTTATTTTTTTTCCGGATGATAAACTATCATTTAAAAAAATGATAGGATGCCTTTTGGGAATTGCAGGAATTGTTGCAATCAATATTGAACCAGGAGTAGATTTTTTTGCGAATATTACATTTCAGGGAGATGGAATGATTCTCCTTAATGCCTGTTGTGCTGCATGTGGCGGACTGGTTACACGAATTGTTTCAAAAAAAATGAATATGATGCAGGCGACCGGACAAAGTATGATGATTGGTGGCGGATTACTTCTGCTGATAGGTTTTATTGTTGGAACCTATAGTCCCTGGAGTATTACCATAAAGGGTGGTGTTGTGTTGATTGTATTGATATTCATTTCTGCAGTTTGCTTTGGGGTATATAATGAACTTCTTGCATATCATCCAATCAGCAAGGTTGCAATTTATAATGCATTAATCCCTGTGCTGGGTGTTATATTTGCATCTTTATTACTTCATGAGGAACTGAAATGGCAGTGTTTCTTTGCAATGTTAATGGTAGCTGCAGGAATATGGATTGTTAATGAAAAAGTTTAAAAATTTGCCTTGACATATTATCAAAATGATAGTAAGATTGTAACTACAATACATATTATCAAAATGATAATAAGAAAAGGAGAGATGAGCTATGAGAAAGATATTAGTTGTTGTGGACATGCAGAATGATTTTGTAGATGGAGCTTTAGGAACCGGTGAGGCAGTTGCAATCGTAGATAAGGTTGCAGAAAAAATTGCGAGGTTTGAGGGTGAGATTATTGCAACTTATGATACCCATTATGATAATTACATGGATACCCGTGAAGGTAAGTATCTTCCGGTACCTCATTGTATTAAGGATACCAAGGGCTGGCAGTTAAATGATAAGGTTCAGAAAGCACTTGATACTAAGAAATACGAAACAATCCAAAAACCTACCTTTGGTTCCACAGCATTAGTCGAGAAATTAAGCGGCTGTGACCAAGAGAATACGGAAGTGGAATTAATTGGTCTTTGTACGGATATTTGTGTTGTATCTAATGCATTACTGTTAAAGGCGAATTATCCGGAAATGAATATTACTGTAGATGCAGGTTGTTGTGCAGGGGTAACCCCGGAAAGTCATGAGGCAGCATTAACGACCATGAAGATGTGTCAGATCAATGTGCTTTCGTAATCAGAATGGATTGCAGTAACTTTCTACCCGGCAAAGTGAGAAACGATATCTGTTATAGGAGGAGGGTAAGCCCATGATTAAAATAAATGGAGCGGTAGTAGAAGTGAATCAATTTCCCGACGGTACACCAAGAATCAATTTGGATGTGGAAAGGATAGAAGAAGCTACGTATAAAGGAACAAGATGCTTATGGATAGATTGGTTTTATGAAGGAAATGAGGAGTTGTTTTATCTCATGTTGGTAAAGAGACATTTGGACCGGTATTTTATGAATGTAGATTTTAATCTTCGTATGCCCTATATTCCCAATGCCAGAATGGATCGTATCAAGAATGAGGATGAAGTATTCACATTAAAATATTTTTGTGAATTTATCAATTCTCTTAATTTTACCTCTGTATTTGTTCTGGATTCCCATAGTGATGTGTCAGCAGCATTATTGAATCGTTGTGTAAATGATAATCCAAAAGCGTATATTCAAAAAGCGATTGAGGAAATTTCGGGTGATATTATTCTGTATTTTCCGGATGCAGGGGCTGCTAAGAGATATGCAGATTTGTTCCCGGAACTGATGTATTGTTACGGGGAAAAGAAACGTGACTGGAAGACGGGTAAAATCTTAGGTCTTGAAATCAGAAAAAATGGAATTGAGTTAAGCGGTAAAACTATATTGATGATTGATGATATTATCTCTTATGGTGGCTCCTTATATTATAGTGCAAATGCATTAAAAGAGGAGGGGGTTAGTAAAATTTATGCTTATGCCACCCATACAGAGGATTCTATCCTTGACAAGGAAAAGGGAACTTTTATTAAATCTCTGGAAAATCACAGAGTAGAACGGTTATTTACCACAAACAGTTTATTTCATGGTAACCATGATCAGATTACAGTAATGGAGGTGTAGAAAATGGATCATACAATGGCTTTATTGCTTTCTGATACGTATAAACAATGTCATGACAGGATGTACCCAAGGGGATTAACAAAGTTAGTGTCATATTGGGTACCTCGTAAATCAATGTTAGAAAAACAGAATACAATGGTTTTCTTCGGATTACAGGCGTTTATAAAGGACTATTTAATCGAGTATTTTCAGAAGAATTTCTTTGCATTATCAGAGGAAGAAATGTTATCTCTTTATACTGCTTCAATGGATGTCCAGATTGGAAGAGATAATTATGATTTGGAAAAGATTGTAGAGCTTCATAGATTAGGTTATTTGCCATTGGAAATCCGGGCTCTACCGGAGGGAACCTTTGTACCAATGGGAGTACCCTGCATCGAGATTACCAATACACATGATCGGTTTGCATGGCTGGTTCAGTGGATTGAATGTATATTGCAGGTAGAGCTTTGGAAGCCTTGTTGTCACGCCACTATCGGTCATATGTACAGAGAGATTGCAGATTATTGGTATGAGAAGACCACAGACAATCTTCCATCCAATATGGCATGTGCTGATTTTGGCATGAGGGGTATGTCATGTATGGATGAAGCTGTCAGATGTTCTGCATCATGGTTGCTTTCCTTTAATAAAACGTCAACCATTCCGGCGATTACTTACATTGATAAATATTATAATGCAGATTGTAAGAATAACGGTCTTGGGATCGGTGCTGTATCTACGGAACATTCCGTTATGGGTGCAAATTATTCCATTGACGGGGATGAAATTACCTTTGTGAAAAGACTTTTGACAGAATTATATCCGGATACATCATTTAGCATGGTGTCTGACACCTATGATTACTGGAATATGATTAATCATATTCTTCCACAGTGCAAAGAAGAAATTATGAATCATAAGGGTAAATTACTGGTTCGTCCCGATAGCGGAGATATTGTTGAAATTTCTGTTAAAACAGTGGAGCGATTATGGGATATTTTTGGGGGAACCACCAATGGAAAAGGATACAAGGTATTAGACCCTCATATTGGCATTATTTATGGAGATGGCTGTACTCTTTCCAATGTTGAAACTATTTGGAGAGAATTAGAGAATCGCGGATTTGCTGCAAATAATATTGCTTATGGTGTAGGTGCATTTTGTTTCACCGCAATCGTTGAAAAGGGAAAAATGATTGTTGTAACCAGAGATACATTCGGAATTGCCATGAAGGCGACATACGGAATTATTGACGGTAAAAAGCTGATGATTTACAAAGACCCTAAGACGGATACAAGTAAATTGAAGAAATCTCATAAGGGATGCTGCAGGGTTTATGAAGAGAATGGTGAATTAAAGTGCCAGGATGAATTGCTTGAAATGAGCAACGATAGTCTGCTTACAACGGTGTTTAAGAATGGAGAATTGGTGAAAGAAGATACATTTATGGATATCAGAGAAAGAATGTATGGAGGGGAAACCAAAGATTGATAAATGAAGTCTTTGGGAACTGTAAGGGAAAATGATGGAGATAGATTATGAAAGTTAGTGAGGTGCAAAAAATGTATCATTTCAATGCAGCAGAAACAACAGACAGATGTGTAGCGTGGATTCGTGATTTCTTTGATAAAAATGGAAAAGACTGTAATGCAGTCATTGGTGTCTCAGGGGGGAAGGATAGTTCTGTAGTGGCTGCTCTTTGCGTTGCCGCTCTTGGTAAGGACAGAGTAATTGGTGTGCTTATGCCAAATGGAGAACAAGGAGATATTGATATTGCAAGAAAACTTGTTAAATTTTTAGGTATAAAAAGCTTTGAGATTAATATCGAGGATGCTGTCAGGGGCGTGTTAAATAATCTTTCCGGAAATGGCTTTGAGGTTTCTAAGCAAACAATTACGAATCTGCCTCCCCGTATTCGTATGGCTACATTATATGCAGTCAGTCAGAGCATGAATGGCAGAGTGGCAAATACCTGTAATTTATCAGAGGATTGGGTTGGCTATTCCACCAGGTACGGTGATGCAGCGGGAGATTTCAGTCCTCTTGCCCGGTTGACGGTTACAGAAGTAAAAGAGATTGGCAGAGTCTTAGGACTTTCTGGTGAGTTTGTGGATAAGACACCGGCAGACGGACTTTGTGGAAAAACAGATGAGGAAAATTTAGGGTTTTCCTATGAAACATTGGACCGGTATATCAGAGAGGAAATTGAGCCTGAAGAAGAGATAAAAAATAAGATAGATGAGCTGCATAAGAAAAATCAATTTAAATTGGAGCTTATGCCATGTTTTGAAATTGAGGTGAAAGAATAACATGGACCCTTATAAAATGAGTAAAGAAGAAAAAGCATATTTAAAAACATATGATATAGCGAAATTTGACCGCCCGTCCATTGCTACGGATGTAGTTGTATTTTCCATTTTAAATGATGGAGAAAGAGATGATATACGGAAGCTGCAAAAAAAACAATTAAAGGTTTTATTGATAAAACGGGCTGCCTATCCCTATAAGGATTATTGGGCAATGCCGGGAGGCTTTTGTATTCCGGGAGAGGACGTTATAGAGACTGCAAAACGTGAATTATATGAAGAAACAAATGTGAGAGATGCTTATTTAAAATTAGTAGGCGTGTATGGTGAAGAAAAACGAGACCCAAGAGGATGGATTATTTCCAATACATTTATGGCACTGATGGATGGTGAGAAATGCCAGTTGAGAGCAGGAACCGATGCATGGGAAGCAAAGTGGTTCAGCTTAAAGGTTGCATCTGAAATTGTTGAGAAAAAGGTAACCAATCAGGAGATTTTTGTCCAGACAGATTATGAAATGATTTTTGAAAATAATGAATCTGATATTGTGTTTACTATATTGGTAAGAGAGAATAAAACATTTTCCAATCATCATCAGTCCATTCATTATGAGATGGTAGAAAGAGGTGACCTTGCCTTTGACCATGGGAAAATTATTTTGGATGCACTGCTTTGTCTTCGTAAGGAGGTAAATGATAATTTAAAACTGGCATTTGACTTAATGCCGGAATATTTTACCCTTACCAATCTGCAAAATGCATATGAACTGATATTGGATAAGAAACTGCTTACCGCCAATTTCCGAAGAAAGATAGCGGATTATGTTGTAGAAACAGATCAAATGATAGAAGGGGAAGGTTTTCGTCCTGCCAAATTATATAAACGAAATATGGAGGCGTTCTATTAGGAAACGACATATTAGAATTGTTTTAAAAATAGTTTTGCATTATTGTATTGACTATTATGCTGGTACTAAAATGACAAAAAAACTTGTCAAAAAGTGTTGACAAGAATACTTGTCATGTGTTATATACATATTGATGTATGACAAGTAAAGTTGTCAAAATGACAAGAATGATTGGAAAAGGAGAAAATGATGAAAAATAGTACCAAAAAACAATTCACTATCCATATAATCAATAAAAGAAGACTGGAGAGACCGGAATTTGGTAACCTGCTTTCGGATGTTACGGATGTTGTAGAATTAAAGAAGGAAATTGCTGGCATTTTGGAGAAAAATGGACGTGTCTATGGCATCTATGATAAGAAAGAGCTGTTCGGTATTTATATTTTTGAAAGACGAGAGGATTACTTTGTGCAAAGAGATTCCGGTGTAAAATTGGGAGATAAGGAATTTGATTATGAAAAGTTCTGGTATGGAACCAGTACCGCAGCACTGCAGTTTAAAAAAGCAATCTGTTTGGAAGATATGAATGAATGTAAAGAAAAGATTGAGAAGGATATTAGAGCAGATTTGACAGAGCAGATTGCATGGGGACAGGTGGCAGGCGTGGAATGGAATGGGGAACTGATGTACCGTAAGAATCTGGAGAAGAAATCCGGTAGCAGTGTTTGGGGATATGCTGTGGGATATGTTATAGGCTTTGTCATGGGATGGATTATCTTTGACAGCATACCTATGGGAATGAGTTTTGGATTGTTGTATGCATGTATGTGGGGTGGCATCAGTGTTGCCACTGCAAATGGCACAGAGATAGATACATTGGATTTTGTTAAGAAAAGAGAGGTTGAAGAAGATGCCGCTGACTAATCATTTAAAGGAATACCGGGCAAGGCTCGGTGTCAATCAGCAGGAAATGGGAAAACTGGTTCAGACATCCAGACAGACTATCAGCCAGATTGAACGGGGAGATTATTCGCCGTCGGTAACACTGGCATTGAAGCTGGCTAAGGTATGTGAGTGTAAAGTAGAAGATATTTTTGAATATGTGGAGGATGAGGAAAATGAAGGATAAGAAAAGTAACAAAAAAAGCAACGCAAAAATATATATTACCTTTATTATCGTTCTGGTAATTTTGTATAGCGTTGGCTATGCAGCTGGTACTTTGGTGGCAAAGGCAGAAAAAAACGGTAGTATGGATACTATGCTTGCGACTTTGAAAGACAGTTTAACTTTTATCATTCCGCCATTATTTCCTTCTCTGGCTGTGATTTTTATGATAACAGTATTGGTTCTGTTTTTGTCATGTAGAAAAATGTATAAGAAATTACAGGATCATCCTGAGGATGATGATTTGTGGGATACATTGGAAGAAAAACTGAATTGTCCCCTGATTCTTGCTAATGTAATGCAGATTACAGATGTTTTCTTTTTTGCCTGTATTATCTGGCTGGCAGAAGCTACTTCATATGGAAATAACGGTGGCTATGAAACAGCAATTCTCGTAGCAGATGTGATTTCGTTTATTGTTGTTCTTATTGTAGGTTTGTTCATTACAAAGGGAACTGTTGATTTGGAGAAGAAACTGAATCCGGAAAAACAGGGCAATGTATTTGATTTTCATTTTAATGAAGTGTGGCTTGCAAGCTGTGATGAAGGTCAGAAACTGATTACATATCAGGCGGCTTACAAGGCCTTTCAGAATACAAATGCAGCTTGTGCTATATTATGGATTTTGGCGTTTATGGGAATGTTTATCTTTAAAACAGGTATTTTCCCGGTGTTATATATTTGTATCATCTGGCTTGTTAATAATGTAAGCTATATGTTAAGAGCAGCGAAGCTGGAGAGAAGAAAGTAAGGACTCCTATCGGTGCTCCAATGTCTTTATTAATTTAAAATGATTGCGCCGTGTTTCCAGAATACCTGCTTTTGCCAGTTTGTTTAATTCTGTAGACATGGCGCTTCTTTCTATGCCAAGATAATCTGCAAGCTGCTGTCTGTTAAAAGGGATAGTAAATTCGTCAGATGCATTTTGTTTTGCCATGTCATTTAAGTAGGCTAATAGTTTTTCCTTTGTTGTT
>JBJENX010000134.1:0-9314 GCA_051880415.1 Lachnospiraceae bacterium | reverse complement strand
CGGAAAGATTAAATTCCATCCAAAAGTGGAATTTCGGATTACAAACAACAAAAAATATCTTTTTTGAATAAATTCTATTGTTTTTTAAGACGGTAAATAGTATAATAACATCTAATTTTTGCGCATATTAACAGGTATTTTTGGTCTAATAGCGGAGAAAGAAAAATTGAGATAGGAGAAAATATATGAAAAAACTACTAAGTATGTTGTTAGCTGTGGTTATGGCGACAACAATGCTTGTTGGATGTGGAGCACAGAATTCCAACATTGAAAAGAATGAAAACGAAAGCAAAAAAGAAAAAGTAACGGTTGCTCTATGGGGAACACAGCTTCTGGAGAATTACACCCAGTATCTGTGTGATACCTTCCCGGAGGTAGAGTTTGAGTTCGTTCTCGCAACCAATTCCACTGATTTTTACCGTTATTTAAACGATCACAATGATCTTCCGGATATTATGACAGTACGTCGGTTTTCACTGAAGGATGCTGTTCTTATCAAGGATCTTCTGTATGATTTAGGCGATACAGAATTGGCATCTACCTTTTACGGTACTTATCTGGATAATTACACCTACGATGACGGCACCGTTAACTGGCTGCCTGCATGTGCAGATGTAGATAGTATCATTGTCAATGAGACCTTGTTTGAAGAAAATAATATTCCAATTCCTACGGATTATGACTCCTTTATTGCAGCCTGTGAGGCTTTTGAAGAGTTGGGTATTCAAGGTTTTGCTTCCGATTTTGGTTCGGATTATACCTGTATGGAAGTGCTACAGGGCTTTTCCGCCTCACAACTTTTGTCCATGGAAGGAAGAGAATGGCGTCAGCAGTATGAAAGCGGGGCTACAAATCAGCTCTCTGAAGAAGTATGGATGCCTGTTTTTGAGAAGTTTTTTGACATGAAGGATAAGACCGGAATTGGTGAAGCTGAAACTAAGATGACCAACCAGAACCCCAAGGAGTTGTACATTGCAGGAAAGCTGGCAATGTATAGAGGTACAGGTACGGATGTAATTGCGTTTTCCGGTCGTGAGGGAGACAGGTCTATCTTGCTTCCGTATTTCGGGGATAATGAGAAAGATAACTGGTATCTGACATATCCATCCTTCCATGTGGCTGCCAGCAAGAAAGCAATGGAAGATCCCGAACGGGAGGAACTGCTTCTGAGGATTATGGAAGCCATGCTGAACCAGGAAGGTCAGAGCTGTATCTCTTATGGCAAGAACATGATTCCCTATAATAAGAATGTTACTTTGGAGCTGCTACCTGAGCTTGATAACATAAAACCATATATCGACCAAAACAAGATGTATATCCGTTTGGCTTCCAGTGAGATGTTTAGTATTTCTCAGAATGTGGTGCAGCGTATTCTACTGGATGAATTGAACACACCGAAAGAGGCGTTTGATGCGTTTAATGCCCTGATGACCGAGGACGAGCAATCGGATGATGTGGTAGCGCATATCGATACCCCATATTCCAATGAGTTTACGACAGAGCATGGCAATCTGGCAGCGTCTGCTGTTTACAACACAGTGCTTGCGGAAGCTGATGTTGATATGGTGTTTGGACAGTCCTGCTATATCAGTAGTGATGTCTATGAGGGAGATTATACACAGAAGGATTTGGGCTATCTTATTAACAACGATGTGGGTAAGCCGGTGATTGCTCGCCTGACAGGGGAACAGCTTTTTGAACTTGTGTCAAACACACTTTCCCTGAAGGGTAACAGAGGTGCTGTTTGCAATGACAGTACCCTGTATGTATCCAGTGGCTTTGAGATGGAAGTCTCAAGGACTGACAGCGGCTATACACTTAATAATCTGACTGTGGGAGGGAAAAAATTAGATCCAAATGCGGAAATTTCTATACTTCTATGCAGTGACTATGACTGGTATGTGGTTGATGCCATGAAGGAGATTGGGTGTGATGATTACGAGATCGATGATGTTCACTTTGAAGAATATGTATTTAAACGACTCATTGAGAATGGTGGTCAAATGGAGGCGCCAACGGATTATATCACACTGAAATGATTCAGAAGTAAAATGCAAACAGGCGATGAGTAAAATAAAATTGAGGTGAACAATAAGATGTTGAAAAGAAGAAACATAACAAAATATTTTATACCCGTGCTGTTTGCGTTCGTATTGACTGCTGCTCTTGTGGTAGGGGTTTTGTATATCCGTTCCTATATGATGAAACAGACAGTTCAGGAGCGTTCCTCACAGTTGGAGGAAATGACATCGCAGATTCGGACGAACTTGGATATTGGTTTGGAGACCCACTGGAATCTTGTTACCGGAATCAAGGGCACTGTTGAAGGAACCCACTATAAGGATGAGCAGGAGTTAATGGAAGACATTGGTGTGTTGGAGAGGGATTTTTGTACAAATCTTTATGGTTGTCGGGTGATGCTTTTAGATACCATGGGAACTGCTCATCTGGTTGACGGAGATAAGGGCATTTGGGACGATATCGGACGTCTTGCAGATGGAGAGGAACGCCATACCTTTGTTTCTGATACCAGTAATGTGGACGGTACCTTTCTTGCGTTTACCCAAAAGCTGGATCGGCCGGTTATCGTTGGTGAGGATAAAAACAGATTTACACATTTGGTACTTTTGAAGGATATCGAAACCCTGAAACAATATTATACTACTGAGAGCTATGGTGGTAATGCGGCTACCTATATCATTAAGGAAAATGGAACCCTCGCCTACTATGATGCACAGGATGACATCATTGGGGCGAAAAATATCTTCAAGTCACTGGAAAAGGCAGAATATGTTCAGAATCGATCCTTTAATGAGATTAGAGAACATTTGAATTCTGAAGGAGTTGTTGCCACCAATATTCTGATTGGTAAGACTGAGTATTATTACTGTCTGGCAACGTTAGAAACATACGATATGACATTGTTGTTGCTGATTCCGGCTGAATATGTTGCCGCCAGTACCATGAATATGATGAATTCCACTATCCGGGTGGTAATCATCATTATGACCATCATGGCAATTTTGATTGTGCTGGCGTTCGTCAGTGTTATCATGGTGTATCGTAGTAGTCAGATGGTTAAAATTGAGCAGGAGAACAATCAGGCGCTTAACAGGCTTCGCCTTGCGGCAGAGGCTGCCAATAAAGCTAAAAGTACGTTCTTAAGTAATATGTCTCATGATATACGGACACCTATGAATGCCATTATCGGATTTACCAATATTGGTCTGAAGCAAAACCCCTCGCAGGAGATTAAGAACTGCCTTGAGAAAATCAGCAATAGTTCGGAGCATTTGTTGACCCTTATAAATGATGTGCTTGATATTAGTCGTATCGAAAGTGGAAAAATTCAATATGTACCCACGCCTACGGATATCAGAGAGGTGACAGATACGGTGTTAAACATTATGTATGGTTTTCTGTCCAATCGGAATATTGATTTTAGTGTTAACCGGGCAGTGATTGAAACACCTTATGTGCTTGCTGATGCTGTTCGTATCCGTGAGATACTGGTAAATATTTTGGGAAATGCGGTGAAATTTACGGATGATGGCGGCACCATTGTATTCGAAATGGATCATCATTCAGGAGAAGATGACAATCATATTGTTATCTGTTATCGTATTTCTGATACCGGAGTTGGTATGAGCGAGGAGTTTGTGGAGCGTATCTTTGATGAGTTTTCTCAGGAGGATAATAGTGCACGTACCCAGTATAAGGGAACCGGACTTGGTATGGCGATTACAAAACGATATGTAGATTTGATGGGTGGTACCATTGTTGTTGAGAGTAAAAAGAACGAGGGTTCTACCTTTACTGTTGAGATACCAATGGAACTGATAGAGGAAAGCGAACTTCAAAAACAGGGTGGAATTCCAGCCACTAAGATGGAACTGGCGGATGTAAAGGTTCTGATGGCTGAGGATAATGAACTGAATGCGGAAATTGCAATGCTGCAACTGGAGGAAGAGGGAATTCAGGTGACAAGAGCTTCAGATGGTATGGAAGTGGTGAAAATCTTTGAGGAGAATCTGCCCGATACTTTTGATATGATATTAATGGATGTTATGATGCCACAGATGAATGGATACGAAGCCACCAGAGAGATTCGAAACTTAAGTGACCGCCCGGACGGACGCATGATTCCTATTATTGCCATGACTGCCAATGCCTTTGCGGAAGATGTTCAGGCATCACTGGATGCAGGTATGAATGGACATATTGCCAAGCCTATTAATATGGATGAGGTGATAAAGGCAATTGCACGGAATGTGAAGAGATGAATAAAGCAGATTAATTGACATTTTTTTCGGGATATTATATAATGCAAGTGCGCACTTGCAATTAAGGGGCGATTGAATATGTATGATGAAACCCAATTAAAGATTATGGATGCTACTATGACCCTCATTATTGAAAAAGGCTATTCCAGAGCCACTACAAAATCCATTGCAGAATTAGCAGGGGTAAATGAAAGCACAATATTTAGAAGATTTGAAGGAAAAAAGGAAATCGTGCTGGCAGCTATGGAGCTTCCAAAATGGAATCCCGGTTTATCGGAAAATGATTTTATTTATCACGGAGATTTAAAAGAGGATTTGACTTCTTTTTCCAAGATATATATGAGTAAGGTTACGCCGGAGATGGTAAAGGTGTCATTAGGTCTTCGGTCTGCAGAGCTAGAAGGGGTAGCATTACAAGGCATTATGAAGGTTCCAATGATTTTTAAGAAGGTATTGGTAAATTATTTTACAGAAATGATTGCCAATGGGAAAATGCGGGATTGTGATGTTGAGAGTATATCCCTGCAGTTTATCGCTATGAATTTTGGATTTGTGTTTTTGGATGCATCTTTTAGTAACAAACTGGTAGGTGTTTCTAAAAGGGATTATATCCGTAACAGCATAGAGGTATTTGTTGCCGGTATAACCAAACAATAGAATATAACAGATGTG
Source organism: Lachnospiraceae bacterium (assembly GCA_051880415.1). Classification (GTDB taxonomy): domain Bacteria; phylum Bacillota; class Clostridia; order Lachnospirales; family Lachnospiraceae; genus CAG-590. The sequence continues at coordinate 4,359 of JBJENX010000134.1, read as the reverse complement.
AATGATAGAGCTTTTGAACGTGTCATTTCAGGATTCCCTATAGGGAATCTTTTGAAGTGGCACAAAAAAAATACATTATATGCAAGTGGTCACTTGCGTAAAAGGAGGACAAAAATGATAGTAAAACAGATTAAAATTGAATTTTTTGTTACACCGGAAATCAAACGTTATGTGTATGTATATTTTGTAGGAACACAAAAAGGATGCATACTGATAGATTCCGGTGTTGCCGGAAGTGAAGGAGTAATCGAAAAGGTAATAACAGAAAACGGTTATCTTCCTTCTGACATTAAGGCTGTTTTTCTGACCCATGCTCATCCGGATCATATCGGTACAGCAGATTATTTTAGGGAGAAGTATGGTGCGAAAATATATGCAAGTAAAGGGGAAAAGCCATGGATAGAGAATATTGGTTTGCAGTTTAAGGAACGACCCATACCCAACTTTTATCAGCTTGCCGGACAATCTACTATTGTAGACCATGTTGTGAAAGATGGGGATACCATATATTTATCAGATGATGTTAAAATAGAGGTGGTTGGTACACCGGGACATTCTGTTGACGGTGTATCTTATGGGATAGGAGATGTTGTATTTATAGGAGATGCGGTACCTGTCAGGGGAGATATTCCCATATTTGTGAACTTAGAGCATACAAAACAGTCTTTGGAAACCTTGGGAAAATTAACCGGAGTTAAAATATATTATCCTGCATGGGACATTACATATCCGGCTGAATTGATGGAGATTAAAATTGCTGAAGGAAAGGAAATTGTGAATGAATTGGAGCGGACTGTTAGCAAGTTAGATGACGGAATGGAGTTATCGGTATTGGTTCAAATGGTTTGTGACTGCCTGCATAAGCCTATGTGGAAATCAAATCCATTATTTGCGAAGACAGTATCCTGTTGTAGACAGAAAAAGTAGGGGGGCGACACCATTGTACTGTTATTTTATTGTGGATACCTATATTGATGAGGAAAAGGGCAGAGGGATGTATGATGATTATATAAGGAAAGTGAAACCTATTGTTGAAAGCTTTGGTGGAGAATATCTGGTGCGTACGGAAAATATTTTATCCCTTCATCCTGAAAGAAATCCCCAGCGTGTTATCATGATTCGTTTTCCTGACAGACAGTCTCTGGATGCCTGTTTTGCTTCAGAAGATTATCGGAATATCATGCATGAAAGAATTGACAGTGTGGACGCAAGGGCGTTAATTGTAGAGAACTAAAAAATAGCCTCTTGACTCGTCCCTTAGGGGAGGTTATAGCATAGCCCTATAAACGAAAAGGAGGCTATGTATGAATGCGTGTATAGAAGTGAAAGACTTAACAAAGTCATTTAACGGAAGAGTTGTTGTAGATGGAATTACCTTCTGTGTGGAAAAAGGAGAGGTTTTTGGTCTTCTGGGCCATAATGGAGCGGGGAAAAGTACAACCATTGATTTGCTTCTTGGATTGAAAAAACCGGATTACGGTACCGGAACAATATTTGGATTGGATCCGGCCACAAATCGTAAGTCGGTGTTTGAACGGGTTGGTGTGCAACTGCAATCCGCAAATTATCAAAATAATATACGAGTGGATGAGCTTTGTAAAGAAATGTCTGCTTTATATGAGAAACCGGAGGATTACCACAGGCTGTTACAGTTTTTCTCGCTGGATAAGTTTGAAAAGTCAGAGGTAAACAAGCTGTCTGGAGGAGAAAGACAAAGGCTATCTGTGGCATTGGCGCTTATCAACAAACCGGAAATCGTGTTTTTGGATGAACTGACGACTGGTCTGGATACAGCAGCAAGAAGAGAGGTATGGAGACATCTAAAGGAACTGAAGGACAAGGGAACCACAATTTTTCTGACGACACATTATATGGAAGAGGCAGAGAGCCTGTGTGACCGGATTTTTCTGATGAAAGATGGAAAGAAGGTTACGGAAGGGACAGTAAAAGATGTCATTGAAAGCAGTCCTTATAAAAACTTAGAGGAAGCATATCTTTGGTATATGGGAGAGGAGGTTACACAATGAAACGATTTTTGAAACTATACCTGATAGAACAGAAATTAGCTCTACGTTCCGGCGATATGTTGTTATTTGGTGTAGCAATGCCGGTAGGAATTATGATATTAATTAATATGATTGCAGGCCCAAAACAGGCCGGAGAGGGATTTACTTATCTGGAAAGCGCTTTTGCGTCATTGATAGCGGTGGGTATCTGTGCGTCAGCATTTATGGGGATTCCCCTTACGGTTGCTGACTATCGTGATAAGAAAATATTGAAGCATTTCTTTACCACACCATGCAGTCCGTTGTGGATTCTGGGCAGTGATATGGTATGTTGCGGGGTGACGGCACTGTTGTCGGCCATATCTGTGGCACTGGTTTCTGTTTTGTTTCTGGGATATGAAATGCAGGGAAATGTGCTGGCATTTATGGGCTCATGGTTGTTGACGCTTGTGTCGATGTTTAGTATTGGACTATTGATGGCGAGTTTATGCAGAACAGTAAAATCAGTAAATTCGGTTACGACCCTTGTGTATTTTCCTATGTTATTTTTATCCGGTGCAACTATTCCCTATGAACTGTTTCCAAATGGACTACAGAAGGTTGCTAATGTGTTGCCGCTGACGCAGGGAATTAAGCTTATGAAAGCGGTTTCTATGGGAGTAAAATTAGAAGATATATGGAAAATTGTTGTACTGCTTTTGGGTATTACACTGGTTTGTACAGTGGTGTCGGTTAAGACCTTTCGTTGGGAGTAGTCCGGAATAGGAGGCTAATATGATAAATATGAAAATGAATCAGTATCATCCGGCTTTTGAGAAAAAGGAGCAGGAAAATTTGTATAGGATAGGTATGTTTGCCAGTATGAATCGTGTTACGGTTAAGACGCTTCGCTATTATGATGAGCAAAAGCTTTTGGTTCCTGTATATGTGGATGAGGAAAATGGTTATCGTTATTATAAAGCAGGTCAGATGGCACAGTTACAGAGAATAATTGCATTGAAAAATATGGGATTTTCCATAGAGGATATTCGTAAAATTATAGGGGGTGCAGAAGAAAAATCTTTTTTGCTTGAGAAAAAACAGGAGATTTTAAAAGAGATTGCTGCCCTTACTACCAAACTATCTCAGGTTGAAAGTTATCTATCAAGGGAAAGTATGAATTTGTCAGCTCCGGTTCTTATTAAAGAAATACCGGAAGTAATTGTTTGTACTATGGAACGCAGAATTAAGTCATACGACGCCTTGTTTGAACTGATGCCACAAATGGGAGCACAGATGGAAACTTTAGAATGTCAGTGTGCCCAGCCGGAATACTGCTTTACCCACTATTTAGAGCCGGGATACAAGGACGAGGATATATTGGTAGAAATTTGTGAGGCAGTTACAGAGAAAAAACAGGATTTAGGTGATATCGCATTTAAGGTGTTTCCGAAAGTTCCAATGGCGGCATGTATTTTTCATAAAGGTTCTTATAATACCTTGCATAAATCCTATGGGATGCTGCTTCAATATATTGAAGAAAACGGATATCAAATATGTGGAAATATCAGAGAGTCTTATATAGATGGAATATGGAATATGGAAACAGAAAATGATTGGCTTACGGAAATTCAGATTCCGGTGAAGTAAATAATTTATCTTGACAATGGAAACGACCGTTAGCTATAATGTAGAAAACGGTCGTTAGCGTTTGGAGGATAAATGATGAAGGATATGTCAACAAAAGAAAGAATATTGTATGCAGCACTTAACCTGATTGCGGAAAAGGGTTATGACGGAGTGGGTGTGGATTTGATAGCAGAACATGCGGGATTAAAAGGTCCCTCTCTTTACAGGCATTATAAAGGGAAGGAGGACATTTTTAATTCCCTTATTGATTTGGTAATTACCCATTATGAAGAGGGATTTGGTTTAAAGAGTTATCCTGAGAATATCCCTGAAAGCATGGATGCCTTAATTGAGAATGCAGTGGAACGAATTACGTTCACCATGCATGATGAGATTGTTAAAAAAACCAGACGAATTCTGGCAATGGAGCAGTTTCGCAATGAAAGAATGGCGGAGCTTACATCCCTTTATCACCTGGAAAATCTGCAAAAAATGTATGCAGGTATTTTTGAAGGAATGATGGAAAAGGGAATATTAAAACAGGACAATCCGGAGTTGCTTGCTTTGGAGTTTATTTCGCCGGTTTCTCTGCTCATTCATATGTATGACAGACAACCGGAGAGAGAAGAAGAAGTGCTTCTAAGGATTAAAAATCATTTTGAACATTTTGCGAAAGTGTATGCAGAGAGGAGATAGTGTCAAATGACCTATGAAAACCTGAGACGAAGAAAAAAGGCTCAGATGA
>JBJENX010000133.1:0-9398 GCA_051880415.1 Lachnospiraceae bacterium | reverse complement strand
TGATGGGTCTTATCGGTGCAGGTAACAACCCAATGGTTGGTATGACTGTTGCTGTAGCTGTTTCTATTGAAGAAGCAGCAAAGGCTGGTAAGTTCTAAGAAGATACCTAAGTAAATAAGCGGATTTTGAGAGATTCCTGGTCATTGGCTGGGAATCTCTTTTTTGTGTTTGGCTTCATTTGGACGAGAATATGCTGGCAGAATGAGTTTCTAGTGGTAAATTGTCCGTGGGAGATAGTTAGAAGCTCCCCACAGATAAAAAAGGCTGAAGACTCTCAAATGAGTTTTCAGCCCTCGCTTTATATATAGCAGCACTTGCTGATGCATGTCAGAGCAGGCGAGATGATTCGCCCCTCAACGTCTCTCCCAAATAATACCCTGAATGTTTGTTCCCTCTTCGTTTTCAGTCTTAAGCGTTACCTTATAAGTAGAATCATCGCTTTCCCAAAACCACACACCATTAAATGAGGCTGTTTCATAACAAGAACCATATTCCTTTATAGCATCTTGTATACTTGAACCGAAGGAAATAGAACCATCTAAAGTTACATCTAATCCATTTTCAATCTCCACTCGATTAAGAGTGCATTCAGATAATGGAATATCTTTTTCAGAATCGTTATTAAAATATAAGGTAACCGTTGCAAAAGAATCATCTTCATTCTTATAAAAACGAATTATTTGCTCTCCCGGTGTAACTACTACTGTAGGAATCTCCGACCTATCACTAATATAAGCATCCAACCATGAATCGTACTTCACTAGAGCAGTATCCTCTATACATGCATTTAGTAAACCGTCTACAGTTGTATCAATACCGTCTAAAGTAATTACTGCTTGACTGATGTCTCTCGGCCCATACACAATATCACCAAATACGGAAGTAAAACTGTCTTTGTAGTCCTCCATTAAACCACAATAACCATCTTGTGTACCCCCTTCTTGAGATTCTTCTGTGGTGATAATCTCAGTTGTCTGCTCTTCTGTTGTAACCTCAACAACCTCACTGGATGTTGTTGGTTCTGCATCCTTACCCTGTGTGCAACCAGTTAACATTACAGTTGCAATACCTATTGCCACCATCAATCTTTTATAACTCATATAATTACCTCCTTCTTATTAATACAAAGTATAAACTTTACATTTTTAACTTAATAGATACATCATTTTATAATGGATATTTCTGTTTATAATCTGTTGTTCTCAGACACACTTGTTATATAGAATTTATCATTTTATTATCAAAGAATGAAAAATACCTTCGATAAAACCATACTTGCATTATATCTTAAAATAAATTTTCTTTGGTAAGTACCTCATCAAACACTCCAAGAATAATCTCCAGTTCATCCCTAAAGTTCTGTCGGTACTTTTCAAGTCTTCTCTGACTTACGAGTGTCTTATTAACTTCAAATGAATCTCTTCCGTTATTCAATGTTACAACAACTGATGTCCCACGAAATTCAATATTCGTATATCCATCCGCCATTTTGTCAAGTCTCATAACACTTTCCATAAACTGAGGCGTCAAAATATAAAATGCCAATTGATCGTCAGAAGTCTTTATCTCAAACTGATTGTTGAATGCCACATTCTCAGTCTCTATGCTGTTATGGGAAGTACTCGTTCCAAGTATATTTGAAAAAAATCCGTTACTCTTACGTGGATTCTTTTTCTCCCTGATTCGTACAAATCCCTCTATATCTTTTCCGAGCTCCATTTTCATAACCTGGCCCTGAAACTGCGTTGTAGTTCTTGTCCTCCTATGACCATCACTATCTCTCTCCTTCGTTTCCCACTCCAGAAGCAGATCACAGTATACAAATTTTTGACCTCTGTAGTTTCCTGATATGTAATCGGAGCCATTTATCTTGTTGAAGTTTGGAAGAATCGAACATTTCTTTACAAATTTCTCATTGATATAATGGTTAGGAGAATACTCAGCTATGTCAATTTTCTCGGCAAGAACACCTTTTACAATATATTGTCCCGTAAGTTCTTTTATCTTTGCTTCCAGCTTCCTGGTACTCTTGCCTAGAAATACACACATAAGCACACACACTACCATGAGTGCCGCAAATGTTATTCCCATAACAGGATTTTTGTCCCAACTCATAAGTCCACATATCGGACAAATAAATATACCTAAGTAGGCTATAACAACTAGGATATTCGATATCTTTGCAAGTCTCTGTCGGCTGGATATGGCAGATACAATCTCTCGGTCGCTCATACTTCCTTCAAAATCTTGATTCATGTCTTTTCTCCTGCATTAAAACTGTATTTTTACATCCTGTCTCTTTATCTCATCTGCCTCAAACAACTCCCTTTTTACCGCTCCCATGTTATTTGCAACTATACTGCTTGGAAATACCACAAGCTTAGTATTGTAAGCATTCACATTGGAATTGTACAGACGTCTTGCTGCCTGAAGATGTTCTTCCACATCAATGATTGCTTTCTGAAGTTCTACAAAATTGGTATTGGCTTTAAGTTCTGGATATCCTTCAGCTAGAACACTGATATCTTTTGAAACTTTGTCCATGACATCATTTGCAGCTTTCTTCTCCGTCATTGACATTCCTGTTCTGAGTTCTACTAACTCTGAAAGAACTGATTGTTCGTGTTTCTGATAGCCCTTTACAGTGTCAAGCATTTTGGTCAGCACATCGTACCGCTTGGTAAGTGCAACATCGATCCCTGATTCACTCTCATCCACTTTAAGTGCGGCGACCTTAATGCTATTCGATACTCCTATGTACCAGATTATTATCAATACCACTAAAAATAAAATAAATCCTACTATTTTTCCCATCTCATGTTCCCTCCTTTGCTATTTTTCATAAGTCTGACACCGAATGTTCTACTCGTATTTTAAATGAAACAATACAGATTATATTATACAATGGTTCAAACAAATGGAACATGACGGAGTCAGCAAAATAACACCTTTATTTCACCCCAAAAAGTAAAATAATAGTACCCCCTTCCTTTTGAAAGGGGATACCACCAATAAACATTATTTTTTGTTCCTCCGTGCATTATACTTTTCCACATTGATTAATCCATTTGCAACCATTTGCTCCGTCCAAAGCTGTAATGCTTCAACCGTAATAGAAATCTTTTCTAATTCCTCCTGTATGTTTACAAAATCATCAATCTCTGTATCATCAATCATTCCATCAGCTGTTATATTAATTAACCTACGTTGATTATCCTGAACAGTGTTTAAGGAGTCCACCATTTTTAAGATTATTTGGGAAAGAGCTTGCACATTGACCTCTGGGACATATTGATTACCTATCGGGCATTGATTAGAGCAATAGTAATTACATAATTGTGGAAGTTTATATTTCTCAGACATAACTAGAATTTCTTCCGGATGTGGTTGCACACGTTCATTTTCAATTTTTTCAATTCGTTCCGGCGGAATTGATTCGAGTAATTCACTTGCTTGATTCCTTGTAAGTTTTAATTCTTCCCTTCTTCGAAAATATATGTTTTTATTCTCTTTATTTGATATTTTGGGCATTTACCTGTACCTCCTTCACCTCAATGACTATAGATTTAGTGTATCAGAATCCTACTGCTATTTCAATGAGATGCATTGTTTACGCTATCATAAAGAGAATATATGTTTGACATAAAAGTAGTTAGATGCTAATATAATATCGAGAAGGTGCTACCGATAGACGGTTAGACCAGATATTGATTAGTCAGAAATGACCGCTCAGTTTATCAGGCGTGGCGGTCATTTTTGTGTTTTATCGTTGCTCTTAGAACCAACGGTATAACCAAGAGCAAAGCAAGTGATACATAAGCTGATGATGGCTATAAAAAGCTCCGTTGTAAGCATAAGCACAAACCTCCTCATAAGATTTCCACAATTGGATTTCTATGTAAACGCAAGCTATAGCTCTTGCGGAGAAGGCTAACCGCCTACCGAATAGGGTAGCACCATATATATTATAACAGAACATATGTTTGTGGTCAATGAGGTTTATTTAAACATTTTTAAATGCTTGTCATTTGCTTAATGCAATGTTATAGTGACTAAAAGGTAGGGCTATCGTTGACATAGATTGTCGGCGGTAGCCTTCATTTTGCTAAAAGGGAATTCTTTTTTCTATAATACCATTTGGTTTGCCGAGGTACTGATATTTGTAATAATGGTTGCCAAGAAACATCTGAAAGCAGAATAGTAGTGATGTTAAAAAGGAGGTAGACAGGGCTGTCTACCTTGAATTTTGGCGATTTACTCAGTCTATGACATGTTATGAAGAAGAACAGAATGATATGATTTCCGTTGTAAGGAGGCACAGGAAAATGAATCAGATTAAAATAGGAACCTTTCTTAAGGAATTAAGAAAAGGCAATAATTTGACTCAAGAACAAATTGCCGAGAAATTTGGTGTATCACAAAGATCAGTATCACGATGGGAAAATGGAAATACTATGCCAGATATTAGTGTATTAATAGAGCTGGCAGACTATTATGAAGTTGACCTTCGCGAGATAATAAATGGTGAAAGGAAGACGGAAATTATGAATGAGGATTTAAAAGAAACATTGGAAATGGTAGCTGATTATACGACAGCAGAAAAAGAAAAAATAACGAAAGAGTTGTTTAATATGATAGTTTGTTCCATCCCACTTTTTTTTATTTTGGGTGTAATTGCTTCATTTCAATTAACAAGGATATCTGATGCATTTGGAACATTTGCTGCTTGCTGTTCATCTATTGGGATTGTTTATTCTATTAGAAGTTTAATATCAGTGAAACAATTAACAAATAAAGTGAATAAGAGTCAAGTGAAAAAGATTTTTATACTACTGATAGTAATTGGAGTTGTAATATTAGCAATGACAATGTTCCTGATACTTTGGACTGTGGGTGCAGTAGGTTAAATCCCAGCTTGTAAACATGACGGCAAAATTGATATTGTTTTATGCAAAGAATCCGATAAAACGGAATTTGTCGAGCTAAATTCTGATTTCTATTGTGGAGGAAGATATGTCAAGAATAACAAAAGCAGAACTTGAATGCATGGATTTGCAATGGTTTGGTATAGATGAGAAAGGACAAATAGCTGTTTTTTGTAGTGCTGGTGTTGCAAATGTTCCTGAATTTGTATGCTGCGATAAAGAAAAAAATGAAACTTTGATTGAATTATTTGATTTGCTGCCATCTATTTCGGAAGTTGAGATATGCTTTGAAGTATGTAAAAAGAATATGCGTCCTATTGAAGTGGCGAATGATTTTTCAGGAAAAGGCTTTTATTACTTTGATTCAGATGATAATACAAAGAAAAAAATAAATGTGTCATCGCTTCAAAAATATTACACAATCAATTCGAAGCCAAAAAAACCGATATATTTCTACGATTTGCCAATTGAAATTAAGGAATTGTTAAAAGACAATATTTTATCAATCAGTGATTTTAATGAGGTAAAAATAATAGATGTGAAGAATGCATACTAGAAAGGAAAAACTGGATACTAATTTTAAAGTACATAATTTTATTCCGGCACAATACCGGAAAAGCAATTATGATATGGTAAAAGAAATGTTACCTCAGCCGGAAGTATATGTGTATGAGAATAAAAATACAAGGTTTTGATATTCCGTGCACACGTTTAGACAAAAACACTGGAGAAAAAGAGTATATGATGATGTGGCAACAGAAATGCGAATTTATCATACTAAGGAGAATATATTATGTCGGACTTAAAGGTAAAATATAATGATTTGACTGCAGAACAATTTATTGAACTGTGGGAAACCGTATGGGGAGATGGCCCATCAATAGAACAGACAAGATTAGCAATGCAACATACATTATTTAGAGTTTCTATATGGGATGATGACCAAATAATTGCAATGGCTAGAATGAATGGTGATATGGGATTAAACTACTATATTAAAGATGTAGTTGTGCGACCTGAATATCAACATAAAGGGATTGGACGTATGTTGATAAATGAATTGTTAAAGTTTATTAATGATAATGGTGTGAAAGGCACAGAGATTTTTGTTGAACTATGTGCTGCTCCGGATAAGATTCCTTTTTATGAAAAGTTTGGATTTGAAGCAAATGAAGCACAAAGACTTAGAATTTTTCATCGTGTTAATTAAATGTATCATACGAACAGAAAATCTTATTCTATTAGTAAAATAAAAGGGTAGACAAAGGTTGTCGGGTGGTAAATATGACATTCCTCGCTTTATGTCCTGTTTTTATCTGGCAAATTTGATACGATTTGTTCGAAAGGAGGAAACAACAACGAATGGATCAGAAAAAGATAGGAGGTTTTTTAAAAGAGCTTCGCAATCAGAAAGGACTTACACAGGAACAGCTTGCTGAACAGTTTTGTGTATCAAGTAGAACAATATCTCGTTGGGAAAATGGAAACAATATGCCGGATTTGGATATTTTAATTGAAATATCTGATTTCTATGAGGTTGACCTACGAGAGATTCTTAATGGAGAAAGGAAAAGCGAGAATATGGATAAGGAAATGAAGGAAACAGTATTACAGGCAGTGGATTATACAAATACAGAGGCTGAACGATATAATAAATGTGTACGCATATGTAATGCAATTGCCATATTATTAATGTTGGGATATACAATTCTAAAGGATAGCAGTATTTATAATGATAACTCTAATGTTATGGCGGGAATAGAGTTTGCACAGGGAATGGCTATTGGAATGTTATTCGTAGGTTTGGTTATGTCAAGTCGCTATGGTGCAAAGATTAGAGCTTTTAAGCAGAGACTGTTAAAAAAGAATGTCATTAATTTAATGAAGTAGCAAAAAAATGGAAAGTGATGGTAATGGGATGATAATTAGAAAAGCTATCGAAAAGGATATTGATGGTGTAGAAAAGTTGTATGATGAGATTCATACGGCTGAGGAAGAAAACAAACAACAAATTGGGTGGATTAGAGGTATATATCCTGTTCGGGCTACAGCTGAGATGGCATTTAAACGTGAAGACTTATTTGTTCTTGAAGATAATGGAAAAATATATGGGGCTGGTATAATAAACAGTATACAAGTAGATTCATATAGGTATGGTAAATGGCAACATAATATTTCCGATGACCAGGTATGTGTACTTCATACACTCGTGATTTCACCAGCTTGCTCAGGTAAAGGTTATGGTAGAAGTTTTCTTGAATTTTATGAGACTTATGCGTTAGAAAATGGATGTATTGAACTCAGAATCGATACGAATGCAAAGAATGTAGTAGCTCGTGCCATGTACAAAAAACATGGATATACGGAGGTAGACATTGTTCCAACAGATTTTAATGGAATTCCTGGAATTGAGTTAGTATTACTAGAAAAATATCTGGGAGAATGACAAATTTACAGTTTATCGCTGTGCCATTCGCATTCCGCTGCACTGCACCGCTCGTAGAAACGCGCATCTTGTATTTTTCTGTACAAACAATAGTGAAAAATAGTGTAAAAATAGTGAAAAAATTATGGAAAAACATTTTCATTTTGGTTATAATAATAACTGAAAGGAAGTGTTTTTTTGATAAAGGTAACATTAACAAACGAAATCTTAAAATATATAACTGAAATAGATAAAAACAGATACAACGTTTCTTCTGTCAAATTATCAAAGAGTGTTGCAAATAAATTACGCAAAAATTCGAAGAAAAGAAGTTCCTATGCATCAAACAAAATTGAAGGAAATCCCTTATCGGAGAAGCAGGTAGATGAAGTCATTGAAAGTGACGAGAGAAGACATTTTCTCAAACCGGAACAAGAGGTAAGAAATTATTTTCTGGCACTTAATTATTTAGAAGAGATGGCAGATAAAAGAGAACCTTTTTCAAAGAAAATAATATTGGATGTGCAAAAATTGGTAGAAAAAGGTGCATCTAAAGAGAAAATAGGTTTTAGAGGACCAATGCCTCCCGGGGTGTTGTTCGCGGTTTATGATTCAAAAACCGGTAATCCTGATTATATTCCACCTGAATATTGTGATATTCCGGGGTTGATTGATGAACTGGTTGAATATGTGAATACAACAGACGATCATCCCTTGATTGTAGCTGCTGTTGTACATTATCAATTGGTTACAATTCATCCTTTTGAAGATGGAAATGGAAGAACTGCCAGATTATTATCGGGTTATATCTTGGATATAAATGGTTATGGATTTAATGGTATTGGTTCGTTAGAAGAGTATTTTGCATACGATATTGACGAATATTATGAGTCGATTCAGATGGGGTTACCGGCATTATATTATTCAGGGCGTGATAATCCACCGCATCCGGAACTTTGGATAAATTACTTTTTAAGAATGGTTCAGCTTTACTCTAATAAGGTATGTGAACTTCAATCCGGTTCGAATGATGCAGATGTAGAAGGCAGCATTTCCTATCTTAAGGGAAAAGAAAAAGAACTACTTCTATTACTTATAAAAAAATATAAACGAGAGTTTACACCGATAGAGGTAAGTAAAGAGTTAAAAGTGACAAATAAAACAATAATTAATCGATTAGCAGTTCTTTCAAAAAATGGTTTTGTTGTTCCAATTATGGTAAAACAAAGAATAAGATCTTATGAATTGAGTGAATTTACGAAAGATCATGAAAAAGAAATAAAGAAGATTCTTGGATAGCAAATTTGAAAGGATTCTTGAAAATGAGAAAAATTTTGGTTGAAAAAACAGAGATTGATCCAAGAACATGTTCCTATGGATTCCCATGGAGATATGATGCAACCTGTTACAATTTTCATGGACCGGAAGAAACGGTATTGGACAGGGAGATTGAAACTCTGAAGGATAAAACAGAAATTGAGACACTGGTCATAGGATGTGATCTGGAGAATTATAACTTTATTGCCGATATGACAAATCTTCGTCAGTTATACATTTATTCAGGGAATCAGCTGAATGATATTTCATTTGTTAAAAATCTTGTTGACCTTCGGCAGTTGTATATTGCACAATCACAGATTGATTCCCTGGATGGACTGGTGCAGCTGATCACAGAACAGAAAAAAAGATTTGATGCGGAAACAGATCTGATGAAAAGATTATTTATAGGAATCGATGCTGTCTGTATTGAATCGGCTTGTAAAAATCTGGACGGAAAAGTGTTATTGGAACCGGGGCTACGTCTTTCAGAGGTAATTATTAACGGAAGACATCTTTGTCGGTAAGGTATCTAATCCATTGCATTGATCTCCATGGTGATGATTGCAATGGAATACAGTGAATTTTACGGAGGAAAAAATGGTAACTTGGTTTTATTTTATAGTATTTTTGCTTGCTCTGGTTATGACAGGAAGTTTCCTTATTCGAAATAAAAAAGTAGATACATTGTTTATAATGTTTTCCATATTGGTAACGATCAATTGTCTTGG
>JBJENX010000132.1:0-42304 GCA_051880415.1 Lachnospiraceae bacterium | reverse complement strand
CTATTCCAGCCGCTTGGGATGGACTTGCAGCTAAGAGAGAGTTCCGTGGTGCTACATACGACATTAAGGTTACTAACCCTAATCATGTATGCAAGGGTATCAAGAGCGTTACTGTTGATGGCAATGCGATTGAAGGCAATGTACTTCCGGTATTCGGTGATGGCAAGACTCATACAGTTGAAGTTGTAATGGGTTAATTAACCTTGTTTAACACATAATTATAATAACTGGAAGGGTTCTGCATATACAGAACCCTTTCTTTATGAATCTTATATATTCAATGCCGGATTCTGAAAATATGCAATAAGGAGATATTCTTATGGATTTATGTGAGCAATGCGTTCATTACGTTTTCGATGAAGAATGGGAATGTTACGAATGCGACGTCAATCTGGATGAAGATGACATGGTAAAATTCCTACAAGGCAGAAATACGGACTGTTCTTTTTTTCGGTTAGATGATGAATATGGGGTAGTTCGCCACCAAATGTAAAAAAATTAAAAAACACACATTTACTTGGCTAACGTTCCTAATGCAACAAAAAAACACACATTTACTCGACTAACGTTCCTAATGTCGTCGTAAATGTGTGTTTTTTATAGACAGTACGTCTTAACCGATATTACTAAAAGTGCTTCTTACAGCTCTACACCCTTAGCCTTTAAGTACTCAACAATATCTTCTACTGTTGCAATCTTCTCTAAATCTTCTGAAGGAATCTCTACATCATATTCCTCTTCAAGAGCCATAACCAATTCAAATAAATCTAATGAATCAGCCTCTAAATCCTCCTTAAAATCTGATGATAATTCAATCTCGCTAACATCTACACTGAGCTGCTCAGCAATTATCTCTTTCATCTTCTCTGGCATAATTCCATTCTCCTTTAAATTCATATTCAGTCAGCCCGAAATAATAGTATTCCTTGCCAACAAAATGACTATACAATATGGTATTACTTCTGTCAAGTTTTCCTTGAAAAAAATTCCATATTAATTATTAAATAATAATTTCTCAAAATCTTCCAATGGCATAGGCCTAGCAAAATAATAACCTTGCGCCACATCACAGGATGATGACTTCAAAAAGTCAACATGCTCCTTTGTTTCAACACCCTCTGCAACAACCTCCAAATGTAAATCCTTCGCCATGGCAATGGTATGGCTGATTACAATCTTACCCTTGTCAGTTGACAGCTTCTGATCAAGAAAATCTTTATCAATTTTAATCGTATTTACCGGAATATTACGAATCATATTAAGGGACGAATACCCGGCACCAAAGTCATCCACCTCTAAGCAGAAGCCTATATCCTGCAGCTCCTGTAATACAGAATACAAATCCTCTGAATCATAGAAAAAGGTTTCCGTAATCTCCAGTGTAATATCCTTTGGCGAAATATTATATTTTCTAAGCAAACGTTTCCATGATGATACCAAATCATTATTCTTAATATGATACCTTGATATATTTACAGAAAGGGGAATCACCGGTTTTCCTTCCTGCTTCCATTTTGCCAATGTACAGCATGCCTGTTCCCACATATACTCATCTAATTTAATAATAAATCCATTTCTTTCAAACAAAGGAATAAAATCATTGGGCTGTATTAATCCTTTTGTAGGATGCACCCATCGACACAACACCTCTGCCCCACATATATTGGAGGTAGTCAAATCGATCTTTGGCTGTAAATACATAACAAAATGTTTCTCAGCCAATGCCCGGTTCATATCCTGCTCAATCTCTGTGGTCTTCATCATCTCACTACGATATTGCTCATCATAAAATGCACAGAAACTCACTGCATTGTCCTTTACTGTTCTGGCAGCAAGAGATGCCCTGTCACACATTAAATTAACCGGTGTGGATAAATCCTTAACCAGATAAATACCATAAGAAGTATTAATATCAAAAGAGAATTTGTTCTTATATATTCCCTTTCGGATTTTCTCTATTAACTTAATAACATCGCCTCTTCTTTTATATTCCATACACATAAAAAATACATCAGAGTGTACCCGGCAATATAAAGAATTTTCAGGGGACCGTTGTTTTAAAACCTCTGCCACATGTCTTAAAACCTCATCTCCGCAAGACATCCCAAATAAATCATTTATCATTTTAAATTTATTGATATCAAATGAAATAACAGCATATGTTTTATCCTTATTATTGGTAATCATATGAGCTGCATCTATGTAAAACCTGTTAACATTAGGGATATCCGTAAGGGTATCATAATCTGCACGATATCGCAGAGTTTCATGGGATCTTGTAACCTCATCTACATCTTTTAATGTACCAATCGCCCGAACCAGTTCTCCGCTTTCATTACGAATCATTTGTATACTGATTTTGTACCATACCTGTCTGCCGGATACTTCCATTAACCGGCATATAATTTCTCGGAAATCATCATCCCGGTTACCAAATAACATGGCATATATATCAACATCCTCATCATATATCAAAGCAGCAGTTTCAGGATACCTTAAAAAATTAATATCCTTAATCTCTTCTATTCCAAACTTTTCCTTAAATAGTGAAGATGTATAGGATGTATTTTTATCATAATTGTACTCAAATACAATGGTTTTTAACTGACTGACAACGGCCTGATATAACTCCCCTGATAACCGTAATTTTTCAGCATAGCTTTCCTTTAACATCTTATCATTTTGTTGTTTTACCGTAAGAAGTGCTTCCGAATCCATTACCTTACATAGTACAGCAGCTCTTCCATTTCCCCATGTAACAGCCTTTGCCTTAATCTGTACCTTGCAATCAAAGGATTCCAAATAACGCTGCACCACAACTTCATTTCCATCCTTTAATGGCACAAAAGGACAGTCAAAACATGGCAACTGTCTTCCCTCAATCTGTTGATAACAGGTTCGGTTATTCAATTCCTCTCCAAAGATATCCCTTGCCTTCTCATTGGCATACAGAATACCAAAATCATCCTTTGCATATGCAAACATGGCATAATCTGAAAAATCCATCAATTGCATTGCAAACTCACTCATCTGACTTACACTCATTTTTCCACCTCATTTTCACCGAAAATCTCAGTAGTTATTTTATTTTTTGCAGATGATTGTGACAGCACAATCATCTGCTGTATTTCTATTCTATAAAAAGCATAGGATCAACCGGTGTATCTCCATCATATAACTGGAAAAATAAATGACTTCCTTCTTCAGTAAAACTGTCAGTTGGTGCACCTATTGTTCCAATAGAATCTCCCGCCTTCACGTAATCCCCTTCTTTTACATAAATCGTATCTAACTGTCCATATACGGCACTATAATCATTTCCAAGATAAACAGTTACCATATTACCATATATGTTATCACTGGTTACCTTTGTTACCTGTCCTAAATACGCACTTTTTACTGTAGTACCACTTCCCGCTGCAATCATCATACCGGGATTACACTGATATTGATCCAGTGTTTTAAAATGAACTGTTGTGTTCATACTGTAAGGAAGTATTACTTCTCCATTTACGGGCCATGAAATGGTCTCCTCGCTGTTAAAGCTTAATTCACCTGCCGGTGAACTTACCGGAAGTGCATACTCGGTTGTTTCTTCAACCGGAAGAACCTCCTCCGTTATTTCTTCCGTATTCTGCAACTCAACTTCTGTTGTTGTATCTTCTCTGGTTTTCTCACCGTACAAATCAGCGATGGCACCATTGGTTTCTTCAATAACCGGTTCTTCTGTTGTAACTTCTTTATAATCAGAAGCAGTATTCAAATCCAGTTCAGCAATCTGGTTATTCTGTTGTTCAACAGTATATACGGCTACCACTGCCAAAAGTGCAATCAGTCCGATACCTAAAGCCACATAAAAAGCATTATCCTTTAGCTTTTGTAATAAATTGGTATTACCTTGTTTCATTTACATCACCTCTATGGATAGGTTTTCCACAGAGAGACCATTTTATACAATCATATATTAAAATAAATGAAAAGATTAATCTTTTAATTGATAGGTTACGCACAAAGTAGATACATTACCAAAATCATCCTTTGCACAGTATATTACACTATAGGGCTCATTTTTAATATAGGAAAGAGGCCGGCTAAGGGTTACTTCAACATTTCCACTGTTATCATCGGCTTTAATCATTCCCAACAAATAATCATCATTTAGCATATTAGAAACACGGATTTCCCTTTTTTCATTATTACGTAATGTGATTGTGGGCGGCTCTAAATCCACATCCAGCGTAAGCACAACAACATTTGACTCATTTCCCTCGGAATCCTCTGCACGATATTTCACATGACATTTCCCAAAGCCCTTATTCATTATTTCAGAATAATCAATTACAATAGCACTATCGTCCAACTGCTGGTTACCATCAAATGCGGTTACATTTTTTAATAATAAATCATATAACTCTTCCGCACTTGTCACGTCATACATACCAATAGATGTAACCTGTTGATCTACATATATATTAGGGGGCTGTTCATCCTTTACAATGATATTTGCTGTGGCCGCACCGGTTATTCCTGTTTCATCTGTAACAGAATAAGTAACCTTGTAGATTCCACAGGTGGTAACATCCACCTCACCATCCACTTTAATATAGTCCGTAACATCAACGCCCGTTGAATCAATGGCTGAAACTCCGGACATAATATCAAAATCCGAGAATTTCTCCACTTCTCTGTCATAAGCTCCAAAAATTACCGGGATATTACCAATATATGGGTTTTCTCTGTCCGGATCCGTTGGATCCCAGTTGCCAACTGCACCACCACTACTGATTACTGCAGGAACAGGCTTACCTAAGGGACCATCATAATCACTTTCAAATATCTCAACCAGAGTCCCGCCACTGCAATTATCATATATCCACTTTGAATCTATTACCGATAACCGTACACAGCCGGCAGAAACACTTTGTCCAAGTTTATTATACTCTTCTATTTCCAAATCATTTTTATTCTGGGTAAAATATGGTACAGAATGAAATAAAATATCACCTGTTATGTGGGTACAGTATTGTCCATATACATCTCCCTCTAAAGGCAGCCATTCAGCTCTTTCACCAAGATTGTAAACCCCGTTTGGCGTATTTCCCCTCTCTCCCACAGAACAAACCATAGCCCGATAAGGAACTGTATAAAACCCATTACTATCTAAGGTATAGACTGTAACTACATTTCTTTTCTTATTCACTTTTATTGCATAACCACAACCATTATCTTCTAAATCAGAACCATTATAGAAGACCTCCTCCGGCTCGGTGCTGCCTGCTGCCGTCCCACCATCTGTAATAATATCTCCCTGATATTCTCCGAGCCTTGTGGCCTCTTTCTGATAACTAACCATTTGTACCCGGTGGTCAAAATGATTTACCAATACCAGAACCAATATACTAATTATAAACATTGCAGGTACATCTGCCAGAAAAAACCGATGTTTCATACTGTTTCCTTCTTTTGTTTTCTTTCTAATGCGCATAAATACACAAAGTAATTATTCCACAAAACGCCCTAACTGTCAATTATACTTTTTCAAAGAAACATCCTTATAATAATATGAAATAATATCTTCCATAGTTGCTCCGTTTTGAGCCATATAGTTAGCGCCATATAAGGATACCCCCATACAGTTTCCCGTTCCCAGACACACAAAACGAATCCCATTATCCACCTCTTCCACATAATAATTTAAAGAAGGGAGTTTAAACATATTCATTACTTCCTCACCGGAGTATACAGTATCATTTATTTTTACTTCCTTTACAAAACCGTTTTCTGTGCTATTTTCTATAGAAATATGGATATCAGCTCCACCATCGTCTGTATCTGTCCCTAAAATTTCCTGCATCTCTTTCTCACTGTATAAAACTATGTTCATATAATGTTTTGCTTCTACATCCTGACTGCTTTCAACCGATTGTAAATAAGATATATCCTGATCAAGTATTTCCTTGGCAGAAGCGGTTTTTCCAATGCTGACCTCATGATATAATGCCATTATTAATTCCTCTTCAAAGTATAAAACCATGTTTGCCGTAGAAGAAACCGCCTGTTCCATTTTCTTTTCATTTTTTTCATAATTACGCTGCCCCCATATTTCCTTACGTTCCTCCATGGTCAAATATTGATACGACAAATCTGCACCATCTGATGTCTTTAATTCCTCCATCTCTTTTAACACATTTGTTCGTATTAATACCGCCTGAACCTTTAAAGTCTCTATATCATAATCAGCAGGTACAGTACCTGCCATAACACCTACTACATACTCCTCTACATCTACATCCTTATATAAACCCTTTGTTTCTAACAGTATTTTTCTACCCATTAGGTGATCCGCAACACTTAAACTACCCATTCCGATATACACTTCAGATGTTATAAATGTAAACAAAAGGGTAATTCCCACGGGCAAAAATACAATTAATAATAAATATAAAATATATTTTTTTACCTTAAAATTCTTCATATACAAAAACCTCTATCACAATGTATGTAATAGAGGTTTTATTTATTCTTATATCATTCTGTGTTAAACAGTCAGCATTATTTAGCTGATTTCTTCTTTGTTCCGACAGAAGAATCCTTCTTAGGCATTGTAACCTTAACCTTTTCAAGATTCCAGATTTCTGTAGCATACTGCTCGATTGTACGGTCAGAAGAGAACTTACCGGCACATGCAGTATTTAACATAGCCATCTTAGCCCATCTCTTTTCGTCTCTGTATGCTTCATCTACCTTACGATGTGCCTCACAGTAAGAATCAAAATCCTTTAATGTAAAGTATACATCCTGATGAATCAATGAATCATAAAGGTCACGGAAGATTTCTGTATCATCGTTAAAGGTACCATTGATTAACTGTGTCAATACCTTACGAACATTTGCATTGCTGTTGAAGATATCTTCCGGATGATAATTGTGGTCACGCTCATATGCCATAACCTCATCAGCTGACAAACCGAAGATAAATGCATTTTCTTCACCAACCTCTTCAACAATCTCAACGTTAGCACCATCCATTGTTCCAAGTGTTGGAGCACCATTTAACATGAACTTCATGTTACCTGTACCGGAAGCCTCACGGGATGCAGTAGATATCTGCTCAGAAACATCTGCTGCTGCAAAAATAAGCTCTGCATTAGACACACGGTAATTTTCAATGAATACAACCTTAATCTTGCCGTTAATAGACTCATCATTATTGATAACATCTGCTACGGAATTTATTAACTTGATTGTTAATTTTGCTCTCTTATAACCGGCAGCCGCCTTTGCACCGAAGATAAATGTACGAGGTACAATATCCATTTCCGGATGCTCTTTGATTTCGTTATATAAATACATAACATGTAAGATGTTAAGTAACTGACGCTTATACTCATGTAATCTCTTAACCTGTACGTCAAAGATAGAACGAGGATCAACCTCAACACCATTATGTTCTTTGATGTATGCAGCAAGTCTTACCTTATTTTGATACTTAATATTCATAAATTCCTGCTGATACTTCTCATCATCAACATAAACCTTTAACTTCTCAAGCTTTGGTAAATCTACAATCCATTCATCACCAATCTTAGATGTAATCCAGTCAGCTAATAATGGGTTACCATGTAATAAGAAACGTCTCTGAGTAATACCATTGGTCTTATTATTAAACTGTTCCGGTCTCATCTCATAGAAATCCTTTAACTCACGTTTCTTAAGAATCTCTGTATGAAGCTGAGCAACACCATTTACAGAATATGAACCTGCGATAGCAAGGTGAGCCATTCTAACCTGACCATCATAAAGGATTGCCATGTTCTTAACCTTCTCAGGATTGTTAGGATATTTCTCACGAATCATGTTCACATATCTTCTGTCAATCTCTTCAATAATCTGATATACACGAGGTAATAATCTTGAGAATAACTCGATTGGCCATTTCTCAAGAGCCTCTGCCATGATTGTATGGTTTGTATATGCACATGTCTTACATGTAATATCCCATGCATCATCCCACTCAAGACCTTCCTCATCTACCAAAAGTCTCATTAACTCAGCAACTGTTACAGTTGGATGGGTATCATTTAACTGGAATGTAACCTTCTTTGGAAGATCATGTAAATCATCATTTGCAGCCTTAAACTTATTAAGGGCAGTCTGGATAGAAGCAGAAATAAAGAAATACTGCTGCTTTAATCTTAATTCCTTACCTGCATAGTGATTATCATTTGGATAAAGAACCTCTACGATTGTACGAGCAAGATTCTGCTGCTCAACAGCCTTCTGATATTCACCCTTATCAAATGAATCTAAGTTGAAATCCTGAATAGCTTCCGCATCCCAGATTCTTAATGTATTTACTACATTATTGCCATAACCAATAATTGGAAGATCATATGGTACTGCACGGATAGAAGAATAATTCTCCTGAACAAAACGATTACGTCCATCCTTGTACTCAACTTTGACATGACCACCAAACTTAACTTCACAGGCATACTCTGAACGACGAACCTCAAATGGATTACCATCCTTTAACCAGTCATCCGGTTTCTCAATCTGATAACCGTCTTCAATGGACTGCTTAAACATACCATAACGATAACGGATACCGCATCCATATGCAGGATAACCAAGAGTTGCAAGAGAGTCTAAGAAACATGCTGCAAGACGACCAAGACCACCATTACCTAAAGCTGCATCCGGCTCCTGGTCTTCGATTACGTTAAGATCAAATCCTAACTCATCCAATGCCTCTTTTACTTCATTATAACAGGTTAAGTTAATCAGGTTGTTTCCTAATGCTCTACCCATTAAGAACTCCATTGATAAATAATAAACTGTCTTAGCATTCTTCTTCTCGTATTCCTTCTGTGTTGCAATCCACTGGTCAATGATTGTATCCTTGATTGCGTATGAAACTGCCTGGAATACCTGCTGCTGTGTTGCTTCGTCAATTGTCTTACGATAAAGCGCTTTTACATTGCTAACAACTTCTTTTTTAAAAGCTTCTTTATCAAAGTCTAACTTCTTAGTAGCCATTAAATTTCTCCTCCTTATGATTGAAAGCGTTCAAGTATGTAATAAACAGGAACACTTCAAAAATCCTAATCCATTTTCATGAATTGTAAACTTGAATTTATTGCCAAATCCTTGTATATTTTACCAAAAATCATAGCGTTTCACAAGGGCAAATAATTTTCTTATCAATAAACTACAAAAAAAAGGTGGAATTTGGAAATGAGTTATGAAAATTAACGTAATTTCTTTACCAGCCTACCATTTTATGGTACTATACAAGGAAGAACAGACGTTATATTTACGTCAAACGTACATAAATATTACTTAAATGAAACAAAAAAATGGAGGATACCCGCATGGATTTTTTATGGAGCGACCGCAAACGTACATTTTTAGGATTACCATGGTCTTTCACAAAATACAGCTTAACAGAAGAAAGACTTTTCATCGAAACAGGATTGTTTAACAAGAAAGAAGACGAGGTACGATTATATCGGATTACCGATGTATCTCTTACCAGAAATTTTGGTCAAAGAATGTTTGGTGTTGGAACCATCCACTGCTGCTCAGGAGACAAAACCCTTGGAGATTTTGACATTCTAAGTGTCAAGAATCCTCGTGAAGTGAAGGAACAGCTTTCAGAATTAGTGGAAAAGCAAAGAGATTCCAAACGGGTTACCAGCAGAGAATTTATTGGCAATCATGATCACGATGATTATGACGACCAGGATGGTTTTGATCATATGTAAAAGAAAAAATAATGCCGGCGCAACTCCAAAAAGATATCCTAATTCTACCATTTGGAAGTTGACACCGGCTTTTTTCAACCAACATTTTTAAGATAATATCATCTATCCGACTTTCTTTTGGGTTTTTTCTTTGCCCCTACTATCTTCACAACCACAAAAGCTAACAGCAACACACCACCGGAAATGAAAATCACTGCACCTCTAATACTTCCCTCCGGTGTTCCTGTTGTCACTTCATTTGGATTACCGGGATTATAGCTTACTGTAATTTTATCCCCTACTTTATCATGTGTCTCACCGGAATTATTCTTTTTCCTGGTCATATAATACGTATTTCCGTTATTATCCCGATACCTGTAAACTATCGTAAGCTTTTTCATTTTCTCATGATTTTTGTAGTTGTATCCATCATAAGGTTCCCTTTTCACCTGCTCCACCACTGCAGTTGTAGTAACATAACTATCAAAACCTTTTTGATGATATTCATATAACACCATGGAACCAAAAAAAATCATTAAAGCTGATATACTACATAATACGATATGGTTTATTTTCATGATTTGTTCCTTTCATATATCAGATAAGAGTATGATTTAAAATTAATAATACCAAGTTCGCTAAGTGTTGATGCTTCCGCATTATATCATAAACACCTTACCATCATCTAGTCTATAAAATGACATTTTTCCTCCATTGTCACGGAAACCCGCACCAGTATCAATACACATGTAATAGTTATTTCTGTATAGATTACAAGAGGAATCCTCGTTTAATTTCATTGTGGGGATGTGTCCAACTATAAGATAACCATCCATGCATTTCAATCTACCTGCCGGCATATAATACAAATCATTTGAAGTCAGATATTTGAACTCATCATTGCAGACTGCCTGCTCAATTGAACCAACAACATCTATTTTTTGATCAGTTAAAACAATATTATCAGCATCAAGACCTGAATGCGTTAATACTAACCGTTTCCCATTACTATTTATCACTTTATAATGTTTCAAACCTGACAGAAAATCATACAATTCAGATTTTTCTTGTTTAGTCAACTTACATATATCTCTATATGTTTGTTCTCCACCCCACTTAATCCATTGATAAGCCTCCAACTTTTTCTCCAAAAACATCTGTGCAAACAGTTCATGATTTCCTTTAAGCAAATCCATACTGCCATTAATAATATTCTTCATAACAAACGATAGCAATTCCATACTTTGTGGGCCTCTATCTAGCAAATCTCCTAAAATATACATTTTATCTTCTTTTATATCAAAACGAACAATTCTTAAAAGTTTTCTAAAACTTTCCAAATCACCATGTAAGTCACTTGTTAAATAAATACTCATCTAAATATTACCCTCTACATTTTTCATACAATAGTAAAATAATGACATGCATTTCTCTCAGCTCGTAACCATATCAAATCCCTGATAAACCCCATATCTCCACTTAATTAACTCTCCCTTCAATCTGAAGACATCCTGTCTGTGTAATATAATACTTTTCACTATACTTATCTAAAAAATCTTTAGAAGAATTTTTACAGTACCTTATAAACTCTTTCTTATTATAATGAGGAACAATCAAACCATTCACAAACGAAAACCCTGTATAATCTCTTAAACCGCATATATTATCCTCAAAATCTTCAGCTGCACAAATATCTGTACTACATATCATAGCCCCGGCAGATGCACCGATATATATAGCTCCATTCATCACATTATCCCTTATATAGTCATACAGACCATTATCCTTAATAATTTTAAGTAATGCAAATGTGTTACCTTCACCTACATATATATATTGGCATTTATCAGGTAAACTATAAGAAAGTGTTCCATCGACATTAAAAATATTCTTATTCATGAAGCCTATATTAACTAAACGATTTGTTAACAGCTGGTTTATCCCATAACGCGCTTCGGATAATACTAATACTTTATCCTTAGAAAGGTTTTCTTTTTTTATTTTATCTTTAATCAGATTATATCCTGTTTTAGTTTGCAATCCTTGTGATGTTAAAATAAGCTTCATATTCATTCCTCGCTGTCCAAATGTAAATTGCCATTACATATTTTTGCTCCTAAGTATCTTATTATGTTCACAAAAACCCATATTTTCTCTTATACTTATGAGTCTCAATGTATCATACAATTCAATTCCATATTTTGAAAAACAATTATCTATTTCAACAAATTCATAATTTTTCTCAATATACACCATGGCATTAGCTATGTTAGATTTAACAATAAAAGACTTATTTTCTATAGGTCTAAAGTTATATACTAAAATTTCAAAAATCTCATTTATACCATACATTGTTATATCATTAGGAGTCCATATCCAAATGGGGGTATTATTATTAAACTGAACTATAAGCATATCCGTATGGTTCGTATAATATTTTTCTATATTCTTTTTCATTAATTCAATTATACACTTATAGGTGCTCCCATCTTTTTCCAATAGTGAAATATCTTCATTATTAGGACAATTCTCAAATATTTCTCCCCTTATTATCACTTTATCATAGTAATATGGTTCGTGCATATCAAAATCTAAATCCATACCATTCAATTCCGAGATCATTATTTCAGGCTCATTTGACATTAGAACAAGAAAATTTTTTATATTTTCATCTTCACACATAGCACAAAATAATTTTTTGATAGCCATATCAACTGTTATGGTTTTTTTCTTGGTTTGTTCTTCCAATTTACAAAAATACTTTTCTGTCTGTAATGAGATAATATCGAAACTTCTTAACAACCAAACAAATTCATATATATTACTCCATTCACAACCGTTAGTATCATATAATCTTTGAATTCCATATTGAAAAATATCTCCAGCCCTTAGCATATATTCACCTCTTTATTTGTAAAAATTTACATTACAATATAAATCCATCGAACTAAAATAATCTATTTCTGTTCACTCAGGAAGAACTTCTATTCCAAACAGAATTCTTTATTGTAATTCTTAGAAATGCTCCTGAAAAGCGGATAACATGTGATTTTTAAATGATAATTTTTCCCTCTGACGGTAGAGCTTATCTGCCAGTGCCCGCTCTGGATAATATCCGATAGGTTCCTTGTATCTTTCAATAGCTTCAGTCAGAATATCAAATTCATTGTAAGCGTTAAAGAAAAAACACTAATATAAATTTTTCTAGCGGATAGATTACAACAGCTATTTTATTAACTTTGCAGATTTCTTTCTCAGTATATTTTTCATCGTGCCAGATTTAATTAACGCAATTGTTCAAATTTATAAATACGGCCACCAGTAAGCGAATTTTTATAATTGAAATCTATACTTTCTTGCACTTCCAATATACAATATATGACCTAATTTTCAATGAGTCATGTGACCTAAATTTAGATTAGCATAAACACACAATTTATTGTTGCTAAACAAACATTATTTATTCTTTTCTTTTTTCCATTTTTAGAACCAATTCTTTTACTTTTGGTTTATTCTCTGAATTCTCTTCCAACAACTGTTTCTTCCAATTTTCAAGTTTCTCTTTATTATCCGTCAAATCAATCGCACTTTCTATCATATCCTCCCTACCAATTGATAAAAGCTCGTTCAACTCATCGCAAAATAGTCCCTCCTTAATACCTTTTAATTCTTCAATTTTTTCCATCCTGTTTACCGTGTCCATTTTTTCATTGATTTCCAAATCTCTGATACTATTTTCTAAATTCATATACTATCATCCCTCCATACTTTAGGTGCACCACTCATACAAGAAATCGTTTTCAAAACTAAACGAAAGATACCTATTGTCTGCTGTTGATTAGTCTCAAGTAAAAAACAAAGTTCGTTAGCAATACAAAAGGCATATTTCCATATTTCATGATCTTCACCCTTACTTTCTCTTATATCTAACAGACATTCAGAGATTACAGCGATTATCATGTCATCACTATAAGATTTTAGTATCTCATTTACATACATTGCCAATTCCTCGCTCCCAACATAGGAATATATTATTTTACTTTTTCTTCCATCACACACAAAAGGACACAATCCACAAAATACACTTTTTTCTTTTTCATTTCTACACTCAAACCGATCCGGCCTACATAATTGTAAAACCTCTTTATGGGTATGACTCAGAAGTTGCCTATCAATATATTTATTAGCATATGGTGATAAAATCATTTTGGGTTCATTATCATTTTCAGAGTAAATAATTCCCTGCCCCTGTGTTAAATTTGAAATAAAGTGTATTTGATTTTCATTCATATGCATACTATTTCCTACCAATCTTCTATCTTCTTCATCTACTATTCGATGAACAATTTTTAGATTAGTATTCTTTACAATATCCGGTGCTAATTTTGAAGGAATTTGATCCGCAATTACAAAGCCTTGACCTTTACTTCGTAATTCAGCTAACATATTACAAAACATTTCTACTGCATTACCACGCGGATCTGCATTTTCTCCCGTTCCTGACGAAATATTCTTTAGTAATCTATGAGCTTCTTCCATCAAAAATAAGTGTTTTAGTTCCTTTTGAGAATCTATCTCATTCATACGATACTCCATTAACTGAACCATAATTAGACTCATAATGAACGCTTTAGTCTCTTCATCAGCAATCCCTTCAAGTTCAATTATTGTGTTCTTCTCAAACAGCTTTTTAGCATAAGTAGATTCCTTTACATTTAAACACTGCCCCTTTATTCCAAGTCGTAAAGAATTAATTCTAGCTTGTAATGCACCAATAATGTTTTTTTGTTCTCTAAAATCATATCCCATTTTCTCAACAACGTGAGGAATTTTATAATATAATTGTTCTACTGTTGGATACACTTCCCCCAAAGAATTATAGTCATTCGCAACATCCCAACCACAGTCGTAATAAACCTCATATATTGCTCTCTCGAGAACGTACGGCATTGGTGGGTACATAATAAACGAAGCCTTAAAAGCTGCAAACAAGTAATCAATATGCATCTGCACTGTGATACTTCCAATCCGCTGAAACGGATTAATATGAACCATATTGTCATTATCAAAAGAATATACTGTCAAGTCATTACAACCAAGCTTGTATAACTCCCAATATTCTTTTTTAGCTGGTTCTATAACCAAAAAAGGAATATTCCTTTTTTGGTTCACCTCTAATAGCAAGCTTTTTATTGTGTTTGTTTTTCCTCCACCAGTCAGGCCAACTATGAGTGCATGTCTATTCAATTCATTTGAATCCATTGTATAATATGAATTTGTACTTCTTTTAGATTGCAATATATTTCCAAGTATTATATCTCCACAATTTTTTTGTGCCAAATCAAATTTTACATTTTCTCGAACAGGAATACCTATGCCATCTTCCTTAGGTAATTCAATTAGCACTGATAACTCTTCCGAAGTGATAAATGTCGAATACTCCGAAAACTGCATTGGCGGACCATCATCGACTGAAACATTAATTCTATTGATTAGCAAATCATCATTATAATTCATATTGTCAACTTTTATTGAATGTGCTATCTCTGGTGATTTATCAGTAAAAATCTTTGAAATTATTATTCCTGACACTGCATTAAGAACAATTTCATCATTTGCATAATACTTAATACAACTCTCCCACAATCCTTTACCTAAAGCCCCATTATACAACATAAAGTATTTTTCAATTAATTCTATATAGTTCATTACTTTATGACTCATATCAGTATATGACACCTGATGCAAATTATCATGATATGATACTTGACGACTTTTTATTATTTCTCCTCTTGTTTTCAATTCACTCCATTCATTTAGCAGGGTAATTATATCTTGCCTAGCAAAAGGTCTAGCAACAATTACAATTGAAAAATCTTTTCCCCTAATTCCAGACATAATAGCATCGATAACCGGTTGAGTTTTCACCTCTTTTTCCTTTATTTTAATTCCACCTCTTATTACTCCAGAATATGCATATTTAATATTAAAGATTTCCCTATTACTAATAAATTCCTCATATCCATCTTTTTTTTCTAATTGTTCTGAACAAACCCAAAACGAACCATTCAAAACATCATATATTGTATTTACAAATTGAACCTTTGTACCAATATAAATATGTAACTTACCTTTTTCACACTTAAACACAATTGAAAATGAAACACCTATAGAATATAGTGCACATACAACTTCCTCTATACCTTCTTTATCATCAGAATATGCCAATTCATCAATTTTAAAATATACAAATTTTTGTTGTTCTGGATAAATCCTATCAAATCTTCTGTTGTCATACAAATGATTCATAACAGAATCATATCCTCTTTCCAGTTCTTCAATTCCTTTTTTAAATTCTTCAATTTTAATATATTTTGAACTAGACATACTCTCATCTCCCTATGAAAATAAAATAGATAGTCCGAGAAAAAAAATAACAAAACCAAGTATAATGCCAATCCAAAAACTGGTTCTTATCCTATTTACTATAGGTATCCTCGTTATTCTTCCAATTATATAATAGGAAATTCCGAACCCACCTACTATACTCAACAATAGCCACTCTAAATACTGACCGTTTAAAACAGGTCGAAAAAAAATAACAACATTAAATAAAACAAATATTAGTGAAACAACTAATAACGGGCTAAAATAATACATAATATCCGCCATTTCTGTTCTAATACCAACGGCAATATTATCTTCAACAACAAGCGACCTCGCCATAAATTCATTTTTTCGATTATATTTACCTTCTCCCTTTATCTTCATTCCTGTAGGAAATATCCCTATTCCACCCCTAACTTGTCCATAAAAAACTATTTTTTTATTAATGACATTTCCGTTTTCATCAATACATCGAACATAAATTGTGTTTTGTGTATCATTAACATGTTGCGAATAATAGTATCTGTCAAAAACCCTTTCCCACAAAAATCTTCGATATCCAGCATTATCAGTAGCGCTTACAATAGTTCCTTCTATATAGCTTTTATTAGCATCATATTTACTAGATGTATCATTGCCAATGTTTCCAACAGATGGATATTCATCCGTACGTCTTTTTTTCTCGTCTATAACGAGTTGACACAATGCAGGCATTTCATTTATTGCAGAAGAATCATCACGTGCTCGTCCAACTCTCCCAACAGACCTTGAATAACTATTATTTTGAACAATTCTTTCATTTTTTTCAATTCCGATTACATTATCTTGTTTAATGTTTACAATCTTCAGATATATATCGCAATGGGGGCACATTTCACTTTTAGGAACCATATCCTTTGTATATTTGTTTCCGCACCTAGGACACTTATAGACCAGCATTTAATCACCTCTTCATCAAATAGTAATATATTTTAGAATCGCACCCCCTACAAAAACAGTATAAAACAACATTTTAATTAATTTCCCAATATAGCAAGCAATAATGAACAATGATAATTTGACTTTTTTGCTTCCAGCATAAACACCAACAAAATCAAATAAAGGTAACGGTAAAAGTGCAAGAACAAAAACCAAAATATTTACATTTGTAATTTTTTTACTTATTTTTTTGATCAACACTTGCCATCTAACACTTAAATTAGTTATAGCATCTCCAAATATGTATCCGCTCAATTCTCCTACAGTAGTGCCTAATGCTCCAATAACTGCAACCAAAATTGGAGAAAATACCTGACTATAAGAAACAACAACCATCAAACTAGGTGCAGGCAAAAAGATTGTAATATTTGACAATAAACATAAAATAAATACGCCCAAGTATCCTAATCCACCAATTGCTCCCAATTCTTTTCTATACAAAAAAACTACAACAGAACATATAATCACAAAGAAAACAATGATGTAATCTCGCAGGCTTACCTTTTTCACATAATCACCCTCCACCTAACAATCCTAAGACTATTGCAATAATTGCAACAACTGCTATTATTCCAAATATTAAACCGATTACTGCTTGAAGAACTACACACACACACACTATAGCGAATACAATTATTGCCGCTACTAACAAAGTTGCCAGAAAACCCATCACACCAGAAAAGGCAATTAAAAACAACAAACTATCTGTTAACGAAATAAGTTTAATTTTCTCAAAATAATATCTAGAAAAGATAGGACCTCCCACAACGCCTATACTGGCACATATTCCATATATCGCATATATCCAATTCTGTACATCACCGCTAAACATAGGAGTTATTATCAAGATGTCAGCAACCCTTAGCATCAATAACACTAAAAAAGTACCAACCGCAATTGCCGCAAGATAATACACAGCAACTAATAAGTTTTTTACACCGTCTGTTTTTCTCTTTTCGAGCGAGATAATCTGTGTTTCTATTTCTCTAAGTGTCATTTCAATATCTACTCCTAAGACAATATCATAATCCAAGGATTTTATATTATTATTAAACAAGCCATAGTAACTATCACAAAGAATTTTCATATTTGTTAAATGCTTTGTGATATGGTCCAATGTTTTTTCACCCTTATATATTACTTTATAATACTTATCTTCCAATAAATTTCTTATAAACAAAAGTAAAAAAAACAACGATGTAAATATTCCAGCCGCAAATATAACAACAATTCCCATGTTCTCGTCAAACGGAGTTATCGATATCTGTTTATACATTAATGTAAAGCAGATTCCAGCAATAATTCCAATAAAATATATTCCAGTAAGAAATAAACGTTTAGCATGTGAATTGCCTTCCTTTTTTCTTTCAAGTGTTTTGCTAATAAAATCTACTCGACGCAAACCAATCTCAATATTAGATAATGCATATCTAGTACAATTTATTATTTTATTCATATATATTTAATCCTCCGTTTCAACTATTCTTTTATATCCCAATGGCACTTCTCTATCTAAGAATCTATACAAATAATATCCTTGCAAATTTTTACATTTTATAGTTTTATTCATATAAATGCCTGCCTCTGCCAAAATCGGATTATTCTGCAAATTCTCAACCAATTTATCCATATTTCTTTTTAATTTCAATAAGTTTTTTCCCACTGTTGAAACATCTCCACTTTGTATAATTGGAATTTTCTGTAATTCTTTAATTATTTCTTTTCCTTCTTCTTTATTTGAAAAATAATAATCCGTATTAACAACCAATGAATGTGCATATTTTATATCTCCATACGGCCCATAATTTATATATGCTTTCTGTATCTTTTCAGCAAGTTCAGGCTTATTTAGGACAAATGCAATCTTCTCTAGCATTAAAAAAAGAAGATGAACTTGCCCACATTTTTCCTCTGGTAAATGCTTGACAAATTCAAAGACAAATTGATTACAACCAATTCTATTTTTACCACCACTACAAATAAAACCAAGAAGCACATATGATTTATTCAAATTAAGTATCATATCTAAGTGTCCACCATTTCTATATAACTCGTTTGGCGAGCCAATAATCTCTTCTATTAATTCTGAAATATCAATATACCCCTTGTTTTTATAAGTAAAGGTTTTTTCTGACGCAAATACATATGCAAACCAATATACAGTAATTAACGCATTAATTTCTGTCGATTTTTCCATAGCCAAAATGAGCCTTTTTAATCCTTCTTCATTTGCTAATAAACCAGCAGACTCTAACCAATATGAGACA
Organism: Lachnospiraceae bacterium; assembly: GCA_051880415.1. Lineage (GTDB taxonomy): Bacteria > Bacillota > Clostridia > Lachnospirales > Lachnospiraceae > CAG-590. The sequence continues at coordinate 22,926 of JBJENX010000132.1, read as the reverse complement.
ACCCTATTGATGAACATCTCAACATATAAACTAATACCCTCAGAAGTTAGTATCTCATCTGCGAGAGTTTGTAAACTATCCCATTTTTTTGTTTTCCACACAAGCGGAGTATCTGCTTCAGAATACACTAGCATACAAGCTTCAAACAAAGCAATATCGCCTTGCTCTTCTATATTAGGATATTTATCCTCAGTGATTTTAAGCAATTCTTGTGATACAAATGATTCATTATTTCTTTTGAAATGTTCCTCAAAATGACCTTTATAAAGTCTATTTTTTGCCTCATTCCAGTTATTTGACATCCACTCAAACAATTCTTTTTCAGTATAAATGAGTTCCGTCTTGTTACTTCCTTGAAATGGTGCAGACCATCTAATATTGTTACCATTCTGTGCAAATGAGCCCTTATAGAACGGATCCTTAAGCCATTTACATACATCATCATAGTCAAATCTCAAATTATCATCAAACTGAAATAATCCATCTACTAAATTTTGTAATAATAGAGTCTTTTTCTCGCTCTTATTATGCAAATCAATATGACTTGATTTTGCACTCTTTTGACATTGAGCGGCATCATATACACCATCACATGAAAATACAAATTGACCTACATACAATGATGCTATTGTAACCGCCAAAGAATAATAATCAGTTTTTGATGTAAGTTCAAAATAAGACGTTCCCCACAATACTTCTGGTGCTTGATACCCAGGTGTACCACTTATTTTCTTTCCAAAATGTGTAATCTGAGTTATAGACTGACCTTCTTTCAATTCTCTCGTTATTCCAAAATCACCTAAAACATATCTATCTTTGTAAAAATATATATTTTCAGGCTTAATATCCATGTGCAAAAAACCATTTGAATGTATAAAGTGAAGTGCATCATTTAATTCCGTTACAATTTCAACAATTTCATCGTAAGAACATTTACCTTTCGAAAGTAAATCTCCATCCTCACACAACACTTGCACTTCAAAATAATTTTTTGTACCGTCTTCTAATTCAATCAAACCATTATCTAAAATGGGAAGAACATATCTATCCGCACCCTCAAGATTGGTAAAATTAATTATCTTTTCTCTCCTTTCCAACGATACATTTCTAACATCCAAATACACTTTAACAGCAACATTACCAAATTCCTCAGAATTACATAAGACTACTGCCCCTTCTCCACCATCTAATGAGATGATGTTTTTATATACATAATTTATCCCTTTGCTAGAGATAAATGAATTCTTCTTTTTTACCAAATCAGCTAACACCTCATTATCATCAGTTTTAGCACTTTGAAAATCCTCCATTTCTGTTTTTACTCTAGAATTTATATCTTCCATTTCAGTAGGAATTCGAAGATTATCTTTTGTTTCCATACTTTACCTCCTCTATTCTTCGATTCTAGCTAGAATAATAGAAATATTATCTTGACTAGAATTTTGTGTTGCAATATTATATAGTGAGTCTACTTTTTTCTCTAATGTAATTTCAGTATTCAATATCATTTCAATACAATCATCCGAAACCACACCCCAAAGACCATCTGAACATAATAAAAATACATCATTTGGTAATGCGGGATGATTTAATTGTTGAACAAATGGTGGCAAAACACCTTCCACCCCAAGACATCTTGTAATACGACTACAATTCATTAACTCTTTTTCACAATTCTCGGTAATAATTCCACGATCAATCATTTCCTGTGCTATTGAATGATCCTCACTCAATTTCTTCAATACATGATTTCTGTATCTATAAAGTCGACTGTCTCCTGAGTTATAAAAAATAATCTTATCATCAAATAAATTAAGTCCTACTAGGGTTGTTCGCATTCCATTTTTTACTATTTTTTTTTGTTGATATAAAATCAATGCACTATTTATTTCAGATAATACATTCTTCATCCGTTCTTCTGTATCTATATCGCAGGGACTCTTTTCTGCCAACTTCGTCAAAACATGCTCCGCAGCTTCATCTCCTCCTTCAGAACCTCCTACTCCATCACAAACCGCTACTACACATGGATTATGCAAAATAATATTATGTTTACCAGTTTTATAAATACTTTTACCTATCAAAATCCTATCATCATTTTTTTCACGACAACCAACATCAACCAGTCCCACTATCTCAACTCTTGATGCCATCTTACTCACCTCCGAACGTAATTTTTTTATCTTCCGAAACAATACACTTTATTCTAGAGAAATCATCTGTATAACTACAAATAAACTCCGCCAAAGGATTTATCAACCTCTCTTCAATCATATTTCCAATACCTCTTCCACCATTTTCACGCAGAGAAATTGCTTCTTGGTTTAAGAATTCCTGAATTTCCTCTGTGTTTATCTGAATATTTAATCTGTCCTGCACCGAATTAGAAACTTTTATAACCTGTGCTTCACAAATCTCTTGAGCAACCTTTTTATCGATAAAATTAAACACTACAATATTATTTTCACCTAGTCTATTAAGCAGCTCTGGTCGCCCAATATTAACGAAATAATTTTTCACTCCATCTTTTACAATATTAATTGTTTCATCTTTAAACTCAGGTGCATCCTCTTCAAATGGATTTTTGATAGTAATTGTAGGTATTCTTAATGGATTACCATTCCCGTCATATATTGGATTACCAGTCTCATCGTATGCTAGTCTTGTCAAGCCAAGATTACTTGTGAAAATAATAATTGATTCACTGAAATATACAGTATTTCCTTGATTGTCTGTCATTCGTCCATCTTCTAATATTTGTAAAAACTTATCCATTATAGATGGATGTGCCTTTTCAATCTCGTCAAATAATAGTACTGAAAAAGGATGGTTTTTCACTGCGTTAGTAAGTTGTCCTCCTCCTTCATATCCAACATATCCTGGAGGTGCTCCGAATAATTTTTGATCACTGTGTTCTGCTCGATACTCACTCATATCAAATCTTATACATGCATCCTCATCTCCAAATATTGTCTCTGCAATTGTCTTTGCAGTCTCGGTTTTTCCTACACCTGTTGGACCCGCAAAAAACAATACACCCCTAGGCTTACTATCTGCACTTGAATGTTGAAGTCCTGACAACCCCTTTATAGCTCTCATAACTACTCTTTTAACCAAATTGATTGCTTCTGCTTGCCCCTTTACCCTTTCGGAGAATTTCCTATCTAATTCATATATCTTTTCAACACCTAATTCTTCCCACGGCGATTCCTTCAAACCATATTTATACATTTTTATAGCTTTTTCAATTTCATTACATTTAATATTTTCATTCAAAGCTAAATCTATTATCTGATTCAACTCTTTGCACAATAATCCATTAGTTTCTGTAACAAACTTTCTTGCCTCAATGCTTTCTTCACAATTTAACAATTGATAATCATCATATCTAGCTGATTCTAATATATAAGATAGGCATAATCTACGTGTCTTCATTCCTGGCCTTTCAATATTAAATGTTCTAATATTAGGGTTATTTAGAAAAAGCCACGCCGGGATATCATTATATTTATCAACAACAAAAATAATTGTATTACGCATACCAGTAGTTTCACTTACATCATTAATCGCATTCTGAAGATTTAAAAACATTTCCGTTTTAGCTGTATCGTCTAAATTACAGGATTCAAGTCTTGAAGCAAGATTTAAAACAAATACTTTATTGGGGTGAGAATTTCTCTTTACTACTTCTCCTGTACACTCATCATATCTAATTTCCTGATTTATCATCGCTCTACGTACAATTTGACTCATTCGTACTTGTTGCAATTTATCATCTACTATGTCATCTTTCCTTTCATTGTCTTTTCCTTCTAACAACTGGATTTTTTTTGATTTACTTCCAATTTCTTTGTCTATTTTTTCTTTTACAGGCATATAAGCAAACTCATCCTGCTTTAACAATTTTTTTTCACAAACATAACCATCCAAATAGGGTGATAAATAACTCATAGAATACTCACCTACTTCTACACCTTCTGGACAATAACAGTAAAATCCCTGAATTGGATTATAGTAAATAATCTCAGCTTTCTTTTCCATGGCATATGTATGCAAAACCCTATCTAAATTATCAAATCCTTCTTCATCATTTTCATCATCAGCAAAATAGAAAACATCCGAAATATTTCCTTCTAAAATAATTCCACTCTTTATCCCTAAAAAACCCTTTAATTCCCGTTGCCATTTTACAAACTTATCAGTTTCCATAATTATTCTCTCCTTTGTATTCCCACAGTAATAACCTTTCCCTCATGAAAAAAACTCTCTAACAAATGATTTTCATCTTCATAGTCTATATAATCATCAATTAGTTTTTGATTAAAAAAATATACTTTTTGATTATCCGATCCATAAAGTTTACTACTTCCTTTATTTTGTATTTCTTCATATCTGCCATCAATTAAAACATCTATAAATTTTAAGCACTCACTTTTTTCTATTGATTTATTTATCTCATCTAATGTATAACCCGTGTAAAGTAAAATATCAGAAAAATGTGGCCTTATTTTTGCTAGAAAAACTAATAATTCCTCAGCTTGCTCAAACGGATCCCCTCCCGAAATAGTTAATCTATCACAATTATTTCTTTTTGCTTCATCTATAATAATTGCAGTAAGCATTTCAACCGGTATATTTTTCATAGTGTCAAACTTTTGCATTTCAGGAGATAAACACCCTTTACAATTCTTTGAGCATCCTTGAAGCCATATACCAATTCGTTCGCCCGGGCCAAGCGAATGAATTGGTGATATCATTCTAGCAAACAGCATTAATATTCACCTCTAAAACAGTTGACGTATCCGTTTTCCCTAATTTAATAATATCACCATCCACTAAATCTCTTTCTGTGTATGGGTTAATTAAGCGACCATTTACGTATGTCCCATTGGTACTTTTTTTATCAACAAGTTTCCAAATATCATTCTCAAAAAAAATGCTAAAATGCTCATTGCTAATTCGAATATCTTTCTTAAAAAACTCTTTGCCAATGCCACTTCTTCCCAAAACACAAGGAACACTAGACTTTTCAATCTCAATCTCAAAATACGTATCAATAATCCCATTTTTATATTTTAACAAGAGCTTATTTTCTGATGAACTTACATCTTGTGGGAGATCAATACCCAATTGCCCTTTTAATTTCTCTATAGATTGTTCTTCCTCCTCATCCTTATCTAGATTTTCACATTGGATAGACTTCTCTTCTGTTTTAATCTTTACGATCTTTCGAGCAATTTTTTTCCCCTTACATTTTGGACAAACATCTAATTTATTTTCCAACTTATCTAAAAAAACTTCATAATAACATTCTGGGCATGTCTGTTTATAATTCGTCATGTATACACCTCTTTTCTAATACTGTAAAGCCATACTTCTAGCTTGTGCCTTTTGAACATTTTTTCTTCTTTGTTTTTCTCTAGCAATTTCAGCTCTTTTCTGTAAATTTGATTTGGTCTTCGACGTATTTAATTTTTCTTGCCTATTAGAGGCTTCGAATTCAAAAGAAATTTCTTCAGCAGACATTTCCTCATCTAACTCTGCAGTTATAAACCAATTCTTTTTCAATGCCTCTTCCAATTCTATCCGCTTTTTACAATGCTCTTTTTGTGTTTTAATTACCTCTTCACTTTCTTTATGACTTAACGAGATGGTTTCCATAGTACACGATCCATCAGAATGAACAATAAGTTGTAAACCAACTTCATCATTTATCCTAAAAATTCGAGTAAGCGATTCGTTATTCCATTGATAGAATGGTGTCGTCTTATCATCAATCTTAAAATATTGTAATCTACGATGTAAGAGTTGTTCTGCAATTTCTTTCTTTTCTGCAGAGTAATTTAATTTATTTAACTCTTCTTCAAACGCCAAACATATATATGCCTCTCTTCCTAGTTTTTCATATATTTCTGCACACTGATTCATTCGTTCTAACTGCTTCACTCTATACGATACTTCCCGCTCCAATTCCTCATAAGAATCAAATTCCACAGTTTCCTTATATTCCTCACCTGTTTTTTCACATGATTTTTTGTATTTCAAATATAAACCCATAAATTTTTCTTGCTCTTTATCTAATAAAACTTTATATGTATAATAAGATTCGATTCCTTTCCTCAAAGAATCAAGTCTGCTTTCAATAGCCCATTCTTCATCTTCGCTTTGGAGAGCCTTTATTTCTTCTCTCATATTATTAAAAAGCAACGCAATCCTATTTACATAAAGTGCTTCCACAGGACAATTTTCTACCCTATTTACTTCTCTATTAACAATAGTATAAAATTCGTCAATTAACTTGCTTCCACGTTCATATAGCTTTTGCATTCTTACTTGATTTTCCGTTTGAGTCTCGATATTATGCACAAAGTTATAATCTTCGAAAGTCAACGATTCAAAAAGCTTATCTATAGAATCAAAAAACAATTTCACATTATTATTCGAAGAAGAAATTGATATCATCAACTCGCGTTGTTTTTTATATCTCGAAATCAAATCAGCAATCCGCTGTTCATCTCTTTGGTTTAGCATTTCTAAAGAGTCAAGATCAACTGATTCCTCTTTTTGAATCATAGAGAGTTCACAAATTAATGAATTGACAAGTTCCACTATATCATCGGTTTGATTTGTATTTGTTTCTTGCAATTCAACAATATATTTCTCGCAATCCACTATAATTTTCTCTCGATTTATCTTGGCCATTTCCATCCGAGCCCTTACTTTTGCTTTCTCTTTAAACTGTTTTTCCAATGCTTCCCGATACTCTCGGACTAATTCATCTTTTACGGCTTCTCCAGCTTTATACAACCCATATCCAGCCGCAACAGGAGTCAACACTGCTAACGCAGCCCCTATTGCAACGGTACCACCTATTAAGCCAACTCCAACATCGACTCCTCCAACTTCAAAACTACTCATCTATTAATTTCATACCTTTCATCATATGTGTAAATCCTCATGAAAAAAGACGCAGAATCTTCACGCCTTTTTGATTACTTTACTATTAAATTTTTTTGCTTCTTCTACATTTTTAACAAAATCCTCAAATTGTTTTTTCAATTCATTTGGCATTTTAGGGTCATGAATCCACTGTCCATTTTCATCAACACTAATATATTTTCTTATTTCCTCTGGTGGCATAATAATCATAATTCCATCTCCTTTTTTAATATATATTCATTATATTTTTCATACACTCTTTTCGCTAATCTCCTAGGTCTCTTTGAGGTTTCACATTCACTAATTGCTTCTGCAAAGAATTCTCCAAAATCACTTGCCCCATAGACACTCAATTCTTTTCCAATATCTCTCGGGGAGATTCCAAGTTCTTTTATGGAATCATTGCACATACTAACAACAATTGCATTCCTATAAAATTTTTCTGACAATAAATCAAATTTTTCTTTTGATTTATCACCAAACTCAATATTTTCATTTTCAGCAATCATCTTTAAATGCATAATATGTGCCATTTCATGCTTAATAACTCCATCTAAACCCTTTCCTGCAAACCATCTTTCACCTTTGAAATTATCTGTTTCCATATCTATAATTTTAAGCTCTAAATTTGACTTGGAAAACATTTTTTCATTTAGCAGAATTTCCGTTGTCAAACCGTTTTCTGTCATTCTAGGTCCGGCACATGCATAAACACCATCTCTTAATTTTGAAGTACGAATACCACTAATACATCCTTGTATCTCAGGATGTGCATCAAGCATACTCTCAACAGATTTTGTGATTTTACTTTGCCATATTTCTTTAGTGCCATTTAAATCAACATTTTCAATACCTAACTCATGTAATTTTTCTTGTACTTCCGGTAATGTCTCTACTGTATCTTTGTTCCAAAAGAAACCTTTATCAGTTCCAATTTCTTTTTCATTATTTTCAAAATTATCAACCTCTAAAGATTCTCCGAAATCCTGTTCATTGAATCTTTTCATAATTATTTTCTCCTCCAATAATCCCCTACACAACGTAAGTGTTTTTTAAGAAAATATATTTATTCTAATAAATAGTTGGTTTGTCATAAATTGAGACGTACTGCATTCTCAATAATATATTTTTCCATTTCAAGACCAATCCTAAATTCATTTTTATAATTGATAGGCACCAAATCATCAATTAATTCTTTAATGTTTTCTTCAATTTTCATATATAAAACAACAATAAGCACTGTCATTTAAAATATAGATGTTTCTTCACTCCATATTCGCCCAATTGGTTATTTGTATGTATTCCCCGCTGTATCTGTACTTCTATTTGTAGTTTTACATAATTAAATCCGCAATTAGGACAAGCCAAATCACCGTCACCATATCTAACGCCACAATTCGGACATACTTACCTAACTCGACATCCTATCCCTTCATACACATATCCTTTGAATCATATTCGTCTACTTCTACTATTATCCCAATGCTTTACTTTTTATCACAATTCTACAACAAAACAACTAATTATTTATCTTTATCATGATGACCACAACCTTTAACATCAGGTTTAATATATCCTTTTATCCATTCGCAATATACCTTTGACCCATTTGTATCATTAGGTTTTAAATACTTACAATCAAAACAGGCTCCTGAAACTCCAAATGCCATACAATCCCTCCTTAAAAATATTAAATACACAAATAATCTTACTCTAACAATAATCGAAACACAGAAAAAATGCTTTCATGCCATGACATTTCCAATTCATATAAATCTAAATCTGGTGTAATGCCTGCAAAAGCTTGGATTCTAGCTTTAAAGGTGCCTCCCCTTCCACTCATTGCCTCCTCGTAATCATTTCTATCCGAAAAGGCTTTACTATATCCCACGAAAAAAAATCTCATTCCACCTGGAATGATAATATACAATTGTCTGCAATAACTCTGAGGTGGTGCCGGATGGCTAATTTCGATCGCTTTAAAAACAGATTTGTCAAACAATCCAAATGTTACCTCAACGGACACCTCTCGAAAATTTGCCATAATTTTATTTTTATTACAAATATCTCGCATATTGTTAATAATTATTTCTGGTGTAACATTGCTCATATCGTTGAATTTAATTGGGTCAGCAAATTCTTCTCCCAAATCCCTTACAAAATTGTTCTGATAATAATCTGCCATTTAAATAATCCCCCTTCAAGCCTATCAAAAACATGTGTGAAAAGATGACTCTTTTCACACAAATTCTTACTTTTAGTGATCCTGCCCATATCTAGCCTTCACACAATGTCCTCCATCACAAGATGAATGATCACTTGCATTTGTGTTTACCTTAACACTCACTTCTACTTTTTTTACTTCTGGTTTTACATACTTCATAACTCCACCTCCTTTTCGTTCTTTATTTATTTAAAGAAGCCTCATTTATCGCTTCCTCAAATGACAATTTTCCACAATAAAATTTTTGACGTATTTCAGCTGCTAAACAGACTTCATTTGGTCGAAACTGTGCATCTCCATACATAAAATCCATTTCAGCGGGACAAATATCGCAAAAATATCTAGATTTACATAATTTACATTTATAACTATTGCTTGCTTTTAGGTTCCCAAATATTTCAAACTCGGTCCATATTTCGTCATAGGAATGTTCAAATAAACTTCTTCCCTTATGCCTTAATTTCATACAAGGCAACATATTTCCTTTATAATCTATAACAAAACTATTTTTTGCAACATTGCATGAATATACATATTCACATTCCCTCAACTCATCTATAGCATTTGAATCAACTTCTCCTAGTTTTCTTTCTCCTTTGGACACTTGTTCATAATAATTTTTAAATTCATATTCCAAACTAATAGCTAAACAAACTTGTTCATTACACGAAACATTACTTCTATCAATAGTCGGAGTGATATCAAAAGAATATACAAATGGTACACCCATTTTAGTAGCTATTTTTTTCATACCATCAATCTCATTTAACGTTGTCTGCAAAATTGGACTCTTCAGCGATACTCTAATCCCAGCATCTACTAGTTTTTTACAATTCTGAATTACTTTTGAAAACATGCCTCGAACTCTTGTTACTCTATAATATGTATCTTCATTATCACCATACAGAGAAATATCTACTAACAATGGCGGATATTCCTTAAAAACGTCTATGATTTCATCTGTAACAAGAGACGCATTGGTAAATAACTCCACCAAAAATCCTTTTTTCTTTACATACAAATATATTTCTTTGAAATCCTTTCTAGTAAATAATTCTCCACCGGTTAATGTTAAAAAAATAATCCCGTTTTCATACAGAATATCAATAATGGAAATCACTTCCTCATAACTCATACAATCACTAGAATGACTATTTTGTAAATAGCAGTGGATACAATTCATATTGCAATTTGATGTTAATTCAAACAAAACCGAAAACGGTTTTCTTTCTTTCACCCATTGTTCTCTTTTTGTCAAATCAAAGTTAAGTATATCTGAATGACTTTTTTCGTTAATTTCCTCCATCCTCTTTTACATATCCTTCCCCTTTTAATCTAATTAGATAATCATTAATATCACAAATAAGAATATCCCTTTCAACTTCTTCATCAAATTCCTTGTATAATTTATTTGCAATTTCATTGACATCAAAGCAAGTTGATAATATATTCCATATACAATATCCAACTTCATTTATTTCATACAAAAAACACTTATTATTGGAATAATTTTGTTTTATATCTATCAAAAAGAAAGAATCATGTACCTTCCTAGCAACTATATTTTCGTTTTTGTAAAACATAAAAAACTCCCTATTATTCTTTTTCTAAAAAATGATGACATCCTTCGACTTCTCTGTTCATATATCTCATAAACATATCTATATACCAACAATAATTTCCTTCATCACTATTAAATATTATTATAATACATAAAATTCTCCCTTTTTTTCATTATGCATAATTTACACTTATTCATGCATAATTTACATTCTATTTAGCCTTAATACTGTTATTTGCTCGAATGTAATCCGACCTTCCCGTTTTGTAAACGAGTTTCACATTTTGGAAGCGACCTTCAAATTTTGTATTTGAAAATCCTCTTTTGTAATGAAAATCCCGTCTTTTTCAAAAAAAATGTGATATAATAGCCTTGCGTTCAGATAAATTTGCGCACAAAAATCAGACGTCAGCTTTACCTTACAAAATTTGTAAGGCGAAATTCACGTCGATTTTAATCGGTATGAAAGCCGGTGGTCTGCGCTTTTTATCTTGTTATTTTTTCAGAAGACCTGGCGTAAGGTGGATACTTTTGGCGGGAACCTCTTGACATCCTAGTTTTTGTGCCAGGTCTTTTCCATAATAAAAGCAAAATGCTTCATATGGACTTTTTCCGTTCAACTTATTTCTTCTGTAGGAATTAATATGATTCATCATTTTATCGATATCTTCCTGTGTCAGCTCATCAAAGCTTTTTCCTTTTGGTAGAATCCTTCGGATGAATTCATGCCCAACTTCAATTTCTGCCTTTTGATAAGGTGCACTGGGATTACAATAATAGATTCTTGTCCGTTGAAAGCCTGTTCCGTCTGGACCATTTTCAATACACTTAGGATTTGAGAACTCGCTTCCATTATCCGTTAATATCACCGGAAATAGTCTTCGAAAATCCTGCCCTCCTAGCTTCTCATACAGACCATCAAAAATGTCGATTACAGACTTGGATGTATTAGCATCTCTTAAAAATCCCAGCATAAGTGATACATTCACAAAATATACTGTCAGAAGCACTTTTCCACCCCTACTTCCAATCACAGAATCCATTTGCACCACCGCAGTATCTGGATGTTTCTCCATATACACTTCGTAATCATGATAATTTCTTCCTATCCGACATCCCCGATCCACCTTTAATTCTGGTCGTTTATAACGTGGTCGATATTTCACTTTCCTTGGTAAATCGATGTTACGAATATCAAACAGGCAACCATCTACATAATTGTACAAGGTCTTTTCGCAGCACATTAATTCATCTTTATGATTCAGATATATTTGATGTAAGGATTGCCCCTGCTTTACCAATGGAACCAAGATTTCATTTAATCTAGCAATTTCTCCTTCTGTAGAAATAATTCCACTTCTGGACTTGGATATCTTTTCAGATGCTTGTCTTTCCGCTTCCATGGCATCATACATGGTTTTCGTCAAGGTACATTTTTTTACATCTCTACAACCATTACATACATACGGTGCTTTAAAACGACTTCTACATATCTCTTCTTCAAAATGTTCACAATATCGGTTGCATATGGACTCGCATTGTTTACACAGACCGACTAATGGGTGTTTACATTCATTTGTACCGCAAACCTTCTTCCTCCTACACGCTTTCCTATGTTTACAAACATTATGAGGATATGAACTGTATCCTGTGCACTGCTCAATAGCATAATTTTTTACTTCTTTTGCAATGGTTGTCCTATCACGTCCTAGAGTCTTTCCTATCTCTGTAAATGTCTTATTTTCCTTTAGATAACTTTCAATCATTAGTCTATCTTCATAGCTTAGAAATTTTGCCATTGTGTCTCCTTTCCCCACCGGCTCATTCCACTATAACACAAAAGACAGATTGAATGATATGCATTCATCTGCCTTTGTACAACCACTTTCCCTAGTGTTTATTATTTAATTTGTAATCATCTTTCCCAGTCAAATGGGATTTTTGTTTTGCAATTAAGGAATACTGTTATTTTACTGTTAATTTTTTATTTTTTATGAACTCTTTCAAACAAGAATGAAGCGGCACAAATGCATATATGCAATAAATCATATTTAATCCAATATACACCACAATAATATCATATATATTCCTATACTTCAATGTATTTATCATATATATTCCCACATAATATTTGGCAATATTCTATACAATATAACAAAGGTGGTGATTGTATGAACGAAGAATTATTTTCTGCTAGATTGTCGTCACTCCGAATAAAAAAAGGAGTATCGGCACGAGATATGAGTCTATCTATTGGACAGAATCCCGGATATATAAATAATATTGAAAACGGAAAATCTCTTCCATCAATGAATTGTTTTTTCTTTATATGTGATTATTTAAATATTACACCCATGGATTTTTTTGACTATGACTCTTCTCATCCTAGCGAGCTAAAACAAATCTTTAACAACTTAAAAAAACTAAATGAGCAACAACTTTTTGCAATTGACATTCTGATTAAAGAACTTACAAATAATAACAACCTTTCACATAAGTAATATTCATGAATACAAAAACAACACTACTAATTAAATTTCAAATCTAAATAGTAGTGCTGTTTTTTTCATATATTTTGACAACATTCCGTTAAACTCACACATATACACTTATTTATATCTGTAAAAATATTTAATACTATCAATGCTTTGCCGGCACCGAATTTTGCATGCTGAAATGTATCATCTGATTCTTTATGTAATTGCGACATATGAAAAAGAGAAATAATACTTTTATACTGAGATGCCCAGATACCTATATCTTATTTAACAGGTTGTATCTTCTCCATCGTTCTCTTTTTTATTAGATATACTCTTACTTCTATGAACAAATTGTTTATATTTATCACGAAATCTTTTTTCATACGAACGTCCAATTGGAACGACACTGGCATCCTTTAAAATAACCAAATTCTTTTTTATCCCCTCAACATAATTTAAATTCACTATAAATCCTGTATGGCATCTTACAAAATCTTCTGATAATGCTTTTTCAAATTCCAACAAAGATTTATAGGTGATAAAATCTTTGTTGTCCGTTTTTGTTACTGTTTGACGACCATCTCTATATACCACGGAAATATCCTTTGTATGTACATACACTTTTATTCGATTTGATACCATTTCTATAACCGTATCGCCATTCCTAGAAATCAATTCTTCAACTTTTCTAAATGCTTTATCAATATGGTTTTCCAGTTGATCATACAAAGTAAAAAAACAATGGTTAACATCATATATTTCCGGAATATGATCATACGTATTTGAGAAAAAAACAATCTGACACCTTGGATTATTTTCATTAACCATTTTTGCAATCATAATTCCATTATAACCATCTACAATGCACTCTGCCTTTATAAACAAAACATCACAATCAAAGCATCCCTCTTCCACATCATACAAAGCCTCTTGGGGAATGTAGAATTTCATCCGGTCATCACACATAAAACCGGTATGCCGAATAATCATTCTACTTAATTGTTGAATTTCATTTTTATCGTCACTACATATTCCTACTAACATTTTCTTATATACATAAACTAACTATGCACTTCTCCTTTGCAAACCTTAAATATGATTATAATACCAAAATGCCCCTCTTTTTCTCATCGTGCACAATTTACATCTAATCATGCATATTTGAACAAAAAAAACTGCCAACAGAGCATTTACTCTATTGGCAGTACAATTTTTATCTTAAATTTTTCTCCCATATCCTCATATTCAATTTTACCACTTTGGCTTTCTATAATTTCCTTTATTATACCCATACCATATCCATGATTTAAGGAATCTTCCTTTGTTGTATGAAATTCCTCTTTAACAGGAGATAGCTCCGGAGATTTGGAATTAATAATTTCTATACTATAATTACCACCCTCATAAGATGTACTAAAACATATTTCCCGGTGATGTGTAACATGTGTACATGCTTCAATAGCATTATCAAATAAATTAATAAACAGGCTAAGGGTTTGCCTTTGAGACATATTTAGAATATGCAAATCTTTAACATCTTCTGTATATATTATTCCCAGCCGGTTCATTTTTTCTCTTCTGTTTGCGATAATTTCCTTAACAACATCTTTTGTAGTGGCATTAGACGGAAGATTCATCACTATCATTTTTTGTTTTTGTAATTCATGATTTATTTTTCTGTCTGAATATCCGTTTTGTACTAATTCCGTATATATTTGGTTTGCAATTGCCGCTTCTGATTTAATCTCCTGATTTTTCTTTTCCACAAAATTTATTTTTTTTACTACACAAAAAACCAGCAATCCAATTATTAAAGTATAAATTACATATATTATTAACATATCATACCATGCCTATATCTGTTTAGAATAATATTTTAAATAACTCTCCATAAAAGAATCATAGAAGGTCCTTCCAATGTCAATCTTTTCACCGGTCTCTACCGTTACCATTTCTGAATTAACTGCAATGATTTTTCCAAGATTAACGATATACCCTCCATGACATCTGGCAAAATCAGGGGATAGCTCCTTTAATATTTTCCGAATAGACATATAACATACATATTCCTCTTCATCCATATGTATTCTCAACATACGTCCTTCCCGTTCCACATAAACAATCTCCTTTTGGAGCAAATGGGTCTTTTGCCCATCACATACAATCTCCAATATATCCTGTTTTTGCTCTGACAGATAAAAATCATACGCTTTTTTAAATGCTCTTGGCAGCATCACTTCCAGATTAGGCTTCATTACAAAATAACAATGCTTTGTTTCATACACATCCGGGGCAAATTCAAGAAAACTGGTAAGGTATATAATCTGACAAGAGGGAGCAATCTCATTGATCTTTTGTGAAAGCTTAATACCGTCAAATTCCTCATCCCCAAACTCTATATCCATAATGGCAAGATCATAAGAAAACATATTCTCCTCAATCATCAACAATAATTCCTTAGGCTTCATAATTTCACAGGTAATATCCATATTGGAATAATTATTATCAAACAATTGCTTTCCTGCCAAAGCATCCTGACGCATGTCATCACATATTACAATCTTCATATATTTCCAGTCTCCTTTATCCTTGGTCTGCCTGTAACGGCATCATAATCCCTATTTCACATTCATTGGTTTTTTCCTCGGTATACATATAACCATTTTGAACTGATAACAATTCTACTATCATCTGAATACTCTTCTTCATTTCTTTATTTTTATGAATACTAAATTTTTTAAATATCCATCTTCGTTTTGAAAACTCACCTTTTACAAAAACCATTCCCATATTATTACGAACAGTTATTTTTACAAAAAAATCATCAATGGCTTCATCATATACATATGTACATAAAGACAGAAGATTATCAACAATTGCCATTAGTTCATAATTAACGTGGTTCTTTTGTTCATCAGGTTGTACATATATTTCATAAACCACTTTTCTCTCATCAAAAAACTTCATATATCCTCTAATTACAGAATCTAAAAGTATATTTCCATAAAAATAATGAGGACTGTTATCTGCTGCATCATTCTTCAGATCCACATATGCATTTTTTACATACTGCCTTAAAGTATTTTTCTCCCTTTGAATCCTCTTTTTTTCAAGCATATCATATATCGAAACCGTTAATATAGCAATTATAATATAAACCAGAATAACCAAAATAATATATGCAAATTCGCTTATACTTAACTGACCAAAATCCTGTTTTTTCAAAACACCCTTTATTTCTACCTGTGTTATCGCAAATGCCGTATAGGCTAATACCAAAAAACGATAAATGTTTGCTTTTCCATAGTATCTTTTATTAACCACTTTACCAAAAACAAAGGCTACAAACAGACTAACGACAACAGTTGTCACGTAAAGTTTTAATCCGTCAGCAAAATTTAGTATATCACTTTGTTCTTCTTTTACAAAGGACCTGTTTAAAGGTGGTATTACAAGACAGAATAGACAAAATAAAAGGCTGACCGTAAACCCTTCCACAACAAGGATAAAATAATTCCTCCAAAAATTTCCTTTTAAGAAAATAGCACACGTGGCAATATATAACAATATTTCAACAATTGTGGCCACTTCCTTATTAATCAGCTGGCTGCAGCAACCTACTACCGAATACCAGCAAATGCAAACCGGTAATATATATCTTGGCTTTACTTTATAATCTAAAACCATTACCGCTTGGAAAAAGAAACTAAATCCTAATCCAATGTAAATAAACCAATATCCAATTGACATTGTTTTCCCCCTATTTTTATAATCCTCTTTTATATCATTACAATTGCAATCTCACATTCTTCATCCAGCTTTTTTTCAGATATGATACTATCCTGCATATCGCATATCTCTTTTATAAAATCAAACCTGTCCCGAATATTTCTCATACTTCTGCTAAACACCTTTTTCCCTTGAATAATATCCTTAGAAGTTTCTATTTTAATAATTATGGCTCCTTTTACATTTCTCAAGGATAGCTTTACAAATGTATTATCACTTTTATCTTTTCCCTCACTTGCCATTCCCAGCAGATTGTCAATTATGGCTACAATTCCTTTTTCTTCAAATTCCATATCCTTAAGAGGTTCTATATCATTTTCAAATATTACCCCCTGTTCTTCAAAAACTGTAGTATAACCGCTAAGAACAGAATCCACAGCCATATTTCCGGTGCGTACCAAAGCGGGCTGTCCTTCCCCTGATGTATTTAAATCTCTGTATGCCTCTCGAATAAGATTCTTCAGTATTTCCCTTTCTCTTGCAATCCGTTTCTTTTCAAAATAATCATATATTAATATCCAACCCAATGTAATTACAATCGAAAAAAACGCCGGTGCTATCAGAATGGATTGCTTTAAAGATATAACATCCTCAGCATGCTTCATCATATAAAACTGCATATATATTTGAATCCAACAGGCAGATAAGTATATGATTACGAATATTTTATATAGTAAACCATTTCCTCTATATTTACCTTTGAAAAATCTCTTTAGAATTGCCACTACAATAATTGTCAATATAATGCATATACCGGCATCTATTGCCCCTTCCCATATGGTAACTTTATAACCCATTCCCTCCTTATAGTAGATATTCGCTATAAAACCATTTACCGAACACACTGCATAAAATCCTATATTGGACAAGAAATAAGAAACGACAACAAAGAAATAAGATCTCCATACACATCCCTTTAAAAATACGGCACACAATATCCATATGGACATAAGCTCCATTACAATAGAGTATCCGCGACCCAACAATTGATAAATCAATTCCGTCATCTCATATAACGCAATACAGCTAAAAAGCAGCGCCAAAGATGATGTGTTATTTCTATATTCCTTAAGCCCCCATATCAACATAATATACACACTAATGGCACTACCCAATATAACCACGAACATACCTGTATTCATAAAACTATTCCAAACCAATTCCCTTCTTTTTCATTACACAGGCATGATACCATACTACAATTATCATATTCAAGGATAATATCCGACAGATATCATACCCAATCATAAATATCCTAAACCATGATAACCGAAATCTCACATTCTTTCGGAGAATCCTTTAACGATATAATACTATCCTGCATATCACATATCTCTTTTATAAAATTAAACCTGTCCCGAATATTTCTCATACTTCTGCTAAACACCTTTTTTCCTTGAATAATATCCTTAGAAGTTTCTATTTTAATAATTATGGCTCCTTTTACATTTCTTAAGGACAACTTTACAAATGCAGTATCACTTTTATCTTTTCCTTCCATTGCCATTCCCAGCAGGTTATCAATTATGGCTACAATTCCTTTTTCCTCAAATTCCATATCCTTCAGAGGTTCTATATCATTTTCAAATATGACCCCCTGTTCTTCAAAAACTGTAGTATAACCGCTAAGCACAGAATCCACAGCCATATTTCCGGTTCGTACCAAAGCAGGCAGTCCTTCCCCTGATGTATTTAAATCTCTGTATGCATCTCGAATAAGGTTTTTCAGTTTTTCCTGTTCTCTTGCAATCCGTTTCTTTTCAAAATAATCATATATAAGTACCAGGCAACCTGCAACTATAAAGGAAAACATAACAACAATAACCATAACATCTTTTTTGATGTCTGCCAAATCTCCTGCATTTTTTGTCATTGCCTTTCTTATATAGGTTTGAAAAAACATTAAAGCAACATACAAGATAACAACGATTTTATAAGTTCTACCATTACCTCTGTATTTCCTCTTAAAAAAAGGTCTTAGTACAGTTACTGCAATAATTGAGGATATACTGCATATTCCGGCATCTATTGCTCCTTCCCATACAGTAACTCTATAACCCATTTCCTCCTTATAGTAAATATTCGCCATAAGGTCATTAACAGAGCATACAATAAAGAATAATATATTTGATATATAAAAACTAACTTGAATAAAGAAAAAATTTCTCCATATACAACCCTTAAGAAATACAGTACACAAAATCCACAAAGAAAAAAATTCGACTAACAAACCATATCCCTGCTCAGATTTTTCTACAACAAACATTGCCAGTTCATATAGTGCAATACAACTAAAAAGCATTAATATAGATGACCTTCGATTTCTATATTCCTTAAGTCCATATGCCATCATAATATATACACTAATGGCACCTCCCAATAAAGCCACATACATACCAATTCTCATAAATTTTCCTACACCAAATTCCTTTTATTTTTCATTACACAAGTATAGTACCATATTTTAATTAAAAAGGTAAATATATAATATTACTACAAAAGAGCTGCTCACCGGTTATCCGATGTAGCAGCTCTCATCTACGATTATCTTCATCCATCTTTAATCGATAACTCTTTCGCTATCTCTTCATCGCCTTTAATCTTTCATTTTCTGCACGGAGCCGCTCTATTTCTCTGGCATTTTCTTCCATCTTGACATAGGACCAAATTATATACTGTCATTCTTCATACCTCCATTCTCTACGTACCATCAAGCTCTATTATTATTTTGAAATTATTTCGAAAACTTTTTTAAACCCTTCATAGACGCCATCCACTAATTCATTTCTTTCTTCCATTGCTTGTAGTTCTTTCATATCATCAAGAAGTTTTATATCCATAACTTCGGATTCTTGCAGTTTTAATATATCTATGTTTATTTCAGCATCTGGCACAGCGGCGTAAAAATATTGAAGAACAAAATCTTTCCCTTCTTCCTCACAAAATGGTCCACATATATCAGACGAATTAAGCATAAGATTTGTTTCTTCATAGGTTTCTCTAATAGCTGCCTCTTTAGCTGACTCATTCATTACAACACTGCCACCACTTGGTTCCCATTTAAAGGCTTTAGATTTATTTGCAGCCCTTTGTGATAATAGTATTTTTCCTGAATTTGTAACAACATACACCCAGATTGCAAGATGGTACATCGATTCTGGTATAGGAGTACTACTTCCCCTTTCATAATATAAACCATCTACTACTTTTCTTGTTCTCTTATCATATAAATTCCATAGTTCACCCATACTTTCACCTCCATAGTATTATTGGCATCCTCTTCCAATACCTTATCCTTTTCTTCCAGCATCTTCTCCTTATTCTTAAGTGCCTCTCTGGTTCTTTCAAGGCCTTCACATATTACATCTGCCACTGTCATAAATGATTCATCGGTCATATCACTAAATGCCTCCAATTCTTTATGATGCTTACACAGGTATATCCACATAGACTTCACATAATGTTTTAACCTGTATGCATCCTCCGGGGTAATATTCCCTAATTCCTGATTTTTATCGATACTTCCGATTATATCATCCGTTATCATGGTTTTCAACTCATCCAAATTATTAAAATTCTAGCATCATTTTGAACTATTTATGACACGAATTTCATATATTGGAAAGGTTTCTCAATACCTACTCTTCCTCCTCATCCATCTCCAGTTTTTCTACCCTTTTTTTATAAAGCCATGAGGAAATCGATAATCCTGCCATACATAAATCCTCTGTAAACACAAACGTGAATACCCCTGCCGCAATAGAACCTACAAGCTTATGGTAATTATGATAAGAAATACCAAACCACAGTACACCTACAACCAAAGATGCAATGGTACTTACAATCATATTGGTTTTGAAATTAGGCTTTAACTTTCTGTCCCAAATACCATTCTTCATACATGCAACAGAGAGATACAGTGCAAGAGACATAAACACAATCCACTCTCCAACCATACTTTTCCATTCGCAACCAAGTGCCATTTGAATAATTAAAGCAGCCATCAGCCCCCCAGATGTTAATTGTAAAATGAAAATCCATACCTGATTTTCATTTCGTTTCAAATAATACTAAAAATGTGTGAAGAGAAAGCGGTATGGACTTTCTCTTACAAAGAAGATCAGTCGTTTGATTGGTCTTTTTTATATGTTAGAATAGATAGGCTGGCGACAATGAAAGGAGTCACCATGTCTAAATATTTAACTTACGAAGAGCGCCTTGAAATTCAACAAGGACTAAAAAATCAACTTTCTTTTGGAAAGATTGCTATCAGCATTGGTAAGGACAGAACCACTGTTTCAAAGGAGATAAAGAAATATGCCTTTGAACAAAAGACTGGTTATTCTTCATATCCTTACAATGCATGTATTCACAGAAAAACCTGTAACAAGAAAAATATCTGTCCACTAGGATGTTCAACACCATCCAGGTACAAGTGCAGTATCTGTAACAAATGTAATGACTTTTGTGATGACTTTAAAGAAGAAGTGTGTTCACATCACACCAAGCCACCTTATGTTTGTAATGGTTGTGAGCAGCGAAATCAGTGCACACTTAAGAAGTTATTCTATCAGGCACAGGAAGCACATCTGCGTTGTCAGGAGCATATCTCTGACAGCAGGAGTGGCATTTTGTGTAATGAGCTTGAACTGGAAAGAATAAATGCCCTTGTTACTCCGCTAGTAAAAAATGGTCAATCCATACACCAAATATACGAAAGCAATCGCGATGAGCTGATGTGTAGTGAAAAGACATTATATAACTATATAGATGCCTGCTTATTGGATGTACGCAATATCGATCTCCCACGCAAGGTAAAATATCGTCCCCGTTATAAGAAACCGGAGTTTAAAGTAGACAGAGCATGTCGCAATGGTCGTACATACAAGGATTTTCAAACATTTATGGAAAGCCATCCTGATGCTACTGTTGTACAAATGGATAGTGTTTGTGGCAATCAGGGAGGCAAAGTGCTTTTAACCATTCACTTTGTAGATACAAGTCTTATGCTTGCGTTTATACGGGACGCCAATACCGCCAGAAGTGTGACAGAAATATTTGATCTGCTTTATCGAGTCCTTGGTCATGAAACCTTCACGAAATTGTTTCCGGTAATACTGACCGATAATGGAAGTGAATTCTCAGATCCACAATCCATAGAGTTTGGACCGGATGGGAAAAGCAGACGGCGTACCTATATATTTTATTGTGACCCCAGCAGTCCGCATCAAAAGGGTGCCTGCGAAGTAAATCATGAGTTGATTCGTCGTATCGTCCCAAAAGGAATAAGCTTTGACGATTTTACGCAGGACGATATTTCCCTAATGATGGACCACATCAATTCTTACAAACGAAAAAAGCTGAACAACCGTAGCCCATACGACGCGTTCAGCTTTTATTACGGAGAAGAAGTTTTAGAGAAGTTAGCATGTAAACCGGTTGCCGCCGAGAACATCATACTAAAACCTCGTCTTCTCAAAAAATAACACATAAATAAATGAGCAATGGTCGCCAGCAGAACCGAAATAAATACTGCCTGATATGGTGTGGATTCTCCAGTTACAAAAAAACTGAGCGAGAACCGACGCCTGTTTGTGTTGCGCATTTTTATGGTATAAAAGCATTATAACACATCATCAAAATACGTAAACTATGGATTTTTGCTTACAAAATGGGACTTTCACTTACAAAACGGGAAATTCGTTTACAAAGTGGGATTCTCCATTACAAAATGGGATTCTTGGGTTACAAACGGGATTCTCGTGTTGCAATTCATCTCAGCCCCCCAGAATGCAAACAAAAAGTATTATAAAAATTAAATTTTTAATGTTTTTCATTAAAAAGCAGTTGACAAAGATAAAATCATGCTGTATAGTGCATTTAACGATAAACATTAAATAATTTTTCTTTATCGTTAAACGGAATTCCAAAGT
>JBJENX010000131.1:0-1868 GCA_051880415.1 Lachnospiraceae bacterium | reverse complement strand
TGATACAATCCCACTAAAGTGGACGATTGAAATACATAAAGTATTCAATTATTCACGGAGGTGGGATTTTTCTTATGTCCAGAAAAAGTAAATATTCATTTGAACAAAAGAAATGGGCAGTTGAACAGTACTTAAATGGCAATATGAGTGCCAATAAAATAGCTGAAAAGCTTGGTATTACGAGTAAATGTGCAGGTAATCGAATTAGAGAATGGGCAAAAAAGCGTCAAAGTAATCAGGATGCTTTTCTAATTAATAGCCCACATAATAGTCATTATTCTACTGAGTTCAAAGAAAAAGTTGTGCTGGAGTATTTAAAGGGAAAAGAGACGTTTGAATCTTTAGCTAACAAATACGGCATTAGAAGCTATACAACGGTAATGAATTGGGTTTCCAAGTATAATAGTCATATAGAAAATAGGGATTATGATCCCCACCCGGAGGTCTATATGGCTAAAGCAAGAAGAAAAACAACCCAACAAGAAAGAATTGAAATCGTTCAATACTGCCTCAAACACAATAAAGATTACACTCAGACAGCAGTTAAATATGATTGTTCATACCAACAAGTTTATAGCTGGACGCATAAATATTTAGATAAAGGTGAAACAGGTCTAACAGATAGACGCGGCAGACATAAGAAGCCAGAAGAGCTAACAGAATTAGATATAGCTAACCGCAGAATTGAAGAACTAGAACGAAAACTTGAAGAAGAACAGACCAAGAATGAATTCTTAAAAAAATTAGATCAACTAGAAAGGATGTGCTTGCCGGACAACCAAAATACAGACAAGCCGCAATAATAAGACGTTGGAAATTAGAAACATATCATTTAATTCGTGATTGCCATCAAAAGTACAATTGGAAGATCGAGTTGATGTGCAAATGGGCCAAGATAGCACGATCAGCCTACTATAGATACTTTGATACTAAACGCGAGCCTGGCGAGCGAGAAAAGAGAGACAAGCGTATTGAAGCCAAGATCATTGAGATAGCCGAATCCAACAACAGTCTATTTGGAACGGAAAAGATGACTATGGCAGTTAATCGTCAAATGCCTGACGAAAAGCCGATTTATCATAAAACTGTTTATCGCCTGATGTGCATCAACGGCATCAGCTCACAAAAGCCTAGATACAAGAAGCCTAAATTTAAACACACAACACCAGAAAAAACAGCTGAAAACAAATTAAAGCGAGACTTTAATGCTTCTAAGCCTAATGAGAAATGGTGTACAGACATCACTGAGGTCGTGGCGCCAGGTTTGCCTAAAGCATATCTTTGCACAGTACTTGACCTTTATGATCGTTATCCTGTTGGCTATGCGATCAGTAAGCGTAATGATGTTGCCTTAGTTCAAGCAGCCTACGAGCAAGCTGTTAAAGCTTATCCTAATGCTCATCCACTCTTCCACAGTGATCGAGGCTTTCAATTTACTCGTGCACCATTTCAGAATCAATTAGGAGAACAAGGCATGACACAATCAATGTCCCGTGTTGGCTGCTGTATTGACAACGGTCCTATGGAAGGCTGGCAAGGTATTATTAAAGAAATGCGGGTTGTGCTTCATCCTCAAGTTAATAGTTATGATGAACTTAACGATTCTATTTGTAAGACCATAGATTACTACATCAATGAAGATCCACAAAAGCGTTTCAACGGCTTAACTGCTGGAGAAATGCGCAAAGAAGCAATGAAAGGCAACATTAAGCATTGCCCTATTGCTCCAAATCCTCGAATTGATAAATATTGGAAAGACATACACGAAAAGAAAGTTAGAGAAGCTAAAAAAATCCTCAGCTGATTATTAATCAACTGAGGAAAAAGCTTTATGTATTTCTACTGTCTACTTGACAGGGAATGTATCA
>JBJENX010000130.1:0-1882 GCA_051880415.1 Lachnospiraceae bacterium | reverse complement strand
TTGTTGCTTCTACCTTCTACATCAAGTTTATAATCATCTGGGAAGAAATTGAGTTTCCAAATAAAGCAATCGCTACAAACCACTATTTCCTTTACAAAGGCATCTATAATTTCCTCTGGAATATGCTTTGTAGAAAAATTAAACTCCTGTTCTAGACCATATTTTAGCACTTCCAGTTTGTCTTTGTAAATATCGTCTGTAATCTCTTCCTCGTTCTCAAGCAGAGCTAGCTGCTCTTTGAGTTTTTCTTGTTCCTTTTGAAGTTGCGCTCGCTTTTCATCGTAACGCTCCTTTTCAATCTCCCCTGCCATACGCATATTTAGGAGATTATCATATTTTCTATCCCAAGTTTCAATCTTCTGCTGAAGCTCACGCTTTTTTTCTAGTATTTCGTTATCCTGCTCGTTATCATAACATTTATCAAGCATTTCATTTGCAATGGCTAAAACTCCATCTCTGTCATTCCAAAATTTTTGAAAAACAACATCCGCCATGGCTTCCAACTTCCAGCGAGCCACCATTTTTGTAACACATACACCCTCGGTGCTAAGACCTTTTCGTTCTCTCGTCTTTACAGAACCCGAACGAATCTGACTATAACACTGATATGCATATTGCGGTCCACCCTCACCATAATGCCAAACCACTCTATTATAAGTATGCCCACATTCACAAATCAATTTCCTGCACCAGACATCTTTAGAAACTTTCTTTCCACGCCTTCCTTTATTGTTAATAGATGCTGATTTTCCATCCAACATTTCCTGAACCTTTTGAAATTGTTCTTTAGAGATAATTGGTGTATGACTGCCCTCTACGACAACCTTATCAACATCTCCAAAATTATTGATTTTCTTCTGCTCCAAAAAATCCGGAACAAACTGTTTCCGATAAACAATTGTTCCACAATAAAATGGATTACGAAGGATTCGGCTTATATTTCCGGGTTGCCATCTTGTAAGTCCGGTTGCTGTCAGATGTCCTTCCTTTTCTATAATAAACTGTATCTTTCTAACGCCATTACCATCTAAATACAAATCAAATATTCTTCTGACAGTGGCAGCCTGCGATTCATTGATAACAAACTCCTTACCAATTCTATCATAACCCAGAATATTTCCATTGCCATACGGAACCGCATTCTGAAAAGAAATCATTTGACCTGCTTTCACTCTGAGAGATGTCTTTTTACTCTCGTTCTGTGCTAATGTAGCCATGATTGTCAGACGAAGTTCCCCGTCCTCATCATTCATTGTCCAGATAT
Source organism: Lachnospiraceae bacterium (assembly GCA_051880415.1). Lineage (GTDB taxonomy): Bacteria > Bacillota > Clostridia > Lachnospirales > Lachnospiraceae > CAG-590. Next base: position 618 of record JBJENX010000130.1, on the reverse strand, counting down.
TATCTTCCGTAAAATAAACCTCAACCCCCTGTCGTTTCAATATACGAGTTTGCTGTAAGGTATCTACTGTGTTTCTAGCAAATCGTGACACTTCTCTTGTTATGACAAGATCAAACTTTCCCTCTGAAGCATCTTGCATCATACGCATAAAGTTTTTACGTTTTTTTACAGAAGTTCCTGTAATTCCTTCATCAATATATCGGTCATAAAGTTCCCAATCAGGATGTTGGGCTAATAAATTATCATAATACTGAACTTGATTACCTAAAGCAGATATTTGTGCTTCATGCTCTGTTGATACTCTGGCATATATAGCCACTACCCTTTTTCTGTTCATTAAATTTCCTTTCTATTATTCCTAGTTTTGTTCACACTTATATATTAGCATGAGTTTTTGATATCTGCAAGGCCCTTCTTTCCATATTTTGATAAAATCTTCTTATATACCTTTTCAGATATTTTTCCTTCCCTATATAAATATTTCATTAAAGCCAATGCCATCATCATATTGATTTGTTCCTTTGTTATTTCATTGCCCATGTTTTCTCCTTTCTTCACATAAATTTATCTGCCCATGACAAACAGAAACCCATGCTCCTATCTCTCATCAGCAGATAA
>JBJENX010000129.1:0-1893 GCA_051880415.1 Lachnospiraceae bacterium | reverse complement strand
TTTTTTTAGTATGTCGGGCATGTTATATGTCTAGGGTGAAAGTCCCAAGAGAGGTATTTGTCGCCAACTCGATAGCAACTTGCAAAGCGCAAACCAGTAATGGAACGTGAAAAGAAGCAATAGCGAAATCGTGGCCCTATGAACAAGAACTTAATATTAAGGCCCATTAGGTGGATGAGTTAACTAAACATAATAAAGTCCCAATGACAAACGTAAACCTAATCGGTAAATTAAGTGGGTAAACGAGGAAAGATATATAACTTATCCCGAGAGGTCCTATAGGCGATTTAGTAGTAACAACGAACTATAGGAAGTCAGCAGAGGTCATAGTAGGTATAGCCTAATACTGAAGGACCGAACAATTTATAAGACTACTGAAGTCTTGAAATCACTAGTAGATAATTAGAATAAATAAAGATGAGAGGTTAGGCGTATCCTAATTGGTAATCCAAAGAATGTTTCTACTAGACAACGAAAAGAAAGGAAGTAGACAAGCTATGAGTGAAGATATTATAACTAAAATATTGGAGCGAGACAATTTGAATTTGGCATTTAAAAATGTTAAGGTAAACAAAGGTGCAAGTGGAATTGATGAATTATCTATTGAAGAAACAGGAAAATTTATCAAAGAACATAAAAATCAAATTGTATGGCAACTATATAATAGAAAATATCAACCTCAACCTGTGCGTAGGGTAGAAATACCAAAGGCAAATGGAGGAGTAAGAAAACTTGGAATACCAACAGTTTTGGATAGAGTTATCCAACAAGCAATGGTGCAAGTTTTATCCCCAATATTCGAACCATATTTTAGTGAATATAGTTATGGATTTAGACCTAATAGGTGTTGTCAAATGGCAATCATAAAAGCATTAGAATATTTTAATGATGGATATGAATGGATAGTTGATATAGACCTAGAGAAATTCTTTGATAATGTACCACACGATAGATTATTACGTATGGTAAGTGATGTAGTTAAAGATGGAAATGTGGTTTCGCTTGTAAACAAATTCTTAAAAGCTGGAGTGATGATACAAGGTAATTATGAAGATACTGAAATTGGTACACCACAAGGTGGACCACTATCACCATTATTATCAAATATTATGCTTAATAAGCTTGATAAAGAATTAGAAGCAAGAAACCTACATTTTACTAGATACGCAGATGACACAATTATATTAGTTAAGAGTGAAAAAGCAGCGAATAGAGTAATGGAATCAATAACACATTTCATTGAAAAGAAATTAGGGCTAAAAGTTAATATGAAAAAAACTAAAATATGTAAGCCTAATGAATTAAAATATTTGGGATTCGGATTCTACAAAGATATTAAAAATAATACCTATAATAGCGTTCCTCATATTGATAGCAAGATGAAATTTCAAAGAAAACTAAAAAGCCTGACAAAACGTAGCGAAAGCATTTCTTTAGATACAAGATTTGAAAGATTAAATTGGTTAATTAGAGGATGGGTAAACTATTTTAAAATCTCTAAAATGAAGACATTTCTAACAAAAATAGATAAATACTTACGTACAAGAATAAGAATGATTATTTGGAAAATGTGGAAACTACCAAAAACAAGAGAGGACAATCTTGTCAAATGTGGTTTCGATAGAGGAGAAGCTAGAGGATTGGCAAACTGTAGGAGAGGCTATATGTTCGTAGCACATTCTAAAATATTACAAAATGCGATAACTAAACTAGCATTATCAAAACCAAATAAAAAGAAAGGACGAAGAGGATTAGTCTTCGCCTTAGATTATTATTTAGCTTGAATTTAAACTTATGAATTGAACCGCCCATTGCCGAACGGCACGATGTGGTGGTGTGAGAGGGGATGAAGAATAAATATGAAAAATATTTATTTTTCTACTCTACTCGATT
>JBJENX010000128.1:0-9674 GCA_051880415.1 Lachnospiraceae bacterium | reverse complement strand
ATCAACGAACCCATATATTCTACTGCGATGCGAATGCACCTTATCAGAAAGGTAAATAAATCCAGTATTTATGCGGGTTTGTAAGCTCGAAAAATGGTTTGATCATAATTAGACCACTTTCTAAACAAATTTGGAGAGTGGTCTATTTTGCGTAGAAAAAGTGTTTTGGGATTAATTAATGTAAATTGGCAGATAATATATTAAGTCCAAGAGCATATATTGTAGTTTAACATATTGAATTAAGTTCAAAAAGTGGTATAATTGAACTTGAAACAAGAAGAGTGAACTTGTGAGGAGTAAATTATGCGTAAATTTGATTATAAAAAATTATCAGAAAAAAGCTGGGATAATGAAATCTTGCTCTTATGTTCAAAGATACATGAATGTAAGGGAAGACAGGATCTTTTTGTGCGTCAGAAACCGGCACAGCTTGATCGACTTGTAGAGATTTCAAAAATCCAAAGTACAGAAGCTTCAAACAGAATCGAAGGAATTGTTACAACTAGTACAAGAATCAAGAAGCTGTTTGAGGAAAAGACAACTCCAAAGAACAGGGATGAAAAGGAAATTCTTGGATACAGGGATGTACTTAATACGATTCATGAAAGTCATGACTATATTGATATAAGTCCGAATCATATTCTGCAGCTTCACAGGGATTTATTAAAACATGCGGGCTTTTCTTACAGTGGAAACTTTAAGAACACACAGAATTATATAAAGGAAACAAAACCGGATGGAACAGAGGTTGTAAGATTTATACCGCTGGCTCCATATGAGACAGCTGAGGCAATTGAGATGATATGCAGAAGTTATGCAGAGACTCTCGCCATGGAGCAGGTGGATCCACTTATTCTGATTCCTGCTTTTATCTGTGATTTTCTCTGCATTCATCCTTTCAATGATGGTAATGGCAGAATGAGCAGACTACTTACATTGCTGCTTTTATACAAGTGTGGTTATGTAGTAGGAAAATACATCAGTATTGAAAAGCAGATAGAGAAGACAAAAGATGTTTATTATGATGTTCTCCAGGAAATTGATCATGGCTGGCATGAGGAGGAGAATGATCCTACTCCATTTATCAAGTATATGCTTCAGATGGTTTTAGCTTGTTACACAGAATTTGAAGAGCGAGTTGGTGTTATGGACGATATAGGTGTGAAGAGTTCAGCATATGACATCGTAAAGGCTTATGTAGATAAAAAGCTTGGAAAGTTTACAGCTGCAGATGTACTTGCAAATTGTCCTAGTGTTGGACGAACTTCTGCATTCAATGCTCTTAAGAAACTTATCGAAGAAGAGTACATTGAGAAGCATGGTGAAAGACAAAATGCGTTCTATGTAAAGAAAAGTACAGGTATGTGGTGAGTTCAGTAACAATGAAAAACAAGTTCAAAAAATATCTGTTTTGAACTTGTTTTTTAGAAGGTGAGGGATATCTTTAATTTTATTCCCAACTAAATGCATTATAGGAGACATTGGTGTCTAACACCGTGAACCGCACTCCAATTGCATATTCTTTTGCAAAAAACAAAAAGGAGAAAATGTCTTAGAAGGCAGATTGAATGCTTATTAGCCAAAAATGAAAAAATATTCATTTTGGCTAATAGAATCAGTATAATAGATACATATACAAACAATATATGTTTCCGTATTTCTGTGCATTTATGATTAAGGTATTTGTTAAAAACTTGGAATAAAATAGTTTCAAAACATTACTAGACACAATTGGCATAATAACATATAATATATGCATAAAAAGTCAAAGGTGGCGTGTAAAATGAATAAATTGAGTTGTCAAGAATATCAGAAGCTTATTGGAAATCGAATAAAACAATATCGTGTTAATGCAGGTGTTTCGCAGAAAGATTTAGAAAATCAATCAGGAGTGTCTGTTCGCAGTATATCCAGACTAGAACAGGGAGCATCGGTTCAGCTTGAGAGTTTAATCAAAATATTGTCTGCGCTAAATTTGGAAAGTAATATTGAACTGTTAATTCCAGATCAGACAAAGAGACCATCGTTTTACTTAAAGAATAACGATAAACCGAAACAGCGAGTCCGCAAAAAAGAAGAAAATAATGGAACTTTCAAATGGGGAGATGAAGAATAAATGAATACGACAGCAGAAGTATATTTATGGGGAACAAGAGTAGGAATTATTCATCAAGATTTAGATAAGCCATATGCATCGTTTGAATATGATGGAAATTTTTTGAAAAGCGGAATTGAAATATCACCGATTATGATGCCTCTTAGTAATATTGTATATGAGTTTCCACTTCTTTCAGGGGAGCCTTTTTTTGGTATGCCGGGATTAGTCGTAGATTCATTACCGGATACTTTTGGAAATAAGGTAATAGAACAGTGGCTTGCTTCACGTGGAAAATCAATAAAAGATTTTACTGCAATTGATAGACTGTGTTATTCGGGTAAACGAGGAATGGGAGCACTTGAATATGTGCCGGCTAGTTCAGAAATAAGTGATATTAATGAGAACATCAATGTATCGGAGATGGTTAAGTTTGCATCTGATGTATTAAATCAAAGAGAATCGGTTACATTGAATGCCCGGGAAGCATTAACCTATTCCCAGTTAGTTCAAGTTGGAAGCTCTGCAGGAGGTGCACGAGCAAAGGCATTAATAGCATGGAATGAAAAGACGAATGAGATTAAATCAGGACAGCTGGTCCTTGACAAGGATTATGATTTTTGGTTGATGAAATTTGATAATGTTTCAAAGAATGGTGATCATGGACTAGAGGATGTTCCGGAATACACGTTAATTGAGTATGCATATTATAAAATGGCATTGGATGCAGGTATCCGGATGAATGAATGCAGAATATATTCAAATGCCGGAGAGAATCATTTCATGACAAAGCGATTTGACCGTGTTAATGGGAAAAAAATACATATGCAGTCGTTGGGGGCAATGGCGCATATTAGTTATAAAGAACCGAGACTGTGTAGTTATGAAATGGCGGCAGGATATATGCGTGAAATGAAATTGCCAATGATAGATATTGAGCAGTTCTTTAGCAGAATGGTATTTAATTGTGTAGCGGTTAACCAGGATGATCATGTAAAGAATATATCATTTCTGATGGATAGAAGTGGAAAGTGGAGATTAGCACCGGCATATGATATCACTTATTCGTATGATATTACAAACAAGTGGCTCAGTGCACATCAGATGACAATAAATGATAAAAAGAGCGACATTAGTCTTACTGATTTGTTGGTAGCTGGAGAAAAAATGGGTCTAAGAAGGAAAAAGTGTATGGATATTATCTCGAAGATAAGTTTGGTAGTTTCTAATTTTGAGAGTTATGCAGAAGAAGCAAATATTAGAGAGAAGACTTATTCAGAAATAAAGAATATTCTTGAGCAGAATAAGGTGGAAATATAGAATAAGTTACCGTGATTTTGTTATTCCAAAAAGAGGATGCCAAGAGAACAGTTTTAATTTAATACTTCACAAAAACATGGCGACCATCTGACAAAAGACATAGAGCGTTCCATCAGGTGCAAACTGATAATCAACGCTACCGGGTCCGAAGTTAGCCTGGTCGTCTTCTTTTGGCACACGGTCTATAATCGTATGGGCGGTACCATCCATTTTGCCTGCCTTTTTATCATGGGTAACTTCTCCGGAATCCCAATAGAGTTCACCATTTACCTGAATAATCTTAAGCTCGGTGTCTGATGTTCTCATCATCTGAGCCAGTTCCAGTGTTTTCAGAACCTTATCATGTGTAAGTACGATACAATTGTTATCAGAAAATAGGAACGATTCGAATAGAAGCAGTTCGTTGTTACTGCCTCGCTGTTCGATTATTATGTCATAATTGTCGAAATTGTGCCAGTACTGGTTTCTGCCAAGAGAATCCTGGGTAATGGTATGATAGCGATAATTGTAATCAAGTAAATCATCCAGAGCAATCATCACAGTGGCAAGGTCTTCAAGAGAATCATCCTCGGTAATGTTAATTTTAATCTCATGCTCCCAGAGCATGTAATCGACGAAATCGGCTTCCTTCAGTATGTCTTCAATTTCTCTTGTATGATATGCCATGATACGTTCCTTATAGTCTGTGGTGTAAAATAGGTTCTTGCTGTATAGAAAAGGTATGTAACCTTCTACAAGCGTTACTTTTTCGTTCTCCACGATGACATTGAATTCGATTCCATGGTCATCTACCATTGGATAGTAGTAATTTTTGCCGTAGCCGACGCCCTCTGAATATTTCCGTCCAGCCGGTTCGACGTTGTCATTGATGTATGTTTTGGCAACACTCTCTACATTGGAAGTTGAAGGCTTCCGGGAAAAAGGTGAGCAGCCTGATAGGACACATGCGGCACACAGACAGAGACCAAGTACGAAAAATTTCTTATTCATGATATATATTATCCTCCGAATATTGAATATTCACACATTATACGATACACTAGTTTAATAAGTGTTATGTGCATTATACAGGAGACAGAAAAATAATGCAAAAAAGAAATAAATCACTTTAAAGCATTTTGGGATGTTAAACAGTAAAAAAGGGTAAACAATATGCTGCGAGATAAGGATATCCGGGAACCGCTTTTTGATTTTCTGGATGAAACATATGGGAAAAACAGAATATTGGAAGAAAAAACCATGGGCAGATCCCGGGCGGATGTGGTTATGGTGACACCGAAGGCACTTTATGGTATCGAAATAAAAAGTGACGCCGACACTTATGCAAGGCTTGCCAGACAGGTACGGGACTATGACAGGTACTATGATTATAATTATGTGGTGGTTGGTACCAGTCATGCCTTACATATTAGAGAGCATGTGCCCAAATACTGGGGCGTAATTACGGTAGAACTTGTGGATAATGTACTGGATTTTTATGTACTGAGAGAGCCGGAGATAAATCCCAAGGTTACATGGAAGAAGAAACTTGAGATTTTATGGAGACCGGAGCTTGCCGGATTACAGGAGCTTTTTAATATGCCAAAGTATAAGAATAAGAGCAAAGGCTTTATAATCGGAAAGATGACAGAACGTCTTTCCGCCGGAAAAATAGAAGAGGAAATCCTTCAGAAACAGGTATGTGACATTCTTTTGGAGAGGGATTACAATAACTGGCTATAATTATATTTACTATAGGAGATTCATATATACTGAATAAGTGTATATGCACATAATAGACAAAAATGTTAGAAAATAGCCGTTTTGTTGAAAAACAACGAAAATTGTATTATATTTATACAAGTTAAAAGAGATTTTCTTACTTAAATAAGAAGATATAAATTTCATTTTTCTTTACAGAGAAAATCTTTGCTCAGGTAATAGTTAAATGAGGCAAGAACGAAATCATAATGAGGAGAAAATATATTATGAAATTAAAAGAATTCTATGATGCCATCGGTGGAGGTTATGAAGCCATTAAACAGCGTATGCCTAAGGATGATATGATTGAGAAATTTGTGTTAAGGTTTTTGTCGGAACCTACATATGAGAATTTATGTCGCAGGATTGAAAATGAGGAGTATGAAGAAGCATTTCGTGCTGTTCACTCGTTAAAGGGTATCAGTGCAAATCTTGGATTTCAAAGACTTGAAAAATCATCAGGTATCCTTACAGAATTGCTTCGTAATAGCAATGAGGAGGAGATAAATAAGAATGTTGTTAATCAAATGTTAGAGCAGATTACCATCGATTATAATACTGTGATAGAAACGATTAGTGATTTTGCTAATTCATAAGCCATGATAATCTGAAAAAACAATACTAAAAGGTGATGGGATATAGATAACTGAGGTGAAAAATGCTAGATATTATTATAGTGGAAGATAACAAAGAAATTGGAACGCTTCTGTGTGATTTCCTGCAAAAAGAAAATTACATCGTCAGTATTGCAGAAAATGGAGAGAAGGCTATGGATTTGTTTGAACGGTATGGTGCAAAGCTAATTATATTAGACCTTATGCTGCCGGGAATGGATGGATTTGCAGTGTGCTCCAGGATTCGGGAAACTTCCAATGCCCATATTCTCATTGCCAGTGCAAAAACCGGGAAGGATGATAAGCTAAAAGGTCTTAACCTTGGGGCGGATGATTATATTGAAAAACCATATGATATTGATATTTTACTGGCAAAAATTAAAGGCATTTTTAAAAGAAAATATGCCCAGGATGAAATGGCTCACGGAAATATCCGTTTGAATATGATTACCAACACTATTTATGTAAATGAACAGGCGGTTAATGCCACCATTAAGGAATTTGAACTGTTAAAGCTGTTAATGGAAAATAAAGGTGTGACGATGCAAAAGGAATATTTGTTTAACAGTATCTGGGGTAGTGATAGTGAGTCGGAGCTACAGACTTTAACAGTACATATCAAATGGCTACGGGAAAAGATAGAGGATAATCCCAAAAAACCTAAACATATTATTACGGAATGGGGAGTAGGTTATCGGTTTGAATAATTATAAAAAATATGCTTTTGCATTTCTATTTGCGGAGCTTATTCTGATTGGGCTTTGTAATATATTTATGTTGAAAACTATGAAGGATGATCAGGATAAGGCATATAAAGTTGATGTTGTAAGAGCTGCCAATGAAATGCGAAGGGGGACAACCATTGAAAATCTTGATTTATCAAAATACGAAACCTTGATTGCAGTACAGGAATACCGTGAGAATGAAACCTGCAATTATGCATATGAAGTGGAAGAAGTGGGTGGAGTTCTTTATCAATTTGCGTATCAACGGGGTAATGATTCCGGATTGGTTGTAGTAATGAATATTTTCTTAGGAAGTATGTTTGTATGTACTTTTCTGGTTTTTGTTTTTATAAATCAAAAAATAGTAAAACCATTTTCGGCTGTAAGTAGTCTTCCAAAGGAACTTGCTAAGGGTAATCTTACTGTACCAATTAAAGAAGAAAAGAGTAAGTTTTTCGGTAAGTTTTTATGGGGAATGGATATGCTCCGGGAGAAATTAGAACAGGATAAAGTGAATGAATTAGAGCTTGTGAAAGAAAAGAAAACATTAGTTTTATCTCTCTCCCATGATATTAAAACTCCCCTTTCGGCTATTGAATTGTATACCAAGGCACTCTCCAATCACCTCTATGATGACGAAGAAAAAATGCAACAGTCAATTACAGGTATTGCCAATAATACGGAGTTAATCAGGCAGTATGTGGATGAGATTTCCAAGGTCTCCAGAGAAGATTTTTTGAAACTGGAAGTTACCTGTGGTGAATTTTATCTTACAACGTTGATGAATCATATATTGGATTATTATAAGGATAAAATGAAACAAATCCATACTGAGTTTATCATAGATGAGGTAGAGAATTGCTTATTATATGGCGATTTTGACAGAAGTGTAGAAGTGATACAAAATATCTGTGAAAATGCAATCAAATACGGAGATGGAAAGTGGATTCGTATTTCTTTTTCAGAGGAGGAAGGTTGTAAATTGATTACAATCAAAAATGGCGGATGCTCCTTAAAGGAAGAAGAGCTGACCAATATATTTGATTCCTTTTACCGGGGCAGTAACAGCGAGAATATACAGGGTAGTGGACTGGGACTATATATTTGTAAAGAGCTTCTACATAAAATGGATGGAGAGGTTTTTGGGAAAATATGTGATGATACATTTGCCATAACTGTAGTTATGAGAAAAATGTAGCGTCATAGCCTTTTGTTTAAAATGAAATTGACATCTTTGTTTTACTTGCTATAATATACTTAACAAGACATCCGGAAGGTAGATGCAGCTACCCGATCCGGTAAATAGTTAGCTATAAGAATAGCTGTCCAACCTTTACCAGAGAGCAGGACAGCTATTTCTTATTTTTCATGTTCAGAATATTAATAACTACAAGTACCACAGTAAGTATAATCATAAATTCTTCATATGTACTCATAAGCATTCCCCTTTCCGCAAGACTCGGATCAGGTAGAGCCATCCCCCGGATGCCCGGTTAAATATATTATATTGATTCAATGGAAAATGATGGATATCTTCATTTGTTTTTATAACAAAGTGTTGAAAATATAGAAGTTTTCAATAGATTGACTCTTGATTTGTCTATGCCACATCTTATAAGCCAAAATACAATACTTAAGATAAGATATCCTGTCATTGATTATACTCATATATAAATAAAAAACAAGCCCATATTTTCCTAGTATTTTATTAGTGACAAATAGAATTAGAAACCGTTGTAAAATATAATTATTCAATTTCTCGGATTTAAGGATTATTTAATAATTAGAATGATATTGTGGTTACATCAGGAATAAGGAAGGAGCCTAAGATGTATTTTAATATTTTAAAAAGAGACTTAAAACGAAAAAAGACCATGAATATCATATTGCTGCTATTTACCATCTTAGCTGCCATGTTTGTGGCAAGTGGTCTTAATAACGTGGTAACGGTTATGAATGGTACAGATTACTTTCTGGATAAAGCGGGAGTAAGGGATTATATGGTTTTTACCCAGAATGGAGATGGAGGCGTAGGGTCCATTTTAGATCAGTCTGACAGTGTAGATGGCTATGTGAAAGAGGAATGCTTTTGGATATCTACTGATGATGTAACCCATGAAGGGAAAAAACTGAAGGCAAAGAATAATACCATGCTGATACAGTCCATTAAAGAGGATGAGATTCATTTTTTCTTAAATGACAATCAGGTTCTTAAAAAGGTGAATCCGGGAGAAGTCTATTTGACGGCAGGAATCCTTAAAAAAAATAATTTGCAGATTGGAGATATGTTAAAAATTCAGTATGGAAATACGGATATGACATTAAAAATTATCGGTGAAATCAAGGATGCTTTACTTGGTTCTGACATGATGGGTAATACACGAATACTAGTAAGTGATGAGGATTATCAGGTGTTGAAAGAGGATAAAAGCCTGTCTCCTTATTTAGGGTATATTTTCTATATTGAAACCGGGGATGTATCTTCTCTGGCTTCAGAGCTTACCAAAGCATCGAATATTCTGTCTTCAGGGGCAAGATCAATGATCAAGCTTTCCTATGTTATGGATATGATTGTTGCCATGATTGTATTGGTGCTTAGTATCTGTCTGATTATTGTTTCCTTTGTAATTCTTAGGTTTGTCATAAGCTTTACCATACATGAGGAATTTCGGGAAATCGGTGTAATGAAGGCTATTGGAATCAGTAATTTCAAAATCAGAAGTCTATATATGACAAAATATCTGGCTATGTCACTGGTAGGCGGTATTATTGGATTTTTTGCAAGTATTCCATTTGCAAACCTGATGATAAAATCCGTATCTGAAAAAATGTATTTGGGAAATGACGGTGGTTACCTGTTAAGTGTTTTCGGTGCATGCATTGTGATTGTAATGATGGGGGCGTTTGCATATTTTTGTACCGGAAAGGTCAAAAAATCTACCCCTGTGGATGCAATTCGGAATGGACAGACGGGAGAACGATACCGGAAGAAAAACTACTACCGGTTAAGCAAGGCACATACAAGCAACCCTCTCTATATGGCAATCAATGATGTGTTAAGTGCCCCGAGAAGATTTTTAACCATTATGTTATCCTACTTCTTATGTTCCATTTTTGTGCTTGGTGTGGTTCTTGTGACAGATACCATGAAAAGTAAGAATCTGGTTACTGCATTTGGAA
>JBJENX010000127.1:0-9693 GCA_051880415.1 Lachnospiraceae bacterium | reverse complement strand
TAAAGGCAAATAAGAGGGTAGGTGAGCAGTATATGCATACATGGATGAGAGAACAGCATATCCGGGAAGAGGGAGCAGAAGAGAAGGTACTTTCTCAAATATGTCGCAAATTACGAAAAGGTAAGTCTCTTGAACAGATTGCTGATGAATTGGAAGAAGATATATCCGATATTGAACCTTTATATGAGGTGGCAAAAACCTTTGCCCCCGATTATAACGAGGAACAGGTTTTTGAGGCATATAAAAGCATGCATGTTATATAAACTTGAAAATTGCTTTAAAGTACCGGACAGGTAAAATAATAAATACTAAAACAAAATGGGACTTCATTCGAGAGAATAGAGTCCCGTTTTGTGCAATAAGCCGTCATAACATTTATTCAATATGAAAGTTTTTTCTCGGATGTTTTGTGGTAAGGATATCTCTCTGTTTGGACATCGCAACATGGGTATAGATTTCGGTAATATTAATGGAACTGTGCCCTAACATTTCCTGAATATATCGTATATCAACATCTGCTTCTAAAAGACTTGTAGCAAAGGTATGTCGGAACATATGTGGTGTGATATGTAAGTCGATGGCTGCAAGAGAAGTATATTTATTAATCATTCTGCGTACACATTGATCTGAAAGTGGAGTTCCGTTTTGATTAATAAAGAAGTGGTTGCCGGCATGTCTTTCCGGTGAAAAAACATTTTTATATTCTATCAGAATCTGTGTAACGTCATCATTTCCTATTTGTACTTTACGTTCTTTGGCACCTTTCCCATATATTAGTATTGTTCTATCGTATAGATTTACATCATTCATTTTTAGAGAACATAATTCGGAAATTCTTATTCCGGTTGCAAATAGCAACTCGATAACGGCGGCATCTCTTAGTGCGTTCTTTTTTTGATAGTCTGTTTTTGCATTTGCACGGTATTCATATATAGTAGATAAAAATCTTTCTACAGTATGCAAGGGGATTGTTTTTGGCAAAATTATTGGCTCCCGAAACTTTATCTGAAGCTTATTAAATGGATTTGTATCAATGATGTCCTTATATTCAAAATAATGAAAAAGTGCTTTGAGAGATGCAATTTTTCGTTTTACGGTTTTAGGCTTATATTTTTGATGAAGGTTTGAAATATAATCTTCCAATACAGATGTTGTGATATCAGAGATATTTTTAGATCCCGCATATGCTAAAAATTGTCTAAGATCAATACCGTATGCTTTTAGTGTCTTTTCATCCAGTCTTTTTTGAACCCGGCAGTAATTTAAATAATCATTTATGAAATTCTGTAGTTCTAACATTAATTCATTCTCCTTTGTGTTTAAATTTTGATTGTATTATAGTTGCTTAAAACGAAAGTTACAAAAACCTCTGACGAAAATTACAATAATGTATGATGCTTTGTTTTTTGGGATTTGTGTATTTTGGATTTAGCTGATATAATGTCGAATAATGTTTGAATTTGTTGGTTTTTGCGAAAGGTGAAAACTAATAATTATCTCACCTGCATAGGAGGGCGATTCATTGATTAGTATAGCGATATGTGATGACAAAGAACAAGAAGTCGAATTAATGTATAATATTGTTTCTAACAGGCTTACAAAACTTCATCTTCCATTTAACATAATAAGGTGTTTCAGTGGCGAAGATTTATTGTATGAAGTAAAAAGAATAGGAGATTTTGATTTAATATTCTTAGATATCGTATTAGGGGCAGATAATGGAATTGATATTGCTGCAAAAATAAGGGAAAGTAATTCATTTTGTTATATTGTTTTTGTGTCGGGATTCAAACAGTATTATAAAGCGGCGTTTAATGTACAACCATATCAGTTTCTGGATAAACCGATTAATAAAGCAGAAGTTGAGCATGTTGTAGATTCCGTATCAAAACAGATAATGAATAATAACCGGGTATTCTCTTTTGAAAGCAAGAGGAAACAATATAGAATTCGATTAAATGATATTTTATATTTCATTAGCGATTATCGGGTGGTTAAGGTATATATAACAGATGGTTCTATGTATGAATTTTATGGTAGAATGGATGAAGTAGAAGCTCATATTAATCAAATGACAACGATTTTTATCCGTGTACACAAATCCTATTTATTAAATATGAATCATATAAAAGTATTCCAGTGTGAAAATATAATAATGCAGGATGAGAAGTCATTTGCAATAAGTGTTAGAAAACGAAAGAATGTAATAGAGCAATATATGTCTTTTGTTTCAATATAAAGACTATTAATAAAAAGTATGATATAATGAGCCCAGAAGAAAAACAAGCACCTGTGAAACAGGCGATAAAGCACGAAGTGCGTGTTCACGATATAATGAACTGCGGTATAGTGAGTCTAAAAATATTATACAAGGAGAAAGCATATGAAAATATTAGTTACCGGAGGAGCAGGATACATTGGAAGTCATACCTGTGTTGAATTATTAGAAGCAGGCTATGATGTGGTTGTTGTTGATAATTTGTATAATGCAAGTGAAAAATCCATTGAACGGGTAAAGGAGATTACAGCAAAGGATTTAACCTTTTATAAGGCAGATATTACAGATAAAGCTGCAATGAATGAAGTTTTTGAAAAGGAGACTGATATTTCCTGTGTGATTCATTTTGCCGGATTAAAGGCAGTTGGTGAGTCGGTTAGAAAACCGCTTGAATATTATCAGAATAATATTGCGGGAACATTGACCTTGTGTGAGGCAATGAGAGATCATGGGGTTAAGAATATTATTTTCTCCTCAAGTGCAACTGTTTATGGAGACCCTGCATTTATACCCATAACAGAGGAATGTCCAAAGGGTATTTGTACCAATCCTTATGGGTGGACAAAGCATATGATTGAGCAGATTTTAACGGACTTCCATACTGCAGATCCTGAGTGGAATGTCATTTTACTTCGTTACTTTAATCCCATTGGAGCCCATAAGAGTGGAATGATTGGTGAAGATCCTAAGGGAATTCCCAATAATCTTCTCCCATATGTTGCTCAGGTTGCCATTGGTAAACTGGAATGTCTTGGGGTATTTGGTGATGATTATGATACGCCGGACGGAACCGGGGTCAGAGATTATATCCATGTTGTAGATTTGGCACTTGGTCATGTGGCTGCCATTCATAAGATAAAAGAAAATCCCGGCGTAAAAATATATAACTTAGGAACCGGTAACGGATACAGTGTGTTGGATGTAGTGAAAGCATTTAGTAAAGCATGCGGAAAAGAAGTTCCTTATGAAATTAAGCCAAGACGGGCAGGAGATATTGCAACCTGTTATGCAGATGCATCACTTGCAAAGAAAGAGCTTGGCTGGGAAGCAAAATATGGTATTGATGAAATGTGTGAAGATTCCTGGAGATGGCAAAGCCAGAATCCAAATGGATATGAGGATTAAATATGGGAAAAATTATTTTTATTGATGTGGATGGAACACTGGTTGATTATGAGGGTAATATCCCCGGTTCAGCAATTACTGCAATTAGAAAAGCGAGAGAAAATGGGCACAAGGTTTACATAAGTACAGGACGCAGTAAGGCAGAGGTATATAGTGACATATGGGACATTGGTCTTGATGGTATGATTGGTGGTAATGGAAGCTATGTAGAAGACCAAGGAACTGTTATTATGCATCAATTAATCACACTAGAGGAATGCAAGCATATTGTGGACTGGCTTCATGAAAAGAAATTAGAGTTTTATTTGGAAAGTAATAATGGATTGTTTGCAAGTGAGAATTTTGAGACAGGTGCAATTGATGCTATTCGTATGTATTCTTCCAGAAAAGGAAAAGAAAATGCTGATGCCATTCAGGTAAGGGATGTATTTCCTGATATGATTTTTGGTGGTGAGCTTTATCGTGATGATTTGAATAAGGTTAGCTATGTATTGTCTTCTTACGATGATTATCTTGCGGCGTGTAAAGAGTTTCCTAATCTTCAAAACGGTACCTGGGGTGGAGCGGGAGAACTTGCACTATTCGGAGATATTGGTGTGAAAAATGTAACAAAGGCCAATGCGATTATGAAACTGCTGGATTACCTGCATGGGGATATAAAAGATACCATTGCCTTTGGTGACGCGAAAATAGATATCCCTATGTTTGAATGCTGTAATTATAGTGTATGTATGGGTAGTGGTGGAAATGAAGCAAAAGCTGCTGCAGATTATATTACAGATGATGTGGACAAGGATGGATTATTTAAGGCGTTTGAGCATTTACAACTTATTTAATTATGAGGGATGGGGGTATATCCTGATTTTATGATTGGTTAAACTTTGTGAAATGTGACTTTGTAGGGAGTAATGGCATCAACTTTGGTTGGTGCTATTTTTAACATAATTTATTAACATATGTTTATTGAAATATATAAAATAATATGTTAATATTTCTTTGGGTGATAATTATGAATGAAACAGAAATAATCTTTTTTAAATTGAATGAAGATATACAGGATATTCTCAAAAAACAAGAAATGGTTGAGAAGGAACTTGCGGTTCTGGGCACCGAACAAAAAGCAATCGTAATCAAGACGATTCAGGGGAAACAATATTATTATGAACAATGGAATGCGGATGGTAAACTAATGTGTCGAAGCTTGGGCAGAGTGCGACCGGGTGTCATATCAGAGGAAGAAGGTAAGATTGCCCGAAGAAAAGAATTATTGGATAAAAAGAAAGAGTATGGCTTTTTGCTTGAAAAATTACTGGGTACAAAGCAAAGCTTAGAAGCAAAATTTAGGAAAGAGCCTGTTTTGTCAAACTTTTCTTTTGAGGTTTTTTGGAAGGATGAGATAGTTGCCTCTGTTCGGGTGAAGGGGGAAAGAGTTGAGGTTTCCCGTTTTTCAAATCATCCGGGCAAGCAATTGTTTTATAATACACGAATGACCAGATTTCAACTGAATCGAATTTTGGAGATGCGTTGTATCGAAAAAGAACGTCCGGATATTTCTTTGATTTTGCGTCATTTAGGATTAACAGAGTATAATCCGTTAGAGATAGTTCGTAAAACCCATGGAGTTTCTTATAATGACTATATTTGGTTTCGGTTTCCCGGTGAACGACTGGTTTCTAAGGATGTTTTGGTAAGGAAGGTGTAGTATGTTTCAAGAGAAGGTGGATGATAATTACATTGTAATTCAGTCAGGTACCAGCGAGGGAACACAAATAAAATATTTCAAGGATGGCTATTGGTATAAGAAGGATAACAGGGGGAAAGAAGGACTGGTGGAATATTTAGTTTCTAAACTACTGACCTTTACGAGCCTTGCCCCTTCAGAGTTTATTCTTTATGAACAGGGAACAATTAATGGCGTTTCAGGATGTCGAAGTAAGAATTTTCTAAAAGATGGTGCCAATCTGATTACATTTTATCGTTTATATTATAATGAATTTGGTAAGGATTTGAGTGTTGTTTTATCCCAAATGGATACCATGGAGGAGCGGATTGAATATACGGTTCGATTCATAAAAGAAAGCTGTGGCGTGGATGTGAAAGATTATTTGGGAAAGGTGTTAATGTTGGATATGCTTACATTAAATGAAGACCGGCATTTAAATAATTTGGCTCTGTTATTTGATGAGGATCATTTTGAAGTTGCTCCGATTTTTGATAATGGTATTTCATTGTTGACAGCAAATCAAAGTGTTAATTGGAATTTTTCAATGGAAGAAAATGTAGGACGTGTAATTGCCAGACCTTTTTCCGGTAGTCACGAGAAGATGTATGAATATTTTGGAAAGTCTTTTGTTCTTGATTCAAAAAAAGTTCTTTCATGGTTGGATGAGGAACCGGATACAAAAGAAAAATCTGTGTTAGCTTATCAAATTCAGAAATATCATGATAAAGGGATAATATAAACGAAAATATCACTTAATTCTTTCCGATTTCTAACTTGAAAAGGCATAAATATAACATTTTATATATTGGAGAATCCAACGAGACTAAATGAAAAGGAGAATATAAATGAAAATGGAAACAAAAAGATTACTATTTTTTATTCTAATAGTATTTAATGTGTGTATGCTTATGGCCTGTGGAGAAAGCGACTACAAGGTTGAAAATGAGCAGAATGCTCAAACAGTATATACTTGTTCAAATGATAATATGCTTGGTCTTGAAAAAGTTGTTGTATTTCAGGACAGGGTAATTGCTGTGTTTGATAAGGATATATGTGATAATTCTCAGTTTGGAGGTTTGGAAGGCGGTGTAGGATCCGATAAGAAAAATACATCCGTTAAGTTAACAAATCTCATGAAATATAAAACGAAAAAAAGTACGATTATAATTGATGGAAATAAATATATATCAACAACAGAATTTGAGTATGAGGATGAAGATAAGGTTGACCCTGACGCTGATGTAGAGGTAGAAGGTGTTTATGTTATGGAAAGAAGCATAGAATTTAATAATGGAAATATAAGGCTGTTTTATTCCATTCCAGGAGGAGACTGTTTTGATGATTATTGGCAGGATTATGATAAATCATCAAATAAGTGGGGCGAAATAGGACATGAACTTGTTGGATGGCCCTTAATTGAAGAGTGATATGTGACGTTAAATAAATACCATAGAATTTACTAAAAAGGGCGAAATGTATCTAAAGTATTACTTTATACTTGCCGATACATAACCTAGATAAGCATAAATATAATATTTTATAAGAAGAAAAGGATTTCGGATTGTAGTTCTCAAGGAGTGAGATATTTTTAAGATATAGGTCTGCTATGTCTTTTTTGTGTATACAATGAGCCAAGTTTAGATTCGTGCTTGCACGAAAATCTAAATTTGGCGAATGTACATCATCGAGCCGACAGGCGAGATGTTGTTATTCTATTTCATTTCTTACAGATTTATCTGGAATTTTCCACTTTTTATTAAAGAGAATAGTTGATAATATAAAGTATTTGATTCATATATGGAAAAGTCTAACAAGGATGTTGGGCATAGTAGAGGAGAGATTAAAATGGCAGTAAATCTGTATGGAAATATAAATGGGAAAAGTTATCATGCGCCAACAATCAATTTGTTTGAGCAGACAAAAACACAGAATCCTCAACCGAAAATGTTAAAGGATACAGGGTATGGAGAAAATATGCCGGAAGTTAAGGTCAGCATTTCTAAGGATGGATTGAGGGCTTTGCATGGCACTGGGTTAGCCGGAAGTATGGATTTAGCGGATATTCAAAAAAGAAAGGGGTTTATGTTAAACCATCAGCCGGTTGAAAGCTTTTCAAATGTTTTTTCTAATGCCATGCCTTCCAACTATGAAAAGGGCGAAAATGGAGAATATGTATATGTAAAGCGTAGTGCGGAGGAAAAAGCAGAGAGTATATTAAATGCATACAAATCTTTATATGATGAGATTGTATCCGGCTACGATGAAGGTACGAGAATCCGTTTTGTGGAAGATGAAACGGCAGAGGATGGTTATAGACAGATTTCAAAGGAAGAAGAGTTATCGATTTTACAAAATGAGTTTCGAGATTTCGTGGAAAGAAGGTTCGGGTCGGAGCGTGAAAATCTGTTGAAGGCAGCAGCAAGTATTGTAAGGAGGGATTGTTATGACGGTAGGTGAAGCTCGTCAAACATATAGTGCACAGTTAAGATCCTATAATATGCAAAAATGTAAACTTGCAAAGCAAAAAGCAGAATTGGCCGAGAAGATGAAAACAACAGAAAATGGTGCGGTAGTTTTTGCGAATGAAGCGGCAACCCTTGAATTAACCTATAATGCAGTTGCTGAGAAACAGAATGAATACCAGGATTATATGGACAAGCTGATGGAACAGTGGGATGCAAAGTTTAATGAGATTGCAACAAGGGAAAATGCGGAAGCGGAAAAGGAAGGCTTTGAGGATTTGCGTAAAATCATGGAAGTTGTGAGACGAATGACCCATGGGGATACCGTTCCGGGCAGCGATGAAAAGAAGGTTATGGAGTACGACAGAGATATGTATCAGATGGCTAAGAGTGCACAAATGGTAGCCAGGATGCGTAACAAAGACAGAGAAAAACATGACTCCCTTTGGGAAGATGAGGAAAAGAGAGAACGAGAGGACGCTATGGAAACCGCAGACGGACAAGAAGCATTTGCTGAAGGACCGGAGGTTGTTTCAGTAGAGGATACAATGGCATCAGTGGCAACATCAACGGAAGGTATGGAGTAAATAAGATAGAAACGGATAATTTTATTGCGAAAAAGGTGTAAGCATGAATAAACTGGAGTATATTAAAGATACATCTACAGGTATAGAGGTGATTAGCTATGAGGATGTCAATATCTCTTACCCGGAACATACGCATATTGGACATTTTGTGTTTGGTGTTGTAACCGATGGAACGGTTGGGGTAAATATTGGACAGGATGAGTTTGTTTGTCATGAAGGCGAATATTTTTCCGTTGCACTTAATATGCCACATTCTATTTATCCAATATCAGATTGCTATTCCATGATAAGCATTTGCATTCCTGAAGAAGACAAAATTGAGAGGGAACTTGATACTATTAGAAATGAGATTATAGGGAACCCGGAATTGGATATCAGTATTGCTGATATGTCTGAAAAAGTGCATGTGAGTTCCTATCATATGATTAGAAAATTTGCTGGTGAAAATGGATTGACGCCACATAAGTTTCAGCTTCAATGTCGTATTCGAAAGGCGCAGGAATTATTAGAGAATGGTATGAAGGTAGTTGATGTAGCAGCTGCTGTTGGATTCTGTGACCAGAGCCATCTTGACAGAGTATTTAAGAAACAGTTGGGTATCTCACCGGATGAATACATAAAATCCGCAATTTTATCCAAGCCTGAGGATTAAAAAATCAGTAGAATTGTTGTATCAAACGAAAGAGAGGACAATTCTATGAATAAAGAAGTATTTGACGCATTTAACAATGGAAGGCTTGTGATTCCTGAAAAATCAATTATGTTTAATCAGATTGAGTGGTCGAAGCATCCGACTTTTGAAGGGGTTGAACTAAAGCATATTGTAACAGGTAATGATACAGAAGGTCAGTTCAGTTATCATTTGGTTCGAATTGCACCAGGTAAAGCAATTAAAAATCATATTCACGAAACCCAGCTTGAAACCCATGAGATCATTGCTGGATTTGGAACTTGTATAAATGATGGAAAGAAGCTTAAATATGAAGCTGGTGTGATTTCTATTATTCCTGCAAAAATACCACATGAAGTGGTTGCCGGAGAGGATGGATTGTATTTGTTTGCCAAATTCATGCCGGCATTATGTTAGTGTAATCTAAAATTATTTTTTCTGCAGAGTTCAGGTGTTGTGCCTGGACTTTGTTTATTTATAAAGTTTTTTTATTGTATAATACATATTGACAAATAATATTATATGACGTATAGTATTATGCATCATAACAGTTATGTAATAGATATATTATTAGGCAATTGCGAAACTCTTAAAAATGTATATTAAGTTGTGTAGATTTAACAAGTATCCTAAGCAGGTGCTTTGAGACCGCCGGCACTTAACGAGTGTGAAACACGAGTTTAGTACCGCTGCGAGGCGAGAGCAGCGAGAGCGTGCCTGCGAGGATATTGTTAAATCTGCACAACGTTTATAGATTAAATAGGAGTTTCGCAATCACCAATAGATATATCATTTTTGAAAGGAGACATTACTATGACATTTCAATTAGCAGCTCCATTGCTGGATGC
>JBJENX010000126.1:0-9897 GCA_051880415.1 Lachnospiraceae bacterium | reverse complement strand
CTTGATGTTGTTAACGAGTGCAAAGGTAATAATAAAATTTTAATATACAATGATGGAGGTACAGATATTGCAGTACAGATTGGAAACAATGAGGTTGAATATGTAGAGTATCATGGTCGTAAGGCGGTGATTGAATATGCCAGGATGCAGTACAGGCTGAAAGGCATTGATGCCAACCCGAAGGCCTGCTATCATCACATTGAGACTCCTGCGATGGATGGAACGGAAGTGGAAATGCATTATCGTCCTGCATTTCTCAGGTCTCCACTGAGGAACTGGAGGATGCAAAGATGGTTTGAGAATCATGCTGACGATTGTATGAAGAATAAGACTCATCTTGGTTTCTCAATGATGACATCTTCAGTGAACGTGGTATATCAGATGTGTCACTTATATACTCATATATTTGAAGGAGGTTTCGGCTTGCGCCAACTGATGGATTACTACTTTGCTCTGAGGGTATGGCATAACGATGTGATGGAGTGCAAAGACTTGCAGTCACAAGGGATGTGGAGCGAGGGGCTTGGCACGCCTGTGATGTCGAAGGAAGAGGTGATGGCGGTGCTAAGGTCGTTTGGAATGGGGAAGTTTGCAGCTGCGGTGATGTGGGTGCTCAACGAGGTTTTTGGTGGTAACAACGAAAACGATAACGAAAACGAAAAATGTCCACAGATGAACACAGATGGACACGGATGTCCGCAGGCGGACGTGGTTGGGGAACGCGAATGTCCACGAATTAGCCGTGAATTGAAAGAGAATATTATTAATCCACAGATTACACAGATGAACACGGATGGGTGTCCGCAGGCGGACGAGGATGGGGAACGCGAATTGCCACGAATTAGCCGTGAATTAAAGGGAATTGGTCCGCAGGCGGACTTTGAGGGGGAACAGCAATTGACAGAAATTGGACAGCAATTAAAAGAAATTGGTCCGCAGGCGGACGAGAGGAGTGAACGCGAATTTTCACGAATTAACCGTGAATTCAAGAAAAATAATGATTGTCCTTGGTTATTGTGTGAACCGAATGAGAAGGAGGGGAGGAAACTATTGGCAGAAATTATGCAGGGCGGGAACTTCGGGCAATATGACACTCGGGATGCTGCATTGAAGAAAGGTGGTATGATAAAACACGGTATTTGGAAGTTGAAACGAGTGATGAGACTCGTGAGGAGTTATCCCGAGGAGGCTCTGTGGGAACCGGTGTTTAGGGTGTATCACCTATTTTGGAGGATTTGGCATAGGTGAGAATTCATATATTCACTACATATTATTAAGTATTTAAATCTAATGGATGAATATTATTTTAATCAATTTGAAGGGTACCTCAATTCCTTCTGCAATAATTTAAAGAGTCAAATCAACAAAATCATCCAAGAAAAAGAAGACACTAACGGCAAAGTGGTTGTTTGTGCGATTGCAAGAAAAGCTCCAAAGTTGCTGGATTATCTTCATAATCGTCTTGATGATGTTTGGGACAAAATGTATGTTATAACAGAAATTGCATTGCCGTTTCTGAAATGGAGAGACATTCGCCAGATTATCCTAATAGATGATGCCATTTATTATGGCTCTACTGTAGAAGGTGTTTACGCTAAAATAAGGAAATTCTCAGATACAGTAAAAATTGTTCCAATCTGCTGTATTTCCGCTGCAGAGCCTCAACTGTCTTTCGAGAAGGATTTACTGTCTGAGTCAGTGGAAAGGAGTGTCGGACACTATTTCGTGGACTGTCTGAGTGGAAGATTCAAGACACTATTGACTCCCTTTGAAGTGGAGTTTCCTGTGTTATCTATACAATATCCTGATGGACAAGCATTTGACAGTAAGAGGTTTGTGAAGGATGTTAAGGAATATGGAATCGGATATGTTTATTATATTTCTGACCAAGAATGGGGTCTTGACATGAGTGACAATGGAAAAGAGTGTAAAAAGATACGATTCTATTTCCATGAACATACCATGTTGTTAACCTGTATTTGCACTACTCCTGTATTTGAAAAGGTTCTTTTGGACAACAATTTGTTCAAAAATACAATATATGCGTCTATCTGGCATAATACGATAAAGAAAGGGTTGGTAGGATGTTCGGATGAAGATGCACATGGAAAGGCTTTGTGTATAGCTTATAACTTTCTATATTCGTTAGCGGAATTCTCAAAGGTTTGGTCTCCAATAAAAAACTGCATAGATTCTCAATTTGAGAATGAATTTGTTACCATAAAATTTAGCGAAAGGGAGCCTTCTTTACTATTTACTGACACTTTAAGCAAACCTATATTACAATGGGTAGATGATTTTCTTGCAATAAGTACGATAACATCAACTGACTCTTTCAAAGAAAATGAAGTAGACAATCTTGATGTGGCCAAGGAAGTGCTGCCAAAGACTTTCGAGTTTTCTGAACTATATTTCTCACAGCAAAAAAAATACTTGGACACTTTTGATAAACCGGAACTTGTGTTGATGTCTCTGTTTTACCTTCAGAACACCATGCTCGACAAACTGAACAGAGCGTTTTACATGTTGAATAATGAAAGGCTAAAATATGGTCATTCCTTTGCTTCTCTCAGCACCCTGTTTGACAAAGCTGAAATTAAGGCTTACAGGTTTAAGATGCACTCTTGGGTGGATCAGAATATTGACAGAGCATCAATTGTTCCACAATATCTAAAGGTGACAAATAGTGACAGGAAGTCAGTATGGACGAGGGTGTTCCGCTCTGGTGAAAACGAAATGTTGTTTGTTTCAAAATGGGGCAGGCTTGTACTTCACGTGATTGACAATGAATTAAGGGAGTCTGGAATGGAATCCATTCCAAGGTCTTATCTTAGTAGCCTGATTGTATATTTACATAGAAAAGCCGGTCTTAATGATTGTGGATTTGATGTTCAGGATATTCAAAGGATTAACCACACTTATACAACTTATACAAATATCGGTAATGAAACAGTAGAAATCCTTGACCTAATGAAGAAGCTTGACCTCATTCTTGAAGATGAAGCAAACCAAATAAAAATTGAAGAGGAAAGTCTTGATAACGAACTTCTTTCGGGATTATCACTCCCAATTGTCAAAACTGAGGAGATTGATAATCTTTTGTCAGATGTTCATGACTCTATATTGGATATATGGGTGAATTTCAGATATGTGCCATTTTTTGACCACGAGTTGTATGATGGTGTAGAGAGCTCGGGAAATTACGATGCTTTGGGTAACTTATTCGATTTTATGAAAAAACATGTGGCTAAAGAAGATGTCGTTAAGAACTGGAAAGGATATTTGGAACGAATTTGGAAGGATTTTTTGGCTGCTAAATATGAAAATTCCAGCCTTAAGAAAGAATGGAGAGAAATTGAAATGGAAAATCTTGATATTGAAATTGACAACTTGTTGAAAGCTGCTTGTAACACCAGAGAGAAACTACTTCTTGACATAATAACTTTTGCTTGTTATGATTCAACTGGCAAAATATTGATTGATTTTCTTAAAAAGAAAAAGATTGTCGCCCTCAACTATATTGAAGGTGCGGCTTCAAATAAACCATTTGATGCCAACTCCATATTCAGCAAGATAATTAATAAAGGTATAAACCAATGGCCTCATATATAGAATATTATTTTCAGCAGTTGCCCTCTGACGTGAAAAACTTGTTGGAAACGATGGTTGTCAAGAATATCCTTGACGAAAAAGGGCACTATGACTATCATGCGTTTGTGAATAGAATGTCAAACAGCAAACAGGTCATAAACGAAACAAGTGACAGGGAACCTAAGATATGTGACTACAGGGTTTTGAGTCTTGAGGTTTCAAACTTCCGTAAGTTTTGTAGCAAAAATGGTTGTTCATATAGTTTGAATTTCACAGATGATGACGGAAAGCCTTGCTCTCTTTTCGTGGTGGGAAGCAATGGCTCGGGAAAGTCTAGCTTGTTTTCTGCGTTGGAATACATTATCACAGGTGAAAAAATCGGTGCAATGCTCCAGCGAGGAATAACTGATAAAAGTAATTTTCTTCCGTATGGTAAAGTTCCGATGGACAAAGTAAAGATTAAATTAGAAATTGCGGACAAGAACCAAAAAGAAAAAATAGATAAACCAATAACATGTAGTTATAGTAGAAGACCTTTTTTCTGTAGTGACTGGGATTTGCAGGAAATACAATCGAGCAATTCTTTATTAAAGATATTTGAAGTCAACCTTGGATTAAGTGAATTAAATATCTTAATCAGAGACATACGTGAATCCATAAATATTTTCAGGCATAAAAGTCCTATTCCTGTACCCAAAAGACCAAAAACATATAACAGTATCATATTTCAGCAAGATTTGTTATATATCGGAAGTATTGAAAAACCATACAAGGTAAACAACATAAAACATAAAATTGATACAGAGATTTCCGAGCTTGGGAAAATAAACGATAGTGATAAGTCCATCAACGAAAAACAGGGTGAGTATGTCACGAGGGTAGAACTTCTGACTTATGCAGACCTTAAGCCTTTGGAGTATTATAAGGAAAATGACAGAAGAATTAAGCGTATCAAGAAAAATATTGAACAGATGTCTGAATCGGACTCTACATATATATTATCAAGTAACGATATTTTGGATTTAAACGACATGATTGAGGAGAATATTGAATATCTTACAAAATTACGGAGTGCTTTCAAATGGAAACCATTCATAGCACAAGACCACAGAAGGAGTGCCATAAACGCAGTAAGAAAGTCAATGGACTCTGAAGAAACTAACATTAAAAACGAAATCCTAAAAAGGAATCAAGACAGTTTGACGGTGGAAGAAATCCACATTGTGAATCTTGAAAAGTTATGCCTTGCTCTCGACAAGGTCTATGAGAATTGTTTTAATGAGATTGCAGACGCTTGCCATAATGTGGTAGAACCATTGTTGCAGACTTTCACGGAACTGAGCGACTATCAGCAAAAAGGTGAGAACCTTAAGATAGAATTCAATAACAGAGACATTAAAGCTGTAATCACTAATAAGGAAGTATTTGGAGAAGGAAAGGAGTTTACTCCTGCGGAGTTCTATAACAGTTTCCGCTATAAACTATATTGCATTGCGGTAAAGGTTTCATTGGCATTTATGACGATGAAGACTTGCAAAATTATTGCGCCTTTGGTATTTGATGATGTGTTTACGGCAAGTGATTTTGATAATACAGTAAATATCAATAGGTTTTTTGAACTGATATTGAAGTCCTTTGTGAATTTGGGCTTAGGTAGCGAACATGACTTGCAAATCATCATGTTTACGCATGACGAAATAGTATTAAACAGCATGACGAGAACGATGTGCAAAATAGGAAATGGGAATTTCCATTTCATTACAGGCAGTTTATTGGATATTGAAGCTTTAAACGACGAAACAGACAGGAAAAACAACGTTTATCAATTATACGATAGAATAAATTGAATATGAGTATTATTAAGCATTCTTTGACAAGATATAGGTTGCTGGGACGGAAATTCCATTTCACCTTATTAGTAATATGTACATTTGTGATAGCCACATTGTTTGGAATCTCTATAGGCGCGAACAATATTGAGACAAGAGAGAATTCCTATGTTTCTTTAGACAGTTTATCAAAAGTCTTAGAAAATAGGATACGTCATGAGAAATTGTTCATAAAGCAAGGCAACGATACCACTGACGTAGCACAACTCGAAAGAAAATTCGATTCTCTGAGTATTACCTTGGAGGCTTTGAGGCTATCAATATCTGAAATTGAGAATATGACCTCAGAAAGATATGATGACATGAGAGCTGAAAATGACTTTTTCATCAATAAGTTCAACAGTTATCTGTCATGGTGGCTCCTGATGTTGGGAATCCTATGCGGTTTGGCTCCATTGGCCTTATCTTTCTTTAACTACAAAAACTCTGAAGATTATTTGAATACCATCAGCAAATCGATTGAAAGCCATTTCGAAGAGTGGATTCGGGAAAAGGATGAAATAAATAAATTGAAGGAAGATACAAAAGAATCTGTTAGTGAACAAAATAGACTATTGGATAGCAGGTTTAAGAGTATTAAGGAGGAAATGAGGTTGAACCAAATTTTTTTCTATATATCGACTATAACCCAAAGAACTGTTTTCCAACAATCTCCTTATCGTGATACGTATTGCGAGTATTTGATGAGAACATTTCTAATATATTCACATCAATACATTACTTCTGATAATAATCGAAAAAGTTCCATAAATCTCAGGTTTTGGCTATTTACAACCATTGATTGTTTGGAAATGCTTAGACCATTCATCAGGCACGATCGCTATAAATTGCGTCGAACATTGGACTTAGCAAGAAATTTGACAAGATTAAGGGATAATTTATTTGCAGGTAATAGCATAGATTCTCAAACTGAGAATATTAATGAGTCAATTGAATTGCTTGCGGCAATAAAACGATTATGGAGGCCAGAAGAAAATAATTGATTATCGGCTTTCTGATAATTTGTATTATTTGAATAATTCCCTATTAATTAATATGAAAAACAATTATTACTTCCAAAAAGGTGACATCGTCAAATTGACAGATGAACGTTTTGACATTATCTCCAGAAATTTACTGTTCCCACAAAACTTGTATTATGTGGAGGATGTGGATGACGAGAAAAACCGCATTACATTACGGAATGTAGAAGGAGCGTTTTCTTTTGAAGACATTCTCCCCGTTGCTGTGAATGGAATGGATGACAAGGACATATATTATGACCCCATCGTTGCAGCAAGCGTTGTTGGCTTAGATGGAGAGATTCCGTCTTATCAAAGGGATTCATCTATATATTATATGGAGTCATTGAGGAAATCATTTAATACTAATGGCGAATCCTATTACAGTCTGATACAAGCATTACACCTTAATTATGTTAATGAAATACAGCACCACTTTCCGACATTAAAAGGAGACCTGAAAATTCACTACCATTTAAGTGGATATGTCAACCATTCAAATATCATAGGGAAACTATGTGAATTGGGGAATATATATACCGACAAGAACAAAGAAAAAATAAATGAGTTTGAAGAACAGGGTAAGCATAGTATAATTTATATCAGAAAGAGTATCGATGAAAAAAAAATCATAGCATCCTCTGACGCTGACGAAAAGTGGGATTATTATATGATATGCAAGGATGAAAATATGGCTATATACATCAGGTTCTTCATTAATTCGAGTATAGGCAAACTGCTTCTCCTTCCTGATTTCAAAAATGGAAAACTGAAAGGGAAAACAAGTTTCTCTCAACTTAAAAAACTACCAGTATATTATATTCATACGTATGCAAATAGTTGTATGGCATTGCAGACAATGATAGATTTTTGGTTAGTATATGATAAAAAAACGACATCTCTTGACGATGGCATTAAAACGGCAATCTGCAACTATTTTAACTCATTGCGGGATTCATTGGTCTTGGAAATGATATTGCCAGAATTGTTTGTAAAATCAGGGGTCAGAATATTAAAGCATTGGAAAGAAGAAATAGAAAAATTGACAGTGAATCCTATCGTTTCAGGAAACAAGGAAGAATATGGACTTACTGTCATCACTGCTTTGTTTGACAGTTTGATGGCATCGGGTAATGAGCTGATGGAGAACTTAAACCGATTGCGACTCTATATGAACGATTTCATGAATTTTGCAAACAAAATAATGTCAGAGAGAAAATGAGTTGGAAAATCAGTAAGATTGAGATTGAAAACTTCAAGTTTTTCAAAGCAAAGTTTCCGATAGAGATCAACGGCAAAAACATTCTATTGTATGGTGAGAATGGTGCTGGGAAAAGTTCAATTTATTGGAGTGTATATACCCATTTCCAAGCTTATTCCAAGAGTAAGGCCGAGGCACAGAAATACTTTATTGCTGGGAATACGCAGAACCTAAGAAACAGGTATGCTGATATGGCAGATGATTCTTCCATCAAGATATATTTCGACAATGGGAATGGTACCATAAAAACGGTAGAAGACTCCAACAATTGCTATTATGTGGAGGATGAAGATACACTGAAATTCATGAAATTTACAGCCATGTCTAGTGATTTCATGAACTATAAATTCCTTTCCTCCCTATTTGACTTTAGAAACAGTCAAGACAATGAGGTCTTTTCGCTTTTTGAGAAAGAAGTCCTGCCATTTATTGACTTGGATAATTCTTTGCATCATTTGGATGGAAATGATACTCGTGTGAACAATGCCGGGGCATGGTGGTCATATATCCTCAGTGCCTACAAAACACCTGACTATATTCCAAGAAGCGCAAGAACGAATAGTTTTGACCAGCGAACGCCTCAATACAAGAACTATCAAGGCATTATCAACGAATTCAACGATCTTATTAACGCGAAACTCTCACTATTGGTAATTAGGGCCAACAGACTGATAAAGGACGTTTTTCACTTGGATGCAAAGGTTAAGGTGGAATATAATGGGGCTTCATTCAATACCAGGTTAGGGGCAAGAAAATTTGACGGTAAGTTACATACCCCCAAAATCTACTTGAAGGCTGAGATGGATTCACCGAATCTGGCTGACAGATCCGTGATAGAGCATCCGAGGTCTTTCTTCAACGAGGCGAAGATAACCTGTATGGCTCTGGCTCTTCGACTGGCAATATTGGAAAGCCATCCTTCCACAATGGAAGCTCCGTCGGTATTGTTCATTGATGACCTCCTTATCAGTTTGGATATGCCTTTTCGAAGGAAAATCATTGAGGTGCTGCTGTCATATACAGACAAATTCCAAACTTTCATCATGACCCATGACCGTGCTTTCTATCATCTTGTGGCAAGTGAGATTCGTTTGATTGGCAAATTGGGAGACTGGACGAAATACGAACTTTATATGCAGGAGAATAATGGCGTACCTATACCTATACTAATTGAACCCAAAACACCATTGGAAAAAGCAAAGATGTTGCTTCGCAATTTAGAAATTCCTGCCAGTGTGAATGCTGCCAGAAGGGCGGCTGAGCAAGCATTAAAAAAGCTCTTGCCTGTCAACATGATATTCAACGAGAAATCGCAGACATTCCAGTGTGACTTGAATGGATTGATTGAACGATACTATAGATACGCTAAAGAGATGGGCATTCCGAATGTTATCCCACATCTACAAGACGAACGTAAACTGTTGCTAAATCCATTTTCTCATGATGATATAGATACACCGTTCTATCGAACAGAACTGGAAATGAGCATCAAAGAAATTGAAGCATTGTCGAAAATAAGCAAAACGGTCTTAGTAGATTCCAAGAACCTGCATACGACCGAATATCTGTTCAGAATGGAAAAAGACGGGACGATGTATGATTTCACTATCATTTTCAAAGAAATGTTTTATATGTATGAATACGAGGGTATAAGATATCACAATAGTCCCAAAATAGATGTAAGGACATCCTGTATCGGTGAAATTGCATGCAAAGAATGGGGATTGAAACATTTCTACAAGAAAGCATGTCACTATGTGTATCGTAGTACGGAAGGACTTCCTGGATTAATGGCTTGTCTTAGAAATAGAGATACTGGTGCTCTATTAGTTTAAAGATGTATTTGTGATTATGAATACAGAATACTATTGGACATTCCGAATTGAGTCGAGCCGATATTATGGTGAAATGGATCCAGACTCTTTGGGCTTCATTACAGATGAGAACAAAGAGGCTTGGCAGCGGTTTATTCAGAATAAGATAAGCGAACTGATGAAGCCTGAGTCCATGGAGTTGCCAGAGTTCAAGGAGTGCTTGGCGAAAGTTCAAGAAGAAAGAAGGAAACGTGAGGAATATGATCGGAAGGAGAAGGAGCTGAGAATAAAGCATGCAGATGAAAGACGGCGGAGAAGCCGCATGGAGAAGCCGAAGATTG
>JBJENX010000125.1:0-1934 GCA_051880415.1 Lachnospiraceae bacterium | reverse complement strand
TTTTGAAAGGAGACATTACTATGACATTTCAATTAGCAGCTCCATTGCTGGATGCCTGCGTGCTTGCTATTGTAGAGGAGGCAGATGCTTACGGCTATACACTGACTGCAAGAGTAAAGGAAATTGTGGACATTTCTGAATCTACTTTGTATCCGGTGTTAAGGCGTCTGCAAAAGGATAATTGTCTGACGACCTACGATCAGCCCTACCAGGGACGCAATCGCAGATATTATCAGATTACGGATACCGGAAGGGAACGCCTTGCATTTTACAAGTCTGAATGGGAAAGCTATAAAAACAATATTGATTCCCTGCTTTCCGGTGAAACCGGGCATAATACTCAAAACGATAGTGAAGAAGCAGACAAGATAAATACTTCCGTATCATTGGAGAACACAAATCGTCAAGAGGATAATATTGAAAAGGAGGAAAATCATGAATAAGCATACATTTTTGCAACGATTAGAAAAAGCGCTTCGACATATACCAAAAGATGACCGTGAGGACGCTATTGCATATTATACAGAATATTTTGAAGAAATGGGTGCAGATGACAATGAGGATGTTTCCCAATCTCTTGGAAAACCGGAAGATATTGCGAAAGAAATTATTGCAAACTGTACTGAGAAACATATTGAAGAACAAAAGACAAAGGGTGGAGTAAAAAACAGTGCAACCGTAATATGGATGATTATTCTTGCCATTTTTGCCGCTCCCATTGCACTTCCCCTTGCGATTGCAGGGATTGCGGTGTTATTTGCCATATTAATCACATTGTTGTCTTTTATTTTTGCCATTTTTTGTGCAGGTGTGGGGTTCGTGTTTGCAGGTACTATGATGTTTACTGCAATTTTCTTTGCCGGCGGCTTCGGTCAGGGGCTGGTATGTGCAGGAATGGGATGTTCGCTACTAGGAGCGGGACTGCTTATTCTTGTTGGAATGATTAAATTTGGGGAACTTTGTATTCGTGGAATCGCAGCATTATTTAGAGCATTGTTCTTAAGAAAGAAGGTGGCAAAATGAATAAAGTTTTAAAGGGAATCAGTATCGTGGCACTTGTTTTACTTCTGTTGGGAATCAGTTTTACAGTTTGTGGATTGTTGCTTGGTGGAACTATGGCATTTTCTTATACACCGGGACAACGGGTAAATACAATCCGCAACCGGAATTTTCATATGGTAACGGAAGAAATGGAATCTTTTCATTCCATTCAGGTAGATACGGACTATTTTGATGTCAGAGTGACTCCGGGGGAAACTTTTTCAGTTACCTATCCAGAAGGAGAATGGATGGATTGTGCTTATACAGTGGAGGATGACAAGCTTTCTCTTACCGTACAGGAAAAAGGAAAATCTGGAATTCATGTGTTTGGCTATTGGGGATTTGCACCGTCCCTGTTTGATAATGAAGACAATGAAGACGATACCATTATTGTAACCATTCCGGAGGGTACAGATTTAAAAGATATCATCATTCAATCTGCTGATGGGGACTGTATGATAGAACAGCAAAGTGCAGATAACTATACCCTGGATTTGTCTTACGGTGATTTAGCATTAACAGATTGTATTGGAAAGGTTGTAGATATTCAGAGTGGAGATGGTGATGTAGACATTCATTCCGGCAAATTTGATTCGTTATTAGGAGAACTTTCTTATGGAAGCTGTAATGTGGAGGACAGTGTAATTGATACCGCCAGCTTTGAGTTGTCAGATGGATCTTTGAATCTGTCAGATGGAACCATTTCTTCTGTTGCTGCAAAGCTTTCTTACGGTGATTTTACAATAAAACATACCAAAGTAGATTTCATTGATTCTAGACTATCCGATGGTGATTTTACTGCCAGTATTGACGAGGCAGAAGAGGTATTTTCTACAAATATTGATGCAAAGGATGGAGTTGTTACAATCAATGGAAAAGACATGGGAGAACAT
>JBJENX010000124.1:0-1937 GCA_051880415.1 Lachnospiraceae bacterium | reverse complement strand
AGAAAGGAAGAAGAGAATGTACGAAAAGGTTTCGGCAAATTTAAACTTTGTAGAGCGCGAACAAAAAACATTAGATTTTTGGAAAGAAAACAAAATATTTGAGCAGTCTATTGAGGAAAAGGAAGGATGTCCTGTATATACATTTTATGACGGTCCTCCAACAGCAAACGGAAAGCCTCATATCGGTCATGTGCTTACCCGTGTTATTAAGGATATGATTCCAAGATATCAGACCATGAAAGGTCATAAAATTATCCGTAAGGCCGGATGGGATACTCATGGTCTTCCGGTAGAGCTTGAGATTGAGAAGGAATTAGGAATTGATGGAAAAGAGCAGATTGAAGCTTATGGATTAGATCCCTTTATTCGTAAGTGTAAGGAATCTGTATGGCAGTATAAAGGAATGTGGGAAGAGTTTTCCGGCAAGGTTGGATTCTGGGCTGACATGGACGACCCATATGTAACCTATCATAATGACTTTATAGAGTCGGAATGGTGGGCGTTAAAGAAAATCTGGGATCAGGGATTGTTATATAAAGGCTTTAAAATTGTTCCTTATTGTCCACGTTGCGGAACCCCTCTTTCTTCCCATGAGGTTGCACAGGGATATAAGTCAGTAAAAGAGCGTTCGGCTGTGGTACGTTTTAAGGTTATCGGCGAGGATGCATATTTCCTTGCATGGACAACAACACCTTGGACCTTGCCAAGTAACGTTGCTCTTTGTGTGAATCCGGATGAGCCTTACTGTAAGGTAAAAGCAGCAGACGGATATACTTACTATATGGCGCAAGCTTTGCTTGATACTGTATTAGGTAAGCTTGCCAATGAAGAAGAAGGCGTAGCAGCTTATGAAGTATTAGAAACCTATGTAGGTAAAGATTTAGAGCATAAAGAGTATGAGCCGTTATTTAAGTGTACCGGTGATTATGTAGCTAAGCTTCCTGAAAAGGGACATTACATTACCTGCGACAGTTATGTAACTATGTCAGATGGTACCGGTATTGTTCATATTGCTCCTGCCTTTGGTGAGGATGATGCAAATGTTGGACGTAACTATGGACTTCCATTTGTTCAGTTTGTAAACGGTAAGGGTGAAATGACAGAGGAGACTCCTTATGCCGGTATGTTTGTAAAGGACGCAGATAAGCCTATTTTAATGGATTTGGAAAAGGACGGATTGTTATTTGATGCTCCAAAATTTGAGCATGACTATCCATTCTGCTGGAGATGTGATACGCCGCTTATTTATTATGCCCGTGACACATGGTTCATTAAGATGTCTGCTGTAAAGGACCGTCTTGTTAAGAATAATAATACTGTAAACTGGATTCCGGAAGGTATTGGTAAGGGTCGTTTTGGTGCATGGCTTGAAAATGTACAGGATTGGGGACTTTCCCGTAATCGCTATTGGGGAACACCTCTTAACATTTGGCAGTGTTCCTGCGGTAAGCAGCATGCAATCGGTTCTATTGAAGAGTTAAAGAGCATGAGTAAGAATTGTCCTGATGATATTGAGCTTCACCGTCCATATATTGATGACGTAACCGTTGTTTGTCCGGATTGTGGCGGCGAGATGAAGCGTGTTCCTGAGGTTATTGACTGCTGGTTTGACTCAGGCGCTATGCCATTTGCACAGTGGCATTATCCATTTGAGAATCAGGATATCTTTGAGGAGAACTTCCCTGCTGACTTTATTTCAGAGGCAGTTGACCAGACCCGTGGATGGTTCTATTCGTTAATGGCTATTTCAACCCTGATTTTTGATAAGGCACCATATAAGAATGTCATTGTATTAGGTCACGTATTAGATAAAGACGGTAATAAGATGAGTAAGTCCAAAGGAAATGCGGTTGATCCAATGGAAGCATTAAATGCTTATGGCGCAGATGCAATCCGTTGGTACTTCTACAGTAATTCTGCTCCATGGTTACCAAACC
>JBJENX010000123.1:0-1937 GCA_051880415.1 Lachnospiraceae bacterium | reverse complement strand
TGTTACAATGAGTATTTTCGGATTTTTAAAACAAGCAGATATCAATGCAGGAGTCCAGGAATTTCTGAAAACAGAAAAGGCAGTGTTGTTAGATGTTAGAACAAAGGAAGAATATGAATCCGGACACATTGAGAATAGTGAGAATATTCCTCTTCAACAGATAGAGAAAGTTCTTGCAAAAATAACTGATAAAAATACACCTTTGTTTGTATATTGCCAAAGTGGGGCAAGAAGCAGTAGTGCTACATCTGCATTGAAACAGATGGGATATTTAAATGTTACCAATATTGGAGGTATTAGTTCTTACAGAGGAAAGGTTGTGAAAGGATGAAGGTTGTAATTGTTGGTGGAGTTGCAGGTGGTGCAACAGCAGCAACCAGACTTAGAAGATTAGATGAACATGCACAGATAACCGTTTTTGAACGCTCCGGATACATTTCATATGCAAATTGCGGACTGCCTTATTATATTGGCGGTGTGATTGAGGATAAGGAAGAACTGACACTTCAAACACCGGAAAGCATAGGAAAAAGATTTCGCATAGATATGAAGGTTCATCATGAAGTGACAGACATCAATGCTGAAAAGAAAACGGTTACCGTTCATAATCTGGATACCGGAAAAGTATATGAGGAATCTTATGATAAATTGATTTTATCACCGGGAGCAAGACCGGTAATGCCGAATCTTCCTGGAATAGAAAATGAGAAGATTTTTACGTTACGAACAGTAGAAGATACATTGAAAATACGAAGCTTTGTAGAAGAGAAGAAACCAAAAACGGCAGTTATGGTCGGTGGTGGATTTATCGGACTTGAGGTTGCGGAAAATTTATGTGACCTTGGTGTTAAGGTGACAATAGTACAACGACCGAAACAGCTTATGAACACCCTAGACTATGATATGGCAACTCTTGTACATAACAAGCTGCGCAGTAAAGGAATAAGTCTAAAGCTTGGTGGCGATGTAATTGGATTTGATGAGAAGGAAGATTTACAGGTTCTTCTAAAAGATGATGAACCTATCCCTGCGGATATGGTTCTGATGGCAATCGGTGTCAGCCCGGAAACTACACTTGCAAAAAAGATTGGTCTTGAGCTTGGTATTAAGGGAGCGATTGTTGTAAATGATAAAATGGAAACATCCGTGCCGGATATTTATGCGGTAGGAGATGCAGTACAAGTAAAGCATACAGTTACGGGAAATAATGCGGTTATTTCTTTAGCAGGTCCTGCAAACAAGCAAGGCAGGATCGTGGCAGATAATATTTGCGGATTAGACAGTCATTATAAAGGAAGCATGGGTTCTTCTGTTATCAAGCTGTTTGATATGACGGTTGCCAGTACAGGACTCACTGAAAAAGCTGCAAAGGATGCAGGAATTCAATATGAACGAGTGGTGCTGTCTCCGGCTTCCCATGCAAGCTATTATCCCGGTGCAAAAGTCATGACCATGAAGGTTGTGTATGAAAAGAGTACTTTAAAAATCCTTGGAGCACAGATTGTGGGTTACGATGGTGTTGATAAGCGATTGGATGTAATAGCAACAGCAATTAGTGCCGGTATGAAAGCAACAGAGCTTAAGGATTTGGATTT
The DNA here is from genome assembly GCA_051880415.1 of Lachnospiraceae bacterium. Classification (GTDB taxonomy): domain Bacteria; phylum Bacillota; class Clostridia; order Lachnospirales; family Lachnospiraceae; genus CAG-590. The sequence goes on along the minus strand of JBJENX010000123.1, from coordinate 342 downwards.
GGCATATGCTCCGCCTTATTCCTCTGCAAAAGACCCGGTAAATATGGCTGGATTTATGATTGAGAATATTGAAAGCGGAATTGTAAAACAGTTCCACTATGATGAATTGGACAAGCTGCCAAGAGATGGAAGTGTGACACTTCTTGATACAAGAACGCAAGGTGAATATGCAAGAGGTCATGTGGACGGATTTATCAATATTCCTGTAGATGATTTAAGAGAAAACATTGATAAGCTTGATAAGTCAAAACCAGTGTATGTGATGTGCCAAAGCGGATTAAGAAGCTATATATCCTGTAGAATTTTATCTGGGGAAGGATTTGATTGTTACAATTTCTCAGG
>JBJENX010000122.1:0-1948 GCA_051880415.1 Lachnospiraceae bacterium | reverse complement strand
CATAATTTATGCCAGCATCCCGATATGATTGCACTTTAATTACATTGTATCCTTCTCTCCTATTATTCTATATATTTTCCATCCCTTATAACAAAATTACTACGTCCAGTCACTTGCGCACCATGTACACTTTCGGCACACTCCCGTCAGATTTGACTGACGAACTTTTAAAGTTCCACTAATATCCTTAGGATTCAATCCGGCATGGGTGCTGTGCTACTGGTTCATTATTTTGGGGATTAAAAACATATCCTTGGAAATCTGTTGTCTTGAATGACCTTAATCCTCTAAGAACCAATTTTCTAAATGTGATTAAGACTGAACCACTGAAGCTGATAAAACGACTTCTGGAATCCGACCTCTCATTCACCAAACAGCCAGAAAACAAGAATCCAAAGTTATCTGCATACAAAAAAGCAATTAATGATTATGCAGAAAAGCATGTGAATTACCACAAGGTTGACTGTGATATCGATATTGCTTACAAGATGTTCATCGTCCAGTGTATTGATAAGGTAATACTGGAAAGGGCTGGTAAAATCATAGAACGAGTCTTCAGATTCTTACCAGCACACTTGAAATTGCAGAATTCTGTCATTACACAGCAGGACTGTCTCGGATATTTAAAAACGATGATACAGAAAAACTACTACTTCTGGATGTGCCACACATCGGTTCAGAGCATACTTGTGCTGTTACTGATTACAAATATCAGCCTTTCCACCAGAAAGTAGCTGGCTTCCTACAAAACGCTGAATATCCATTTTTGTACTACTGCCGAAGTACACCGCCAAAGTCAGACAACGCATTCCATACGGCAAATGCGGAACATATTATGAAGATGAAACTGGGGCAGTATTTTATGAATAAAGGTTACAACTTCTAGAAAATCCGCTTTGATAACGATACAGAGTTAATGATAAGCAATCGACGGTATGATGCAAATACTCAATTTCAATGGACTTCTATGGAGCAGAAAATCCTATAATTTACAAAAATCCATTATCTTAGATAATTTTGAACATGATGAAGCCAGTAGATTTTTTTGTCTACTGGCTTCACACAATTTAAATTTTTATTTACCATTTACAATCTTCAAAGTTTTCTAAATCCAACTCAGGTATGTATACCGAAATCCATCTAACCTTATTTGTTTCAGCATCCATTTCAATAAACACACCTTTGTCAGACTCCCATACTTCTTCAAAGTCATCATAAATAAAAGATGGTTCAAATTTTAACATATCTTCTGCTGTAGTTCCAACTCCTATTTTTTCAAATAACTTTCCCTTATAATTATCTAGTGTTGTTATTCGAAATAATTTATCATTTCCAAGATGAAAGAATAATTCTACACTATTTTGAATGTCATATCGAATCCAATTCTCATTAATCACCACAGTTTCAACATTATTTAATGACAATAAATCACTCAGCTCATCTCTTGTACTATATAATTTTATATCTCCAAATCCCCTAAAAGGTATAATTGGAGCTGTATTATCTAATAACATATTAGTTACCTCCCGAAAAAATAATTGTTGAAGTTTCTTTTCCATCTGTTTTGTAGAGCCTTTCTGGACCATCTATTATTTTTATTATACCTTGGTCTGTAGTACTGATTTTTACATACGGACTACTTCCATGTCTTCCACCACCTGGCGAAACTTGAACTTGAGAAATATTTTTTCCTCCGCCGGGGTTGTTTATCTTTATTATCTGTGCTCCACTTCTTGACCTTGTAGATGCTTTTACTGTTACATCATAACCAGCGTCTGTAAGAGCTTGTGCTATTTCATCTACTGATTTTCCGCTAAATAAACTTGGATTAGCTTTCAAATCATCTATTGAAACCTTCCCATTCTTAATAATAGAATCTAAACCACTCCCAACTACCTTCCCCGACACTCCTTCTACATTTTTACTACCATTCTTTCCTTTTGTATTG
>JBJENX010000121.1:0-1950 GCA_051880415.1 Lachnospiraceae bacterium | reverse complement strand
TTGGAATTTTCAACTTATCAAGTGTATAATCACTGACAGGAGAAGATAAACCCTTACTTCCTAAATACTCATCTAAATCCATTTTTATGGGTTCTAACATTTCATCCCCTCCATTCAATGATTCTGCTTCCTTTACCACGTTATTAATCCGGTTATAAGTAGCAATTGAATTATTCACAATTTTATCAATCGTGTCATGATTGTACGTACCGTAATAAATATCTTTATCGACAAGAAGCTTCTTAATATCCTGGTCAAGCTTTTGGCTTTCTGCCAAATCCTGAATACGTCCTTCCTGCTGATAAGATGATGAATCCCTTTCTACAAAATATGTAAAATTTTCAAAGTCTTTATACAGGGAGGTAATCATCTGATCATAAGCTTGTGTAAGTGCCCTATTATATATACCATTAAGAAGAATTGGTGAATCTGTCACAATAAAATCAACCTTACCATATAGCCTGTCAATACGTCCTAACTGTTCCTTAAGAATCTCAAACTGATGTTGAGGAGACCCATCCAGTGTTTCCCAGTCTTCAGCATATACTAATTCCTTTGCATATTCCTGAACATATTCAGCATTATATCCCAACTTTTTCAATTGCTGGCATATATCCATACAGGACACTGATTTGCCGGATCCCGGTCCACCAAAGGCATTTATAACAATAGATTTACATTCTGCATCTAATGAAGATATTTTAGAATGATGTAACTGTGTAAATTGTTCATACTGTTGCAGGGTTGCTATATCCTGATGTGCAGCTGCTTCAGTTAATTGTTCCCTATATCGTTCTAAATTACCTGTAAGCCTCTCAACCGCCTTTTGTGCATCAGCTGCAGCCCTAAACAATTCATTCGGATCATTTTCCAATGCCTGAATCCAGCTTTTCAAATATACGGTATGGGAATCAAGAAGCTCCTCACTTCCTTCCAAACCTAAATCAGAACCCATAAAAAAAGCTCCCAATTCTGCACGTAATTCTTCCAATGCATACTCTGGTGAGCCGAAACTGTTAACTATACTTCGATTTAATCTGCTTTCATGCCCGGTACTGTGTACCATCTCATGAACTAATGTGCTTGCAAATGCTTCCGGACTTATAAATGTTCCTCTGGGTGGTAATGTAATTTTATCCTGACTGGGACTATAAAATGCCTGGGGTTGTGGAAGTTCTGTAATAGGACATTCACTACTGGCTATCAACTGATCTGCAGTATTCCACACTTCACTATCCGAAACAGGCTCAGGATACTCTATCGCCGGCAATCCCTCTATCTGGGTTCCGTTAAACACTATAAATGTATTAATCATAGGCTTACTTTTAACAGTTGTTTTCTCGATTTCTCCGGTATCCGGATTTTCTTTTTCTACCTGCTTTTCGAAAATATATTTTTCAAGCCGAACACCTTTTGCACCCTGTTTGATTTTATAGCCTGCAGCTTTCGCCTGTTTGAAGGTCATCCAACGATTATCCTGATATCCCATTTTATCTGCTATCATATAAAGCTTAACTTTATTAATTCCCTTATATTTTACATTTGAAACAGGATTATAAATTTGAAATGCTGTTCTATCCCATTTACTTCTTCCAAAGATAAAACCCTTATTCATATTTTCGATAATCATAGTTACAAGTTCTTTCCGTTCATCCATAATCTTATCAAAATTACCTGCCATTAATCATCACCCTTCCAATCATCCGGGATTTCTTCCCATTCATTTTCCACATCATCAATAGGAACTACTTTGTCATTCTCCTCTACTATCCCAAGTTCCTCAATTACCTTTTTTGCTTCCTTTTCCATACCATCACCCTTTCTTAATTTTAAAAAACTGATTAATACTGTTTCTATCCCATAAAGTCACATCATTAGCTGCAGCAAGCTTATATGCTGCAGAAGTAAAATAACTATTGGTAACTACCATCATTTTATCGGCTTTATAAT
>JBJENX010000120.1:0-1951 GCA_051880415.1 Lachnospiraceae bacterium | reverse complement strand
TTAGTAAGATAAATTATCATTTATTTTATAAGTGGTACTCTGATTAAGAGATTGTTATCATTTCTTAAAAAGGAGGAATGATGATGATTCAAAGTGAAGTTAATGAAATAATGCATGTGATGGTGCCACATCTAAATGCCGAGCAATTGGTGATACTCAAAAATACACTAGAAAGCTGTGTGATGGTTGATAAAGTAAAGAAAGTAAGTAACGTAGATATGAAAAATGCTTTTTTATCAGCCAAACGATTAGAAGGTTGTTCGGAAAAAACATTACGCTACTATAACAATACAATAGAAGCAATGTTAAAGATTCTAAACAAAGATTTTAGGGATGTTACAACCGATGATTTGAGAAGTTATTTATCTACCTATCAGAAAATAAATAATGCATCAAAAGTTACTGTTGATAATGTAAGAAGAAATCTTTCAAGTTTTTTCGGTTGGCTTGAAGATGAAGATTATATTTTGAAAAGTCCTGTACGGCGAATACATAAATTAAAAACAACACTTATTGTTAAAGAAACGTATTCAGATGAAGAGATGGAAAAATTAAGGGATTATTGTTCAGAACCAAGGGATTTGGCAATTATTGATATGCTTGCCTCTACTGGAATGAGAGTTGGAGAATTGGTTTTGCTTAATAGAGATGATATAGATTTTACTGAAAGAGAATGTGTTGTTTTGGGAAAAGGAGAAAAAGAAAGAATAGTTTATTTTGATGCAAAGGCGAAATTGCATTTGGAAGAATATTTAGAGAGTAGAGATGATGATAATCCGGCTTTATTTGTTTCACTGCGTTCACCACATAACAGATTGCAGATTGGTGGAGTGGAATGTAGATTACGAAAAATAGGGAAAGAATTAAAGATACATAAAGTACATCCACATAAGTTTAGAAGAACAATGTCGACGGTTGCAATTGATAAAGGAATGCCTATTGAACAGTTGCAGAAACTGCTGGGACATTCAAAAATAGATACAACATTACATTATGCTATGGTTAAGCAGAGTAATGTGAAAAATGCACATAGAAAATATATAGGGTAGGTGATCATATGATTAAGAGTTTGGCTCTAAGATTTTCTGAAAACTTTGCTCCAGAAGATGGAACAATTTCAGAGCATCAAAAGCTAATTGATGTAAACGGATATGTTTATTATGGAAAAATGGGAAGTGCTGTTTCAGAGAAGAATATTAATTTAATTTTATCACAAGAAGCGCCCAAAATATTGTTGATTCATAGTTGTGGAATAAAAAGATATTGGGCATATATTGACAAGATTAGTAGAGAACAGCCAATGAAAAATGAGTTTCCAGATTATTATCATGATATAGCTGATAAATTTAAAACTTGGTTTAGGATTATTAGGATTGAAGAAGTACCTAAGAATATTATGGCACGTTGTAAAGTTACTTCGTCAGGGGCGATTTTAGGAGAGGCTTCAAAACATAGTATGAGTCCATACTTTGTTATTGATTGTGAGGAATAATATGATCGAAATGAAAAGAGTTATGTTAGGAGACATAATTACATTTAAAAATGGAAAAAAGCGTCTTGCAGATGAAGGTGATGTTCCGGTTTATGGTGGAAATGGAATATTGGGATATACTAATTCTTCTAATTATAGTAATTGCATTATTATTGGGCGTGTGGGGGCATATTGTGGAAGCGTTTATTACGAACCAAATGACTGTTGGATTTCTGATAATGCAATATCAGCTGTTCCTAAATCGGATATAAATATATATTATGCTTTCTATTTGTTGAAGAGTTTACATTTGAATTATAGACATATAGGTACGAGCCAACCACTATTAACACAGGAAATACTTAATAAAATAGAGTGTCTGATTCCGGAACTTAATATACAAGTAAAAATATCAAATATTATTCGAATTCTAGATGAAAAAATAAAAAATAATAATTCGATAAATAGAAATTTGTCGGA
>JBJENX010000119.1:0-10043 GCA_051880415.1 Lachnospiraceae bacterium | reverse complement strand
AAAACACCATGAGAAAAATAAAATTCCTTAATTTTTCTTTTGCATACATAATATCTCCCCTCATTATCTTTAAAAAATTTTTTGATAAACCATTTAATTCTATCCATGTAATAATATTATCTGCCAGTTCCTCTGCCTCAACCAAATCACTTCTTATCACTAATAATTAATCTTCTTATTGTAATTCCAATATATCCCCCGAATATATTCCAGCCTGACGAAATGTCATCATCTGATTTAAAAATTTCTGCTTTCTCTTTGAATAAACATACATCTCATCCACAGTCCCCGATATATGTCCATTTATTATTAATACTTGCAATACTGCCCTTATTCTTTGATTGGGAAGAACCCTTATATCTATATCTTTTCCCTTTTGACGTATTGTAATTTCGTACATAAGTTTTTCCTATCTTTTTAATCTGCTATAACAGAGAATGATGACACATATGTTTCTGTTTTTGAATTTTTCTTTTCAAACTAAATATCAATCAATATTTCAACAGAAAACATAAGCATTTCGTTATCATATGCCGTATTCTACCATAAAAAAAACACTTAAAACCGTAAATGTAATAATCCTTGATTTTAAGTGCATAATCCTTAAAAATATTTATATTGTATTCTAATAAATCAACAATTTAATTCAAAAATATATCAATTAATTCCCCTATAAACAAGAAAAGAGCATCAGATGCTCTTTTCCCGTAAACTTCTTATTTTTTTAATTTACGCACAATCTTCCATGCAACAAGAGATAATGTGACAACAAACACAGCCATCATAATTGTTATAGATACATATTTGAATCTGCTATATAACATCATGGCAATTATAGTCTCCATTATTACAATACATCTGGATTTTCTCCTATGATATACTGTCTCTTTTTCATTAATGGGCTTATTCTCATCAGGCAAAGGGGCATATAGCCAAACCACCACAACAGATAATATAAAGCACATAACTACTGCAATTAATGGAAACAATATAAGTACGTTTTTAATCATATAAAATGAAGTCACAAGCATACCAATTGAAATGATTATGCATTTTACATTACTAGAGGCGTGAAATCCACCGGCCTCAACACGAAGTGACTTAAAGGAAATGAAAAAAATGAGACTCTCCCAAAAGGAATGCATCAATAATCCAATTCCCAAAGTCATTACAATTGCACCTACATATGTTTTTAGTGCATCAATCCCAAAGCAATATAGTTCGGTATCCTCCTTTTCAATCATACCGTTATTTACCATATCTTGCACAATTTTTTTCTTTAGATTTTCATACATTATTTTATCTTAGAAAATCTATTCAAATTCTCCGGCACTTTAGGTTGATGAAAGAAACAAAAACAATACTCAGATGCAGAAATCACCAACATAAATGTTGATAACATGTACATGAACTTTAACATTTTTGTTTTCATAGCAAATTTATTATACACTATTACAACACGCCACGAACAATTTTGTAAGTTTCGTCGAGGAAAAATGTAAGTTTCGTTCATTGTCATACATCAAACAACATAATACTGACTTTAAATATATTTTCAGAATCTTCAATCTTTATTTCACCCTTATGTTTTTCAACAATCTGTTTAATACTCTTTAATCCATATCCGTGCATCCGTTTGTCTTCCTTACTTGTAATATACTCTCCATTATTACTTCTTTTAATTGCCGTTTCATAAGGATTCATAATTTTAATAATCCATGTTTTTTCGTTTCGCGAATCACCTTTAATGGTTAGTTTAATATATTTTTGTCCCTGATTCTTCTTATTTGCTTCAATTGCATTATCCATCAGATTATATAACAGAACACTAACATCATCTAACAGATAATCAACATCAAATACTAACTCAATATCCACTTCAAAATTAATGCCATACTGTTTTGCATAGGAGGCTTTACTATTAATAATTGCATCCAGCATTACACAGCCTGATGTTGAGACAATATGATTAAATCCTGATGCATTAATAAAGTCAGAACATCTTAACTTATCAATCTCTGAAAAATATTTCATATCATGCTGAAATTCACTAATTCTCTCCCATAGTGCAGTTATTCTTTTACACTCATCAATGTAATCCTTATTTTTCTTCTCTAAAAGCTCTGTCCTATACTCCAGCCTGATATTTTCCTGTATTTTAATGTACAAATAATAATTAGAAATATTAAATAGTAATAATACACAAATTGCCACAACAACCCTAAAATATTCATTATTTAATGACGGACTACATAAATCCAATATAAGAATAATGCTTCCAAAAGGAATAATAAAAATCCCAATAAAATCCGTAAGCTTAATTTCATATTGTTCTTTGGATGAAATAAGAATAAAGATTCTTAACACAACAAAAACGAGTAAATTAGATGATATTTCTATTAATATCTCTAGCTTATCCATATTATGGTTTTCTAACAAACAATAGAAAAATACATAACATATCAATTCGCAAATCATGCCGGTAATATAAAAGAAAAACGTATATAATAATCCCCGTTTCCATGTTGTGTTGTACATAAGATATGTAATAACCATATAAGGTACAATTCCTAAACAAATATTCAATAAAGGGATATTTATGTCACTAACTTTTTGAAGAGAAAGCATAAATACAATTATTCCCCATCCTAATAACAAATATTTACGTTTATCTTTCTTAACTTCGTATAATGATACATTATATATATACAGCATAAATGCAAAAAATATATTATTTATTATCGTTAGTACCATCATTCTCTCCCCCCAGGCATATATCAAAATAAATATTTCGTATATTTTTTCTTCGTTCACATGCGATAGGCAGCTCCTTATCATTTGACATAATCACCTTGTCATAATCAAAAATATGCACATGTTTTAAATTTACCAAAAAAGACTGATGAATTCTTAAAAATATAACATCTGCAGTCTTTAACTGTTTTTCAATGTTGTTTAATTTCGCCTTCATCTTATGTTCTCTTCCATCTGCGCAAAAAAATGTGACATACCTCCGGTCACTTTCTATATATATAATATCCGAATATTTTTCATTTACAATTCGTTTTCCCGTTTTTATTGCAAACATCCGATTTTCTATGTATCTGTCATAATAAATATCATTTAATAGCTTCTGACATTCTGCCTCAACAATGGGCTTTCTTAAAAATCCTATAGGTCTTTGTTTAAATGAGTCATAACAATATCTGTCATAGGCTGAAACAAACACTATATCCAAATAACGGTCAGTCTCTCTAATCTTAGAAACAATATCTATTCCATTATCCGTTTCAAGTTCAATATCTATAAACAAGGCATCCGGTCTTCCCTTGGTTTCTAATTCAAGAAAAAGCTCATCTGCTGATGTAACATAACCAACATTTACCGCAATTCCTTTTTGTTTATAAAGGGAAATAATTAATTCTTTAAATTGTTCCAAAAAGGATTTGTCGTTATCACATAATAAAATGTATATTGTAGCATTACAATTCAATTTATCCACTCTCCTGTCTTGCGTCCAAGCTTATGTATTCATAATCATATCAACAACAAGGTATTGTATCATATCACTATTAAAAATGCAAAGCACAACAAAAGATTCTCAAATATTTTCAACAAAAATCAACTCCATCTTTTTCAACCTTTGTCTCAAATTCCTCTACCGGCATGGGTTTTGCAAAATAATATCCCTGAATCAAATCACAATCATGTTCAGCAAGGAAATCAACCTGTTCTCTTGTTTCAATACCTTCTGCCACGATACCCATATTTAATTTCTTTGCAAGACTAATGGCTTCACTTACAATTACTTTTCCCTTTCCTGCCGTGTCATTTCCCCTAAAAAACTCTGCATCAAGCTTTACCACATCAATTGGCAAATCCTTTAAGGAGTTAAGGGATGAATATCCTGCACCAAAATCATCCATGGAAACAGAAAATCCACAGGCTTTCATTTTGTTCACAATCCCGATTAAGGTTTGCTTATCATCAAAGAATGCACTCTCTGTTAATTCTAATTCAATCACTTCACGAGGAACCTTGTAGCTGTCCACAATGCTACAAATATGCTCAGCCAAATCCTCTCTTGTAAAATGTGCTCTGGATACATTGACTGATATTGGTACAATCCGTTTCCCCTGTGCAATCCAATTTGCCTGAAGTTTTGCCACCTCAGCAATCATATAATCATCAAGCTTTGTAATAAAACCATTTCTTTCAAAAATCGGAATAAACTTATATGGCGGAATCAAACCTTCTGTAGGATGAAGCCATCTTACTAATGCTTCAGCCGCTGCCAGTTTTTCATCACCAACAGAATACTTTGGCTGTAAATAAACTTTATACTCATGGTTAAGTAAAGCCTTCTCCATTTCATTTTCCACTTTTCGCTCCCAAAGAAGGTCTTCCTTCATTTGCTGGGTAAAAATACCAATCATTTCTGTATTGGATTCTTCTATTTTATTTCTCGCCGTTGTGGCACGGTTATAGCTCTCTGCCGGGTCAATAAGTTCCTCATCTAATATATTAACGCCAGCCTTAAAATATAATGTGATATCCGGTCTTTGCTCATCCATACAATCCATTAAATTCCTAATGCGTTCTAATAATTGTTCTTGGGAGTCATAGCAAAGTAACATACCAAAATCACACATTTCATGTCTTGCAAACACTTCTTTTTTGGTAAGATATTTACGAATCACATCATAAAAATCACTTACCAGCTGCCTGCCTTCCTTGTCTCCATAGCATGAACAATAGCTTCTGTATTTTTCCATACGAATATGAACCACTGCAGCATTGGTCCCCTTCCGTCTGTATCGTTTCATTTTCTTGGCTGCTTTTTCAAGGAAATAATACCAGTTTCTGCCACCGGTTTCCTTATCTGCATAATATAGCTTTAATAATCTGCTCTGATTTCTTACAAACTTAATCAGCATATAAATTACAAATACAAAGTAAATAAAACAAATCAAAAACATACTAACGCCCACAAGTGAAACCACCATAATATCCTGCAAGGTTATATATATCATGACTGTAATGTATGTAAAAGTACCATCCTCATTTTTAAATCCGTAATAACAGGCTTGTGGAAATACAGGTCTAATCAAGTAATCATTGATATTATGTATTTCATCCTCGTTTTCCGCCAAGAATGTATCCTGCATCACCTTTTCCAGAAACGCAAAATTTCCCGTTCTAAACAATTCAAAACATGAATTTGTGGTTGTATCTAAATATAATCTGTAATCATCTGATTCACCGGATTCATCTACAAAAGACATGTATGTTTCAATATCAGTAATCTGATTTGTCATACCCTCTCCCACAGTACATATAACAGTATCCTCATTTTTAACCGTAATACCCTTTACATCTGTTACCACATTTTCATATTGCCGGAATCCTTCCTCCATGGCAGTCGAATCATTCACGTCATACTCCTTCATCTGACTATAAAAGCCCTGGGCCAGTTTATACCCCTGACTGATTTTTCCCATTGTCAGATTATAGAATAATCCCTCTGTTATTAAAGCAATTGCAACCCCAACTGTTATAATTACGATAAATAAAACAAATAACAGCGGAAACAAATGTATTTTTTTTAATTTCTTTGTATTATATTTTTTCATTGGTTCAAAGTCCCCCCCTAATTATTCTAATCCCGTTTTTTTATCAAAGCAGCCAAAGACTTAGAGCTGTTATTATTTGATTTGACATCCGGCATTCCCCCAAGCACACAGTAATCTAAAAATAGTGATTTATATACGCTTAGCTCCGTATCACTAAATGGTGTCAATTCAATCGAAGTGTATCACACAAAGAAAGCCTAATCAATATATTACCTCGCATTTTAGAAAATATCACACAGAACTCCACAAAAAAGGATATGCTCAAATAAGAACATATCCACAAAAACCAAGTTTTTAATTGTATTTTTTGCAGATACCTTCCGAGTTATCCGGTGTATTCAACAACCAGCTTGCAAAATACCCATAAATTCCTCTGGTGGAACTGCTTTTGAATAATACCATCCTTGTAAATAGTGACAGCCTATCTCTTCTAACTGCATTTTCATTTCTTCTGTCTCAACACCCTCTGCCACAATAAGCAACTCCAATGCCTTCAACATTCCAATCGTGTATTCCAATGTAACGCTTGCTTTATTATTATTAAAGGAATCCCATATAATATATTTATCAATCTTGATAATCTTAAATGGCATATGATTGATATAGTCAATATTTGCATTACCGGAACCATAATCGTCCAAGGAAAATGTAATACCATAATCAACTAACGCATTAATATTGTCTGAAATGGTAGTTACACCATTCCCCGTTGCAGTCTCTGTAATTTCGATGTTAATCTGGGATGGCGAAACCTCGTATTCTTCTAAAATCTCCTTCACCCGGTCCGCAAAATTTTGCTGAATCAGCTGTACCAGACTGATATTCACCTCAATGTACTTCACAGAGGTCTTTGCAAGTTCAAAATCCCGAATAAACTGGCAAACCTTCTTTAAAATCATTTCGCCCATTTCCACAATCAAGCCGTTCTTCTCCGCAATCGGAATAAAATCCTCCGGAGAAATCCAGCCAAGTTCTTCATCATGTAACCGCACCAAAGCTTCAGCTGAATTATAAATACCTTCTGTCACTGAAAAAATCGGTTGATAATACACCATAAGCTCATCTCGGTCAAGCGCTAGTTTAACAGCCTTCTCAATGGCTTTATCCCGTTTAATCATATCAAGCTCAATCTCACCGACCGTCGTAATCTTACCCTTCCTGGTCTTCTTCGCAATACTCATGGAGTAATCCACAACTTCAACTAATTCACCATAAGACTGTGCATCCCTGGGACATTCCATACAGCAAATAGAACCGGATAACATAATTGCAGTCTGGGTATCATTAAACCAAGGATGTCGAAAACGCTCCTGAATCTGCTCTGCCATATCCATCATATTCTCTACATGCTTGTCTACCACAACGCAAAACTGGTCAGAGCCAAAACGGAAAACTGTTCTATTTCCCGGCATCCGTTCCAGAAAATGCCCTATTTGATATAGCAGGCGATCACCTGTCTCCACACCATAGGTCTTATTGACAAACTTAAAATCATCCATTGCCACAACAATAACACCAAATCGCTTATGTTCAAGAAATTTGTTATGTACATACTCTCCCAAAAATCTCCGGTTAAACAATCCGGTCACTGCATCTGTCACAGTTCCAGAGTTCTGCTGATAATGGAACAACGTCATAGAAAACGCCACCAGCATTAGATTTAACACCGGATAATAGAAGAATATCTGGGCAACACATGCTACAACTCCGCACATCAAATTAAACATCAACGGAATAAAACGGAGAAACTGGAAATTCTGCTTAAACCGTATAATCGTAACCACACAAATTCCAATCATTACCGCATCAATGGCATACATGACCCAACCGATATGATAAACTGCATACATTTCATTTTCAAAGGTAAATGCCCAACGGAATATGGGATTCAATAACAGAATAATAACATCTGTCAAAATAGCACCACAATAAAAAAGACGTAACGGCTTTATCTTCTTTACATCTACATGTGCCAACACCAGCAGATAATAAGAAAGTGAAATTGGAATCATATTAATCGCGAAAGTCTGAAGCGTCAATACATTATAAAATGCCGAATAACCCACCTTATCCATATTCCTTGCCATCAAGGTTGCTATAATCTCCAAGCTGGTCGCAGCTAAGGTAGACATTAGATATATCAGAAAAATTCTGTGACTTCGAATAGGAACCCGTCGTTCACTAAAATACCATATTAAAATAAGCAGCAAAAAGAAAATCGCTGCAACATCAAAGGATAAATTCCAATATGTCATACAAATAACCCCTCTTTTGTTTCTCTTTCTTCCCCACCTATGATTATAGCTTAAACCTGACATTTGCACAATCAAAAAAAATAATATGTAGATACTCAATAAAAATCTGCATATTATATATAATTATATGCAGATAAAACGACTATCAAACAGCAGTGGATGGTGGATATTCATACCATTATTCCTTTTCAATATATCTACTATAGAACTCATCCATAATATTTTTTATTCTCATTTCACTATTTCCAAACCCTCTAGGCAAAGATTCTTCTCTTCCAAAGGAACGGGAAAGATATAAAACAGCATCGCAATCATCGCACCAATCATCTAAGCTATCTGCAGCATTAATACAGTTTTCAATTTGATTGCACAATTTTTCATATTCATTTTCTTCAATAAAAATGTCTTTGTGCCAAGAACATTTTCTCTCTCCTGCTGGATATCTTCGAATTTGAACGTGTCCATCAGAAATAATGGTAATATTTTCTTTTGCCCCATAGATCATTTTTTCAAAATCAAATCCTGTTTTTGTATATTTTATTTTTTCTATCGTATTCATAAAATACCTCTCTGGTGGCTTTTGAAAAGTTCCGTGCCATAATCAGCCACGAAGTATATCTGTTTCAGCTTTATGGCTGATTATAAATTGCTTATAAATCAATCAAACAATGCGTCCATATTTATCACTTTAACAAATGCTCCACTATATTCATTATATTTCAAACCATATGTGGTAATTAATGTGCTATGAATCGCCATTTTAGGAGATAGTTCTTCCGAAAGCAAAGAAATTCTGTTACGCAAAACTTTATCGTAATTCTTGTCAACAGCAACTTCCGTCCCATAAAATTTTATTTCGCACATATTAACAATATTGTCTTTTCGTTCAATAAGCATATCAATCTGTGTCCCGTATTCATCTCCCTTGCGTTTAGACCATGCTGACTGTGTTGTGCTGACTCCATTAATTCCCAGTGCTTTCTTAATCTGTTCTATATGGTTAAAGCAAACATTCTCAAAGGCTATTCCTCTCCATGTTACAATGTTTTGCGATTCTATATTTGAAAGCCAAAAATCATTACTTAATTTGTTTTCGTTCTCTACAAATCTGAGATAAAAAATGCAAAACGGATCAATCAGTTTATAATGTTCTTCTCTTTTACTGCATCCAAAAGGAACATATTTTATAATAAAATCACTTGCTATTAATGCCGATAATGCATTGGTTAATGTACCTCCTGCAGCTATACCTGCAGCTATACCCGCAGCATCAGCTAATTCTGAACGTGTGCATCCATAATGTTTGGATCCGATTGCTCGAATAAGCGAAATCATCATTTCCGAATTATTAAATATAGCTCGAAATAATCTTTTGAATTCATCATGTAACGGAGCATTTTTATCAAAGAATAATGCATCCACATTTTGAGCCAAACTCAATCCGCTCTGATAATAACTCAAATAATATGGAATACCACCTGTAATCATGTATGACTGAACTATGTCATATCTGGACAACATTATATTTTCACTCTTAAAGTACTGCTCACACTCACCTAATGAAAAAGGTGCCAGTTTCAATTCACAAAACCACTGATGCATCAGCAGATATGAATGGCGTTCCTTTTAAATTTGAAAAAGCAGATTTGGAGGAAAAGAAATATCAAAAATTGTACATGAAATAAATAACGTTTATTATACTAAATATAAAGGAAAAAGTTTTGCCATTCATCGTTCTTTAGATTTAGAAAATAGATATACAATCTATTTTTTGAAATAAGAGGATTTGATGATTATAATATCTATGAGAAATATTTTGACTAGGAGGTGTTTCTTATGACCGACCTGATGGAAAAGATTTGTAAAATTAGTGATATATATGATGATTTTGTTTTTGGTGTAATATATTACGCAAAAAAAATCTGGAACAAATAAAATTATTAAATAATTATATTGATGGTAATCCTAATGTTACTACATCAGATATCGTTCATTTTATATCAGTTCAGCCGGATTTTCATAATTACAGTGCTACGGTACAGGAAAAAGTCGGATAAATACTGCATAAAAAGGGGGGTAAAATAAAAGCACTCTTTTAATCTCATTAATAATCGTTATTAGATAAATATTCCATGTGTCTTCGATATCTTTTTGG